>NZ_CP098803.1:4090000-4505000 GCF_024346605.1 Rhizobium anhuiense bv. trifolii
GGGAGGATCATCATGGAAAACAAGAGGGCCAACTGCATCATCGAAGTCAGCGTCGACGGCGCCAATGGCCGTCACGCGGTCGGCATCATGAATATGCGCCAGGCACTCGACCTGCCGGAAATGCCAAGCCTTTCTTATACACATCCGGACCCGGTCAAGGCCGCCGCCGGTATTGTCGTCAGCCGCCAAGAACTGGCGGGCTTCATGGCCTGCCACTGAGGCAGCGTTACCCTGTCAAAGCCCTGACGGCGCTTTATCCCAAAGCGCCGAAATTGTTTTGCGGCGTCTTTTATTCCCCTCGTTTTTTTGTTCCGATTGCTGGCATCCTTGTGCCGTTCATGCCAAGAAACGGCATCAAAAGCAGGACAAGGACGGCAGATGAGGGAGCGGCGCCCACCGCATAAGACGCGCGAGCGGACAAAGCCCGCCGATAACGCCGCGGCTAAGCGGGTTACCCTTCCCCGTGCCCTTTCCAAGCTCGGTTATTGCTCCCGCACCCAGGCCGAACGGCTGATTGCCGAAAACCGCGTTGCCGTCGACGGCCGCACGGTCAGCGAGACCTCGGCATGGGTCGATCTTAGCACTGCCAGGATCAGCATCGACGGCCTGGTCATCGCTGCCGAAGCGAAAATCTATCTGATGCTCAACAAGCCCCGCGGTCTCGTCACCACCCGCCACGATCCCGAAGGCAGGCCAACGGTCTATGATTGCCTCAGGGATTTCGACATCCCGCATCTCTCTCCGGTCGGCCGGCTCGACAAGGCGAGCGAGGGCCTGCTGCTTTTCACCAACGACACCGAATTCGCTCAGATCCTGCTCGATCCGGTCACGCATGTGACGAAGACCTATCATGTCCAGATCGACGGCATCATGGACGACGAGGGCATTGCCGCGATGACATCGGGCATCCGCCACGACGGCGAGCTGCTGACGGCAACCGCCGCACGGCGCCTGCGCCAGGGCGACAGGAACTCATGGATCGAGGTTGAGCTGGACGAGGGCCGCAACCGCCAGATCCGCCGCATGCTGGAAGCGCTCGGAAGCGAATGCCTGCGCCTCGTGCGCGTTGCAATCGGCGGGCTCGCACTCGGCGAACTGCCGAAAGGCGCGGTGCGTGCCCTGACAGAGACGGAATTGCAGGCATTGCGCCGGAAGGCCGGGATGGAAAAGGCGAGACGCAATTGACTGAAATGACGGAGATGGCGCCGCACGATTTCTGGCAGGAGATTCACCCGTCGGGCACCTTTGCCGATGATGGCGAGTTCACCTCCTTCTATGTCGCCGTTCTCGAAGACGGCCGCCAGCTTCGCCTGCCGATCCGCGCGCTGGCGGATGGCGATCACGCTCTCGCTTCGCTGATCGTCAACCAGGCGAGCTTCGCCGTTCTCGATGCGCTCGCCGAAAGCCTCGCCGAAAAGATCAGGCCGATGCGCATCGATATCGTCGCCGGTCTGCCGACCCTCGGCCTGACGCTGGCCGCCGCCGTGGCGCAAAAGCTCGGCCACAGCCGCTACGTCCCGCTCGGAACCTCACGCAAATTCTGGTATCGCGACGAGCTCTCCGTTGCCCTGTCGTCGATCACCACGCCGATGCAGCAGAAACGCCTCTATATCGATCCGCGCATGCTGCCGCTGCTCAAGGGACGGCGCGTCGCGCTGATCGACGATGTGATTTCCAGCGGCACCTCGATCGTCGCGGGCCTCAACCTGCTGACAGGCTGCGGCATCGAACCCGCCGTCATCGCCGCCGCCATGCTGCAATCGGAGCGCTGGCGCGAAAGCCTCGCGGCCGCTGGGCCGCAATGGACCACGCGCACCGTCGGCGTCTTCGCAACGCCTATTCTGGAGCGGAACAAAGCAGGCCGCTGGCAGGCACCATCGGCCAGACGCGGGACATGAGGATTGTTCTTCTTTGCTTGAGGGCGCCTCTGTCCAGCCTCTGCTTGACTTCCCCAGCAATAAAACTAGAGCAGGAAGTCTTCACCCAATAATCAAGGATAGTCGAGCGCCGTGCGAATTCTCTCCGAAGCCCATTTCCCCGAATTGCCGAACTATTATCGCGGCAAGGTGCGCGAGAATTACGATCTTCCGGACGGACGCCGTATCATAATCAGCACCGACCGGCTGAGCGCTTTCGACCGCATCCTTACCTGCATCCCCTATAAGGGCCAGGTCCTGACGCAGACAGCGCGCTTTTGGTTCGAGGCGACGAAGGACATCTGCCCCAACCACGTTCTCGACTATCCGGATGCGAATGTCGTCATCGGCAAGCGGCTCGACATCCTGCCGGTCGAGATCGTCGTGCGCGGTTATCTCGCCGGCACCACCGGTACCTCGATCCTGACGCTTTATAGAAAGGGTGAGCGCGAGATGTACGGCATGCGTCTGCCCGACGGCATGCGCGACAACCAGATCCTGCCCGAGCCCGTCATCACGCCGACCAGCAAGGAATTCGACGGCGGCCATGACGAGCCGCTGACGCCTGCCGAAATCGTCAGCCGCGGCCTTTTGACCAAGGAGCAGTGGGACACTCTGTCGGGATATGCGCTCGCCCTTTTTGCGCGCGGCCAGGAAATGGCGGCCAAGCGCGGTCTGATCCTCGTCGACACCAAATATGAATTCGGCACCGATGGCGACGGCAACATCATTCTCGCTGACGAGATCCACACCCCCGATAGTAGCCGTTACTGGCTTGCCGAAAGCTACCCGGCAAGTTTTGCCGCCGGAAAACGTCCGGAAAGTTTCGACAAGGATTTCGTCCGCGCCTGGGTTGCCGAGCGCTGTGATCCCTATAAGGACGAGATCCCTGAAATTCCTGTCGAACTGATCGAGCAGACCTCGGCCGTCTATATCAAGGCTTACGAGGCGATTACCGGCGAGCGCTTTGTTCCCGACAATAGCGGCGAGACGCCGCTTGCCCGCGTGCGAGGCAGCCTCGCTCCCTATTTCCCTTGACATGGCGATACATGAAAGCTGCCAGGCCGAGCATTGGCTTGGCAGCCTCCCTCCAATCGCGCTAGCATCAGAAAAAAGGGGCATCGGGCTCGGCCGGGCGGGGGACAGATGACGAGAAGGCCGAGACGCAAAGCCGAGGAAACGCGGGAGGACATCCTCTCCATGGCAGAGGTGCTGTTTCGTGAGCGCGGTTACCTCGCGGTGTCAATCGCCGATATCGCCAGTGCATTGCACATGTCACCCGCCAATGTCTTCAAGCATTTCCGTTCCAAGGTCGCGCTGGTCGATGCGATCGCCGGACGCCATCTCGACAATGCCACCGAGCGTTTCGCAGCCTTCGACCAGAATCTGCCACCGAAGGAGCAATTGCTCCGCTTCGTCCTGCGCCTGCTGGAAGGTCATCTGCAGGACATTCAGAAAAATCCTTACATCTTCGAAATGGTGCTTTCGACGATCGAGGCCAAACTCGAGGCCGGCAACCGTTATCGCGCCCGAATCGAGTTGAAGCTCGGCGAGATCATCCGCGAGGGTATCGCGGAGGGGCGTTATCATTGCTGCGATCCCGAGCGCGCCGCACACACCGTCGCAGACCTCCTGGCCTGCGTATTGCACCCCATCCTCATCGCCCGCGACGACAAGGAAACCCTCGTGCACCGCGCCGAGGATATCGTCGGCTTTGTCGATGCCGCACTGCAAAATAACGCTTGCTAAGTGACGATTGCTGACTTACGTCACTTCATAAAGCTTTTGTTAAATTCGGATAATGGCATTTGAAGCCAGATCAATCCTGACGCTTATATAAGCCTGCGCTCGGCCGGGCCGAGCCTGCGGATTGAACGCCGATTGCCACCGAACAGGGAATTCAGAATGATACGGCGTGCCCTCCTCCTCTCCACGGCCCTGGCGTTCGGCGCATTGCTCGCCGCCTGCAGCGACAATGCCGGCAAGCCCGCCGGCAATGCCGGTGCGGGCGCAGCACAGCAGGCCTCGCCCGTCGGCGTGATCACCCTGAAAAAAGCCAGTTTCCCGATCACGACGATCCTTCCTGGCCGCGCCGAGACATTTCAGACAGCCGATATCCGGCCGCAGGTAAGCGGCCTCATCCGCGAGATCGCCTTTAAAGAAGGCGGCGAGATCAAGAAGGGCGACCTTCTCTACCAGATCGAGGATGCGCCCTATATCGCCGCCGTCGAGCAGGCCAAGGCGGCAATCTCCAAGGCGCAAGCCAGCGTGCCGAGCGCTGAAAGCAATCTCGACCGCTATCAGCGCCTCGTCGGCAGCGGCGCCACCCAGATCGAATTCGAAACGGCCAAGACGACGCTGCTCCAGGCCAAGGCCGAAGTCGAGTCGGCGAAGGCCGCACTTTCCGCCGCGCAGATCGACCTCGACCATACCAAGATCATCGCCCCCTTCGACGGCGTCATCGACCAGACGGCCTATAATGTCGGCAACGTCGTCTCGGCCAACCAGACGACGGCGCTGACGACGATCCGCCAGCTCGATCCGATCTACATCTCGCTGACGGAATCGAGCACCAACCTCTTGAAGCTGCGCGACGCGATGACCGCCGGCGACATCAAGGGTGCAGACAACGTCGCCTTCCACCTGATCCTCGAAGACGGCAAGGAATATAACCAGCAGGGCAAGCTCGACATGTCGAAGCAGGTGGTCAGCGAGACCACAGGCACCTTCATCATCCGCGTGCTCTTTCCCAATCCCGATCGCATCGTCCTGCCCGGCATGTATGTCCGGGCAACCGTCGAGCTTGGCGCCGAGGCCGGTTATGCATTGCCGCAGCTGGCGACGAGCCGTGATGCCAACGGCCGGCTGACGGCACAGTTCATTTCCGCCGAAGGCAAGGTCGAAACCCGTGCCTTCGAGAACAGTTCGCCCTCCAACAATTCCTGGCTCGTGACCGAAGGCATCAAGGACGGCGATCAGCTGATCGTCAGCGGCCTGCAATCGATCACATCAGGCATGCCGGTGAAACCGGTCCCGATGAAGATCAACGACAATGGCGTGGTCGTGGCTGCCGAGCAGCCAGCGGCCGGTGATGCTGAGAAGCCTGCAGCGAAATAATCGCTGAAGCCCCGCATCGTCACCGTCTCAGCCGCACAGGAACAACCGATGGCCAAGTTTTTCATCCGACGTCCGATTTTCGCCTGGGTCATTGCGATCACCATCATGCTCGCCGGCCTGCTGGCGATCTTCACGCTGTCGATCTCGCAATATCCCGACATCGCCCCGACGACGGTTCGCATCAACGCCACCTATCGCGGCGCCAGCGCCGAGACCGTCGAAAAATCGGTGACGACGATCATCGAGGATGGCATGACCGGCCTCGACGATCTCACATACATGACCTCAACCTCATCGACGGGCTCGGCCAGTATCCAGCTCACCTTCGGGACGAGCGCCGATCCCGATATCGCCCAGGTGCAGGTGCAGAACAAGCTGCAGCTGGTTCAGTCGCAGCTTCCAAGCGACGTCATCGATGCCGGCATCAGCGTCACCCGCTCGACCTCGAGCATCCTGCTCGTCGGCTCGCTGGTTTCGACCGACGGCAAGCGCAACTCGGTCGATCTCGGCAACATCATGTCGACCTCCATCGAGGATCAGATCCAGCGCCTGGAAGGCGTTGGCAGCATCAACGTCTTCGGTTCGGGATACGCCATGCGCGTCTGGCTCGATCCCTTCAAGCTCTTGAAATACCAGTTGACGCCGAGCGACGTCACATCAGCCATCCAGGCGCAGAACACCCAGGTCTCCGTTGGTTCGCTCGGCGCGCAGCCGGCGACCCCCGGCCAGCAGATCAACGTCACCATTACCGCCCAAAGCCAGCTGACCACCGTCGCCGACTTCGAGCACATCATCCTGAAGGTCGAAAAGGACGGCGCGACCGTGCGCCTGAGCGATGTCTCGCGCATCGAGATCGGTCAGGAAAGCTACGGCGGCGGTTCACGGTATAACGGCCAGCCGTCGACCGGTTTTGCCGTCAACCTGGCGATCGGCGCCAACGCCATCGATACCGCCGCCCGTGTGCGCTCCGCGCTCGAGGTCATCGGTCGCGGCCTGCCGGCAGGTGTCGCGATCACCTATCCCTACGACACCACGCCCTTCGTCGAGCTGTCGATCGAGAAGGTCGTCCATACCCTGATCGAGGCGATCGTGCTGGTTTTCGTCGTCCTCCTCATCTTCCTGCAGAACCTGCGGGCGACGCTGATCCCGACGATTGCGGTGCCCGTGGTGTTGCTCGGCACCTTCGGAGTGCTGGCGGTCACCGGCTACTCGATCAATACGTTGACGATGTTCGCCATGGTGCTGGCGATCGGCCTTCTTGTCGACGACGCCATCGTCGTCGTCGAAAACGTCGAACGCATCATGACCGAAGAGAAGCTCTCGCCACTTGAGGCGACGGAAAAATCGATGGGAGAGATCACCGGCGCCATTGTCGGCATCGCGCTCGTGCTGACTGCCGTCTTCATTCCGATGGCCTTCTTCGGCGGTTCGACCGGCATCATCTATCGCCAGTTCTCGATCACCATCGTCTCGGCCATGCTGCTGTCGGCGCTCGTCGCCCTGGTGCTGACGCCTGCACTTTGCGCCACAATGCTGAAGCCGGTCGGCGAACACAGGAAACACCGCGTCGGCGACTGGTTCAACCGCAACTTCACGCGCTCGACCAACGGCTATATCAGCGCCATCGGCTATCTGCTGCAGCGGCCGATCCGCGTCATGCTGGTCTTCCTCCTCGTCGGCGCCGGCTGCGCCTATCTCTTCACCCGTCTGCCGAGCTCCTTCCTGCCTCAGGAAGATCAGGGCGTGCTGTTGACCATCGTCACCACGCCGCCGGGCTCGACCACGCAGCAAACCCAGGCAGTCGTCGAGAAGGTTGAGAAATACTATCGTGAAAACGAGAAGGACGCCGTCGAATCCGTGTTCGGCGCGCTCGGCTTCGGCTTCAACGGTTCCGGCCAGAACAGCGCCATCGTCTTCACCAAGCTCAAGGATTTCGCACAGCGCACCGATCCGACGCTGAGCGCCCAGTCGGTCGTCAACCGCGCGTTGCGCAGCTTCTTTGCCATCCGCGAGGCGCAGGTCTTCGCGCTCCTGCCCCCGGCGATTCAGGGTCTCGGCGTATCGAGCGGCTTCTCCATGTATCTCGTCGACACCGGCGGCCACGGCAACGACGCCCTGACGGCCGCCTCCAAGCGGCTGATCCAGATGGGCAACACCTCGGGCAAGATCGTGGCGCTGCGCAGCAGCAACAAGGAAGTCGAGCCGCAGATGCGCATCGTGCTCGATCAGGAGAAGATCGGCGCTATGGGCGTCGACATCGCCTCGGTCAACTCGATGCTGTCGATCATCTTCACCGGCCGCGACGTCAACGACTTCACGCTGAACGGCGAGATCAAGCCGGTCTATGTTCAGGGCGATGCGCCCTTCCGCATGCAGCCGGATGATCTCGACCATTGGTACGCGCGCAACACTGCCGGTGAAATGGTACCCTTCTCCGCCTTTACCAAGACGGAGTGGGTGAAAGGCGCGCCATCGCTTGCCCGCTTCAACGCCGTTAGCGCCATTCCGCTCGACGGCGCTTCCGCACCCGGTGTCTCCTCCGGCGATGCGATGAACGAAATGGAAGCGCTGACCGAACAGCTCGGCGGCGGTTATACGGTCGCCTGGCAGGGCATCTCCTATCAGGAGCGCCTTTCCGGTTCGCAGGCGCCGATGCTCTACGCGATCTCGGTTCTCGTCGTCTTCCTCTGCCTGGCGGCACTTTACGAAAGCTGGTCGATCCCCTTCTCGGTGATCATGGCGGTACCCGTCGGCATTCTCGGGGCACTGGCGGCGGCAACGCTTTTCGGCCAGGCAAACGACGTCTATTTCAAGGTCGGCCTGCTCACCACCATAGGGCTGGCGGCGAAGAACGCGATTCTGATCGTCGAATTCGCCAAGGACCGTATGGAAAGCGGCATGGGGCTCTACGAAGCCACGCTGGAGGCGGCAAGATTGCGCCTGCGGCCGATCATCATGACCTCACTTGCCTTCATTCTCGGCGTCGTGCCGCTGGCGATCGCGACTGGCGCTGGCTCGGCGGCACAGAACGCCATCGGCATCGGCGTTCTCGGCGGCATGCTGGCGGCGACGATGCTCGGAATTTTCTTCGTACCGTCCTTTTTCGTCGTCATCCGACGCATCTTTGCCACACGCGGCAAAAATGCGGCAGGAGTGTGATATAAATGCACTGTGATAATGCTGTTCCGATTGCTACATTGCGCCCGACTGCTTCGGTGTGTGTTTTTGGTAACGAGGCGCGGCGCGCGTTAGTGAAGCATGAAGCTTCGGACAAGAATTGACTTGCTCGAGTACAGGATGAAATGAATGGTATCTCTTCGTTTTGCCACCCCGGCATTATTGTTATTGTTGTCGGGCTGCGTTGTTGGCCCGGATCATGTTCCTCCTGAAATGCCGCTGCCCGCCAAATTCGGAGAAGGCGGAACGAAGAGTGATGGTGATGTTGCTACCGCAGCCTGGTGGACCGCCTTCAACGATTCGAGGCTGAACGGCTACGTCAACGCGGGCCTTGAGCAGAACCTGACAGTCCAGCAGGCGATCGAACGCATCAATGCGGCCTCCGCCGCCGTCACCACCGCCGGAGCCGGCGGCCTGCCGAACCTGACGGTTGGCGCGTCGCACACGATCAGCGGTCAGAAGGGCGAACTGCGCACGCAACTCGACACGCGCAACACCAGCGCCGGCGACGTCCAGCTGAGCTGGCTGCTCGATCTCTTTGGCCTCTACAAGCGCAGCACCGAAAGCGCGCTCGCTTCGCTCGATTCCGCTTACGCATCGGCTGATGTCGCCAAGCTGACCCTCGTCCAGGACCTGGTCTCGAGCTATATCGACGTTCGCTACTATCAGCAGCGCCTGGCGCTTTCGAAGGCCAACCTGAAGTCTCGTCAGGAAACCTACGAACTGACCAAGTTCCAGCTTGAAGCCGGCGCCGCCTCGCGTCTCGACGTCGTTCAGGCCGAAGGCCTCGTACAGTCCACGCTCGCCGAAATTCCGGGCCTTGAAACCAACATCCGCATATCAGCCCATCACATCGCCACGCTGCTCGGCCTGCCGGCCTCGGCCCTCGTCGACGAACTGCTGAGGGGCGCCGGTCAGCCGGTATTCCGCGGCGGCATCAACTCCGGCATCCCGGCCGATCTGATCCGCAACCGTCCCGACATTCGCGTCGCCGAGCGTGATCTCGCCGCCGCAACGGCCAATATCGGTGTTGCCCAGGCCCAGCTCTATCCGAGCATATCGCTCAGCGGCTCGATCTCGCCATCCTACATCAACCAGCGCGGCGTCCACGGTGGCCTGACCCCCTGGTCCTTCGGTCCGACCCTCAACCTGCCGATCTTCGATGGCGGCCGCCTGCGCGCCAACGTCAAGTCGGCCCAGTCCGATGCCGCTACGGCCTACCTCAACTGGAAGTCGACGGTGCTGACCGCCGTCGAACAGGTCGAGAACGCGCTTGCGGCTGTCCGGCGCGACGCCCGTACGGTCGCCGCACTTCAGGCCCAGGTCAAGACCACCCAGGAAACGCTCGAGCTTTCCACAGCATCCTACAAGGACGGCGCCTCTTCACTGCTCGACGTTCTCGACGCGCAGCGCCAGGTTTCGCTGGCTCAGGCAAGCCTTGCCCAGTCCGTCCAACAGATGGCCAAGGACTACGTCTCGCTGAACATCGCAGTCGGCGGCGGCTATGCGCCCGGCGGCAAGACCACCGCACCCAATACCACAGCAGCGGTGAAGCCCGCCAAGAGCTGATCGGCGTTTGGCCCTTCTGAAAAGGCAGAGCCCCGCGATCGTCTCGCGGGGCTTTTTCGTTGCCGCCGAACTCTCCTCCAGCTAATTACACACAGGACGAATTTGGATTCGACAAGCTGAGATAGCTGAGGTAAGCCTTTGATTAAACGATTAATCAGAGCGCCGTCGATTATGGCTCCATCGCGTTCGGGACCAAATCTCAGCAGGATAGCGACGTCGCTCGGCGTCTCCGTCGCCACGGTCTCCAATGCGCTCTCCGGCAAGGGCCGGGTCTCCGGCCAATTGATCGAAAGAATCCGTGAACATGCAGCCGAGCTCGGCTATGTCCCAAGCCAGGCCGGCAGGGCGCTCAGGACCGGCCGCAGCGGCGTTCTCGGCCTGGTGCTACCCGATATCGCCAATCCGCTGTTCCCGAAGATCGCTCAGGCGATCGAATTCGCCGCCTCGGCTGCGGGTTACGGCGTGCTGATCGCGGATTCCCGCGGCGATATCGCCACCCAGACCGAAGCGATCGACCGTCTGGTCGAGCGTGGCGTCGATGGCATGATCGTCATTCCCCGCCGCGCCACCCGCATCTCGTCCACCACCTGTCCGGTCGCCATCATCGACACTCCCTCGACGCCGGGCAACACCGTTTCCGCCGATCATTGGCAGGGCGGCCGCGAAATCGCCGACCACCTCGCGGATCTCGGCCATCGCCACATCCTCATCATCGGCAACAATCAGGAATCCAGCGTTCAGAACGACCGCGTCGGCGGCATCCGCGCCGGCATGCGCCCGGGCATGCATTCCGAAACACTATGGATCGATAGGCTCGAGCAGGATGGCGGCAGGGGCTGCCCGCTCGGCCTTGCCGAAAAGGCCAGGCAGGGATTCACCGCTTTCGCAGCCCTTTCCGATTTGCAGGCGCTACGCGCGCTGACGGAGTTACAGCAGGCCGGCGTCAACGTTCCCGCCGATGTCAGCGTCACCGGCTTCGACGACCTCATCTGGTCGCCTGTTGTCACGCCGTCGCTGACGACGGTGCGGATGGACATGGATAGGATTGCCGGGATTGCCGTGTCGGCGCTGGTCGCTACGATAAGAGCAAACCGCATCCGGGAGGGCATGCTCGTTACCGCGGAGATCGAACGCGTTGCCATGCAGTTGATCGTCCGCCAATCATCCGGGCCTGCGAAGCCGGCACCAGAAACCTCAGAGCCGAAAACCTGAGAGATGGGGAACGTGTAAGATGAAAAAAGCTCCCATTGCCTCGGCAGTACTCCTGCTCGATACCATGCCCGGCCCAATCGAGACCGAGATCGATGTAGGCCTGCCGCCACACGGCGCGCTCGCCTGCGATCTACCAGTTGCCGACACGGCAAGTCTCAAACGGTTCGGATGAAATCATGGGCGTCTGGATCGACACGGACATGGGCTTCGACGACATCGCCGCCATTCTGGTGGTGGGACAGTCGGAATTCGAGATCGACGGCCTATCGCTGGTCTTCGGCAATACGCCGCTGCCGCAGGTAAGAATGAATGCCGCCGGCGCCGCCAGCGCCTTCGGCTGGAACTTCCCCATCCACACCGGTCGCGCCATGCCCGTTCTCGGCAAGCTTGAGACCGCTCAGGCGATCCTTGGGGAAACCGGCATCCCGACATCAGGCAAGAGCCTGCCGCAGGCACCCGCCCTTGCCGAAAGCGATGCCTTCACAGGGCTCTGCCGCTGGCTGGAACGCCAGGGCCAGCACCGCATCCTGGCGCTCGGCCCGCTCACCAACATCGCTGCCGTGGCGCTCGCCCGGCCTGATCTTGCCGCCCGCATCACCGAACTCGTCTGGATGGGCGGCGGCGTCACATCAGGCAACCATACGGCCTCCGCCGAGTTCAACGCACTTGCCGACCCGGAAGCGCTTTCGATCGTCATTGCCCACGGCCTGCCGCTGCGCATGGTCGATCTCGATCTCTGCCGCAAGGTGCTGGCAAGGCCCGAGGATGCCGAGCCGGTGCGCAATGCCGGCGGCGCCAATGCCGAGCTGATCGCGGATATGTTCTCAGGCTATATCCGCATCGCCACCAGCCGCGGCCGCCCCGCCATGGCGATCTACGATCCCTCCGCCGCCGTCGCCTTTGTCGCCCCCGATATCGTCAGCTTCCGTCCCGCGCGCATCGACGTCGAGCTGCAGGGCGCCCTCACCCGTGGCCGCACCGTTGTCGAGACCCGCGCCACACATGCGAGTTTCAATGCCCAATTCGCCGCCGACATCGATGCTGACATGGCCCGTGTCATCATTCTCGCTGCCCTGGTCAACGAGGCCCGCAAATGAACGCCAGCCCTCGCCAGGAACCCGCCGACCTCAATGATCCCGCTTTGCGCGCCCGCGCCGTTACTGCTGCGCGCGGCGATGCCCCCTTCGACGTGCTGATCACCGGCGGCCGGTTGCTCGATGCGGTGACGGGCCTGATCCGCGAGACCGATATCGGCCTTGTCGGTGCGCTGATCGCCAGTGTCCATGCGCCGGCAAGCCGAACGGATGCCGCCGAGATCATCGATGCGACGGGCAGCATCCTGACGCCCGGCCTGATCGACACGCACATGCATGTCGAAAGTTCGATGGTGACACCGGCCGAATATGCTAGCGCCGTTTTGCCGCGCGGCGTCACATCAATCGTCTGGGATCCGCATGAATTCGGCAACGTCCATGGTCTCGACGGCGTGCGCTGGGCGATCGAGGCCGCGCGTTCCCTGCCGCTGCGCATGATCCTGCTCGCCCCCTCCTGCGTGCCGTCTGCGCCGGGCCTGGAACTTGCCGGCGCCGATTTCGATGCCACCGTCGTCGCCGAAATGCTGCGCTCCTCGACAGTCGGCGGCGTCGCCGAGGTCATGAATATGCGCGGCGTCATCGACGGCGATCCACGCATGACTGATATCGTCAATGCCGGCCTTGCCGCCGGCAAGCTTGTCTGCGGCCACGCACGCGGCCTCGAAGGCGCCGATCTCAACGCTTTCATGGCATCGGGCATCACCTCCGACCATGAACTCACCTCCGGCGCCGATCTCCTCTCCAAGCTTTCCGCCGGCCTGACAATCGAGCTGCGCGGCTCTCACGATCATCTGTTGCGGGAATTCGTCGAGGTTCTGAACGGTCTCGGCCACCTGCCCCCGACCGTGACGCTCTGCACCGACGACGTTTTTCCCGATGAGCTTCAGGAAGGCGGCGGCCTCGACGACGTCGTCAGGCGCCTGGTGCGCTACGGCATGAAGCCGGACTGGGCGATCCGGGCCGCGACCTTCAACGCCGCACAGCGTCTGAAGCGTCCCGATCTCGGCCTTGTCGCCGCGGGCCGCCGGGCCGACATCGTGCTCTTCGAGGACCTTACGGATTTCCGGGCGCGGCTGGTCGTATCAGGCGGCCGCGTCGTCGCTCACAACGGCCGCATGCAGCGTGCCGTCCAGCAGATTGATACGGCGCCGCTCGTCAATTCGGTGAAGCTGCCGCCGCTGACCGAGGATGATTTCCGCATTCCGGCGACGGGCGAGCGTGTCCGTGTCGCCACCATCGACCGGCCACGCTTCACGCAATGGGGCGAGGTCGAAACCGAGGTGCGGGATGGTTTCGTCGTGCCGCCGGCCGGCAGCGCCATGATCGCCGTCGCCCATCGTCACGGCAAGGCCGACGGCACCCCACGCGTCGGTTTCCTCACCGGCTGGGGCGAATGGCGCGGCGCCTTCTGCACCACCGTCTCGCATGACAGCCACAACCTCACCGTCTTCGGCGGCAATGCGCGCGACATGATGCTCGCCGCCAACGCCGTCATATCAGCCGGCGGCGGCATGGCGGTCGCCAAAGACGGCCGGATCGAAGCGCTCCTGCCGCTGCCACTCTCCGGCCTGGTGACGGATGCAGCGCTTGAGGACACAGCCCTGGCCTTTACCGATATCCGCAAGGCCATGGACAAGATCGTCGACTGGAAACCGCCCTATCGGGTCTTCAAGGCCTGCTTCGGCGCCACTCTCGCCTGCAATGCCGGCCCGCACCAGACGGACCGCGGGATTGCCGATGTGGTGACGGGGAAAGTGATGGAGAGTCCGGTGCTGGAAGATTGGTAAGTCAAGACGCACAGATCATAATGTGAAGGAGTGCTGCTGTAGCCCAAACACCAGTTATGCCTTCAACTCCCGCTCCACCAGCGCCACCCAATAAGCCGCCCCGTATCCAAGCGCCCCATCGTTGAAATCATAAGCCGTATTGTGATGCAACGCCCCGTCCACCGCCGGCCCATTGCCGAGCCAGACGTAACAACCCGGCGCATTCTGCGCGAAGAAAGCGAAATCGTCGCCCGCCGTCGACGGCGGAAAGCTTGTCAGCACCTTTCCGCCGAACGCCGATCGGGCCGCTGCGAGCGCCCGCGCGGTCGCATCCGGATCATTGATGACAGGCGGAATCCGCCGCTCGAATGCATAGTCGACTGATATGCCGTACATAGAAGCAGTGCCATGCGCCAATCGGCCGATCTCGGTCTCCAATTGATCGCGCACCTCGGGCGAATAAGCTCGCGCCGTTCCGCCGATCTCGACCATATCCGGAATGACGTTCAGCGCCTTCGGGTCACCTGCCTGCAAGGAGCAGGCGCTGACGACGGCCGGCTGCAGCGGATCGACCACCCGTCCGACGATCGTCTGCAGCGACGACAGGAAAGTGCCGGCGGCCGTGATCGAATCGCGGCCGAGATGTGGCTTGGCGCCGTGTGTGCCGGTCCCACGAAAGGTCGTGCGCCAGCTATCGGAGGAGGCAAGCTGCGGCCCCTCGACCACGGCGATCTCATCGACCGCAAGTCCTGGCATATTGTGCAATCCATAAACGGCATCGCAAGGAAAAAGCCGAAACAGCCCCTCCTCGACCATGCGCCTGGCTCCGCCCCGCCCCTCTTCGGCGGGTTGGAAGATGAAATGCACCGTGCCGGAAAAATTCCGAGTCACCGCCAGATGCCGCGCGGCGCCAAGAAGCATCGCCGTATGTCCATCGTGCCCACAGGCGTGCATCTTGCCGGGTATGGTCGATTTATAAGGCCGCTCCACCAGCTCGGGCATGGCGAGCGCATCCATATCGGCGCGTAGCCCGATCCTGCGCGCGCCCCTCCCGACCTGCAACGTACCGACCACGCCGGTGCCGCCGAGGCCGCGATGCACGGTGATACCGGCATCATCGAGAAGCCTCGCGACGATGCCGGCGGTGCGCTCTTCCTCGAAACCAAGTTCGGGATGGGCGTGCAGGTCGCGGCGCAAGGCCATGAGAAACGGCAGATCGTCCTCGATCCGGGCGGGAATGCTCATCGGGCGATGCTCCTGGGGCCTGGATATCCTGTCATGCGAAACGGGCACCCAACCGGCGCCCGCCTCAGATCATCCGTTGTTCATCAAACAAGGCGCGAGTTCAACCCTTACGCCTCTTCGACGAACACCTCCTCGCGCTTCTTCTTGACGCTCGGCAGGAAGACGACGATGAGGACGGCAACCGCAATGGCCAGAAGAATGGCGCTGATCGGCCGCGTGACGAAAGTCGTCGGATCGCCGCGCGAGAGGATCATGGCCCGCCGCAGGTTCTCCTCGAGCAGCGGCCCGAGCACGAAGCCGAGCAGAAGCGGCGCCGGCTCGCAGCGAAGCTTGGCCAGCACATAGCCGATGAGCCCGAAGAAGGCGACGGCATAGAGGTCGTAGACGTTGGCATTAACGCTGTAGACCCCGATCGAGCAGAAAGCCATGATGACCGGGAAGAGCACGTAGTAAGGCACGGTCAACAATTTCACCCAGAGCCCGATCAGCGGCAGGTTGAGGATGACCAGCATCAGGTTGCCGATCCACATCGAGGCGATGATGCCCCAGAACAGCGCCGGCTGCTCGGTGGCGACATTCGGACCCGGCACGATGCCCTGAATGATCATCGCGCCGATCATCAGCGCCATGACGGGATTGGCAGGAATGCCGAGCGTGAGCAGCGGAATGAACGAGGTCTGCGCACCGGCATTGTTTGCCGATTCCGGCCCTGCGACGCCGGCAACCGCACCCTTGCCGAATTCCTCCGGCGTCTTCGACATCCGCTTTTCCACCGTATAGGAGGCGAAGGAGGCAAGGATGGCGCCACCGCCCGGCAGGATGCCGAGCGCCGAACCGATCGCCGTGCCGCGAATGACCGGTGCGATCATCTCCTTGAATTCCTGGCGCGACGGCAGCAGGCCGGACACCTTGGCCATCAGCACCGTGCGTGTCGATTCGCCCTCGAGGTTGCGCAGGATTTCCGCCACCCCGAAAACGCCGACGGCGAGCGCCACGAAATTCAGCCCGTCTGCATATTCACGGATGCCGAGCGTGAAGCGCGGCGTGCCGGTATAGATGTCGGTGCCGACAAGGCCGAGCAGCAGCCCGAGCGCCACCATCGCTAAGGCCTTGACAACGGAACCATGCGCCAGTGCGATCGAGGAGACGAGGCCGACGATCATCAGCGAGAAATATTCCGCCGAGCCGAATTGCAGCGCGATTGCGGTGAGCGGCGGCGCGAAGATCGCGACGAGAAAGGTCGACACGGTGCCAGCGAAGAACGAGCCGAGCGCGGCGATCGCAAGCGCTGCGCCGGCCCGGCCTTTGCGCGCCATCTGGTAACCGTCGATCGCGGTGACGGCCGAGGAAGATTCGCCCGGCATGTTGATGAGGATCGCCGTCGTCGAGCCACCATACTGCGCGCCGTAATAGATGCCGGCGAGCATGATGAGCGACGAAACCGGCTCGAGCTGGAAGGTGATCGGCAAGAGCATGGCGATCGTCGCCGTGGCGCCGATGCCGGGCAGCACGCCGATCAGCGTGCCGAGCAGCACGCCGATCAGGCAGAAGAACAGGTTTTCCGGAGTGCCGGCTGTCGCAAAGCCGAGCGCGAGATTGCTGAAAAGATCCATCATCGCCTCCTAGAACCGGACCCAGGGGCCGAAACGCTCGAACGGCAAGCCGAGCCCGTAGCTGAACACCGCGACCGAAAAGATCGTCAGCAGCAACGACAGCACGATCGCAAAGAACAGGTTCATCTTTTGCGATGCGAAACAGGCGATGAAGGCGGTGAGGAACAAGGACGGTGCGAAGCCGAGCCCGCGCACGGTCAGCCCGAAAAAGACTGGCGCCGGCAGGATGAAGAGCATGCCGCGCCAGGCAAACGGGTCGATCGGCTCGCCCTCGACCCGAAGGGCCTGAATGAAGATGATCGCACCGAGAAGCACGAGCACACCGGCAAGCAGCAACGGAAAATAGCCTGGCCCCATACGCACCGTCGTGCCGAGGTCGAGCCCCAGCGACTGGATGGCGAAGAAAGCCCCGGAGGCGACGAAAAGCGCGCCGCAGATCGCATTGGTGGTATCGAAACTGATGGATTTCATGGTGTCTCCTGGGGTTGGAGATGGTTCACGTCACGCCGCGGCAAAGGAGCTAGCCCCTCATCCGCCTGCCGCCACCCTCTCCCCGTAAACGGGGGTCCGGAGGACGGGTCCAGACAAGTGGCTCGACCCCAGTAGGTTAGGATGAGGGGCTCGTCCGGCATGCCCGGACGAGGACAAGCCTTAGTCGGCATATTCGCCAGCGGCCTCGATCACCGTTTTCCAACGGGCGATCTCGCTTTCGAGCTTGGCTTTCAGTGCGGCCGGCGTCGCATCGGCGTCTGAGGATGGTGCGGTGCCGAGCTCGGCAAAGCGGGCGCCGACATTCGGATCCTTCAGCGCCACCTGCAGCGATTTCGACAGACGCTCGTTGATCTCGGCCGGCGTGCCCTTCGGCGTATAGATGCCATGCCAGATGCCGACTTCAAAACCCGGCAGGCCGGCTTCGACGGCCGTCGGAATGTCCTTCATCACGTCGAGGCGCTTGGGCGAGGTTACGGCATAAGCCTTGATCGTGCCGCCCTGGATCTGCTTGGTCGTGTTGGTCGTCTGGTCGCACATGACGTCGACCTGGCCGCCGAGCAGGTCGGTCATGGCAGGGCCGGTACCCTTGTAGGGCACGGTCGTCAGCGGTGTCTGGATGGCGCTCATGAACATCATGCCGCAGAGATGCGAAGCCGCACCGATGCCGGCATTGGCGACCGTCACCTTGTCCTTGTTGGCCTTGATATAGTCGATCAGCCCCTTGAGGTCGGTCGGCTCCATGTCCTTGCGTGCAACGATCGTCATCGGCACTTCGGTGACGAGGCCGACATAATCGAAAGCGCCGAGCGTGTCGTAGGCGAGCTTGCGGTAGAGCGTGGCGCTGGTCGCCATGCCGATATGGTGCAGCAGAATGGTGTAACCGTCGGGATCGGCATTTGCCACGCGGCCGGCGCCGAGCGTGCCGCCGGCGCCGCCGACATTTTCGACGACGATCTGCTGGCCGAGATCCTTCGACATGGATTCTGCGACCAGGCGCGCCACGGTGTCGGTCGGGCCGCCGGCCGCAAACGGCACGACCATGGTAATGGTGCGCTCGGGATAGGTCTGCGCCGAAGCGACGCCGGCGAGAAGAGAGACCGCGGCAGCCGCGGTCAGGCCGAGCATGGCCTTCAGTATTTTCATCGTTTCCTCCCTGATGAAACAAGCAAGCCCGCCGACACATCCTCCGCGCCGGTTGGGATGGCCTATTTGCCGCCGGGAAAAATCGACCTGCAATCATTGCAGCCGCTTTCGAAAGGCGATTTTGCAAAAGTGCAATGCAGCATGGGTCGATTCGGAAACAAACGGCCGGTGCGATGGGTGGAAATCCACCCATCGCACCGGAGGACAATCGACTTGAGATTGGAAAGAGTGCGCGGCCACAGCCGGAATCGTCACTCGGAAAACAGGCATTTTCCGAAAGCAGTCAGCTTTCGATAATCATCATCCGCTTGTCGAGACCGTATTTCTGCATCTTTTCATAGAGGGTCTTGCGGGAAATGCCGAGTGACTCATAGACCGCCTTGAGGCTGCCGCCATGCGCCACCAGCGCGGTTGCAATCACCCCTCGCTCGAATTCAGCGACGCGTTCCGCAAGCCCCGTCGCCTCCTCGGCCTGCCGCCCGCCATTGTCGAGACCGAGGACCAGCCGGTCGGCGGCGTTCCTCAATTCACGCACATTGCCGGGCCAGTCGCGTTGGGCAATGTCGGAGATCACCTCCGGCGGCACGGGCATCTCGTCGCGGCCGTAGCGGGCCGCCGCCTCCCGCACCAGTTGCAGGAAAAGCAGCGGAACGTCCGCCCGCCGCTGCGACAGCGACGGCACGTGCAGCGTCGCAACGTTCAGCCGATAGAAGAGGTCGGCGCGGAAGCGCCCGGCTGCCACCTCCGCCTCCAGATCGACCTTGCTTGTGGCGATGAACCGCACGTCGAGCGCCACCACTTCGTTCGATCCGAGCCGCGAGATCACCCGCTCCTGCAGTACCCGCAGGAACTTGGCCTGCAGGTCGAAGGGCATGGAGCCGATCTCGTCGAGCAGGATCGTGCCGCCGCGCCCGTGTTCGAATTTTCCGTAGCGCGGCCTCACCGCGCCCGGAAAGGCCCCCACCTCATGGCCGAAGAGTTCGCTCTCGATCAGGTTTGCCGGCAGTGCGGCGCAATTGATCGCGATGAACGGCCGGCTTGCCCGGGCGCTGATATCGTGGAGCGCCCGGGCCACCACTTCCTTGCCGGCTCCCGTTTCGCCGACGATAAGCGTATCGGCATCGCTCGCCCCGATCGCCCGGATACGGTAGCGCAAATCCACCATCACCTGCGTGCGCCCCGGCAGCCGCGCCTCGATATCGTCGCGTTTGCCGGCGACCGCTTTCAGCAGCCGGTTTTCGAGCACGAGGCCGCGCCGCTCCATCGCCCGGCGGATGACGCCGGCAAGCATTTCGGGCGTGAACGGCTTCTCGATGAAATCATAGGCGCCTTCGCGCATCGCCTTCACCGCGAGCTGCACGTCGCCGTGGCCGGTGACAAGAATGACCGGTACCTCTGGATCGAGCTCGCGGATCTTCTGCATCAGCGTCATGCCGTCCATGCCGGGCATGCGGATGTCGCTGACGACGACACCGGGAAAGCTGTAGCCGATCAGCTCCAGCACGTGGTCGCCGTTCGAAAAGGTCTCGACGCTGAAGCCGGAGAGCTCCAACGCCTGCGCCGTCGAGCGGCGCAATTCCTCCTCGTCGTCAACCAGCAGGATCTTCGCATCGTTCATTCCGCCGCCTCCGGCATCAGCCCTGCCGCCGACTGCAGCTCGATGCGGAACACCGCGCCCCCTTCGGGATGATTGGCCGCCTCAAGGCTGCCGCCAAAATCCTTGATGATGTTGTAGGAGATCGAAAGCCCGAGGCCGAGCCCCTTGCCGACGCCCTTCGTCGTGAAGAAGGGATCGAAGATACGCTGGGCAATCGCCGCCGGCACGCCCGGCCCGTGATCCCGCACCGTCAGCACCACTTTGCCGGCCTCCTCGAAGGCCGAAACCTCGATACGCCTGTCGTCCAGCCCTTCCACCGCATCGGCCGCATTCGAGATCACGTTCACCAGCACCTGTTGCAGACGCACCGAACCGGCGCGCACGACGGGCGGACGTGGGCCTAGATCGAGCAGGAGTTCGGCATCCGCCGCCTTTAGCCGCCAGGCGATGATCTCGAGCGTGTCATGCATCGCTTCGTCGAGAGAAACCGAGCCGAGCTTCTCGTTCGGTTTGCGGGCGAAGTTGCGCAGGTGCCGGCTGATCGCCGCCATGCGGTCGATGAGCCCGCCGATACGCCGGATATTGTCCCGCGCCTCCTCCGTCCGGCCCCGATCGATGAGCACGGAGGCGCTGTCCGTATAGGTCTTCGCCGCGGCGAGCGGCTGGTTGAACTCGTGCGAAAGAGCGGCCGACATCTGTCCGAGGCCGGCGAGCTTTCCGGCCTGGATCAGATCGGCCTGTGTCTGGCGGAGCTGTTGCTCGGTCAGGCGCCGCTCGGCGATCTCTTCTTCAATGCGGCTGTTGACGCGGGCAAGATCGGCTGTGCGTTCCTCGACGCGCCGCTCCAGCTCGTTGCGGGCGTCGGCCTGCATCTGCATGCGCTCGGCAAGCCGCGCCCGCCGCTGGCGAATGACCGCGACTGCGAGCCCGGCAATGCAGAGGATGAGAAAGACCGCCGCAAGCGCGGTGCGCGCCTGGGCGCGGATGGAACTCGTCTCCATCAGCACGTTCACGGTCCAGTCCTCGGCCGGCATGTAATGCGAGAGCACCAGATATTCGCTCGAGCCGCGCTCGCCGGCGAGCGTCATCAACTCATGCGGCTCTAAGCGCTGACGCGTCACCGGCAACGCCGTCAGCCTGGCATTGGCATACCGCCGCGACGCTTCGGTGCGTGCGATGCGATCGGCCGTCAGCGGCAGGATGGCGCCATAGAGCCATTCGGGGCTGCCGGACATGAAGATGATGCCCTCCGGATCGGAGACGAAGATCTTGTATTCGCCGCCGCCCCAGGAGGATTCGATCATGTCGATATCGACTTTGAAAACGATGACGCCCCGAATATCCGCGCCGGTCCGGATCGGCGCGGCAAAATAATAGCCGCGCTTCAGCGAGGTGGTGCCGAGCGCGTAGAACCTTGCCTGCCGGCCTGCGATCGCATCCTGAAAATAGGGCCGGTAGCTGAAATTCTGTCCGACGAAGCTTCCCGGTCCGTCGTAATTGCTCGCCGCGATCGTCTCGCCATCCGGTTTGACCACATAGATGTCGGAGGATTTCAGCAGCCCGTTGATCTCCTTGAGATAGAGATTGGCGGCATCGCGTAGCGCCGCATCCTCAGGCGCGCTCACCAGTTCCTTGATGTCGTCGTGATCGGCAATCAGCGCCGGCAGCGCCTCGTAGCGGTTGAGGTGGCCGCTGAGCGCCGACACGGCAAGGCGCAGCGCCGTTCCTGCCTGCGCCGAGGCTTCCCCCATATAAGCGCGTGTCGCAATCGCGCTTCCATAGGTGAAGAAGGCGAAGATGATCAGCGGCACCATGAGCAACGCCGCTATCGCACGATATCTCGAAGACAGATCCGGCTCCTCCCCTTTCTGCCTCCACTCCCCAGCAAGGCATACCCAACAACGGCAAGTCTAGCGCATCGGCCCGAAAATCGGAATCGATTTTCAGAAAGCACGACGCGTAGATTCAAAATGCTAGAGCGTCCTTTGTGCGTCCGAAAGGACGTACAAAGGACGCTCTAATAACCCCGGCAAGGTTTTCCAAGGGCCTGCCGAAACTTGACACTTAACGAGCGCGGATATCCTATTGCTGCATCGCAAGGAAGCCCATCATGAGCGACGATCAGACCCCCGCCGACAGCAAGCTCACCACATCCAAGCGTCGCTGGGCGGCCGAGGGCAAGTTCCTGACCGGCCGCATCAGCCGACCTGAAACCGAGCGTTTGCCGCCCGGCCAGCACCTCGTCAAAAACTGGCCGGTGCTCGATCTCGGCCAGCAGCCTGTTGTCTCCACAGAGACTTGGCGGCTCGACGTGCGCGGCCTCGTCGAAACACCGCTCACCCTCACCTGGGCCGCCTTCCAGGCGATCGAGCAGAGCACCAGGATGAGCGATATTCACTGCGTCACCACATGGTCGCGCTACGACAACAAATGGAAGGGCGTTTCGACGCGCGATCTTCTCGACCTCGCCATGCCGAAACCCGAAGCTGGTTACGTCATGCTGACGAGTTATGACGGCTATACCACCAACCTGCCGCTCGCCGATTTCGCCGCCGAGGATGCGATCCTTGCCACCGCCTGGGAAGGCCTGCCGCTGACGCCGGAACACGGCGGCCCGATGCGCCTGGTCGTGCCGCATCTCTATTTCTGGAAGAGCGCCAAATGGCTGCGCCGCATCGAGCTGATGCCCGACGACGAAGCCGGCTTCTGGGAAAAGAACGGCTACCATATCTACGGCGATCCATGGCGCGAGCAGCGCTATTCCGACGATTGAGCCTTCGGCCGCAGGAAGTGGCGAAGCCCAAAAAAACCAAGGCCGAACAATGCAGCGAGCCCGGTCAGCGACGCCATGCTGGCTGGATGAAGTGGCACCTTGCCCCAGTGTGGCTTGATGACATCGGCGGTGTTGAAGGCCTCGCCGCTGAACCGGCAGGTGACGAGCGCAAGGCCGCGCCGCGTCATGTCGGCGTCGACGGCGGAAATGATTTCATTCGCGGCAGCCCTCTCTTGCGGCATCTCGCGCATCGACAGCAAGACCGCCTTGGCCGCCGCGAGATAGGCATGGGCGCATTCGTTGAACGGGCTTTCCTCGTCCGTCACGCTGCCCGGCACCCGGCCCCAGAGACAATAGGAATACTGGATCTCGGCATAGTTCAGGACGCGGCGGAACGGCTCGTTGGTATCGACTGCACGGGAAGCAAGATCGATGATCCCACTGCGATAGTCTGCAATCACCGCCATCTCGCCATGGGAAATTTCCGGAATATCCAGTCCGGTATGGCTGCCGCCGCCGCTAGGGCTATGGGCAAGAGCGCTTCCAGCAACCACACAAAAAAAGACGGCGGTGGCTAACGCCGTCGACACGAGTGGTATGGTTCTGCTGCTTGTCATGGCCGCCCGAAAAGTTCAGGGCGCCGGCAAGCGGCGCCCTTCGATGCGTTCAGTGAAATGCCGTTGCCGGCCGGCCGCGTTGACCGTCCTTAACGGCAAGCCGCTTTTCCGCCAGCACTCCGAAGGTAAGGCCCAAGGTTGTCCAGAGGATCACATGCATGCCGAGCGAAGTCGTGCGGAACCGCCAGAGGACCATCGCCGAGAAGTTCTCCGGCAGCTCGTTGATCGGCGGCAGCAGATAGAGCACGACGCCGATGAAGACGAGATAAGCGATGCCGGCGATGATCGCGCCATTCCAGAGACCGAAACGCTCCGCGAGGCGGCGCGACAGCGCCACCGCGGCAATCAGCGCGGCGAGCGAGACGACGATCATCAGGAAGAACAGTTCGGTCCTGACGCCGATCGTATCGGGATTGCCGACCGCCGGCGGGTTGGCCGGATACTTGATACCGGGAACGAGGACGATCGCCACGAAGGCGGCAATGGCGATGACGGCCGAGGTGCCGCGCGCCGAAAGGCTGCTGAAACGGCCGTGCACGAAAGCGAAGGCGAGAGCGAAGAGCCCGCCAACGGCAACGCTGTAGGCCATGACGCCGGTGAAAAGGCCGAGACCGGCCTGCGTGGCGCGGCTGACGATTTCAGGTTCGGCAGCTTCACCGGCCGCCTGGGCACTCGCCTCCTCGAAGGCGATCGCCGCATCGACCAGCGGCTCGCCGAAGATATGCGCAAAAGCGAAAACGAGGATGCCAGCAATCAGGCCCGCGAGCATGCCGCGAAGCAGAAGATTTCCAACCATGTCAGGAACTCCCCTAAAGCATGTCGCGCAAAAGTGTGCAGCGATTTTGCGATAACGACATGCGAAAACAAAGACCTAAAGTGAGGCGCGAATCTGAAAGATCGCGACGCGCTTTAGTGGCAGGGAAAGCCGAGGAGATGACGGCCGTCATGCACGAATTCGTGCACATACATCCCGTTGAACAGCGCCATCGCGCCTTCCTCGGTGCCGACAAAATAGAGAACGATGAGCATCAGCAGGCCACCGAAGATCGCCCATGGCAGGATCTCTCCCAGGGGGATCGGCGCCGGTGCCGCGACGGGCGCAAAAGTGGTGTCAGACATGTATTCCTCCGGGAATGACGCGTTCAGTCGAAAGAGTGCTTGTGCAGTAGGGTCTGACTTCCAGCGCGAAGAGCTTTCGACACGCTGGTCACAGTGGCGCGACCGCGCCGGATTTCCACCGGCTTCCAAACCCGCAACAGCACGGTTATATCTGCACGCCGAAGAGACTGTCAACGAAACTTCACAAGCCGGCCAAGGGCCGTCCTGCGCCGCTACAGCCGCACTCCGGGAGATCAGAACGACCGTGAATACGCGCCTCACCTGGATCTGCCACGGCGCGACGATGGCGAGCCGCAA
Organism: Rhizobium anhuiense bv. trifolii; assembly: GCF_024346605.1. Taxonomy (NCBI): domain Bacteria; kingdom Pseudomonadati; phylum Pseudomonadota; class Alphaproteobacteria; order Hyphomicrobiales; family Rhizobiaceae; genus Rhizobium; species Rhizobium anhuiense. Next base: position 4,114,748 of record NZ_CP098803.1, read on the forward strand.
GGCCCTGTTCCCGCTCGACGAACCGCTGGAAGGCAAGGCGGCGGAAGAAGCCGACAGGATGGCCGCCCTGCCCCGCGCCGATCGCGTTGCCACGAGCCCCGCTTTGCGCGCCCGCCAGACTGTTGACGCGCTCCGCCTCCAAGCCCGGATCGATCCGGCGCTTCGCGACTGCGACCATGGCCGCTGGGCCGGCAGATCGATCGCCGCGATAGAGGCGGAAGAGCCTGAGAACCTCATGGCCTGGATGAGCGATCCGGAAGCGGCCCCGCATGGCGGCGAGAGCCTTCTTGATTTGAGAACACGCGTCGCCGACTGGATGGAGAGCGAATCCGCCCTCGGCGGCCATGTGATCGCCGTCAGTCACGCAGCCGTCATCCGGGCGGCGGTCGCCCATGTGCTTCAGGCGCCGCTCTCCTCTTTCTGGCTGAGCGACATCGAGCCGCTCGCCGTCATTCGCATGACCAGCAATGGACGACGCTGGTCTCTGCGCTTCCAGCATTAGAGCGCCGTGCGTCCTTTCGGACGCACAAGGACGCTCGGACACTTTCAATCCTCGCATCGCGCTGTCCGAAAATCGATTCCGATTTTCGGACCGATGCTTTAGCGAGTCCTGATCATATCCAGCCTTACACAAGCAAATCGCGTCATCTCTGTTGAACCCGGTTTCGCGGGGACTACTTCCTTATCCCAAGGAGATGGAAGAATGACATATGATTGGAGTGGGGAGCGCACGCGGCGCCTGCGTTTGATGCGTGTCGCCACAGTCACAGTTCTGGTCGGTCTCATCGTCAGCGTCCCGCTGCTGATCGTCACCGCCTGAAGCACGAAAAAGGGCGAGCGATGCCATGGCACGCTCGCCTTCGTTTTTTCCGCACCTGCCATTCTGCCAACCACGAAGAGGGCTCGCTCGGCGTTTTCCTCTGGCGCCAACGGTCTCTCGACGGCACATCAGGAGGCTGCCGCCTCCGATAATTCGCCTTCTGGTTTCAACGAACATTTCAGACTTTCGTGCTACTTCCGCGAAGGGTGGAGATGGAGAAGGCGCAGTGCCGGTATTTTTCCAGAGCAGGGCCGGAAGGCAATGTGTTTCGATCGTCGGGTTCGGGATTACTCTCTGGCTCCTCTGCACCCTGTTGCAGCTTGACGACAGCCTTGTCTACTTCATGACCGGTTTCGGCGAGTACGGCGCCGACAAGCTCGTTCTGGCGCTCGGCATCGCCGGCGCCATGAGCTTCATCTATTCGGTGCTGCGCATAGCCGACCTGCGCAAGGAAACGGAACTGCGCGCCACCGCCCAGGCAAAGGCCGATTGGACCGCAACCCACGACCATCTCACCAAACTGCCGAACCGCTACGCCTTCGAGCGCAAGATCCTCTCGCGGCCGATCAAGGACGATGAGGCCGAGATCGAGGAGTGGGATCGCAACGTCACTCTCTTCTCCGTCGACCTCGACGGTTTCAAGAAAGTCAACGATCTCGTGGGCCACAAGGGCGGCGACGTCCTGTTGATCGAGGTTGCCAGACGCATCTGTGCACTCGGCAATGCCGATTGCGTCTATCGCTTCGGCGGCGACGAATTCATCGTCGTCGCCTTCGCCCTGACGGCGCAGCGCGAGGAGCGTTTTGCCAAGCTGCTGATCCAGGCGGTCACCCGGCCGATCCATATCGATGGCTTTGCCGTCGAGGTCGGCGCCAGCGTCGGCTACGACCGCTGGGCCGAGGGAGCCGAACCACTGGAAGACGCCGCCCACCGTGCCGACCTCGCCATGTATGAGGCGAAATCACGCGGACCGAACCACTATTTCGTCTTCGAACCTTCGATGCAGGACAAGGTGACCGAACGCGCCGCACTGGAAACCAGGCTGCGCGCCGCGATCTCCAACAAGGCGATCAAACCCTTCTACCAGCCGCTGATCGATCTGAAGACCGGCCAGCTCTGCGGCTTCGAGGCGCTGGCGCGCTGGATCGGCGACGATGGCGTCAACATCCCGCCGCCTGTTTTCATCGGCATCGCCGAGGAAACCGGCATGATCACTGCATTGTTCGAGGATCTTCTCGCCCAGGCCTGCAGCGACGCACTCACCTGGCCGGAGCATGTGATGTTGTCTTTCAACGTCTCGCCGGTGCAGATGGAAGACAGGCTGCTGACCTCCCGCATCCTCAAGGTGCTTTCGGCAAGCCGGTTGCCGCCGCAGCGCCTGGAAGTGGAGATCACCGAAAACGCGCTGATCCAGGATCCCGCCATCGCCGCCGTCATTCTCGACGAACTGCATGCGGCCGGCATCCAGATCGCGCTCGACGATTTCGGCACCGGCTATTCGAGCCTCGCCCAGCTCGCCCGCTATCGTTTCGACAAGATCAAGATCGACAAAAGCTTCATCGCCACCTATCGCGACGACGAACGCCAGGAAAAGATCGTCCGCGCCATGCTCGGCCTCGGCCGGAGCCTCAACATCAAGACGACCGCGGAAGGCGTCGAGGAGCATGGGCAGCTCGCCTTCCTGCTGCAGCTCGGCTGCGACATCGGCCAGGGCTATCTCTTCGGCAAGGCGATGCCCGCCGCCGAGGCGGGCATCTTCATCAGCGATCGCAATGCCAGTCTGGCCTCGACGGCCTGACGGGACGTCTTAAAACACCTGGCGCAGGATCACGAAGGGCACGAAGGGCACGAAGGCGATCGCAATCGAGGCCGGCAGCGTCAGCACCCAGGCCATCAGCATGTCGCGCACGGTCGACCATTGCAGGCCGGAACCGTTCGCCGCCATGGTGCCGGCGACGCCTGACGACAGCACACGCGTGGTCGAGACCGGCAGGCCGAGATGATCGGCCGAAGCGATGGTGACCATCGCACGACTTCGGCTGCCGCGCGGCGGCAAAAACACGTGGAGGCCCGAATATTCCCTTTCCGTCAGGAGGCCCGACGCTAAGTTCAGCTATCGTCACGCCCGCGCGGAGTCTGAGAATGTCATCGACCGACCTCCTCCTGACCTTCAATGCCGGTTCCTCGACCGTCAAGATCGGCATTTTTACGATGGAGGGTGATGCGGCGCGACGCCTCGGCAAGGGCGTGATCGATTTCCGCGCCGAACCGCTCTCGCTCGGCCTGACCAGGGGATCGCAGACATTCGAGATGCCATTGAAGGCCGAAATGACGGAAGACCTGCACGGCGTTATCGACGAGACCTTGGCGCATCTCGCCGACCATTTCGACACGACCGCCACACGCGCCGCCGGCCACCGCGTCGTCCATGGCGGCGATCGCTTCACGAAGGTGATCGCCCTCGACGACGCAGCAATCGATGCGATCGATGCGCTGACCCCGCTTGCGCCCCTGCACCAGCCGCAGGCGCTGCGTTTCATCCGCGCGCTCCGGCATCTGAAGCCGCATCTCACCCAGACGGCCTCCTTCGACACCGCCTTCCATGCCACGCAGGACGATCTCGTTCGCCGCTTCGCCATTCCCCGTGCGCTGCATGACGAGGGCGTCAAGCGCTACGGCTTCCACGGCCTCTCCTATAAATTCATCGCCGGCGAGCTTGCCCGCAAGGCGCCACGCGCGGCAAAGACCGTCGTCGCCCATCTCGGCAGCGGCGCCAGCCTCTGCGCGCTGGACGGCGGCGTCAGCCGCGATTGCAGCATGGGCTTTTCGACGCTCGACGGCATCCCGATGGCGACACGCCCAGGCCCGCTCGATCCCGGCGTTATCCTGCATCTGGCCGGAGAGAGAAAACAGTCCTTCGAGGCGATCGAAGACCTGCTCTATCACCGCTCCGGCCTGCTCGGCGTCTCCGGCATCAGCGCCGATACGCGCGATCTGCTGAAGGATGGACGGCCGGAGGCGCGTCAGGCGATCGACCTCTTTACGTTGCGCATCGCCGGCGAGATCGGCCGCATGGCGGCGACACTCGGCGGCCTTGACGCCATCGTCTTCACCGCCGGTATCGGCGAACATCAACCGGCGATCCGCGCCGGCGTTGCCAAGCGGCTGTCCTGGCTTGGCCTTGCGATCGACGAAAAGGCCAATGCCGCCAATGATTTCACGATCAGCACTGGGGAAAGCCGCATCGCCGCTCATGTCATCGCCACCGATGAGGAGCAGGTCATCGCCGACGAGGCGCTGACCCTTCTTCGTGGTGGATGATCCAGATCAATAACAGGCTGACGCCGGCCGATAGAATTGACGTTGAACACGTTTTCGAACGGGAGAAATCCATGGAAAAGCATGTCTCGACCGCCCTGGCCGATGCCGAACTCACCCTGATCGACCGCTATTGGCGCGCCGCCAACTATCTCTCGGTCGGTCAGATTTATCTGCTCGCCAATCCGCTGCTGCGCGAGCCGCTGAAACCGGAGCACATCAAACCCCGCTTGCTCGGCCATTGGGGCACGACACCCGGCCTCAACTTCATCTATGCGCATCTGAACCGTCTCATCCGCGCTCGCGACCTCGATATCATCTACATGTGTGGCCCCGGCCATGGCGGACCGGGCATGGTCGCCAACACCTATCTCGAAGGCATCTACAGCGAAATCTATCCCGATATTTCCGAGGATACGGAGGGCATGCGCAGGCTCTTCCGGCAATTCTCCTTTCCTGGCGGCATTCCGAGCCACGCGGCACCCGAAACACCGGGCTCGATCCACGAGGGCGGCGAGCTCGGCTACGCCCTCGTCCATGCCTATGGCGCCGCCTTCGACAATCCCGATCTGATCGTCGCCTGCGTCGTCGGCGACGGCGAGGCCGAAACCGGGCCGCTGGCGGCGAGCTGGCATTCCAACAAGTTTCTGAACCCTGCCCGCGATGGCGCCGTGCTGCCGATCCTGCATCTGAACGGCTACAAGATCGCCAATCCGACCATTCTTGGCCGCGCCAGTCACGAGGATTTGCATAGCCTCTTTGAAGGCTATGGCTACGAGCCCTTCTTCGTCGAGGGTCACGAGCCGCGCGACATGCACCAGCAGATGGCCGCAACCTTCGACAGGGTCTTCGATCGCATTCGCGAAATCCAGGAGGAAGCACGCAATGGCAAGGCGCCCGATATCTGCCCGCGCTGGCCGATGATCGTGCTGCGCAGCCCGAAGGGCTGGACAGGACCGAAGGAGGTCGACGGCAAGAAGGTCAAAGGCTTCTGGCGCTCCCACCAGGTGCCGGTCTCCAACTGCCGCGAGAATGACGGCCATCGCAAGATCCTCGAGGACTGGATGCGCAGCTATGATCCGAAAGACCTGTTCGGCGCCGACGGCCGGCTGAAACCGGAACTGCGGGCGCTGGCACCGGCCGGCGAACGCCGCATGGGCGCCAATCCGCACGCCAATGGCGGATTGCTGCGCAAGGAGCTCGATGTTCCCGATATCAGCGCCTATGCGGTCGAGATAGGCAAGCGCGGCAGCGCCATGGTGCAGTCGACGGAAATCCTCGGCCATTATCTGCGCGACACGATGAAGCGCAATGCGGAGGCCGCCAACTTCCGTATCTTCGGTCCTGACGAAACGGAATCAAACCGTCTCGGCAGCGTCTTCGAAGTCACCGACCGTGTCTGGATGGAGGATATCGAACCCTACGACATCCACCTCTCCCGCGACGGCCGTGTCATGGAGGTGCTGAGCGAACATCTCTGCCAGGGCTGGCTTGAAGGCTATCTGCTGACCGGCCGGCACGGCCTGTTCTCGTGCTACGAAGCCTTCATCCACATTATCGATTCCATGTTCAACCAGCACGCCAAATGGCTGAAGGTGACGCGCGAACTCGAATGGAGAAAGCCGATCTCGTCGCTCAACTACCTGCTGACCTCCCATGTCTGGCGCCAGGACCACAACGGCTTCAGCCACCAGGATCCCGGCTTCGTCGACCTCGTCGCCAACAAAAAGGCCGATATCGTCCGCATCTATCTGCCGCCGGATGCCAATACCCTGCTCTGGGTCGGCGACCATTGCCTGCGCACCTATGACCGCATCAACGTCATCGTCGCCGGCAAGCAGCCGGAGCCGCAATGGCTGTCGATGGACGAGGCGGTGAAACATTGCGAGGCCGGCATCGGCATCTGGCACTGGGCGAGCAACGAGGACGACACGATCCTGCCCGATCTCGTCATGGCCTGCGCCGGCGACGTGCCGACCATGGAGACGCTGGCTGCCGTCGATCTTCTGCGCAAGGCCATTCCGGAGCTGAAGATCCGCACCGTCAACGTCGTCGACCTCCTGGCGCTGCAATCCAGCGATCAACATCCGCACGGCCTGACCGACGGGGCCTTCGACGCGATCTTCACATCAGACAAGCCTGTCATTTTCGCCTATCACGGCTATCCCTATCTCATTCACCGCCTGACCTATAAGCGCACCAACCACCGCAACATCCATGTCCGCGGCTTCATCGAGGAGGGCACGACGACGACGCCCTTCGATATGACCGTCCTCAACGAACTCGACCGCTTCCATCTCGCCATCGAAGCGATCGAGCGTGTACCCGGCCTGAAAGAAAAGGCAGGCGAAGCGCTCGCCGCCTTCCGCGGCAAACTTGCGGAGCATCACGCCTATGTCCGCGAACATGGCGAGGACATGCCGGAGGTGCGGAACTGGACGTGGCCAGCGGCGTGAAGCGAAAACCAAACAGGACCGCAGCGAACCGGCCCGCAGAGATCATCCGTCGGGCGCGACACGTCACGCGCCTTCAAGCCGACCCTTTTCCTTGATGCGCCAGACCCGCGGCGTTTCGCCGGTATATTTGAGAAAAAAACGCGAGAAATAGGCCGGATCGGCAAAGCCGAGCCGAAACCCGATCTCCTGGACGCTGCCAAGTGTGAAAACGAGCTGGCGTTTCGCCTCTTCGATGAGTTTGCCGGCGAGCAATTCATGGGGGGTGTTGCCGGTCATCGACCGGACGATACGGGTAAGATGCGTCGGCGAAACTCCAAGCTCCCTGGCGTAGAAGGACGCGGGCTTGTGCGATCGGAAATGGCGTTGAATGAGCTCGTTCAGCATTTCCAGCCGCCGCTCGTTCTCGTCGGGCGGGAGCTCGTGCATGTTTCCTTGATGGGAAATCCTCGCAGTCAGCCTGAGCACCAAGCCGACATAGGCCGCCAACACCTCGTTGCGGCCGCTGCGCCGGTTTTCGAATTCGTCGCCCAGCCGCCTCAACGTCTGCATCACATAGGCTGCCTCGGCATCCTCAGGATCGAGTAGCGTCAGATGCGGTGTCGCCAGCCATTCGCCGAGCTGGCTTCGCTCGCCAAGCGGATGGCTGAGATGGGATCTCAATAGGGTGATCACCAAGCCGTCGATGTCGCGTGAAAAACGAAAGCCGTGATTGAGCCCAGGCGGGACCGTGATGACTGCCGGCGGCCGGATGGCATGGCTCTTTTCGCCGAAGATCGCATCGCCGGAACCGCCTTCGATGTACAATATCTGAAAGAAGCTTTCGTGGCGGTGCGGGCGAATTTCCCATTGATGCAGGCTGCTGCGGGAGCGAATTGTTTCGCAATGCAACCAAAAATCCGGCCCTCGCCCGGTATTTTCGCCGTAAAGTTCGTAGGTCGGAACATGTTTGCTCATGGGGCTCCTCCCGCACCAATGTTCGAGTAGTGCAATTTTTAGGCGGAGATGTCCATTGCTGCGGCGAGAGCGGCACGGCAGAATCTGGCAAAACGCAAAAGTGCAGGGAGGAAGCATTTGCGAACCCAGGTCACCATCATCGGTTCGGGACCGTCCGGCCTGCTGCTCGGTCAGCTTCTCGCGGAAGCCGGTATCGACAATGTCGTTCTCGATCGTGTGAACAAGGAATACATCCTTGGGCGGGTTCGCGCCGGTGTTCTGGAGGAAGGCACCGTCGGGCTGCTGGACCAGGCCAAAGCGGGTGCGCGGCTGCATGCCGAGGGCCTGCCGCATGACGGTTTCTCACTGGCCTTCGACGGACGTGACCATCGTATCGACCTGCACGAATTGACCGGCGGCAGGCGTGTCACCGTTTACGGACAGACCGAAGTGACGCGCGATCTCATGGAGCGGCGCGAAGCGAGCGGCTCCCTATCGATCTACGATGCCGTCAATGTCACGCCGCATGACTTCGACGGCCATTCTCCTTTCGTCACCTACACCAAGGACGGCGCAACACAACGCATCGATTGCGATTTCATCGCCGGCTGCGACGGCTTTCACGGCGTCAGCCGCAAGGCCATCCCAGAAAAGGCGATCAGGAGTTTCGAGAAGGTCTACCCTTTCGGCTGGCTGGGCGTCCTGGCCGATGTGGCGCCGGTGAGCCATGAACTGATCTACGCCAACCATCCCACGGGCTTTGCGCTCTGTTCGATGCGCTCGGCCACGCGCAGCCGCTACTATATCCAATGCGCGCTCGACGAGAAGATCGAGGACTGGAGCGACGATCGCTTCTGGGACGAGTTGCGAAGACGACTGCCGACCCATCACGCCGAGGCACTGGTGACCGCGCCGTCCTTCGAGAAATCCATCGCCCCATTGCGCTCCTTCGTCGCCGAACCGATGCGCTTCGGCCGGCTTTTCCTCGTCGGCGACGCCGCCCATATCGTACCGCCGACCGGCGCCAAGGGGTTGAACCTTGCCGCCAGCGACGTCCACTACCTTTTCTCCGGGCTGATCGAGCATTACCGCGAACGCTCGAATAGCGGCATCGACGCGTATTCGCAGAAGGCGCTCGCCCGGGTGTGGAAGGCCGTACGGTTTTCCTGGTGGATGACGACGATGATGCACCGTTTTCCCGATACCGGTGATTTCGAACAGAAGATCCAGGAGGCGGAGCTCGACTATCTCACCCATTCCCGCGCCGCCTCGACGGTGCTCGCGGAAAACTATGTGGGATTGCCATTCTGACGGGGAGATTGGCGATGGATGCAAGCCACGTTGAACACGGAGCTGGCCGTCCATTGTTTCCGCTCCCGTTCATAACCGTGTGAACATGAATTCCGGGATTTATTTCATTTTACATCACCATTTCGCATGACAAGCTAACGCTCAATTTTGAGAGGTTGGCGGATACGGCGCGGGAGTGCGCCCAAAAGGGAGAGAGAGAATGAAGAAGCTGTTTCTGGCCGCCGTTGCGGCCATCGCCATAGGCACGAGCGCCTATGCCGAGACCATCAAGGTCGGCGTCATCGGCCCGTTCTCCGGTCCGTTCGCGCTGCAGGGCAAGAACTTCAAGGCCGGCATCGACGCCTATATGGCGGTCAACGGCAACAAGGTCGGCAGCGACACGGTCGAAATCGTCTATCGCGACGTACCGCAGGCCGATCCCGCCCAATCCAAGGCGCTGGCGCAGGAACTGATCGTCAAGGAGAAGGTCCAATATCTCACAGGCTTCTATTTCACGCCCGATGCCATGGCAGTGACGCCGATCCTGAAGCAGGGCAACGTGCCGATGGTCATCATGAACGCCGCCACCTCGGCGATCGTCACCAAGAGCCCGCTCGTCGTCCGCACCTCCTTCACCACCTGGCAGACCTCGACGCCGATCGCCAAGGTCGCCTTCGACGCCGGCGTCAAAAAGGTGATTTCGGTCGTCAGCGATTACGGCCCCGGTATCGACGCCGAGAATGCCTTCAAGGCGGGGTTCGAAAAGGCCGGCGGTCAGGTGGTCGAGGCAATCCGCATGCCGCTTGCGACCAACGACTTCAGCCCGATCATGCAGCGCATCAAGGATTCCGGCGCGCAGGGCGTCTTCGCCTTCCTGCCATCGGGGCCGACGACACTCGGCTTCGTCAAGGCGTACAACGACAATGGCCTGAAGGCCGCCGGCATCAAGTTCTTCGCGCCGGGCGATCTGACGCAGGAATCCGACTTGCCGGCGCTGGGCGATGCCGCGCTCGGCATTCAGACGACCTTCCACTACGCGGTGTCGCACGACTCTCCTGAGAACAAGGCTTTCGTCGAGGCGGCTGCCAAAGCGATCGGCAACAAGGCCGAACTCTCCTTCCCCGCGGTCAGCGCCTATGACGGCATGTATGTGATCTACAAGATGATCGAGGCGACGGGCGGCAAGCAGGATGCCGAGAAGGCCGTCGATGCGGTCAAGGGTCTTGCCTGGGTAAGCCCACGCGGCCCGGTTTCGATCGATCCGGAAAGCCGTCACATCACGCAGAACATCTATCTGCGCGAAGTCGTCAAAGCCGATGACGGGACCTATATCAACAAGGAAGTCCAGACCTTCGAGAAACAGGGCGATCCAGGCCTGGCGGCGGCCAAGTAACCGACGCCATCCTGATTTGCGACGGGTTTGGCGATTGCCGGGCAGGCTTCCGATCTCCGGAACGGTCAAGGCGCGCCAAGCCCGTCGCATCGAAGCAAGGTAGTTCCATGCAGACAGTCTTCAGCATAGCCGTCGATGCCTTTGCCTACGGCATGGTGCTCTTCGTGATATCGATTGGCCTTTCCGTCACCATGGGGCTGATGCGTGTCGTCAACCTCGCTCACGGCGCCTTCGCGATGATCGGGGGCTATATCGCCTCCTATGTCGCCCGCGACCTCGGCCTTGGTTATGCCGTGGCGGTCCTCGCCGCCGTTGTGATCACCATCATCGTCGCAATCCCGGTCGAGCGTTTCCTCTACCGCCGGATCTATGGCGCGCCCGAGCTGACCCAGGTGCTGATGACGATCGGCCTCACTTTCTGCATCATCGGCATCGCAAACTACCTGATGGGGCCGACGCTGAAGACCATACCGCTGCCCGCTGCGTTGCAAGGATCGGCCGATCTCGGCTTCCGCACCATTCCCGTTCAACGGCTCTTTGTCATCCTCTGTGGCCTGGCCGTTGCACTCGCCCTCTGGTTTGCGATCGACAGGACGAGCTTCGGCGTCAAGCTGCGCGCCTCCGTCGATGATGCGGCGATGGCTGCAGCACTCGGCGTGCGCACCGAGATCATCTATGCGGTGAGCTTTGCCGTTGCCGTCGGGCTTGCCGCGTTCGGCGGCGTGGTCGGCGCCGAACTCCTGCCGGTCGAACCCTATTACGCGCTGCGCTACATGGTCACCTTCCTGGTCGTCGTCTCCGTCGGCGGCGCGGGTTCCATTCCGGGCGCGCTGATCGCCTGCCTGTTGCTCGGCGCGATCGATACGACCGGGCGGTATCTGATGCCTGAATTCGGCGAATTCTTCTTCTATCTCGCCGTGATCGCGATCATCTGCGTCTTCCCGCGCGGCCTTGCCGGAAGGGCGAAATGAGATGGCACTTGTGATCAACAACGAAAACGGACGTCTCCAGCATCGGCGCGGCACCATGGGCCGGGATCTCGCCGGAATAGCGGTCATGGCAGTCTTTGCCGCGATCGGCTATTTCGCCTTCCCCGATAATCTCGCCCTTCTGACCCGGATGATCACGATCGCGCTGCTCGTCCTGTCGCTCGATCTCGTGACCGGTTATTGCGGCGTCGCAACGCTCGGCCATGCAGCACTTTTCGGCTCCGGCGCCTATGCCGCCGGGATCCTGTCGGCACATTACGGCATCAATGATCCACTGCTGATGATGTTGGCCGGCATAACAGGCGGCGCGGTTGCCGGGCTCTTCTGCGGCGCAATCATCCTGCGTGCGCATGGCTTGCCGCAGCTCGTGCTGTCAATTGCGCTCATCAACCTCTTCCATGAATTCGCCAACAAGGCGTCGTCATGGACAGGCGGCAGCGATGGGCTTTCCGGCATCGCGCCGGATCCGGTCTTCGGCCTCTTCGAATTCGACCTCTACGGACATACCGCCTTCTTCTTCGGAATGGCGCTGCTGCTGATCGTCTTCGTGCTGCTGCGGTTCCTGGTCCGCTCACCCTTCGGCATGCTCTGCCGCGCCATCAAGCAGGACCCGCTGCGCGTTCGCGCCATGGGCGCTTCGCCTAAGGCCGCTCTCATCAGGATGTATGGAATCTCGGGCGCGGTTGCCGGTGTCGGCGGCGCCTTGAATGCGATCTCGACACAGGTCGTCGGCCTGGACAGCCTGTCTTTCACCCAATCTGCCGAAGCGCTTGTCATGCTGGTGCTCGGCGGCACCGGTTCTCTCTTCGGCGCGCTCTCCGGCACTGTCATCTTCATGCTCTTTGAAGATTATGTCTCGGCCGCCAATCCCTTTCATTGGCTGACGATGGTCGGCGCGCTGCTGATCGCCGTCGTGCTCTTTGCGCCGAAAGGCCTCTATGGCACAGCCGCGGCCTTCATTGGACGTCGCACGGAGCAACGCTCATGAGCCCCGTCTTCGAAGTCGCCAATCTCAGGAAAGCCTTCGGCGGCCTTGCCGTCACCAACGATGTATCGCTCGCAATGTCGCCAGGCGATCGCATCGCATTGATCGGCCCGAACGGCGCCGGCAAGACCACCTTCGTCAACCTCGTGACCGGCAATCTGTCGCCCGATTCCGGCGAGGTTCGCCTCGGCGGCGAAAGGGTGACGAAAGTCGATGCGATCGGCAGGGTCAAGCGCGGCCTTGTCCGCTCCTTTCAGGTGACACGGCTTTTCCAGGAGATGACGCCAGCCGAGCATGTGGGGCTTGCCGTCCTCCAACGCGACGGAAAGACCGGCCATATGTTCGGAAATTTCCTGCGTATGCCTGACGTCATGGCGGAAGTCGACGATCTCTTGGGAAAGCTCGGATTGGCTTTGCTGATGCATCGAAAGGTCAGCGAGATCGCCTATGGCCAGCAGCGGCTTCTCGAGATCGCCGTGGCACTGGCGCTGAGACCGAAGGTGCTGCTGCTCGACGAGCCGGCCGCCGGCGTGCCGCAGAGCGATACCGGCCGCATCGAGCAGGCGCTTGCCGATCTGCCCGCCGATCTCGCCGTGCTGATGATTGAACACGACATGGACCTCGTCTTCCGTTTTGCAAAACGCGTCATCGTGCTTGCATCAGGCGCAATCATCTTCGACGGCCTGCCTGAAGACGTCACCAAGGATGCGCGCGTGCGCGAGGCCTATCTCGGGAGCTATGCCAATGCCAGCCATATCGCTTGAGGTCGAAAATCTGTCGGCGGGATATGGGCCGACGAGAGTGCTCGAAGGCATTTCTCTCTCCGTGCCGGCGGGCGCACGGCTGGCCGTGCTCGGCCGCAACGGCATGGGCAAGACCACGTTCTTGGCAACGCTTGCCGGCCAGACCAAGCGCTACGAGGGCAGCATCCGCCTCGGCGGTTCGGATGTCACCACGGCAGCCAGCGCGACACGGGCGCATAAGGGCCTGGGATATGTGCCGCAGACGCGCTGCGTCTTCCCGACGCTGACGGTCGAAGAGAACCTTTTCGTCGGCTTGAAGACGCGGCCGAGGACGGCGCTGGAGGAAGCCTATGCCATGTTCCCGCGTCTGAAGGAGCGCCGCCGCAACCTCGGCAGCCAACTCTCGGGCGGCGAGCAGCAGATGCTCTCGACGGCCCGCACCATTCTCGGCCGCCCCTCCGTCCTGTTGCTCGACGAACCGCTGGAGGGCCTCGCCCCCGTTATCTGCGAGGAATTGATGGCTGCCTTTGCCGAACTCGCCAAGACGGGAGACATGACGATCCTCCTGGTCGAACAGCGTATCCAGAGCGCGCTCGATTTCGCCGATCAGGTCGTCATTCTCGAACGAGGGCGACTGGCCTGGGCGGGAACGCCGGAGCGCCTCACCAGCGATCACGAGGCTGTCGAGAGCCTGCTCGGGGTCGGCGGCCTGCATTGACGCACGGCCGGAGCGGCCGATCAATCCCTCGTCCTGTCTTCACCGTTGCGCCGGACAGACAGAGGAATTCATCCAGTATATCGTCATTATGACGTCATCGTTGGCCTGCCACTATTATACTGCCTGGAACGTCTTGTGCCGGCGAAAATGGTAATCGTCTGAAGAGGCGGGAAATGCTCTGATCGACAAGGCAGCAGCAGCGCGAGACAGGCGTAAAAGCTTGGATCATAGGCAGAATCTGCGTCGATTGTGCCTTTTTTACTTGGAAGCTGGAGCAATAGCCGGTTGATTTATCCGATGCTTCATCGATTTCTGTTGTCAACACACTCGATAAAGTTGCACACTGGAACAGCAGATCAAACGGGGGGATAGAAATGGCAAACCACAAGCCGGTCGCAGGTGACGTGTACCAGCCTATTTTCAACATCGACAACCCGATCGACGGCAACATCCTGGACAACACCAGTTCCACCGATGCCGATGGAGATCGGGTGCGCCTCAACTTCGTGAATGGACAGCGAATTCCGCAACCGGCCGATCCGGATGGACCCGCCACGACGACGACAATCGAGGGAAAATACGGCACGCTGACCGTCTATTCCAACGGCAACTACACGTACGAACTCGATCACTCCAACCCGATCGTGGCCGCGCTCGGCCCAGGAGATCAACTCGCCGACCAGTTCAATTTCAAGATCTCGGATGGCAAAGGCGCCACCGACTTCGGCCTGCTCAATATCGCGGTCGACCTGCCGGAACGCGGCGACGTCTTCGTTAACTTCGAGGATGTCGGCAAACACGACTTCCCTACAGGCTATAAAGGTTTCGATTGGGGCGCCTGGTACGATGGTGACGACGCGACTGTGCGGGAGGAAGCGGATGGCAACCACTATCTGGGAGGAGGCGTGTTCTGGACACCCATCCAAGCCGCCGATGGCGGTGACTTTCAGATCGAGCAATTCAGTGTCGCAAACGGCACATCGGACTATGACAACGTTCTAACGATCGAAGGCAAGTTGAACGGCGATACCGTATTCTTGGTCACGGTCAACGTCACCGCCGACAGCATTCATGACCCGCAAATGATCGATCTCAGCGCCTACGGCCCGATCGACTACCTCATACTCGACACCGAACCCGTGATCACCGAAACGAGCGGCCCGGATTATTATGGTGCGCAATACGACAACTTCCATTTCATCGTTTGACGGATGGGGAAAAAGGCATCGTATCGCCGACATCTTTGCATCTTCGCCAAGCGCTCTCTGCTGTCGTTATTTGATACCAATATCTTGCGATAGCTGACCGAGTTGCGTCTTGCTAGCATAGGATCGTGCGAGGAGGCACGGTTATGCTGGGATGGAGGAATTGATGCAGCCAGTCGGGATCAGGTTAGCGGCGGTCATGTTCTCGCTTGCCGTATGGGCTATTATTATCGCTGTCGCATCCCATTTTTGGGCGACGAAGATGCCTGTATTGCTTTTGACGCTTTACAGATAGGTCTGTCCTCGGCGTTGGCGGCTGCAGACCAGGGGCAACTGGTTTTCCCCTCGCCGCGACATCTGGCGCTGCTACCAACGTGCTACCACGGCCTTCGGAACCGGCTCAAAATCGAGCCGCATAAATCGCTATTTCTGCAATAAGGAGATGGTAGCGGAGGAGGGATTTGAACCCCCGACACAAGGATTATGATTCCTCTGCTCTGACCTACTGAGCTACTCCGCCACTGGTCAACGATACCCGCTCGCGAAGCGATGCCGGTTCGTGGGATGAGCGGCTTATAAGGTGCGCTTCGGCTTTGTGTCAAGCGCATGATCGAGAAAAACGGTGGGCTTTATAGGGCGCCGTTTCCTCTGGCTTTCAGGCGGCGACGGGGCCGGCCAAAAGGGCCTTCAGCGAAGCTTCCGCCGACGGTTCGCGCTCGGAGCGCTCGATGAAGCCGCCGCCGAAGACGCGGGCGTTGTCGCCGGGGGCGGAATAAAGCGCGCAGGCCTGGCCGGGCGCGATGCCTGCCTCGCCGACCGTCAGGTCGACATAGGTGCCGGTCGCATCGACATGCAGCACGGCAGGTGCCGGCGCCCTCGTCGAGCGGACTTTGGCGTAGCAGGCAAAGCCGTCGCCGGAAGCGGCTTCCGCAAGCGTCTCGTCGCCCAGCCAGTTGACATCGCGCAGGTAAACGCGGTGCGTTTCCAGAGCCTCTTTCGGCCCGACGATGACGCGGCGCGAACGGGCGTCGAGAAAGACGACATAGAGCGGCTCGCCGGTGGCGATGCCGATGCCGCGGCGCTGACCGATGGTGAAATGCAGGATACCCTCATGGGTCCCGAGCACGCGGCCATCGAGATGGACGATCTCACCGGCCAGCGCCGCATTCGGCTTCAGCTTGGTGATGATGTCGGAATATTTGCCCTGCGGCACGAAGCAGATGTCCTGGCTGTCGGCCTTCTTGGCGACGACGAGGCCCATTTCTTCGGCAAGCCTGCGGGTCTCGGCCTTCGGCAGGCCGCCCAAGGGAAAGCGCAGATAGTCGATCTGTTCCTGCGTCGTGGCGAAGAGGAAATAGCTCTGGTCGCGGTCGGCATCGGCCGGGCGGAACAGCGCGCGGCGGCCGGGATTCTCGGGCGAAGGGTTAGGGCCCGAGCGGATATAGTGGCCGGTCGCCAGCGCATCGGCGCCGAGCTCCTTGGCCGTCGCCAGCAGATCGGCGAATTTGACGGTCTGGTTGCAGGACACGCAGGGGATCGGCGTTTCGCCCGCCACATAGCTTTCGGCGAAGGGATTGATCACCGTCTCGCGAAAACGCTTCTCGTAATCGAGCACATAATGCGGGATGCCGAGCGTTTCGCAGACGCGGCGCGCATCGTCGATATCCTGGCCGGCGCAGCAGGAGCCGGCGCGGTGAACGGCGGCGCCATGATCGTAAAGCTGCAGTGTGATGCCGAGCACATCGTAACCCTGCTGTTTGAGAAGGCCGGCGACGACGGATGAATCGACGCCGCCCGACATGGCGACGACGACACGGGTCTCTTCCGGCTTCTTATCAAAATCCAGTGTGTTCAACGATGATGCCAATTCTGCTTGGGTCACGATCCGCCCTTGCGCTGCAATTGCGGCGGATTTGCTGATCTCCGGCGGGATCGGCCGCCGTCTCTCGATGAGGGACCGATATAGAAAGGATTGTCCCTGGACGCAAGGGGCGGGCCTTCGGACCCCCGATAGTTTCGAATTCGCGTGGAAAAGAAGGCGCAGCCGAAACCGCGCCTCGGAAGCGGGGGGTGCGGCTCAGGTGCCGATCAGCTTGTTGCAGGCGAATGCGATACCCGGATTGACGATGATGGCAGTCACGAGCGCCAGTCCGATCATCGAGAATGAATAGCGTTTCATATACATCCTCCTTCCAGCCCACGAGAATTATGCCGGTTCGGCCGCCGTTCTCAAAATAACGAATGCTTGATGGTCTCAAGCGGCATGCCTGCTCCTCGGACGGCTGAACCCAGCTCCCGCGCAAGCACCGCCGTTTGTCACCCGCATGAGGAAGCGGCCTTCAGCGCGTGGCCGTGGATCAGCACCTCTGCCTCGTGCTGCGGCATCGGCCGGCCAAGCAGATAGCCCTGCACCTCGCGGAAACCTTCGTCGCGCAGCTTCTGCAACTGCTCTTCGGTCTCGATCCCCTCGGCCAGCGTCGTTGCGTTGAAACCGGAACCGATACCGACGACGGCGCGCACGATGGCAAGATTGCCGGCATCCGTCTCGATGCCTGAAACGAAGCTGCGATCGAGTTTGATCTTGTCGAAGGGGAAAGCCCTGAGATAGCTCAGCGACGAATAACCCGTACCGAAATCGTCGATGGCGATGCGGATCCCAAGCTCCTTCAGTGCCCGCAGCAGCGGCAGGCTTTGATCGGCATCCGTCAGGAAGACGGATTCGGTAATTTCGATTTCAAGCCGGTCGGCATTCAGCCCCGTTTCGTTGAGCGCCGCGACTACGGTCGAAAGCAGGCTCGCATGCCGGAACTGGCTGACGGAGAGATTGACGGCGATCCTCAGATGGGCGGGCCACCCGGCGGCGGCACGACAGGCTTCCCGGATCACCCAGTCGCCGATCGGTACGATGAGGCCGGTCTCCTCGGCGAGCGGAATGAAATCCATCGGCGCCACCAGGCCGCGCTTGGGATGGCGCCAGCGGATCAGCGCCTCGAAGCCGGCGATGCCGTCATTGTCTAGCTGCACGATCGGCTGGTAATGCAGCTCGAACTGGCGCTTCTCCAGCGCCTCCCACAGCTCTGCGGTCATCACATGCCGCCGCTCGGCGGCAAGCCGCATCTCCGTCTCGTAAAAGCGATAGGTCGAGCGCCCACTCTCCTTGGCGGCATAGAGCGCCAGATCCGCATGGCGCATCAGCACATCCGCGTCGCCGGCATGATCCGGCGCCAAGGCGATGCCGATGCTGCAGGTGGCATGCTCCCGGGCGCCGTCGAGATCGAAGGCATGGCTAAGCGTCTGCAGCAACCGCTGTGCAAAACGCCCGACCCGCTCAGGCTCGCCGAGTTCGAGCACGATGGCGAACTCATCGCCGCCGAGACGGGCGACGAGATCGCCCTCCTCCGCCAATTGCAGCAGACGCTCCGACACCTGGCAAAGCAGAGCGTCGCCGGCGGCATGCCCCTTGCTGTCGTTGATATGCTTGAAATGATCGATGTCGATATAGAGCAGCGCGATCGGGCTCTCTGTGGTCGCTTCGGCCACGCGCTTATCGATATGTTCAGAAAATGCTGCCCGGTTCGGTAAGCCGGTCAGGGCATCATGCATAGCAAGATGGGCAAGCTTTGCCTCGATGGCACGCTCCTCCGTGACATCCTGCGAAATGCCAAGCAGATAGCGCGGCGCATGGCCCTCCGGCGCCGGCAGGACGCGCTTGACGGTGCGCAGGATGCGTTGCGCTACGTCGGGACGCAGCATCGTCTCTTCGAAGCTGATCGTCCTCTTGGCTTCGAAGGCCCGGCGATCCTGCTCACGGAAAGCGTCTGTCTGGCCGGCGGCAAACAGCGCCCGGTCGGTTCGGCCGGCCACATCCTGCGCCTTCATGCCAACGATGTCGCCGCAGGCCTCGTTGAAGAGAATGTAAAGCCCGTCCGCTTCCATGTCCTTGACGAAGACCCCGACCGGCAGATTGTCGACAATGCTGTCGAGAAGCGAGCGTGCATCGCTCATCTGGCGCCTGGCGGCGTTGACCTCGGTGCGGTCCTGCACGATTGCCAGGATCGCCGCCCGTCCCTCGAAACGCACTTCACGGCCATAGGTCAGCACCTCGAAGGTCTCGCCGTTCGCCTTGAGATGAAGCCAGCGCTCCGCCTTTTCCATGTCGGTACGGCCGTTGACGGCCTCGATCATCCGTTCCCGCTCATGCTGGGGGCGGATATCCAGAACCGTCATGCGCCGGTATTCGTCCGCGCCATAGCCGTAAAGGGCTACCGCCGCTTCGTTGACGCTGAGAAACCGCAGCGATACCGGATCATAGACCCACATCGGGGATGGGTGCGTTGCAAACAATGACCGGAAGTCATCGTTCAGTGCCTCGATCTGCTCGGTCTTCTGCAAAGGGGCCATGGAAATTCACGCGCGGTTGATGCCGATGCCAGGGTATACTGAGAAAAGTTAAATAAAATCAGAATCATACTCGGCCTAAACTTTAGGCTTCCGCCTGTGAAACGAGCAAACGGCGCTCTGCCTCATCTTCAATAAAATAATTTGGATACCCCGGAACAATTGCGTCGATCGTGCGTTCCGGGTCATCGATGTCGCATTGCTGAGGAGGGTTTCATGGGCAGGTTCGGCACGACGACGGATTACAGCAGGATCAGGCATTGGATCGAGGCGCGTGGCGGCCGTCCCGCCCGTATCAAGAACGCACCGGATAGCGAAACCGTTCGCGTCGATTTTTCCTCTGAAACGCAGGAAGAGATTTCCTGGGACGAATTCTACGAGGGTCTGGACGGCAGCCGGCTTGCCTTCCTTCACCGCACGAAGGCTGAAGACAATATCGCCCGTTTCGGCAAGATCGTCCGCCGAAAACGCCGGCCGCACTGAGATCCATTCGATTCCGACACAACAAAAACCCGGCGCCGTTTCCCGCGCCGGGTTTTTGTTGTCATTCTTGCCGGATCGAGATCCCGAGGAGGAAACTCAGTCGATGTTGAAAGTGAGCAGCTTTGCCTGGCGGATCGCCTGATGGGCCGTCAGCTGCGCAAGCACGGCGTCGTCAACCTCGCCGTCGACATAGAGCAGCGCAATGGCGTCGCCGCCCTGCTTGTCACGACCGAGCTGGAAGTTGGCGATGTTGACGCCGGCCGCTCCGAGCGTCGTGCCAATGAAGCCGATCATGCCTGGGACGTCGGTATTGGTGATATAGATCATGTGCGAGCCGACATCGGCATCGAGGTTGATGCCCTTGATCTGGATGAAGCGCGGCTTGCCATCCGAAAACACCGTGCCGGCGACCGAGCGCGTCATGCTTTCGGTCGTCACCGTCAGCTTGATGTAACCGTCGAATACACCCGTCTTGTCGCGCTTGACCTCGGACAGCACGACACCCTTTTCCTTGACCATGATCGGCGCCGAAACCATGTTGACGTCGGCGACCTGCGGCCGGATGAGGCCGGCGAGCACGGCACTCGTCAGCGCCCGCGTGTTCATGTTGGCGGTGATGCCGTCATAAAGGATTTCGATTTCCTTGATCGGCTCTTCGGTGACCTGGCCGACAAAGGCGCCGAGAACGTCGGCAAGGCGGATGAAGGGCTTCAGGATCGGCGCTTCCTCAGCCGTGATCGACGGCATGTTGATGGCGTTGGAGACCGCACCATTGACGAGGTAATCGGCCATCTGTTCGGCCACCTGCAGAGCGACGTTCTCCTGCGCTTCGGTCGTTGAGGCGCCGAGATGCGGCGTGCAGACGACGTTCGGCAGGCCGAAGAGCGGACTTTCCTTGGCGGGCTCGACCTCGAACACGTCGAAGGCGGCACCCGCGACATGGCCCGACTTGATCGCTTCGGCAAGCGCTGCCTCATCGACCAGGCCGCCGCGGGCGCAGTTGATGATGCGCACGCCGGGCTTGGTCTTTGCCAGTGCTTCCTTGTTGAGGATGCCGCGCGTCTTGTCGGTCATCGGCACATGCAGCGTGATGAAATCGGCGCGGGCGAAAAGCTCTTCCAGCTCGACCTTGGTGACGCCCATCTCCTCGGCGCGCTCCTTGGAAAGGAACGGGTCGTAGGCGACGACGTGCATCTTCAGGCCGATGGCGCGCGCGCAGACGATCGAGCCGATATTGCCGGCGCCGATGACGCCGAGCGTCTTGCCGGTGATCTCGACACCCATGAACTTCGACTTCTCCCACTTGCCGGCCTGCGTCGAGGTATCGGCGGCCGGAAGCTGGCGGGCGACGGCGAACATCAGCGCAATCGCGTGTTCGGCTGTCGTGATCGAGTTGCCGAAGGGCGTGTTCATGACGATGATGCCGCGCCGCGAGGCGGCCGGGATATCGACATTGTCGACGCCGATACCGGCGCGGCCGACCACCTTGAGGTTCTTCGCCCCTTCGATGATCTTTTCCGTCACCTTGGTGGCAGAGCGGATAGCCAGGCCATCATACTTGCCGATGACTTCGAGCAGGCGGTCCTTGTCCTTGCCGAGCTGCGGTTCGAAATCGACTTCGACGCCGCGGTCGCGAAAGATCTGGACGGCGGTTTCCGACAATTCGTCGGATACGAGAACGCGAGGTGCCATGAGGGCCTCCTTCAAAAGTGTTCAGCGATGAATGAAATCAGAAATGCTGGGCTCCGCCGCCTTGTGGCGGAGCCGGATGCGATCACCTCAGGCGGCGGCCTGAGCGAGCTGCGCCTTCTGGGTTTCGAAGGCCCAGGAAAGCCATGGCATGAGCTTCTGCATGTCGGATGCCTCGATCGTGGCGCCGGCCCAGATGCGCAGGCCGGACGGCGCGTCGCGGTAATGGCCGACATCGTAAGCGACGCCTTCCTTTTCCAGGAGGCCGACCAGACCCTTGGCGAAATTCGCCTGACCGTCGTCATCGAGGGCTGCGATGTCCTTGTCGACGATCTTCAGGCAGACGGAGGTGTTGGAGGCGGTTTCCGCCTTGACGGCGAGATTGGCGATCCAGTCGTTTGCCGCGACGAAATCGTGGATGACCTTGGCATTGGCATCGGCGCGCGCAATCAGCGCCTTGAGGCCGCCGAGACCCTTGGCCCAGACGAGCGCATCGATATAGTCCTCGACGCAGAGCATCGACGGCGTGTTGATCGTCTCGCCCTGGAAGATGCCTTCCGTCAGCTTGCCGCCCGAGGTCATGCGGAAGATCTTCGGCAGCGGCCAGGCCGGCGTGTAGGTGACGAGGCGCTCGACTGCGCGCGGCGAAAGAATGATGACGCCGTGTGCGCCCTCGCCGCCCAGAACCTTCTGCCAGGAGAAGGTGACGACGTCGAGCTTGGCGAAATCGAGTTCCTGGGCGAAAGCCGCCGAGGTGGCGTCGCAGATCGTCAGGCCCTTGCGGTCGGCAGGAATGAAATCGGCGTTCGGCACGCGCACGCCCGAGGTGGTGCCGTTCCAGGTGAAGACCACGTCGCGGTCGAAATCGACGGTCGCGAGATCGGGAAGCTCGCCGTAACCGGCTTCGAGCTTGCGCACGTCCTTGAGCTTCAACTGCTTGACGACATCGGTGACCCAGCCGGCGCCGAAGCTTTCCCAGGCGAGCATATCGACGCCGCGTTCGCCGAGCAGCGACCAGAGCGCCATTTCGACGGCGCCGGTATCGGAAGCCGGGACGATGCCGATGCGGTAATCTGCCGGCACTTCGAGAATTTCACGGGTAAGGTCGATGGCCTGCTTCAGCTTGGTCTTGCCGACCTTCGCGCGGTGCGAACGGCCAAGGGCCGCGTCGGAAAGGGCTTCGAGCGACCAACCGGGACGCTTCGAGCAAGGGCCAGAAGAAAAATGAGTATTGTGCGGACGGATGTCCGGCTTTGCGGTCTTCGCCATGATGCTATCCTCTCAGATAGAAAGCCCTTCGTTGGGGAAGGGTGTCCCGCCGCCGTGTGTATGGATCGGACGCGTCATAGTCAAGATGGAAGTGTCGCAGAGAGAGGATATTTTGACGCAGGAGAGGTGGCGAAAATGAAAAAGCCGCCCGGAGCGAGGGCGGCTTTCTGATCTGGTGGCTGGACCAGACTTATTTGTAGACCGGCTGCTGCAGCGGAATTTCCGGCGGCGGCTCATAGCTCGCCTGGGCGCATCCGCCGAAGAGATAACGGGCGCCGACGCGGGCTTCATGGGCGCTGAGGCCCTTGTCACGGCCCGGGCCGCCATTGTCCGAATAGCCGAACATGTTGCCGCCGTCGATATGCAGGTAACGGTAACCGACATCGGCCTTGATGTTGCAGGTGACGTCGATCGAGGCGCCGGCCATGAGCGCGTAGGTGAAGCGCCAGTTGCCCTTGCCGCCATGGGTGACCTCGTCGTCGCAGAAGCTGCCGTCATCGGCGCAGGCAACGTTGCGCAGGTTCTTCCACTTGACGTAGGAACCGCCGATACCGGCGCCGACATAAGGCGTGACATAGCCGTAGGTGCCGAGATCAACGTAAGCGTTGGCGAGCAATGTGTAGGCGGTTAGCGAGGAGCGGTCGCTCGAGGTGCAATCCACCAGCGGGAAGCCGCACTGTCCGACCGTCGAACCGTGGAAATCCGCCTGCGTGAGATAGTCGAAGGTCAGGTCGGTGCGCAGATAGCTGTTGATCTGATAACCGACACCACCGCCGACCGTCCATGCGTCGTCGAGGTCGGCACGGTCGAAATCGACCTCCGTCGCATTGCTGCCCTGAAAATAGCGGGCGCCACGCAGATCGGTGAAGGCATAACCGACATCGCCGCGCAAGTACCAGCCCGTCGCTTCGCTGACCGCCACCTCGGGCGGCTGCTCCGGGATCGGCTCGGCAGGGGCGAGGTCCGCGGAATAGGCGTTTGTCGCGATCAACAATGCGGCGAAGATGCCGGACAAGCTTCTTTTCATGGATCCCACTCCAAAATCCCGTTGCGTCGGCAGGCTCAGTCGCTGCCAATCTGATACGCTTCGGATGGATAATGAATGGGAAACGTTAAAAGCTGCTTAACCACGATCATTTACCTAGATGCCGAGGCATTCGCGGCCCGAGCATAGATCAGTTTGGATCGTGGGGCGCTTGGCAGTAATCGGCTCACGATAGCGGGCATGAATAACGAAAAAGCCGGCGCTGATGCACCGGCTTTTCGTTATTCTTTCCTCATTGGATCAGGCGGCGGTCCGGACGTTCGAGATCGTGCCGATCAGCTCGTTGACGATGCGTTCGATCTGGGCACGGTCGTCGCCTTCGGCCATGACACGGATCAACGGCTCAGTGCCCGAGGGGCGGATGACGAGCCGGCCGTTCCTGGCGAGTTCGGCTTCGGCATCGGCGATCGCCTTTTGCACCTGGATATCTTCCAGCGGCTTGCCACCGCTGATGCGGACATTGCGCAGGAGCTGCGGCACCGGCTCGAAACGGCGGCAGACTTCGCTGACGGTCCGGCCGGTGCGCTTGACCGCGGCCAGGATCTGCAGAGCAGCGACGAGACCGTCGCCGGTCGTGCCGTAATCCGACAGCACGATATGACCGGACTGCTCGCCGCCGACATTGTAATTATTCTGGCGCATATGCTCGACGACATAGCGGTCGCCGACTTTCGTGCGGGCAAGCGCCATGCCGCGGTCGTCGAGGAAGCGCTCGAGGCCGAGGTTGGACATCACGGTGGCGACGATGCCATTGCCGCGCAACTGCTGGCTCTCGGCCCAGCTCTCGGCGATGACCGCCATGAGCTGATCGCCGTCGACGATCGAACCGTTTTCGTCGATGATGATGACGCGATCCGCATCGCCGTCGAGGGCGATACCGATATCGGCACGAACCTCGTCCACCTTCTTCTGCAGCGCGACGGGGCTGGTGGAGCCGCAATTGAGATTGATATTGGTGCCGTTCGGCTCGTTGCCGATGGTGACGACGTCAGCACCGAGCTCCCAGAGCACGGCGGGCGCCACCTTATAGGCGGCGCCATTGGCGCAGTCGATCGCAATCCTCAGGCCCTGCAGCGTCACATCACGCGGCAAGGTGCGCTTGGCATGTTCGATATAGCGGTCATGCACGCCGTCGACGCGCTTGGCGCGGCCGATATCGTCGGATTTGGCGAGCTGCGCGTTCAGGTCCTTTTCGAGCAGATCCTCGATCTCGGCCTCGATATCGTCGGAAAGCTTATAACCGTCGGGGCCAAAGAGCTTGATGCCGTTATCCTCGTACGGATTGTGCGAGGCCGAAATCATCACACCGATATCGCAGCGCAGCGAGCGCGTCAGCATGGCGACGGCAGGCGTCGGGATCGGGCCGAGAATAAAGGCATCGAGGCCTGCGGCGGTAAAGCCTGCGACCATGGCATTCTCAAGCATATAGCCGGAAAGGCGCGTATCCTTGCCGATGACGACTCGGTGGCGGTGGTTGCCGCGGCGGAAGATCGTGCCGGCGGCGATGCCGACCCGCATGGCGAGATCCGGCGTCATCGGGAAGACGTTGGATTGGCCGCGAATGCCATCCGTACCGAAATAGCGTCTTTTCATCTGCACTCCTGTGCTCTCGGCGCGCCATTCAAGGCAGCGCATTCTTCCAAGCGAATCCGGCTTCAGTGAGATCTCGTCAATTCACGAGCGTGATTCATGCTTGCCTCAATTCAGCGGAATGCCACAAAATGCGGCGATCGGCACGTAAATTAGCAAGAAAAATGATTATATCCCGTTACCAATAGAAAAGGCCGGATCTCCCACTTCGGAAATCCGGCCTTGTTCGAGTTGGTCGACGCAGTTAATGCGGCTGCGGTTCGAGACCGCCTTCTGGCTCGTCACCCTTGGTGGCGGGCCGGGCGCCGGCCTTCGGAACGGCCGAGCCGCGGCTTGGCGGCGAATCATCGCCGAGATCGCGGGAAGGCTTCTCGCCGCGGATCAACGCCTTTATCTCTTCGCCGGTCAGGGTCTCGTATTCGAGCAGACCTTCAGCAAGGGCGACGAATTCGTCGTGCTTTTCCGTCAGGATCGTGCGGGCCTGCGTATAGGCTTCGTCGATCAGGCGGCGCACTTCATTGTCGATCTTCTGCGCGGTTGCTTCCGAAACATTCTTCGACTGCGAAACCGAGTGGCCGAGGAAGACTTCCTGCTGGTTCTCGCCATAGGCGACCTGACCGAGCTGATCGGAGAAGCCCCACTGCGTGACCATGGCGCGGGCAAGCTTGGTCGCCTGTTCGATGTCGGAGGAGGCACCTGAGGTGATGTTCTCCTTGCCGAAGGTGAGCTCCTCGGCGACGCGGCCGCCCATCATGATGCAGAGGCGCGAAACCATCCACTTGTAGCTCATCGAGTAGCGATCGCCCTCGGGAAGCTGCATGACCATGCCGAGCGCACGGCCGCGCGGAATGATCGTCGCCTTGTGCAGCGGATCGGCGACGGCGACATTGAGCGCGGTAATGGCGTGTCCAGCCTCATGGTAAGCGGTGAGCTTCTTTTCCGCCTCGGTCATCGCCGAAGAACGGCGCTCGGCGCCCATCATGATCTTGTCCTTGGCGTCTTCGAATTCCTGCATGGTGACGACGCGCTTGTTGCGGCGGGCGGCCATGAGGGCGGCTTCGTTGACCAGGTTCATCAGGTCGGCGCCGGAGAAACCGGGCGTGCCGCGGGCGAGAACCTTGAGATCGACATTCGGCGCCAGCGGAACGTTGCGGGCATGCACCTTGAGGATACGCTCGCGGCCGACGATGTCGGGGTTCGGCACCACGACCTGACGGTCGAAACGGCCGGGACGCAGCAGCGCCGGATCGAGAACGTCGGGACGGTTGGTGGCAGCGATCAGGATCACGCCCTCATTCGCCTCGAAGCCATCCATCTCAACCAGCAACTGGTTCAGCGTCTGCTCGCGTTCATCGTTGCCGCCGCCGAGACCGGCGCCGCGATGGCGGCCGACGGCATCGATTTCGTCGATGAAGATGATGCAGGGAGCATTCTTCTTGGCCTGCTCGAACATATCGCGCACGCGGCTTGCACCGACGCCGACGAACATTTCGACGAAGTCGGAGCCCGAAATGGTGAAGAAGGGCACGTTGGCTTCGCCGGCGACCGAGCGGGCGAGCAGTGTCTTGCCGGTACCCGGAGGGCCGACGAGCAGCACGCCGCGCGGAATCTTGCCGCCGAGACGCTGAAACTTCTGCGGATCACGCAGGAATTCGACGATTTCCTCGAGATCCTGCTTGGCCTCGTCGACACCGGCGACGTCTTCGAAAGTCACGCGGCCATGCGCTTCGGTCAAAAGCTTGGCCTTGGACTTGCCAAAGCCCATCGCGCCGCGCGAGCCGCCCTGCATCTGCCGCATGAAAAACAGCCAGACGCCGAGAATCAGAAGCATCGGCAAAAGTGTGCCGAGATAGCTGAGGAAACCCGAAGAGCCGTCCGTTTCAGGACGGGCGGAAACCAGGACGTTCTTCGACTGCAGGCGATCGAGCAGACTGTCGTCGATCACAGGCGAATAGGTCTGGAAGGTGGTGCCATTTTCAACATAGCTTCCGGAGACACGGTTGCCCGTGACCACGACTTCCTTCACGCGGCCCGCATCGACCTCACGCAGAAACTGCGAATAAGGGATTTCGCGGGAGCCCGTCTGCGCCGGCGCCGTCTGAAACATACTGAAAAGGGCGATCAGCAGAAGCGCGATGATCGCCCACAAGGCGAAATTACGTAAGTTAGGGTTCATTGAACTCCCCAGCACTGGAACAGCCGCCTCATGGCGACCGTCTTATTCGTTTCTAACATAGGGTTGCGCCGTGCCGTTGCCAAGGCGACGCCCCATGTCAGATGGTTTTTCCGTCAATACTTCTTAAAGGCAGCCTCGCATAGGGCGCCGTCGCGAAAACCGCCGAAAGCCTGTTGGCAAAGATGAAATCAAATCGTGTCAAAAAGCGGTCGAACGGCGCGGAATAAGGCGTGAGGCGCACCCGGCCGGCCAAATCGTCGGAAAAAACAATGTCAGCCATTGGCAAAACGACCGGCAACGCAGCAGTTGCGCGCTTCAATGCCGCTTTTGGCAGGGTATCATCCCATCTCACCGCAATGCTGTGCTCGTCGTAGGAACCCGATCGGCGGGACTCTATGGACGCGGAACACTCTTCTTCACGCTTTGGTGACCCAGCCGCACCCGGTCCTGCATTCATCCCGGCCGCCTCGATCCTGACGCCGAACGGGGAATTGTTCACAACCTCGAAACGTCCATCCCAGACGCTGCGCTCACCCGGCTGCAATGACAGCGGGAGGATGCCGCGGCTTTCGCGGGCGAGATAGAGCCCGCTACGTCTGAGATCGAACACCACCCTGCCCGCCGTCATCCGCCCTGCCTTGGCCGCTGCGATAAAGGCGAGAATGCCGTCCATCTGCTTGCCGCCCGGTGGAAAATCCCGGCCGCCGAAAACGGCGGCAAGACGGCCAAGCGCGTAATTCAATACAGCTGCTTCGGCCCTCAGGCCGTCGGGAGAGATATGACCAAGCACACCGCCATGCAGCTGGAAATGCAGATCGAGCCAAGCGGCTGCATCTGCCGCGAGCAAAAGACGTTGCCCTTCGGTCTCCGCCCCTGCCTTGGAAGCCTCCTCCTCCGTGAGCCGCTGGCGCATGCGCACCCGCTCATAGGTCACATCCTCGTTGCTCGGATCGTCGAGCCAGGAAATGCCACGTGTCTTCAGATAAGCGCGGATATCTGCCCGCCGACTGCCGAGCAGCGGCCGCATGATCCAGATATGACGGTCGAACAGCACCGCATCGGCGATGCCGGTCGAAACCTGTTCGGAGCGCAGACCCCGCATGGCAAACGTTTCGCGCTGGTCGTCGAAGGTGTGGCCGGTGACGATGAGATCGGCTTTGAAATTTTGGGCGGCGGCTGCCAGCAGGTCATAACGAGCCTCGCGGGCCGCAGCCATGATGCCGGTTTTCGGCTTGTCGCCCTGCCAGATCAGGATGGTGTGGGGAATGCCGAGCGATGCGCACAGCGCTGCGACCTCGCGCGCCTCGTCTGCGGAGCCGGCGCGCAGCGCATGATCGACGGTCGCGGCGCAAAGGGAAATCTTGAGATCGGGTGCGGCCTTTACGGCTTCATCGAGAAGAAAAAACAGGCCGGTGGAATCGCTGCCGCCCGAGATCGCGACAAGGATGCGCGCGGGGCTTTGAAGCGAGGTGAGAAACTGGAGGATCGCCTGTTGCGGCGATGAGGCTTCCGGAGACATGCCGGAAGACCTTAGCAGGCGAGGCGCTTCTGTTCGCTCGCAACCTTGCTTATGACCGCACGCGAGGCCTTGGGATAACGCTTCGAGACTTCGCGCAGTGTGGCGCATGCCGTCTCGGTATTGTCGAGGGCGGCGAGCGACATGCCGAGCTTCAACAGCATTTCCGGCGCCTTTTCGGATGTGCCGTATTTCTGGTGCGCATTGAGGAAAGTCTTGGCCGCCTCATTGTACTTGCCCTGCGAATAGAGCGCTTCGCCGAGCCAGAAATTGGCGTCCGCCGCCCGCGCGCTGCTTGGGTAGCGGGTGATGTACTGCGTGAATTCCTGTTCGGCCGTGCTGTAATCGCCCGATAACACGTGGCCATAGGCCGCCTTGTACTGATCAGCCTCGCTGCCGAGCGAGGCGGTCTGCTGCGGCGTCCCGGGATTGGCATCGGGAATCGGGCCGGAGCCGATGGTGGCGTTTTCATCCATGGTTTCGCCGACCGGATTGCCGTTCTGATCGAAATCGATCGAGCCGAGCTCCTTCGGTGGCTGGCCGAGGCCGGTATTGGCAGGTACGTTGGTGGAGGGAGCCGTTTCGGCTCCCTGCGGTGCTTGAATCACCTTGGCGATGTCGTCGCCGCCGGAAGCAGCCGGCGCGACATCAGTCTCACTCTTCTTGACCGGAGCCTTGGCGGCACCGCCGCCGCCCGTCTTTTCCAGCTGCTGGAAGCGGAATTCATTGTCTTCCTGCTGCTTGCGGATCGTCTCCTGCATCTGCAGAAGCTGAAAGCTCATCTCTTCGATCCGGCCGTTCAACTGCCGCAGTTGCTCTTCGAGCTGCTGCACACGGACCTCCGCGTCGCCGCTCTGCACCTTGACAACAGGTGGCGCCGCCTGGTTTTCCGCGGATCGGCCGCCAAGATGCAGCCCGAAAAACGAAGCGGAATAGGCCGCTCGTTCGCTCCCGGTCACAGCCGCGAGGCACAGCATGCCTGCCACGACAAGTTTCTTCATATGTATCGTCCTGTCCCAGTGATTCTTCGCACCTCGATGGCACGAACAGGAGATTTTTCCAATTGCTTTCAAAAAGCAACGGAGTCTGGCCAAAGTGTGGTCAAAAAGAAAAGGCGGCCCCTGATGGGACCGCCCGTCGAAAAAGCGAATTGTTGCCGGAAGTTACATACCGGCGCCGCCGAGCACGGTAACCGCGCGGCGGTTCTGCGACCAGCAGGAAATGTCGTCGCAGACGGCGACCGGCCGTTCCTTGCCGTAAGAGATCGTCTTCAGGCGCTGCGCCGGGACGCCGCGCGAAGCGAGGTAATCCTTGGCGGCAGCCGCACGGCGGGCGCCGAGCGCGAGGTTGTATTCGCGCGTGCCGCGTTCGTCAGCATGGCCTTCAACGGTGATCTGGTAGTTCGGGTAGCGGGCAAGCCACTGGGCCTGACGGTCGAGCGTCTGCGAAGCATCGGCGCGGATCGACGAGGAGTCGGTGTCGAAGAAGATGCGGTCGCCGACATTGACCGTGAAGTCCTGGGCAGAGCCCGGCGTTGCAGCCCCACCAGCACCGGTGCCGAGGCCGAGGTCGCCGGCGCTGTTCGGCGGCTTCTTGGCGCAGCTTGCGAGCGCGAGGCCGGCGATAAGCGCGATCATGACGGGGTTGCGGGCGAAATTCTGCATGCGGCTCATTGCCGGGGTATGAATTCGGCTCATGGCCGGTCTCCTTGCGATTTCATCAGGGTTTCCGGACAGTAACCGCACTCGGTTAACCGCCCCTCAAAGATTATGGTTAACGATTTACTGATTTGTCCCGTAGTCGCCCGGTTTCCATGACTTTGAGGCGACATGAAGGCAGCACCACATCGCCTACTCCAGAAGCGGCGACCAGGCCGGGTCTGAACCGTAGGTCGGCGTCTTGACCAACTGCTCGTTGTAACCGGTCAGATCGATCGAATAGAGCTGCGGGCCGCCGGACCCCGCCGCCTGGCGGAAGAACATCAAAACGCGGCCGTTTGGCGCCCAGGTCGGGCCCTCATTGTGGAAGCCCGTCGTCAGGATGCGCTCGCCCGAGCCGTCCGGCTTCATCACGCCGATCGAGAACTTGCCGCCGGCCTGCTTGGTGAAGGCGATCAGATCGCCGCGCGGCGACCAGACCGGCGTCGAATAGGAACCGTCGCCGAAGGAAATGCGCGTCTGGCCGGAACCGTCGGCATTCATCACGTAGATCTGCGGCTTTCCGCCGCGGTCGCTTTCGAAGCTGACACGGGCACCATCAGGCGAATAGGAAGGCGAGGTATCGATCGCAGCCGTCGAGGTCAACCGTGTCGTCGTGCGCGAGCGCAGGTCCATCGTATAGATATTGGAATTGCCTTCCTGCTGCAGGCTCATGATCACCTTCTGGCCATCCGGCGAAAAGCGTGGAGAGAAGGTCATGCCGGGGAAATTGCCGACGACCTCGCGCTGCCCGGTTTCGAGCTGCAGCAAATAGACCCGCGGCTGCTGGTTGGCAAAGGACATGTAGGTGACTTCCTGCCGGTTCGGCGAGAAGCGCGGCGTCAGCACGAGATCACTGCCATCGGTCAACATGCGCACGTTGAACCCGTCCTGATCCATGATCGCCAGCTGGCGCTTGCGCTGCTGCTTGGTGCCGGATTCGGAAACGAAGACGACGCGGGTGTCGAAATAACCTTCCTCACCGGTGATCTGCTTGTAGATCGCATCGGCAATGATGTGGGCCACGCGGCGCCAGTTCTCCGGCTGGGTGTAAAACTGCTGCCCGGTCATCTGCTGCCCGGCAAACGTGTCCCAGAGACGGAATTCGGCGCGAAGACGGCCATCCGCTTCCTGGGTGACACGACCGGTGACCAGCGCCTGCGCATTGATAACCTTCCAGTCTTCGAAACGCGGCGCTGCATCCGGGTTGGAGATCTTCTCGATGAAGGCCGTCTTGCTGATCGGTGCAAACAACCCGGAACGCTGAAGATCTGCGGCGATGACCTGCGAGACCTGCGCACCCATGTCGCCCTGAAGGAAGTCAGTCACCGCAATCGGCAGCGGCTGGATGTTACCCTTGTTGATGTTGATCTCGACACGCGCGTTCGCTGGAGTCGTGAAGGCGGCGATCCCAACCAGGCCGGCAACGACCATCAGGGCGCGGATGAGGGAACACTTGACCATATCAAAACAAGCCTTTCAGCACTTTATAGGTTCAGTTGGCTGGCGTCGAAGTTCAAAATGACTTCTTTCCAGACATCGTATTTGTCTTTTGGAAGCATCGCGTAAGGAGCTGCACGGATAATTGCACGAAGAGCAGCGTCGGCGATGATTTTCCGCGTACGTTCGCTGCCACCACTCACCACCATGTCGGGAGTGCCGATAACACGACCGTCCCTATCAAGACGCACACGAAAGCGTAGATGAACGCTGGCGGCATCCTTGAGGTTGCTAGGAAGAACAAAACGATTTGTAATGGCATTTCGCAACGCGTCGATAACGGCCACAGTTAAAATCGGTGCTTTTGGATCGCTTTTTTCACCACTTTTCGTCTCCGCATGCACGCTGAGCGGAAATGCAAAAACGACGGTGAATATCGTCAACGTCCCGATAGCTTTCAGGAAATGGCATAGGCTTCTCAGCATTTAGATTCCTAGATCGCTTGCATCGAAGGTGAGATCCATCTCGTTCCAGCCGTTTTCTCCCTCATATTTGTCTGCCGGCAAATTCTTGAGGGGAGATGATTTCATAACAGCACGGTAAACGCTGCTCTTTAGAGCTTGACGTGTTGAATCCGGGCCGCCCGTCGCAATGACCTCAGGATCACCAACGACATTCCCGGCCTGATCAAGTTGAACACGAACCTGAAGATGAACCTCGTTGGCACCCGCCAACCCGGAAACAACCGTCCAGTTGCCAGAGATTTGGCCGCGGACCGCATCAATCTCGCTCTGGCTAAGTGCAGCGCCACCATTACTCTTCTTGTTGCCAAGCGATGCTTCCTGCGTCGAGCGCTTTGCACCGCCGGCGGAAGGGTCGGTCTTGTTCAGCAAGGCCGAAATCTCGTCGGCATTGAAATCGCTCTTCATCGTCGAGGCCGATTTCGCCACTTCCTGCTTCTTGTCGGCCTTCTTCTTGTCCGTCGGCTTTTCGGCAGCCTTCGGCTCGTCCGGAGTCTTTTCCGGCGGCTTCTCGGCAGGCTTCTCTGGCTCCGGCGGTTTTACCTGCGGCTTGGCGACAGGGGTCGGCACGTTGTCCGGCAGCGCCTCGGCATCCGGCTTCGGCGGCTCCTCAGGCTTGGCCTGCTCTTCCGGCGGCTTCTCCTCTGGCTTCGGCGGCGTCACTTCCACAGGCTTCGGCGGCGGAATGGAGGCGACCTCCTTCGGCTGCTCAACCTCGGTCTCTTCCTTGTTGACTTCCTTGACGTCGTTCGGCTTGGGATCAACCTGCGGCATCGGCTTTTCGCTCGAATTCGCTGCCGCAGCCTCGGTGGTGCTCGGCTTGGCGTTCGGGACCGGCGGCGTCTTCAGATCGACATTGTTGTCGCCGGCATTCTCGGCCGGCTGTGCGATCGGTGGCCGTGTCGTCGGCACGGGCGCGGAAGTCTCCTTCTTCGGAGCCTTCTTATCGCCCTGCTGCATCTGGGTGATGGATTCCACCGGCACGAGATCGACCGGCATCGCCTCGAAATCCTCCACCTTGAAGGATTCCGGGGCACTGAGCGACACCATCGCCCAGGTGAGCACCAGGCCATGCAAAACAGCAGATGTGATGACACTGGCCTTCATTTTGAGCGCTATTGGTCCTTCTTCTGCTGCGTCACGAGGCCGATATTCTTGAAGCCTGCGCCCTGAATACGGGCCATGACGTCGGCGATGACGCCGTAAGGCGCGGTCGCGTCGCCGCGCACGAAGATACGTTCGTTATAACCGGTGGTGGCGATCGCCTCGAGTTTGGCGGCGATCTCCGCGGCCGGGATCGGTGTCTCCTGCAGGAACACCTCGCCGTCGTTCTTGACGGAGATGGTGATCGGCTGCGTCTCGGAATTCAGCGCCTTGGCCTGCGTTTCCGGCAGGTCGATCGGCACGCCGACGGTCATCATCGGTGCCGCGACCATGAAGATGATTAGAAGCACGAGCATGACGTCGACGAGCGGCGTCACGTTGATTTCGGAGATCACGGCCCTGTTCCGACCGCCGCGACGGCGGCGTCCGCCGCCCCCGCCGCCATTGCCTCCAACAGCCATACCCATGTCAGAATACTCCGTTGGTTACTGAGCGGCAGCGCGCGGCTGCAGCTTCTCGTCGATCTGGCGCGAAAGTATGGCGGAGAATTCATCCGCGAAACCTTCCATGCGGCCCGAAAGCTTGCCGGCATCGGCAGAGAACTTGTTGTAGGCGATAACCGCCGGGATAGCGGCGACGAGGCCGATCGCGGTGGCAAGCAGCGCTTCGGCGATGCCGGGCGCGACGACCGCAAGGTTGGTCGACTTCGAACCGGCGATCGCCTGGAACGAGGTCATGATGCCGACGACCGTGCCGAAGAGACCGATGAACGGACCGGCCGAGCCGATGGTCGCGAGCGATCCGAGGCGGGCGCCGAGATATTCGGTCTCACGGGCGAGCGTCACGTCCATCGCGCGGTCGATGCGCATCTGCAGGCCGATCGGGGAGCGGGCGCCGCGTTCGAAGGATTTCTTCCACTCGCGCATGGCCGCCACGAAGATCGCCGCCAGCCCGGTATTGTTGCGTTCCGACAGCGAACGGTAGAGTTCTTCCAGCGATTGGCCCGACCAGAAGACCTGCTCGAACTTGTCGAACTGGCGCCGTGCGCGGCCATAAGCCAGGTATTTGTCGATGACGATCGCCCACGTCCACACCGAGGCCGCGATGAGCCCGAGCATGACGAGCTTGACGACGATGCCGGCCTGCATGAAAAGCGACCAGAGGCTGACGTCCGCCGTTGCTGCTGCCAATCCTACTTGTTCCATTGATCCAAAATCCCCGAATCCAAACGCCCGGTGCTAGACCGGGCGGCACAAAGTGATCTCGCAAGAAGTGTTCCGGCGGCCGCCGCCCAAAGCCCTGGTCAAACTTCCAAGCTCATCTTCCGCCTTCTTGCCGTCAAATTTGGTCAAAGGAAGGCGTGCACCGCACAAACTCTGACTTTCCCAGTAAGACACTATTATGGTTAATAGATCGTTAGTGCCGGACTGTGACAGTAAGCCTGGTTTTGGAAGATTTTCGTCCATGGATTACTTGACCGGAGCAAGGTCCGGCTGCCGAAAGAGCGCTCATCCTGCGGCGCGGGAATTCCTTCACATAAAGTTCAAGTTTTGACAAGCCTGAAATCTGGGCGATTCGTGGCTATAGCGGCGTGCTGCCTTCCAGGAATTTCGCCGCCAGTGTTTCCGGCAGTCGCCTCGGGCGCCCCCGAGCGTTGATGACGGCGATGATCACCTTGGCGGCGATCAGCAGCGTCTCGCCGGAGCGGATTTGCTGATTGAGCACCATCTTGGCGCCGCCGGCCTTTTCCGTGTGCGTCAGGATCGTCAGCACATCATCCATGCGCGCCGGGCTCTTGAAGTCGATCTCCATGCGGTGGACGACGAAAACGAGGCCCTCCTCATCGGCGCTGACGAGCTCGCGCTGCTCGACGCCGAGGCAGCGCAGATAGTCGGTGCGGCCGCGCTCCAGGAAATGCAGGTAACGGGCGTGATAGACCAGGCCGGAGAAGTCCGTATCTTCATAATAGACCCGCTGGACGAGGCGATGTCCGGCCTCCGTCAACTCTCCCGAAATGGAAAAAGGGCGTTCCGTCATAATTTTCTCCAAACTGAGGTGCCCTCTTTGGCGCAACGCTTCAAGACAGGCAAGCATTGAATGCCCGGCCGGCAGGCATTGAATGATTGTCATAATTCCTAACTATTCCCGATAATGAGCGACCGATCAGGAGACGATGTGATGAAGATTGCGGTTATGGGCGGAGACGGTTTCATTGGTTGGCCAACGTCGCTGCATCTCTCCGATGCCGGGCATGACATTCATATCCTCGACAACCTCTCACGCCGCTGGATCGACACCGAACTTGGCGTTCAGTCGCTGACCCCGATGGATTCGATCCAGGAGCGCACCCGCATCTGGCATGCCGAAACCGGACGCCGCATCCACTTCAATCTGATCGATCTCGCCAGGGATTACGAACTTCTGAAGAACTGGCTTTCCGAAAACCGCCCGGACGCCGTCATCCATTTCGCCGAACAGCGGGCCGCGCCCTACTCGATGAAAAGCGACCGCCACAAGAACTACACCGTCAACAACAATGTCAGCGCCACGCACAACCTGCTGAACGCGCTGACGGAACTTAACCTGGACGCCCATCTCATTCATCTCGGCACCATGGGCGTCTACGGCTATTCGACGGTCGGCGCGGCGATCCCCGAAGGTTACCTGCCGGTGGGCATCGAAACCACAGGCGGCGAGACGGCCAGCCAGGAGATCCTCTATCCCTCCAATCCCGGCTCGATCTATCACATGACCAAGTGCCTGGATCAGCTTCTCTTCCAGTTCTACGCCAAGAACGACGGCCTCAGGATCACCGATCTGCACCAGGGCATCGTCTGGGGCACACATACCGAGCAGACGCGCCGCCACGCGCAGCTCATCAACCGTTTCGACTATGACGGTGATTACGGCACGGTGCTGAACCGCTTCCTCATCCAGGCGGCGATCGGCTATCCGCTGACGGTGCACGGCACCGGCGGCCAGACCCGCGCCTTCATCCATATCCAGGATTCGGTGCGCTGCATCGAACTGGCGCTCGAGAACCCGCCGGCGCGCGGCGCGCGTGTCGAGATCTTCAACCAGATGACGGAAACCCACCGGGTACGCGACCTCGCCGAGATGATCGCCAGGATGAGCGGCGCCCAGATTGCCTGGCTGCCGAACCCGCGCAAGGAAGCCGCTGAAAACGATCTGATCGTCCGGAACGAAAAATTCCGCAATCTCGGCCTCGAACCGATCACGCTGGAAGCGGGCCTGCTCGGCGAGATCGTCGACGTGGCGAAGAAATTCGCCTATCGCGTCGACCGCTCGCGCGTTCCGGCCGTCTCCGCCTGGACCAAGGACATCGCCGCGACGATCAATCACGATCCGGAAGGCAAGCGACTGAAGTCGGTTTCATGAGCGGTATCTTTTGGTGAAGCCCCTGCAGCGATGACTTTTACCTCAAACCTCGCCTATGTCACCCTCGTCACCAATGCCGACTACGCCATGGGCGCCACCGCCCTGGCAAATTCGCTTCGTCGCACGGGCACAAGCGCCGACATCGTCGTCCTCCACACCGGCGGCGTCGATGCAGGCGCCCTCGCCCCCCTGAAAGCGCTCGACTGTCGCCTGATCGAGGTCCAGCACCTGCCGCTCTCCGACGCCTTCAACGAACGCCATGCGCATCGCCAGCTCCATTCCGCAGCCCCCTTTACCAAGGGCCGCAAGCCAGATTTCCATTCGCCGCTCGACAATTTCTGCAAGCTCAGGCTGTGGCAGCTCGTCGAATACGAGCGTTGCGTCTTCATCGATGCCGACGCCCTCGTGCTGAAGAATGTCGACAGGCTCTTCCTCTATCCGGAATTTTCCGCCGCCCCCAATGTCTATGAGAGACTCGCCGACTTCCGCCGCATGAATTCCGGCGTCTTCGTCGCCACGCCCTCGCATGACACATTCCGGCACATGCTCGAACGGCTCGACAGGCCGGACGCTTTCTGGCGGCGCACCGATCAGACGTTTCTTGAGACGTTCTTCCCGGATTGGCACGGCCTGCCGGTTTATTTCAACATGCTGCAATATGTATGGTTCACCATGCCGGAGCTTTGGGACTGGAAGAGCATTTCGATCCTGCATTACCAGTATGAAAAACCGTGGGAAAAGGATCATCCCAAGGCAGCGCGACTACAACCTTTGATCGATCTGTGGCACCGTTTCCACGATGACGATGATGTGCCTGAGATCACGGCGCTGAACAATCCGGAAGGGGCAGCATGAAGGTATTGGTATCTGGCGGAACGGGTCTCGTCGGCCGGTATGTCGTCGAGGAACTGCTGGCCGCCGGATATCAGGTGATCGTTGGCGGGCGCCGCGCGCCGCTGCCCCGCCTCTTCTCCCGCCCGGTCGAGTTCGCAGCGCTTTCGCTCGATCCCGACAAGGATCAGATCGACGCTTTCGACGATGCCTATTTCTTCGTCCATGCCGCCTTAAGCCATGTTCCGGGCAAATATCGCGGCGGAGAGGGTGACGACCCCAAGACCTTCCACAGATTGAACCTTGACGGCACCGTCCGGCTTTTCGAAGCCGCCAAACGCGCCGGCACGCGCCGCTGCATCTTCCTGTCCAGCCGCGCCGCCTATGGCGAACATCCCGTGGGAACCGAACTGGCGGAGACGATGCTGGCCAAGCCCGAAACACTCTACGGCCAGGTCAAGCTCGATGCCGAACGCGCACTCGCCCACCTCGCAGCACCCGGTTTTGCCGGCGTCAGCCTGAGGGCGACCGGCGTCTATGGCGATCTCTCGCCGAACAAATGGGACGGACTCATCGCCGACTACCTCGCCGGCCAACCGGTTGTCGCCCGCGTGGGAACGGAGGTTCACGGCCGCGACCTCGGGCGGGCGGTACGGCTGATGCTGGAGACGGAAAGCACCCGCATCTCCGGCGAGGTCTTCAACGTCTCGGACATCGCGATCGACACGCACGATATCCTTTCCGCTATTCGCCGCGAGACGAGCTGTCGACACGCGCCGCCGGCTCCTGCCGACAGGGCGGCGCTCAACCCCATGAGCACAGCGAAAATCCGCGCGCTCGGCTGGATGCCCGGGGGAACCTCTCTGTTCGAAGAGACGATGCAGCGGCTGGCCGCTGTATTGCCGACGTCCCGCAGACACAGGTCCACACAAGCCTGACGTTGCAGAATGCGCCGAATTGCAATCGGGAGCCCGAATTGAAAATCGGGGGATTGTCCATGCAGGTCGCAACCATGTCTGCCTCCATCATCTTGCGCGGCGCGTCTTCGACGGCAGCCACATCGGTCGCCGGAAGCGAGGCCGGTCAGGGTGTGCTCAAGCTGCAGCGCACCACTCAGGCGCTGCAGCAGATGCGCCAGACCCTGGCGAACTCGGGGGATGAAGCCAAGGCGAAGGCGCAACGCAAGCTCGAAGAGGCACAGCAGCAGTTGCAGATGCTGCGCAGTTCCAACATGCCGCCTGAGGTGGTCACCCGGCTGGCCGTCGAACTGGCGCGCAAGGTCGGCACCGCCGCCTCCGAATTCGCATCATCAGTCGCGACCGGCAGCCCGGCAACGGCGGTTCCGGTGGATACAGCGGCGGTCGCAACCAGCGGGACCGATGCCGCGCTGACGGATATCTCAGGAGACACTCGGACCGGCGAGACCGGCTCGCAGGAACCGGACGCCGCAGCCAACGCCCGCAAGGCCTATGAAAGCGTTGCCGAGGATGCCCCGAAATTCTCCAACATCTCGGCTGGTGATCGCGAAACGATGGAAGCGTTCAAGGCGGTTGTGCGCGAACTCAAACAACTGCTCGAAAAGGCGATGCGCGATCTGCAGCAGAACCGGCAGGCCGGGGTCAATGCCATTCCCGACATCGCTGGCTTCTCCATCGCCGCCGCGACGATACCGACAAGTATCGTCGTCTGACGATCCGCAGCCGCCGGCGGGCGAGGCGTGAAACCGGCGTGATGCTGTCGCATCCGGCATTTGCATCGGAGATCCAGCCGTCTATGCTCGGCCAAATCTCTCAGAACCGGCAGATCGAATGACCGCGAAAGAATTGAAGGCGCAGCTGCGCAACGAACGGCTGTCCGCACGCGACGCCATCCCCGCCGAAAAACGTGCCGCCAAAAGTCTCGCGATGGCCGATCATGCCGGCGAGGCCGTTGGTTTTGCGCTGGGTACGATCATCTCCGGCTTCCTGCCGATCCGTTCGGAGGCCGATCTCAGGCCGCTGATGGCACGCTTTGCCGTGCGCGGTGCGCGGCTCTGCGTACCGGCGATCCTCGACCGGCAGACCATCGTCTTTCGCGAGCTGACCGAAGATGCGCCGCTTGTCGATACCGGTTTCGGTACGGTCGGCCCCGGCGCCGATGCCGCCATTCTCGATCCCGAAATCATGCTGGTGCCGCTTTCGGCCTTCGATATCAGAGGCCACCGTATCGGCTATGGCGCCGGCCACTACGACCGCGCCATCAGCCGGCTAAGGCAAAAAGGCCTGCATCCGAAGCTGATCGGCATTGCATTCGACTGCCAGGAAGTGGCACATGTGCCCGCTGAGCCGCACGACATAAGCCTGGATGCCATCCTGACAGAAAGCGGCCTTCGCTTTTTTGCCTCTTGGATTGGATAGGGAATGCGGCTGCTTTTTCTGGGTGACATGGTCGGCAAGACGGGACGCACGGCGGTCTGGGACCGCCTCCCCGGCCTGATCTCCGACCTCAAGCTCGATTTCGTCGTCGTCAACGGCGAGAACGCCGCCGGCGGCTTCGGTATCACCGAGGACATTTTTCTGGAGACGATCAATGCCGGCGCCGATGTGGTGACGACAGGCAATCATGTCTGGGACCAGAAGGAAGCCGTTGCTTTTGCCGGGCGGCACGATCAATTCCTGCGGCCGGCCAACTATCCGCAAGGCACGCCCGGCCGCGGCTCCGGCCTTTTCTATGCCCGGAACGGCGCGCGTGTACTCGTCGCCAACGTCATGGGCCGGGTCTTCATGCATCCGGAGCTCGACGATCCCTTCAAATCGGCGGAGGCGATCCTCGACGCCTGCCCGCTGAAGGAGCAGGCCGATGCGATCATCTTCGATTTCCATGCGGAAGCGACCAGCGAGAAGCAGTGCTTCGGCCATTTCGTCGACGGCCGCGCCAGCTTCGTCGTCGGCACCCACACGCATGTGCCGACGGCCGATGCGCAGATCCTGAACGGCGGCACGGCCTATATGTCGGATGCCGGCATGTGCGGCGATTACGACTCCTCCCTCGGCATGGACAAGGAGGAGCCGCTCAACCGCTTCATCTCCAAGATGCCGAAGGGCCGCATGGAAGCAGCCAACGGCCCCGCGACGATCTGCGGCGTCGGTGTCGAGATTTCCGACAGCACCGGACTGGCCGAAAAGATCGCGCCGCTCCGGCTCGGACCGCGGCTGGCCGAGACGGTGCCGGAGTTCTGGCGGTAATTCACCCGCGACCAACACGCAATTGTGAGCATCCCCAGTCTAGACCCCTGCGACCACTTGCCGCATTCTCCGGCCGCCAATTCAAAGTGATCGAGCGTCGTTAGCGCGCCCTTCGGACGTGCGGCGCTCTCTGTGAAAGCGCCGGAGGGGTGGCATGAAGCCGCAATATCTTGTCCTCGCTATCGCATGCCTAGCAGCCTTCGCCGCGTCGGGTCCTGCCAGGACACAGGAGCAGCGAACGCCCGTCAGCCAATGCCAGGCGATCGCGCAGACTATTCCCAAGGCGACCTTTGCAAGCTTTTCCGGCGCCCCGCCGCCGATACCTGCTGTCTCCGAGGGCGAAGACGTCAAATTCACCTTCCTCGGCCATTCCACCTTCGAAATCGACACGCCCGGCGGCATCATCATCGCCACAGACTATAACGGCTGGTACAGGCCGGCGACGTTGCCCGATGTGGTGACCATGAACAAGGCGCACACCACCCACTTCACCTTGACTCCCGATCCCGGCATCAAACATGTTCTGCATGGGTGGAGCGACGTTCCCGGCGAAAAGGCCGACATCGATCTCGTCGTCGGCGATGCCTATATCCGCAACGTTCCGACGGATATCCGCTTCAGCTACGGCCTCGGCGGCTCGCAGGAGAACGGCAATTCCATCTTCATTTTCGAGATCGCCGGCCTCTGCATCGGCCATCTCGGCCACCTGCATTACGAACTGACGGATACCCATTATATCGAGATCGGCCGCCTCGATGTCGTCATGGTGCCGGTCGATGGCGGCCTGACCATGGGCGCCGACAGCATGAGCCGCGTCATCAAGCGGCTGCGCTCGTCGCTGATCCTGCCGATGCACCGCCGCGGCCCGCCGGTCGATGCCTTCGTTTCGATGTTCGGCAAGGATTTCGACGTCGGCTATGCGCCCGACGACAGCATCACCGTCTCGATGCGCACGCTGCCGAAAAAACCGCTGATCTATGTGCTGAAGGGTGTGCGGTAAAAGGCCCGGCGGTTTCCCTCCTGCAGCGCCGCGCGTCTTTTAGACGCGCAAAGGACGCTGTAGCACTGTGAATTGCTGCAATTTTATCCTTAAATCGGTTCCGATTTAAGAATTATGCAGGAGCCTTGCGCGTCAGGCAAATTGCAGATGACGCTTGATGCCGACATCCGGCATCTTGTCGTCGTCTAGATTGGCCTTGGCGATTTCCCAGCCGAATTTCAGCTTGTTGCCTGTGGAAACCCAGATCTCGGCATCGTCGACGTGGAGGGAAAGCATGGTGAGCTTGGGGTCCTTCTTGCCGCCGTCGTACCAGGCGGCAATGATCGAACTCCAGTACTCCTCGATCTTGGAAGGGTCGGGGCGCACTTCGATCACGCCGGCAAGGCAGGCGTGATAATCGTGATCCTTGCCGATGACACAGAAATGTGCGCGGCTGCCGGGCTTGATGGCGCGCACGATGTCGGCATCGGTCTTGGTATAGAACCAGATGGTATTGGTGGTGGGATCGGCATGCGGCGCCATCGGCTGCATGTGCATGTCCAGCCCCGAAATTCCGAGCATGCCGGCATGAACATCGTTGACCTGATCCCAGAGCTGACGTGCTGGATGTTCCTGCGCCTCGCTGAGACTTGCCATGACCGTTCCTTTCGTTGGGTGGAGTTCGATTGAAACGTCATCCCCTCGCCTTTGTTCCGAACTGCTTTTTCCTTGAACGGGTGCCGTTTCGCTCTTATAAGGCGGCCCATTCCGAACAATGAGACGTGAACAGGGGTGCCATGGCTGGCCATTCACAGTTTAAAAACATCATGCACCGCAAGGGCCGTCAGGACGCCGTGCGGTCGAAAATGTTCTCCAAGCTCGCACGCGAAATCACCGTTGCCGCCAAGGCCGGCCTGCCCGACCCGACGATGAACGCCCGCCTCCGCCTGGCGATCCAGAACGCCAAGGCCCAGTCCATGCCGAAGGACAATATCGACCGCGCCATCAAGAAGGCAGCCGGCGCCGACGGCGAAAACTACGATGAAGTCCGTTACGAGGGCTATGGCCCGGGCGGCACGGCGATCATCGTCGAGGCGCTGACCGACAACCGCAACCGCACCGCCTCCAACGTCCGCTCGATCTTCACCAAGGCCGGCGGCGCTCTCGGCGAAACCGGTTCCGTTTCCTTCTCCTTCGACCATGTCGGCGAAATCACCTACAAGCTTTCCGTCGGTGATGCCGACAAGGTGATGGAAGCCGCGATCGAAGCCGGCGCCGACGACGTCGAGACCGACGAAGACGGCCACTACATCACTTGCGGCTTCGAAGCCCTCGGCGAAGTGGCGAAAGCGCTGGAATCGAGCCTCGGCGAAGCCGAAACCGTCAAGGCCATCTGGCGTGCTCAGAACAACGTGCCGGTGGACGAGGAAAAAGCCCAGTCGCTGATGAAGCTCATCGACTCGCTCGAAGACGATGACGACGTGCAGAACGTCTATTCCA
The DNA here is from genome assembly GCF_024346605.1 of Rhizobium anhuiense bv. trifolii. Lineage (NCBI taxonomy): Bacteria > Pseudomonadati > Pseudomonadota > Alphaproteobacteria > Hyphomicrobiales > Rhizobiaceae > Rhizobium > Rhizobium anhuiense. The sequence goes on from NZ_CP098803.1 coordinate 4,158,459, forward strand.
ACTTCGAAGTCTCGGAAGAAGTGCTGGCGAAGCTCTCCGCCTGAGTTTCCTCAGACAGGTGTTAAATAAAACCCGGCCGCAACGCCGGGTTTTTTCTTGCGGGCAAGATCCTTGTGTAGATCCTAAGCGGCGGCTCGCATGAAGCTCCCCAGCCCCGCGAAGAGCTCCACCGATTTCAGCCGCGCCTCGATGTCATGGATCGGCATCGAGATGATCACCTCGTCGGCCTCTGTTTCCCGCAGAAACTCCGTCAGTTTCGCTTCGGCCGTCTTTGGCGAGCCGACGACGGCATAACGCAGCGTGTGTTCGACATTCATCTTCTCCATCGGCGACCAGAAGTCCTCCATATCGGCCACCGGACGCGGGAACGGCCCGCGGACATTGCGGCGCAGATTGACGAACTGCTGCTGGGCGGAGGTGAAATGGTACCGCGCCTCCTCGTCCGTCGCCGCCACCGCGCCCATGACGCCGACCATCACATAGGGCTTGTCGAGTGTCGCCGAAGGCTGGAAACGGTCACGGTAGATGGCGATCGCATCGAGCAGCATGTCGGGTGCGAAATGCGAGGCGAAGGCGTATGGAAGCCCGAGCATGGCGGCGAGCTGCGCACTGTAAAGGCTGGAGCCGAGCAGCCAGATCGGGATATGCGAGCCATTGCCGGGAACGGCGAGGATCGCCTGGTTCTCGACCGGTGTGCCAAGGAGTTGCTGCAATTCCACCACGTCGTTGGGGAAGCTGTTTGCGCCGGCTTCGAGGTTGCGCCGCAGCGCCTGTGCCGTGCGCATATCCGTTCCCGGCGCGCGCCCGAGGCCGAGATCGATGCGGCCGGGGAAAAGCGCCTCCAGCGTGCCGAACTGCTCGGCGATGACGAGTGGCGAATGATTGGGCAGCATGATGCCGCCCGAGCCGATGCGGATGCGCTTGGTCGCAGCCCCGACATGGCCGATGACGACTGATGTGGCGGCACTGGCGATCCCCGGCATGCCGTGATGTTCGGCGAGCCAGAAGCGCTTGTAGCCGAACTCCTCGGCCTTCTCAGCCATCCGCGCCGAACTTTCGAGGGACTGACGCACGGTGCTGCCTTCGGCAACGGGGGAAAGGTCGAGTATGGAGAAGGGAACCATGGAAAACCTGCCGGGCAGTTGAAGGATGCAGCCTATGTAGGTTCGCCCTCGCACCATTCCAAACCATGCGCGCAAACAAAAAGGGCCGCGCGAGCGCGACCCCTGCCAGATGCTGGAAGCGATAGCTTAGCGGTGACGGCGCAGCACATGCACCTCGGCGCTCGGCTGGTGGTGGCCTTGCGGCAGCGTGAAATTGCCGAGCTGGCGGTCCATTTCCAGGGCTTCCGTCGCCAGCCGGTGGATCGCCGCCGTCGTCTCCTCGACCATCGAGGCGTTCTGCTGCGTCATCGCGTCGAGTTCGGCGACAGCGCTATTGATCTCACGCAGCGTATTGGCCTCCTCGCGGGTCGCGCCCATGATCTCGTTGATCTGTCCGTTGATCGCCTCGACATGGGCGCCGATGCCCGTGAGAGCAACGCCCGCCCTTTCCACCAGCGTAACGCCGCTTTCGACCTCATGCGTCGATTTCTGCAGCAGGTTGGAGATCTCCTTCGCCGCGCTCGATGAGCGCTGGGCGAGCTCGCGCACTTCCATGGCGACGACGGCGAAGCCCTTGCCGGATTCACCGGCGCGCGCCGCCTCGACGCCGGCATTGAGCGCCAGGAGGTTGGTCTGAAAGGCGATGTCGTCGATGACCGAGATGATCGTGTTGATCTGGCGCGAGGAAGCCTGGATTGCCTCCATCGCCGCGATCGTCTCCTGCATGATCTGGCCGGAGCCCGTCGTTTCCTTCTTGGCGTCGCGAGCGATGCGCTCGGCCTGTTCGGCCCGCTCGATCTGCTGACGGACCGACTGGGTGATGGCGCTGATCGCATTCGCCGTTTCGGTGATCGAGCCGGCCTGGCGCTCCGTGCGCCCGGCAAGCTCGTCGGCGCCGGTGCGCATCTCCTCGGAGCCGGCGCGCACCGCCATCGAGTTGCCGCCGATTGCCGTCATGGTTTCGCTGAGCGTCGCCAGCGCTTCGTTGAAATTGACCCGCAGGCTTTCGAGCTCGTTCGGGAAGCGTGTATCGATCTGGTAGGCGAGATCGCCGTTCGCCAGATGATGCAGGCCCTCGTCGAGCGCCTCGACCACCTGCTGCAGCGTCTTCGCCTCTGCCTCGCGCTCGGCCAGATTCTGCTGGCGGTCGTGCTCGGCCTGCAGGCGCGTCTCTTCACTGGCGGCTTCGAGCTCGCGGCCTTCGATCAGCGACTGCCGGAAGCGGGCGAGCGCGTTGGCCATCGTGCCGATTTCGTCCTTGCGGTTCAGGCTGCCGATCTCGCTGTCGAGTTTGCCGTCCGCGACATCGCGGGTGACGCCGGCAAGCCGGGCAAGTGGCGAAAACAGGAAATTGGTGACGAGGCCGGTCGCGACCGCCATGACGACGAGCACGCCGATGCCGATCATCGTCAGCAGAGTGGCGATCTCGATCGAGCCGGCATTGAGTTCGCTGAGCAGCACGCTCTCGACCACCAGGAAGCGGTCGCCGCGATAGTCGATGCCGCGGACATAGGCACGGGCGGCGCCATCCGCCCGGTTGAAATCGGCAACCGTCATCGCCGAACTGGCAAGTGCGCTCTGGATGAAGGTGAAGGGTGTGGCATCGAGCATGGCAAGCTTGCCGGCCGCATCGAGACCGATAGCCGATCCATCGCCGGAGACGATCGCCGCCCGTGCCGTGCTGCCCTGGACGATGCCCTTGGCAAGGATGCCGGTGACGATGTCGTCGCGCACCTTGAAGAGGATGATGCCCTTGGCCGCTCCGAGCTTGATGATCGGCACGGCATAGAAGATCGCCGATTTGCCGCTGCCGGCATCGACGCGAAGGCCGGAGAAACTTGTCGGCGCGGCATCATCGGTCGCCTTGGCGGTATTCTCGATCGCCTTGGCGAAAGCGATGCCGGCGCCGGTTGCCTTCCAGGCGTCCGACTTCAGGTTCTCGGCGAAATCGTCCTCCTTCTTATAGGAATAGAGGACCGTGCCCTCGAGATCGGCGATCAGCAGGTCGCTGAAGGCGGTATCCTCGAGGTCGCGGGCGACTTCGCCCTGCGTCTTCTCATGGTTCGAATAATAAAAGCCGCTCGGCCCTTCCGGCTTCATAAGCTTCTCGCGCTGGTCGGCCGGGTTGGGATTGTTCGATATGAAAACCTTCTTCAGCTCGGCACGAGCGTCGCCCGAGGTCTTCTCGATGGTTTTCCAGCCGCTCTTCAGGCTGGTGATCGACATTTGCAGCGCCTCGATGCGCGCAATCGAGTTGGCCTGGTTTTCAAGCTGCGCCAGCTGGTCCTGCAGCATGTCGCCGCGGAAGATCAGCACGCTTTCCTTGGCCTTCAGCGCCTGCTCGTCGGAGATGCGGCTGCTGGCGAAATAGGCGAGTACGTCGATGACCGCGATCGACAGCACGGTCAGCAGAATGAATGTGACGATGACCTTGAAGGACAGGGATTGAAATCTCTGTGCCATGTACGACGAACCCCTTCTGAACGCGCTTGCCAGCCTGGCATGCAGCGCATGCCCGATCGACTGACCTGTAAACAGAACATCGGGGGCTTAATCTTCGTGAAAAGAAGCCCCTCTCGTATTGACGACTAGAATTCGGGCATCTGTTTTAATTCGCGGTAAATGGCGGGGCCTAAATCCGGGAGTGTTTTTGTTTTGTTCACATATCGATGGCACTTATTTCGCGATCGCTATAGGTTGAACCATGCAAAATACGATTCGCATTGTCGGTATTGATCCCGGACTTCGCCGCACCGGCTGGGGAATCATTGACACGCTGGGCAATTCCCTGCGGTTTGTCGCGTCTGGAACCGTGACCTCCGATGGCGACATGGACCTTGCCTCTCGCCTTTGCCAATTGCACGACGGCCTGGCGGAGATCGTCCATAGCTACAAGCCGGATGAAGCCGCCGTCGAACAGACCTTCGTCAACAAGGATGCGGTGGCGACCTTGAAGCTTGGCCAGGCCCGCGGCATCGCCATGCTGGTGCCGGCGCGTGCCGGCCTGCCGGTTTCGGAATATGCCCCGAACGCCGTCAAGAAGGCCGTCATCGGCGTCGGCCATGGCGAAAAGCACCAGATCCACATGATGCTGAAGATCCTGATGCCGAAAGTCGAATTCAAGGGCGACGATGCTGCCGACGCCCTGGCGATCGCCATCTGCCACGCGCATAATCGCGGCAGTAACCGGATGCGCCAGGCACTGGCCGGTTAATCTATACTTGACTTGTTCCCATCTGCTGAGAGACCGCGACCCATGATCGGCAAGCTGAAAGGCACCATAGACGAGATCGGCGAAGACTATGTGCTCGTCGATGTGCACGGCGTCTGCTACGTCGCCCATTGTTCGGCCCGCACCCTGTCCAAGCTCGGCTCGGCCGGCGAGGCCTGCGTGCTGTTCATCGAGACCTATGTGCGCGAGGACCAGTTGAAGCTCTTCGGCTTCATGAGCGCGCTGGAGCGGGAATGGTTCAACCTGCTCCAGAGCGTCCAGGGCGTCGGCGCCAAGGTGGCACTCGCCGTGCTGTCGACGTTGACGCCGGGCGAACTCGCCAATGCGATCGCCCTGCAGGACCGCGCCGCCGTCTCCCGCGCACCGGGCGTTGGTCCGAAAGTGGCGATGCGCCTCGTCACCGAGCTCAAGAACCGGGCGCCGGCCTTTGCCGGCGAAGCGATCAATATCGGCCTCAAACAGGAACTCGGCGAAGGTGTCGCGGCAGCACCTGTCGCCGATGCGGTTTCCGCACTGACCAACCTCGGCTATTCCCGCGACCAGGCGGCGAATGCGATTGCCGCAGCCATGAAGACGGCAGGCGATGGTGCAGACAGCGCCAAGCTGATCCGATTGGGATTGAAGGAACTGGCGCGGTAGAGTAGGATAAACTGTCGATTTTCCGACAAATGACAAATTTTCCGACTCACTCGCCAAAATAGGACTACTGATCGATGTGGGGAGAATTTACGCTTTCACCCAAGGGCCAAATAACGCTTCCGAAGGAACTGCGGGATGCTCTCGGTCTTCAGCCCGGCGATCAGCTTGTTTTCTCCATCATCGACGGAGAGGTCGTGATCACACCAAAATCGATCAACTTCAACGATCTCGCAGGCCTTCTCGGATCGCCTCCAAATGGACGTGCTTCGCTGGAGGAGATCGACGCAACGGTCACCGATGCTGCGGGCAGCGATGTGGTCGACGAAGCCACGCGGTCGAAATCGGATGTGGCCGCATGATTGCGTATGGTGTGGATACAAACGTCCTTCTGAGGCTTATTGTCGACGACGATCCGGAGCAAAGGGCTGCCGCGCTGAAGTTCGGTGAAGGTATCGGCAGGGACTATCGTGGATTTCTCTCGCTTCTGAATCTCTTGGAACTGGATTGGGCGTTGCGCGCCCGGTTCGGCTTCAAGAAAAAGGATGTTGTCGAGGCAATCGGCAAATTGACACGCGTCAGAGGATTGGACATCGAGAACCAGACCCTGGTGATCAAGGCCCTGAGGGCCGTGGAAACGCGAAACGCAGATTTTGCCGATGCCTTGATTGGCTACCGCGCCGCGGATGAGGGATGCCAGGCGACCAAGACATTTGACCGGCACGCGTTCAAGACTGTGCCAGGTATGGAGCTTCTGACATGAGCGAACCCGCCCGCCTGATATCACCGGAAAAGCGGGGCGAAGACCTTGATATCACCTTGCGCCCGCAATCGCTGGACGAGTTCACCGGCCAGGCGGAAGCGCGCGCCAATCTCAAGGTCTTCATCGAGGCGGCGAAAAACCGTGGCGAAGCGCTGGACCACGTGCTCTTCGTCGGCCCGCCCGGCCTCGGCAAGACGACGCTGGCGCAGATCATGGCGAAGGAGCTCGGCGTCAACTTCCGTTCGACGTCGGGTCCCGTGATCGCCAAGGCTGGCGATCTCGCCGCCCTGCTCACCAACCTCGAGGAGCGAGATGTGCTCTTCATCGACGAGATCCATCGTCTCAACCCCGCCGTCGAGGAAATCCTCTATCCGGCCATGGAGGATTTTCAGCTCGACCTGATCATCGGGGAAGGCCCTGCAGCTCGCTCGGTGAAGATCGACCTGTCGAAATTCACGCTGGTGGCAGCCACCACTCGCCTCGGACTGTTGACGACGCCGCTGCGCGACCGCTTTGGCATTCCGGTCCGCTTGAGCTTCTACACCGTCGAGGAGCTGGAACTCATCGTGCGCCGCGGCGCGCGGCTGATGAACCTGCCGATTACCGAAGAGGGCGCCCGCGAGATCGCAAGACGCGCCCGCGGCACCCCGCGCATCGCCGGCCGGCTGTTGCGGCGCGTGCGCGACTTTGCCGAGGTGGCAAGGGCAGAGGCCGTCACCCGCGAGATCGCCGACGAGGCGCTGACCCGCCTGCTGGTCGACAATGTCGGCTTTGACCAGCTCGACAAACGTTACCTCAACATGATCGCGGTCAATTTCGGCGGCGGCCCAGTCGGCATTGAAACCATTGCCGCCGGCCTTTCCGAGCCGCGCGACGCGATCGAGGACATCATCGAGCCCTACATGATCCAGCAGGGTTTCATTCAGCGCACGCCACGCGGCCGCGTTCTGACCGCAATCGCGTGGAAACATCTGGGAATGCAACCACCTAAGGATATGGAGGCTGCGCAGTTCCGGCTGTTTCAGGAGGATAACTGAGTGATCCCCCGCCGCGGATTTTTCAAGGTTCTCGGCGGCGGTGTCGCAGGCGTCATGTCACTCGGTGGTTATGCCTTCGCCTATGAACCGCTCGCGCGGCTCGCCATCACCCGCTACCGGCTGACACCGCCGGGATGGACACCGGGGCTGAAGCTCCGCATCGTCGCGCTCGCCGATCTGCACGCCTGCGAACCCTGGATGTCGGCAAGTCGCATTGCCGCGATCTGCCACAGGGCAAATGAACTCGAAGGCGATATGACCATTCTGCTCGGCGATTATGCCGCCGGCATGAACATGGTGACCCAATACGTGCATTCGGGCCAATGGTCGAAGGCGCTCGCCACCTTGCGGGCTCCTCTCGGAGTCCATGCGGTCATGGGCAACCACGATTGGTGGGAGGACCGCACCGCCCAGAAGAACGGCGGGATGGAAACATTCGGACACCGGGCTCTCGCCGATGTCGGAATCCCGGTCTATGGCAACCGCGCCGTTCGGCTCGAAAAGGATGGCCGCGGCTTTTGGCTCGCAGGCATCGAAGATCAGTTGGCGCTGCTGCCCGGCCGGAAGTGGGGCCGCACGCATATGCTCGGCCTCGACGATCTCGAGGGAACGATGGCTCAGGTGACCGACGATGCGCCTGTCATCCTGCTCGCCCATGAACCCGATATCTTCCCGCGCGTGCCAGAGCGCGTCTCGCTAACGCTATCGGGCCACACGCATGGCGGACAGATCCGGCTGCTGGGCCGTTCGCCGGTCGTGCCCTCGCGTTACGGCAATCGCTACGCCTATGGCCATATGGTTGAGGAGGGGCGTAATATCATCGTGTCCGGCGGTCTCGGCTGTTCCATTGCACCGGTGCGCTTCGGCGTGCCGCCGGAAATCGTCGTGATCGATCTTGGATAGAATGGCATGACCAAGCGCACTCTCATCCGCCTGAATGCGGGCGCCGAGCGTTTCAACTATCGCATCGCCGGCCTCGGTTTTCGCAATGGCCATGTGCTCGTTCATCGCGCCGTGCATGAACCCTTCTGGACCTTTCCGGGCGGCAGGGCGGAAATAGGCGAGACGTCGGAGGAGACGCTGAAACGGGAGATGATGGAGGAACTGGGCGTCGACGTCACCGTCTCCCGCCTGCTCTGGATCGTCGAGAATTTTTTCCACTATGAGCAGCGCGACTGGCATGAGCTCGGCTTCTATTATCTGATGGAGATCCCGCCGGACTTCCCCTTTCAGTCGCACGAAATCATCCATCGCGTCGAAGACGGTGACAATCATCTCGAATTCAAATGGGTGTCGGCGACGCGCACGGCCCTGACCGCGCTCGACATCCCGCCCTATTTCATCGCCGATGAAATCGAGAACCTGCCTGCCGCGCCCCGTCACCTCGTCTGGCGGGACGGCAATCTCGATGACGAGGACTGACGCAAACATTCCAGCACGTGTGAAGAGGAGATGTGCCAATGCCGACCTTCGATCCCGTCAGGCCGTTTCGCAAACTTGCCTATAACAATGCGCTTGCCAACCGCCGGCTGTTTCAGGCCTGCGCGGCATTGAAGCCCGGTGAATTCGAGGCCCCGCGCACCAGCTTCTTCCCCTCGCTCAAGGAAACCTTGAACCATATCATCACGGTCGATTGGTTCTATGTCGATGGCCTGGAAGGCGGCACGCTCGGGTTCCAAGCCTTCGAGGTCGACGAACCCTTCGATGACGTTTCCTCGCTGGCAGAGGCGCAGGCGAAGGTCGATCAGCGCCTGATAGCGCTTTGCGAGGCCCTGACGCCGGAGAAGCTGGCCTCCACCGTCCGCCTCCATCGCGGCGCTCGCATCCAGGAGGAGCGGATGGAAGACGTGCTCGCCCACCTCTTCCAGCATCAGACCCATCATCGCGGCCAGGTGCATGCGATGCTTTCCGGCACCAGCGTCGCTCCGCCGCAACTCGACGAGTTCATCGTCGCCGACGATGCGCGATTTCGTGGCACAGAACTCGCCGAACTCGGCTGGAGCGAAGAGACGCTGATGCGCTGATTATCAGCGTCCTTAGCGCGTCCTATCGGACGCGCTGGGCTTTAGAGCGGTTCGGTTTTTCGCAGAAGCGCAGAACCGCTCTAACTTTTGTTTACACAATTCCGGACGGAAAACCGCTTCGCACTTTTCCTGGAATTGCTCTAGTCCTGCAGTCGCCTCTTCAGACCGTCGATGATCGTCTTGGTGAGAAGGTCGTAATTCTCGTCGAAGTGATGGTCGCCGGGCAGTTCGATGACTTCGGCGCCGCTATCCTTCAGCGCCGGACAGGCGACATCGTCATCGTCGTCCTTGCCGTAGATGCATTGCACGAGCTTCGGATCGATGTTCTTCACATCGCTGACGGGATCGCCTCCCGCCCCTTCCGTCTTCTGGCCGAGCCAGCCGAGAACGGAAATGACATAGTCGACTTCGTGCGACAGCGACAGCAGCGATAGTTGCGCCACCGCCGACTTTTCAGCCGGCTTGAGGAGCTGATAAGTGGCGGGTACGACATCGGCGCCGAAGGAATAACCGACGAGCAGCACATGCTTCACCTTCCACTGCTTGCGGTAGAAGTCGATGATCTTCGAAAGATCGCCGGCTGTCTCCTCCGGCTTACGCTCGGACCAGAAATAGTGGAGCGAATCCACGCCGACGACAGGAATGCCTTCCTTCTGCAGCGTGCCGCCGACCTCCTTGTCGATGTCGCGCCAGCCGCCGTCGCCGGAATAGATCACCGCCATCGTATCGAAGGCGGGCGTCGCCTCGAGCACCGCCAACGGCAGGCCGAGCGGGTTGCCGAAGGCACCGGAGGCGGTGACGAGATCGTCGAGCGTATCGGCAAACACCGTCTGCGCATCATCGGTGGAATCGCGGATTTCTATCTCGGCATGGGCCTTCTTCAATGCCTCGGCATGCGCCCGGCCATCCTTGTTGGCATTAGGCGTGAAGACGGTGATCACAGGGTCCGGCAGAACGCCGTCGCTGAGTCCATAGACTGTGCGTTGACCAACCACCTGCTTGGAAGCCGGCGTGCAAAGTGCCTGGGTGAGCGGAATGCCGGCGACCGGATCGACGGCAAGCGTCTGGCCGATCGTCGCATCCGGCGTTTGCGCCGCGATCGCCAGCGCCAAGGCTCCGCCCTCGCCGATGCCGGCGACGATCGGCAGATGATAGGCGCTGTTGCCGGTCGCGCGCTGCACCTGCTGGCTCAGCGATTCGATATCCGAGACCATGTAGATGCAGCCGTCGTTGAGGCTGACGTCGTACCGGCTGAGCGCCTGGATGTAGGAGGGAAAGTCGACGCCGATGACGACGGCGCCTTCGGCGACCAGCCTGTCGGCCTCGGCCTTCTCATAGTCGCCCCAGCCGGCGGCATCCGAGATCAGCATCACCGTGCCTTTCACCTCTCCTTCCGGCAGGAAGATGTGCGGCGACGGAATGAGCCCGGTTTCGAAGCTCTGCTTGGTTTCCTCGGCGGCATTAGCCGGTGCGGCCGCGAGCATGCAGGCGCATGCCGTGGCAAGAAGGATTGTCCTGATCATTTTCTCACTACCCCTTTCAATCCGCCCCCGATCAGAAATGTCGCGTCCATCAACGCGATCATCGGATTGCCCCCTCCTGAGACCGCAAGATAGCGCGGTTGCCAGTGCGGATGAAACTTGGATTTGAATGCCCGAAGGCCTTTGAAGTTATAGAAGCGCTCGCCGTGTTCGAAAACAGTGCTGCCGATGCGGTCCCAGACGGGCGCCGCCTCGCGTTTCGACATGCCGGAAAGAGGCGCCATGCCGAGATTGAAGTGGGTGAAACCCTGTCCGCGCAGATATTCCATGATCTGCACGAAGAGAAAGTCCATCGAGCCCTTCGGTGCGTCCGGCGAGAAGCGCATCAGATCGATCGTGCTCTCCTCCCTGGATTCGGTGACAAGGATATTGGCGAAAGCGACGATCCTGCCGTCCTTTTTCAGGATGCCGACCGGCTGCGATGAAACGTAATCGGGATCGAAGGCGCCGAGCGAGAAGCCTTTTTCCTTGGCGTTGTGATGCTCGAGCCAGGCGGCGGAAACGGCGGCGAGATCATCGATGACCGAGGCTATGTCCTGCGGCTCGACGACGGCGAATTCCAGCCCGTCGCGCTGGGCGCGGCTTGCCGTCTGGCGAAGGTTCGCCCATTTGCCGCCCTTCATCTCGAAGGTCCTGAGATCGGCAACCGCCAGTTCGCCAAGCTTGAAGGCGCGAAGGCCTGCATCGGCGCAATGGGAAAGCAGCGCCGGTGAGATCTGATAGAACACCGCCCGGCAGCCGGCGGCGCGCGCCGCTTCGACGAAACGCCAGACGAGCTCCTGCACGGCGCGATGCTCGCCGACCGGGTCGAACAGTGCGATCCAGGAGCGGCCCTGCCGGCCATACATGATGAAGGCGTCACCTTTTTCCGAGAACATGATGCTCTTGTCGCCCATGCGCACCAGATTGGCGTCGGCATTGCCCTGCTTCATGACGATCTCGACGGCACGCGCCAGTGCCTCGTCCGTGGCCGGTTCCGGCCGGAAGGCCGCCGGCCGAAGCAGGCTGAAGATGGCGATCGCCGACGAGATGATGGTGATGCCGAGCACGGCGCGCAGCCCGCGCGGCGCCTCGGCGGTAAATTCGAACTGCCACCAGAGCTGGTTGCTGTATTCGACGTCACGATAAACGAAGAGCAGGATGACGACGGCGCCGACGACAATGACGGCAATCGCCATCAGCCAGGACGCCGTCAGCGCCTGGTTGAGCAGCGAGGCATGGCGGGTAAAGAGCCGGCGGCTGACGAAGAGCCCGAAGATGAGGAAGGCGAGAAAAGCGGCTTCAACCAGCGCGATCGCCTTCAACAGCGACAAGGTCAACGCGGCGACAGCCGAGAACACCGCCACCCACCAGGCGCCGTCGAGCCGCTGGCCGAGGCCGCGTGCGGCGACGACGAGCGCCAGCCCCAGCAGGCTGGAGAGGAAATGCGCCCCTTCGACCATCGGCAGCGGCAGATAGTTGGAGAGAAATTCGAGGTTCTGGTCCGGCGTCGGCGTGACGCTCGAAAACACCAGCATGACGCCGAGTAGCAGTGCGAGAGCCGACAGCAGCTGCGGCATCAGCCGTCCGCCGATGCGCCGCACGCTGGAGGCGGCCGGATGGTCGACGAAACGACGCAGCTCCGCCGCCGACACCGCGAGCACGGCGATCAGCAGCGGCAGCACATGGTAGACCAGCCGGTAGAGCACCAGCGATCCGAGCACCGCATCGATGTTCACCGCGCTGCCGAGCGACGCGATGATCACGGTCTCGAACACGCCGAGGCCGGCCGGAACGTGGCTGAGTACGCCGAGACCGACGGCGATGGCATAGACGGCGAGGAAGACCGGCCAGCCGATTGCCGTCTGCGGCAGCAGCACGTAGAGCACCGACGCCGAGGCGGCGATATCGAAGGCGGTGACGAGGAACTGGCGCGACCAGGTGCGCGAATCCGGCAGGCGGATTGCCACAGGGCCGAGATCGAGCACGCGCCCGTCACGGCCGATGATCATCACCGCGCCCAGGATGGCGACGATCGAACCGGCGATCAATCGCAGGAGGAAGGCGCTGACACCGATGAGCGGGCCGATCTCGTCGGCGATGATGATGAGGGCGATCGCCGCGACGCCCGCAAGCCCGAGACCGAAGGACAGCGTGACGAAGGCGATGATGCGGCCGATATCCTCCGGCGAGAGCCCGAGGCGCGTATAGGCACGGTAACGGATCGCACCGCCTGAAAGCGCGCCGAAGCCGGCGGTATTGCCAACCGCATAGGCGCTGAACGCCGTCAGCGCCACATGCGGAAAAGGCAGTTTCTTGCCGATATATTCGATCGCGTTGAGGTCGTAGAAGATCAGCGAGAGAAAACTCAGCCCCGTGAAGAACAGAGCAAGCAGGATGGCGCTCGGCCGGGTTGCCGCCAGCGCGTCGACGACGTCATCGTAGCGCACCTCGTTGGTCAGCTGCATGATCGCATAACCGACAAGGCAGAAGACCACGAGTGTCGCCGCGGCCGTCAGCGGCGTTCTGTACCGTCTGAATAGCCCGCGAAAAGAAAACCCGCCGTCCGATTCTTCTATATTTTCCAAATTGCCGTGACCCGACATCTCGTACCTGTCGCAACTGCTAGCGTGGCGGGAATCATTTTTGAAAGACGTAACATAGGAGGCATGGAAGCTCTATGAAGCCATGCCGCCGCTACCCCGCCCCGCCCTTTGCGCCTCAATCATCCTCAATTGGGGCGAATTTGCGCAGGCCGGCGTCGCGGCACATTGCATTTTCGTAAGCTTCGAAAGAACTTGGCCCTACGACGGGATTTGAGACCCGGGAGAACGGTTCGATATGCAGGATAGTCCGGCCCTCATGATGCTTGTCCTCGGACGCCTATTGCTGGGCGGCCTCTATGTCGCGGGCGGCATTCATCATTTTTTCGTCATCGTGCCGTTGACCGCGGCAATCGAAGCCCGCGGCGTTCCCTTTGCAAAATGGGTGCTGCTCTCGGGCAGCCTGTTCCAGATCGCGGCCGGCCTCCTGCTGATGCTGGGACTTTTCGTCGCGGCGGCGGCATTCGGCCTCATCGTCTTCACCCTTGCCGCCACCATCATGCTGCTGAATTTCTGGGACATGCAGGGTACGGCGCGCGACAGCGCGATCAATACCTGGAAAACCAACATGGCGATCATCGGTGGCCTGCTGATCGCAGCCGCCGGGGCGATGTGAGGGTTTACGCCGCCGGCTCGCTGCCCGCCCGTGCATGCGCGGCGTAGCGCGCCACGGCGGCATCGACCTCCGCGTCGCGATCGCCCGCCACCTGCACGGTCGGCACTGCGAATTCGATGTCGTTTTCCTTGAAGGCATTGCGGATCATCGCCAGCGCATTGCGGCGGATGACGAATTGCTCGCCGGGTTTCGTCATCATCGACAGCCGGATTTCGATTGCGAATTCGCCGAATTGTTCGACACCTTTCATCTTCAGCGTCTCGATGATGTGCGGACCGAATTCCGGATTTTCGAGCAGCGTCTGGCCGATCTGCTTGATCACCTTCTTCGCCTTGACGAGATCGGTGTCGTATTTGACGTTGAGGCTGATCTTGTCGATCGTCCAGTCGCGGTTGAGGTTCTTGACCGCCCCGAGTTCGCCGAACGGCACGGTGGTCAGCGGGCCGCGATGGTGCCTGAGCTTCACCGAACGCAGGCTGAAGGCCTCGACCACGCCCTTGTGGCTGCCGCTCTCGATATATTCGCCGATACGGAAGGCATCGTCCCAGAGATAGAACATGCCGCTGATGACGTCCTTGACGATCGTCTGGGCGCCGAAGCCGACCGCGACGCCGACCACACCGGCGCCGGCGATCAGCGGCCCGATCTCGATACCGAGGCCCGACAGCACCATCAGCACGGCGATGACGGCGATCACCACGGCAAGGATATTGCGGAAGATCGGCAACAGCGTATGTATCCGCGCGCGTTTGGCCTTCTCCTCATCCGTTGTTCCGCCATCCACGGATGAATCGAGCAGCTTGCCATTGATATAGGCCTTGATGACATGCCAGAGCAGGTCGGCGGCCAACAGGATGACGATGCCGCCGATGACGCCGCGAGCTATCTTGTCGACCATCGTGTCGCCCGCGGCCATCGTATCGGCGCCGACGCCGAGCATATGGCCAAGCCAGATGGCGGCAACGGCAATGATCAATGCCCGCACGCCCCGGTCGAGCAGCACCGTCGCAATCCGGCGCGTGGCCAGGAAACTTGCTTCGGTCTGCTGCAGCGATCTCACCGCAAGCGTCGAAACGGCGAGCACGCGCGGCAGCAGCAGCACATAGATGCCGAGCCAAAGCAGCCAGTTGAAGCCCGCAACCCAGATGCTCCACAGCAACAGGAAATAGACGGTGAGCGCCCAGGAGGTCCCGTGACCGCGCTTCTCGTCCTTGTGCGGCCGTGACCAGACCGCCTCGATCGCGATCAGCAACAGGCCGATGCCGAGGATATAGCCGACGAGGAGCCGGGCGCTCGGGGTATAGCCAAGCGGCTCCATCGACTGGATCGCCGCCCAGCCGAAGATGAAATAGATGACGAAGGTCGCACAGCGGCGATACCAGAAGAGCGCGACGTCACGTCCCGGCATGATCGGAGCGGTGATCCCCTGCCGTTCTTCGTCGGCCCGCGCCAGCCCGATGAGATCGACCAGCACGCCGCCGAGGCAGATCGTAAAGCGCTGGACGATGAGCGCGACGACGCAGACGATCGCGATGCTTTGGCTGAACGGCGGCCAGCTGAGGCTGAGAAGCGTGAGCATGGTCGCCGCCGCGAAGATCAGCGCCGGGATGACGCGCGGCGCCAGATGCATGCCCGCCATCTCAATCAGCCGGCGGCGACGGCGGCGGAAGGCATAACGGGCAATGCTTTCGACGATCGCGCCGAGCAGGAAAATCGCCAGGAATTGCGCCACCATCCGCGGCCAGCCGGTGACGGCGATTTCACCGAAGAACAGCGACGAGGCATTGCCGACCTGCGAGGGCAGCGTCATCGCCGCATCGGAGACCATCGAGACATGCCGGCGGGCATGCTGCAGCAGACCTGACAGAACCGACATCTGGTTTTCAGACGCTGCGTTGGCCGCAGGCGTCGCGGCCATCTGCGTCGACATCCACTGCTTGACCTCGGGCGTCTGCATGAGCTCCATCATGTCACGCACCTGCGCCGGCGGGGTGGCCGCGGCAGGCACTTGCGCCGGCGGCGTCTGGGAAAAGCCAGGCGAAACCGCCGAAAAAAGCGCAAGCAATGCCAATATGCCGAATAGGACGGCCTTCAAGCCCCCTGCCATGCCACGCTTCATGACCGCCTCCGATGAAAAGTCGGCCGCCTGGATGAAGCAGCCCCAACATTTTGCAATGGATACCCGCGACCGTTGCCGCCAGCAAGCAGTAGGAAAACCATACCGATGGCTAGGAGATACCGACATCGCCGCCCTCGAACGAAGCGCTGCGCTCGCTATGTCAGGATGACGGCTTTGTCGGAACGGCGAGTGAAACCGCCGGCCTCAGGATTTCGGGACCGGTTTTTCCACGTGGCCGCCGAAGCCCGCGCGCATCGCCGACAGCACCTTGTTGGCGAATTCGTCATTGTCGCGCGAGGAGAAGCGGCCATAGAGCGCCGCACTGAGCACCGGCGTCGGCACGCTTTCATCGATTGCCGCCATGATCGTCCAGCGGCCTTCGCCGCTGTCGGAAACGCGGCCTGCATATTTCGATAGTGCCGGATCGGCATGCAGCGCATCGGCCGTGAGATCGAGCAGCCAGGAAGTGATGACGCTGCCGCGGCGCCAGACTTCGGCAACGTCCTGCAGGTTCAGATCGTACTGGAAGTGTTCCGGATGGGCGAGCGGGGCGGTTTCCGCATCGACCTCGTGCGAGGCAGCGCCGATATTGGCGTGCTTCAGGATATTGAGGCCTTCGGCATAGGCGGCCATCAGACCGTATTCGATCCCGTTATGCACCATCTTGACGAAATGGCCGGCGCCATGTGGGCCGCAATGCAGGTAACCCTGTTCGGCGGTGCTGGCCGCCGCCGCTTTGGCGCTCCGGTTCGGCGAGGCTTCCGTCGTGCCGGGGCCGGGCGCCAATGTCGCGAAGATTGGGGAAAGATGCTGGACGATGCCCTTCTCGCCGCCGATCATCAAGCAATAGCCGCGCTCGAGGCCGAAGACGCCGCCGCTGGTGCCGACATCGACATAATGAATGCCCTTGGTGATGAGTTCGGCGCCGCGGCGGATATCGTCGTGGTAATAAGAGTTGCCGCCGTCGATGACGATATCGCCGTTCTCAAGCAGCGGCACCAGGCTCGCCAGCACCTTGTCGACGATCGCCGCCGGCAGCATCAGCCAGATCGCCCGCGGATGGGTGAGCTTCGAGACGAATTCCTCGAGAGAAGCACTGCCGGTCGCACCGAGGCCCGTGAGATCGGCGACGCTTTCCGGCCTGGCGTCGTAAACGACGCATTCGTGACCGCCTCGCATCAAGCGCTGGACCATATAATTGCCCATGCGGCCCAAACCAACCATGCCAAGCTGCATATGAATCTCCTGGAAACCGAAATGAAGTATCGAATCCGGAAATTAGCACCCGCAGTGTGACAGGCAAGCGAAGTCTCGGTGATATTGGCGGATGCGACGATTGCGCCGCCGATCTCCTGCAAACCAATGCTTCGTCAAGCGTCAGGTGCGCTGGCCGGCTCACCCTTCATTTCGCTGAGGAACATGCCCTCGCGCAGGTTGATGCCATATTCGACGAAGGCCTTCATGCAGCAAAGCATCTGCGTCCAGCCTTCGCAGTTGAGATAGGTGCCGCGCCGGCCGGCATCGTCTTCGCGCCAGCCGGTCTCGGCGATGGTCACCAGCGTGCCACCATCCTCCAGCGGCTTGAAGTTCATCTCCACCAGCGTCTTGTATCTTGCCTCATCCTCGCCGGTGCCGCCGTCCCATCGCAGCACGATACGGCTTTCCGGCACGAGTTCGATCACTTCGACTGGCGCATCCTTCCACCAAGTCACCGTCGTGCCCTGGACGAGCGGCGCGCTCGCCCCGCCGATCGTGGTGAAATAGCTGCTGAGTTTCTTCGGGTTGACGACGGCGTCGAATACCTCCGCCACGGGGCGGCCGATACGGCCGGAAATGCGGATTCCGAGAGACATGGCACTTCTCCTCTTCTCCATTGTGCTGTTCCATTGTACTTGGCTTCATTATGTTATAAAAATATAACATGTCAAGCGAATCAACCGACGACCCTGTTTTCAAAGCGCTGGCGCATCATCGCCGCCGCGAAATCCTTGATCTGCTCAAGGATGGCCCCCGCACCACGGGAACTCTCTGCGAGATGTTTCCTCAGATGGACCGCTGCACGGTGATGCAGCATCTGAAAGTGCTGGAGGAGGCAGACCTGGTCATCGCCAGGAAGGAGGGCCGCGAACGCTGGAACCACTTAAACAGCCTGCCGATCAAGCACATCTACGACCGCTGGATCAGCGCCTATGCCGGCCATGCGCTCTCTATACTCGACCGGCTGAGAAGCGATCTCGAAGGCCAGCCCGAATAAAATGCCGACTGTCCAACCGCCTTGTCGCCCGGCCCGCCACAGCCCTATGCTGGCGGCAAAGCATTGGACAGGACAGATGATGATAACAGGGGCCGGCATACGCCGCATGCGGCTGTTGCGCAGCATGAAGCAGGAACATCTCGCCGAACTCCTCGGCGTCAACCAGGCGACGGTCTCACGCTGGGAGCGCGATCAGCTCGCCCTCTCATCCGAACAGGCCGTCAAGCTGGAACGGATTTTCGCCGCGCCTCGACATGCGGCAGTCGATGCGGCGCTGAAGCGGCTGGTCGAGGATTCCGTTCGCCCGGTGCATCTGATCTGCGACCGGACCCACCGGCTGCTATCAGCCTCCCGCCCGCGGCAGGCGGAATGGCGGGCGCCGCTCGCTGCCTTTCTCGGCCGTTCCCTTTTTTCTTATGCTTCCGCCGAAATCGCCGCAGCCGAGCAGTCGCTGGAGGAGCGCGGCTGGCATGCAGGCAGGCTCTCGTCGCTGATTCTCGAGACCGGCGCCAACGGCAATGCGCTGCTGCCGATTGCGGCCGGGCACGTGAGCTGGGAAAGGATCATGCTTTCCGATGGCAGCGCCGGCCGCCTTGTCACGACCATCGGCTGAGCCTGCAGCTTTCCTGCATTCCCATGCATAATTTATGCGTTGTCCGGAAACCTCGGTCTTTATAGCGTCGGCCGCCGAAACGCTCAGGAGACGATGTGATGACGATACTGGTGACGGGAAGTGCCGGCCATCTCGGCGAGGCGCTGATGCGCACTTTGAGGGCGCAAAGCCGCTGGGTGCGCGGCATAGATATCAAGCCCTCGGCTTTCACCGATATGGTCGGCTCGATCGGTGATCGCGCCTTCGTCCGGCAGGTAATGTCTGGTATCAGCCAAGTCATCCATGCCGCAACATTGCACAAGCCGCATGTGGCGACCCACGACAATCGCGATTTCCTCGACATCAATATCGCCGGGACGCTGAACCTGCTCGAAGAAGCCGTCGCCGCAGACGTCGCAAGCTTCGTCTTCACCAGCACCACCAGCACATTCGGCGCGGCATTGACGCCGGCTGCCGGCGAACCGGCGGCATGGGTGACGGAGGACGTGCTTCCGGTCGCAAAAAACATCTACGGAGTCACCAAACTCGCCGCCGAAGGCGTGTGCGAACTCTTCGCCCGCAAATCCGGCCTGCCGGTTGTCATTCTCAGGACATCGCGTTTCTTTCCCGAAAACGACGACGATCCTGATATTCGCAACGGCTATTCGCCGGAGAATGCCCAGGCCAACGAGCTTCTTCATCGCCGCGTCGATATCAGCGATGTGGCCGGCGCCCATCTACTGGCGCTCGAAAAAGCTCCGGCCATCGGCTTCGGCCGCTACATCATCTCCGCCACAACGCCGTTTTCATCAGGCGATCTCACCGAGATCAGACGCGATGCGCCTGATGTCGTCGAACGCCTGTTTCCGGGTGCGAGCGCCCTCTATGCATCACGCGGCTGGAAGATGTTTCCGGCGCTCGACCGTGTCTATGTCAACGCGCGCGCAAAGCGGGAACTCGGCTGGCAGCCGCGATATGATTTCCGTTTCGTGTTGGATTGCCTACGCGAGAATAGGGAATGGCGAAGCCCTTTGGCGCTGGATGTCGGCTCGAAAGGCTACCATGACCAGGCCTTTGTCGAAGGGCCTTATCCGGTCCGATAGAACAACGATCTGGAATACGGATAGGCGAAAGCCCGGCATCCTCGCGGCATGGCCTTTTCGCCGAAAAGCGTCATCCAGATATTATGATCCCGTCATAGACCGTCTGACGGGGATGTGGGGCGACGAAATCCAAGGCGTGTTCTGCCATCGGGAAATCGAATCCAAGGCGGGGGTGTCATTTGAAGCAGTGTCCAGCCTGCGGGCTGAGCCCGTTTTGAGAGCGCTTTTGACCGAGAGGGTATCTCTATGAAGAATGTCAGACCATAGCATCGCGGCTGTTTGCCGTGGCTCTCGCGGCATCCGCCGCCATTCCGACCGTCGCAATGGCCGAAAATTCCGCTGTCGTCGGCGGCCTCACCTTCGTCAACAAGGGCCTGGTCGGCGTTCGCCCGCCGGATGCGACGTCCCTGCCGACGATGAAAGGGAAAGGTGCGATCCACGACCACCGATGGATGTTTACGATCCTGGGTGCCTACAAACGTAGGTGGGCGCCGTGTGTCCAGGCCCACGGGCCTGGCCAGGGACAGCTCCCTTTGGATCGAGTATGGCCCCAGGGATTGTGGTTCCTGTCGAGAGGCGCAGACCGCATCGCGATATATAAGGACGTTTGCGCTGCCGCGCCAGTGGCGGTGGCAGACCGTCCTGATTTAATTGAGATCAGTTCAGGTCCGGGGCGGAGCGGCCGTTCAGCTTGTCGGTGATGCCGCGGATGCGGCTCGAAACCTCACTGAGTGCTGCCGCAAGGTTTTCTTCGGTGCGCGCGGTGGCCGCAAGCACCGTGTCGCGGTTGCCGCGCAGCGACTCGAGTTCGGATTCCAGCCCGGCGACGCGGCGCGTCAGCTCGGCAATCTCGTCCATGACCATGATGCCGGCCATGACCGTGATCCTCAGATCGCCGATTTCACCGAACTGTCCCTTGAGGTGGCCGACATAGCCGTCGAAACGGGTGGCGAGATCGGACAGGTGCTCCTCCTGCCCCTCCTCGCAGGCCATGCGATAGGCCTTGCCGTCGATCGTTACCGTCACCTGCGCCATACCAAACTCTTTCTATAAGAGCATGATGCCGAAAAGTGTGAGCGGTTTTCGGACGACATCATGCTCTAACTTTTTAAATTAGAACAGGATTCAGATTTTGGGCCACAGCCCAAAATCATCCTGTTCTAGCGATCCAGAACCGCGCGGATCGTTTCCATGGCCGTCACCAGCCGCCGGGATACCTCGCGATTGACCTCTTCCAGCCGGTTGGCGCGGAATTCGGCCTGATCGAGCTCCTGCGCCAGCCGGGAGCGGTCGGCGTGCACGCGTCGTACCTCGCCCTCGATCTCACCCTGCTCGCGCTGCCGCTCGACGCGCATGTCGACGGCGTTTTCGAGGCTCGAAATCGCCTGTCTCAATTCGTTGAGCGCTGCTTCCATGGTTTTGCCTGTGGGCATCATGTCTTTCCGATTCCCGCACAGAATCCGCGAATCGGCACGCCGCGCCGATCCTGTGATTTCAAAAGGATATGCCGCTCGTAAACGGCCCGTCAATAAATCCTGTCACTTGCCCACCGGCCTATCCTGTGGATGAGCACTTTACACGTGCTCGCCGCAGCAGATTCGTCATTTGTACAATCGCGCGATCAAATGTCAAAAATCGCCGCTGTCCGCCCGGATTTAGCCTGCCATTTATTGACTTGCCCGTTCCAACTGCTATGTCTCTGCCGCTTTCACACGATGGTCTTGGAGGCTCGAGGCCATCCCCCGACACCCGGAACTTGCGGAAAAGCCATGACCTCTCCCGAACAACACGACCGGATGGCGAATGCGATCCGTTTTCTCGCCATGGACGCCGTCGAAAAGGCGAACTCCGGCCACCCGGGCATGCCGATGGGCATGGCTGACGTGGCAACGGTCCTGTTCACCAAATATCTGCGCTTCGATCCGAAGAAGCCGCACTGGCCGAACCGCGATCGCTTCGTGCTGTCGGCCGGCCATGGCTCGATGCTGCTCTATTCGCTGCTGTATCTGACCGGCTATCCCGACATGACGGTCGAAGATCTGAAGCAGTTCCGTCAGATCGGTTCGAAGACCGCCGGCCATCCGGAATATGGTCACGCGACCGGCATCGAAACGACGACCGGCCCGCTCGGTCAGGGCATTGCCAATGCCGTCGGCATGGCGATTGCCGAGCGCAAGCTGCGCGAGGAGTTCGGCTCCGACCTGCAGGACCACTACACTTATGTCATCAATGGCGACGGCTGCCTGATGGAAGGCATCAGCCATGAGGCGATCGCGCTTGCCGGCCACTTGAAGCTGAACAAGCTGATCCTCTTCTGGGACAACAATTCGATCACCATCGACGGTGCCGTTTCGCTGTCGGACTCCACCGACCAGATTGCTCGCTTCAAGGCCGTTCACTGGAACACCATCGAGATCGACGGTCACGATCAGGCCGCCATCGCCGAGGCGATCGAAGCCGCCCACAAGTCCGACCGCCCGACCTTCATCGCCTGCAAGACGATCATCGGCTTTGGCGCCCCAAACAAGCAGGGCACCCACAAGGTACACGGCAACCCGCTCGGTGCCGAGGAAATCGCCGCCACCCGCAAGGCGCTGAACTGGGATTACGAGCCCTTCGTCATCCCCTCCGACGTCCTCGACGCATGGCGCGCAGCCGGCACTCGCTCTGACAATATCGTCAAGGCCTGGGAGGAAACTCTCGCCAACGCCGCCGCCAAGGCCGAATTCACCCGCCGCATGGCAGGTGAACTGCCGGAAGGCTTCGACGCCGCGATCAGCGCATACAAGAAGAAGGTCGCCGAAACCAAGCCGACGGTTGCGACCCGCAAGGCTTCGGAAGATGCACTCGAGGTCATCAACGGCTTCCTGCCGGAAACGCTCGGCGGCTCCGCCGACCTGACACCCTCGAACAACACCAAGACCAGCCAGATGCACTCGATCACACCGACGGATTTCGCCGGCCGTTACGTGCATTGGGGCATCCGCGAGCACGGCATGGCCTCTGCCATGAACGGCATTGCACTGCATGGCGGTCTCATTCCCTATAGCGGCGGCTTTCTGATCTTCTCGGATTATTGCCGCCCGCCGATCCGCCTGGCGGCGCTGATGGGCATTCGCGTCATTCACGTCCTGACGCATGACTCGATCGGCGTCGGCGAAGACGGCCCGACGCATCAGCCGGTCGAACAACTCGCCGGTCTGCGCGCCATCCCGAATCTGATGGTCTTCCGGCCTGCCGACGCCACGGAAACAGCGGAATGCTGGCAGATCGCCATCAAGACGCACAACCGTCCTTCGGGCCTTGCTCTGACGCGCCAGAACCTGCTCGCCGCCCGTACCGAATACAGCGAAAAGAACCTCTGCGAACAGGGCGCCTATACGCTGGCCGGCAATGCCGACGCCAAGGTGACGATCTTCGCCTCCGGCTCGGAAGTCGAAATCGCCGTTGCCGCTCGTACGGTGCTTGAAGCCAAGGGCGTGACCGTCCGTGTCGTATCGGTTCCCTGCACGGAACTGTTCTTCGAGCAGCCGGACGCCTACCGCAAGGAAGTCCTCGGCAATTCGCCGGTCAAGATCGCTGTTGAAGCCGCTGTTCGCGAAGGCTGGGATGCGTTCATCGGACCGGAAGGCACTTTCATCGGTATGAAGAGCTTCGGCGCTTCCGGCCCGGTGAAGGACGTCTACAAGCATTTCGGCATCACCGCCGACGCCGTCGTTGCGGCCGCCGAAGCAAAGCTTTAATGAGGGCGCCTTGAGGCGCTCTCCATCTCCTCAATTCCAGGCCCTGCCTTATCGGGCCCTACTCTATCGGGAGTGAATGCACATGACAGTCAAGGTTGCCATCAACGGTTTCGGCCGCATCGGCCGTAACGTCCTTCGCGCCATCGTCGAATCCGGCCGCACCGACATCGAAGTCGTTGCCATCAACGATCTCGGCCCGGTCGAAACCAACGCCCACCTGCTGCGCTACGACTCGATCCACGGCCGCTTCCCGGCGACGGTGAAGGTCGAGGGTGACATGATCATCGTCGGCAACGGCAAGCCGATCAAGGTCACGGCGATCAAGGATCCGGCAACGCTCCCGCACCGCGAACTCGGCGTCGACATCGCGATGGAATGCACCGGCATCTTCACCGCCCGCGACAAGGCCGCAGCTCATCTGACGGCCGGCGCCAAGCGCGTCATCGTCTCGGCTCCTGCCGATGGCGCCGACCTGACGGTCGTCTTCGGCGTCAACCATGACCAGCTCACCAAGGAGCACCTGGTCATCTCCAACGCGTCATGCACCACCAACTGCCTGGTGCCGGTCGTGAAGGTTCTCGACGACGCCGTCGGCATCGACCACGGCTTCATGACCACCATCCACTCCTACACCGGCGATCAGCCGACGCTCGACACGATGCACAAGGACCTGTATCGCGCCCGCGCGGCCGCCCTTTCTATGATCCCGACCTCGACGGGTGCAGCCAAGGCCGTCGGCCTCGTTCTGCCGCATCTGAAGGGCAAGCTCGACGGCACTTCGATCCGCGTTCCGACCCCGAACGTTTCCGTCGTCGACTTCAAGTTCGTCGCCAAGAAGGCGACCAGCGTCGGCGAAATCAACGAAGCCATCAAGGCTGCTGCAGACGGCAAGCTGAAGGGCATCCTCGGCTACACCGACGAGCCGCTCGTCTCCCGTGACTTCAACCACGACAGCCACTCCTCGATCTTCGCAACCGATCAGACCAAGGTCATGGAAGGCAACTTCGTGCGCGTCCTGTCCTGGTACGACAATGAGTGGGGCTTCTCCAGCCGCATGTCCGATACGGCCGTCGCCTTCGCCAAGCTCATCTAAGAGCCTGACGATTGACTATTGTAAGCGGCCCGGGAAACCGGGCCGTTTTTTTGCTATACATGCTCACGCCGCATCATTTCCCATTTCCAGCACCGGATCTGGTAGGATGAGCGGCCTTGGGCATTCGATATGCACAGGCCGTCAGTACCGGCTCGGTTCCCAAGCCGGCACGGCGTCATCCATAACCCCTGCAGCCGCATCGTCGTCTCGGGGAGATAAAGAGAGATGAATGGATTACTTTACCGTTGAAATCGCCGGCCGTGCCGTTGCCAGTTTCCGCTCGGAAAACAGTGAGGAAGCGACGCATTTCTTCGAGGCGGAAGACTTTCGCGACGACCTGACCATCCTGGAATCCGAAGGCAAGCCTCTTTGGGACCGCAAAGCGGCCCTGAGCTTGCGCAAGGCGACAGCCGAGGAAGCAAGCGAGGTCGAGCACGCCTATGAATTCGACGACGATCCTGAACGGACGATCGAGGACGAGTTCGTCGTATTCCTGGTCCCGGTCGCGGATCTGACCGACGAGGGCGAGGACACAGAAGACTGAGCGAGTTGGCAATCCGCTGGCTTGGCGTGCTAGATTGAGGAAATGCGTAGCGCTGCACAATGGCTAGAATGAGCCAAGTGGAGGTGATCAATGGCAGAAGCACAAAAACGCTTGTCCCACACCAGCCTCAAACGGCGGCAGCGGTTTCACCCCAAGCGGGACGTCAGGCCTGCCGTGCTGGCAAAGGCCAATCGTCTGGTCATCTGGGTTGCCGCGTTCATTGGCCTCTCGTTTCTCGCCATCGTCATACTTCAGGCAACGTTGGGATAGCAGAGCAAGAGCCGGCGCTTCTGGCACGAAACGACAGCCGGCTGCTCTCGCTGGGCGGCCGGCATTTCCACCCGATATCGAAAAATCTCCGCGTTCAATTTCCCCGCTCTCCGCATTCGCGCCTGCAATCCATTCTTCCCGTCATTGGACAGCGCAAACGGGCCGCGTGAAAGGAGGGAGCGTGTCTTATCCTGTTGCCATTCGCAGATGCCGGCAGGAAAAATCCGTGCCCAGCTCTTTTGCCCTGCTCTCGCCTGATTTTCCTATACATTCTTTATAGAGAGTTTCTCCCGTAGCATTCCGTATCGGTTGGCCGTCCGGCAACAGTTCAGCAGCATGATGCAGCATCGCGACGAGGTTAAGCCGCAAGGCCTACCCTTCTCTGGCGTTTTGCCGTTTACTGATGGATCGCCGCGCGTGTGGAGGGGTTGAAACGGGACGGATCGGTCCGGGGTGGCCGTATTCGCGAAGCAGTCGATGGAAAGGGGTGGGCATGGAAGCGTTCTATATCGTGGTGCTAGTCTCGACGGCGCTCGTGCTTCTTGCCGCTTTTTCGAGCTTGCTCGCCTTCCGCTTCGGCGCCCCCCTGCTGCTGCTCTTCCTGATGATCGGCCTTGCCGCCGGCGTTGACGGCCTCGGCATCGAGTTCAGCAACAATTATCTCGCCTATATTCTCGGCTCCATCGCGCTGGCCGTCATCCTGTTCGATTCCGGCTTCGGCACCCCGATGCAGGCCTTCCGGCTGGCAGCCGTGCCCTCTCTGGCGCTCGCCTCGGTCGGCGTGCTGATCACCGCCTCGCTCTTTGCCGTTGCCGCCATGTGGCTTTTGAACTTCACCTGGCTGGAAGGTCTGCTGCTCGGTTCGATCGTCGCATCGACGGATGCCGCCGCCGTCTTCTTCCTGCTGCGCATCGGCGGCATCAACATCCGCGATAAGGTGCGCTCGACGCTGGAAGTCGAATCCGGCACCAACGATCCGATGGCGATTTTCCTCACCATCGCCCTCGTCGAGGTGCTGGCGAGCGGCGAGCGTTATGCCGGCATCAATATCGGCATGCTCGCCATGTTCGTGCAGCAGATGGGCCTCGGCGTCATCCTCGGCCTGCTCGGCGGCATGATGATCGTGCTGATCGTCAGCAAGCTCGATACCGATCGCGGCCTGACGCCGATCTTCGTGCTGGCGCTCGCCCTTCTCGTCTTCTCCTTCACCGGCGCGGTCGGCGGCAGCGGCTTCCTCGCCGTCTATGTCGCCGGCATTTATGCCGGAAACCGCAAGATGCAGGCGATCGGCACCATCAAGCGCTTCCAGGACGGCATGACGTGGCTGGCGCAGATCATCATGTTCCTGGTGCTCGGCCTGCTCGCCACGCCATCGCAATTTCCGGTCATCATCGTGCCGGCCATCCTGCTCGCCCTCTTCCTGATCTTCGTCGCCCGGCCATTGGCGGTCTGGCTGTCGCTGCTTCCCTTCGATTACACGCAGCAGGAAATCGGCTTCGTCGCCTGGGTCGGTCTGCGCGGCGCCGTCTCCATCCTGCTCGCCATCATGCCGATCCTCGGCGGGCTGGAAAACGGCCAGATCTATTTCAATACCGCCTTCATCATCGTACTGGTCTCGCTGCTCCTGCAGGGCTGGACGATCAAGCCCGTCGCCAAGAAGCTCGGCCTGATCATTCCGCCGCGCATCGGCGCCGTCGACAAGGTCGAGGTCGACCTGCCGGGTGCTGCCAACCACGAACTGCTCTCCTACCGCGTCATCAAGGATAGTCCGGTGCTGCGGGGCGAGCGTATTCCGCGCTGGGCGACACCCTCGCTCGTCATCCGCGACGGCAAGTCGATGCGATATCAATATGCCGGGCGGCTGCGCGAGAACGATCTCGTCTATCTCTTCATCGTGCCGAGCTATTCCCGCCTGCTCGACCGGCTCTTCGCCAGCCGTGCGCCTGTCGATGAAGACGATGCCGAATTCTTCGGAGCCTTCGCACTCTCCCCCGCCCGCCCCGCCGCCGATCTCGACGCCGCCTATGGACCCGGCCTGCTCAATGAATCCGAAAAGGGCCTGACGATCGCCGAATTGATGCGGCAGCGCCTGGGCGGCAAGGCCGATTATGCCGACCGCGTCCGCCTCGGCTCGATCATCCTCATCGTCCGCGATCTCGACGAGCACGACCACATCACCTCCGTCGGCATGTCGCTCGAAGCTGTGGAGCCGGCGATCACGCTGCCAATCTTCATCAATCTCAAGGACATCATCCAGCGCATCCGCGACCGGCTGAACGGGCGCCGGAACCGCGAAACCAAGGCCGCCGAAAGCGCGCCGAAAGCGGCCGCCAGAGGCGACGAAGGCACACGCGAAAACGGCCGTTGAACGCCTTGCGTCTCGAATGATCCTTGCTATGGTCGGCGCAACTTCCGCCAACCAAGACTGGATCTGCCCATGCCTTCTTTCAAGACCCTTGACGATCTCACTGACATCCGCGGCAAGCGCGTTCTCGTCCGCGTCGACCTCAATGTTCCGGTCAAGGACGGCAAGGTCACCGATACGACCCGCATCGAGCGTGTGGCGCCGACGATTCTCGAACTGTCTGAGAAGGGCGCCAAGGTGATCCTGCTGGCCCATTTCGGCCGGCCGAAGGACGGCCCTTCGCCTGATCTCTCGCTGTCGCTGATCGCCCCTTCGGTCGAGGAAGTGCTTGATCATGCCGTGCTGACGGCCTCCGACTGCATCGGCGAGGCAGCCGCCTCCGCCGTCGCCGCGATGAATGACGGCGATATCCTGCTTCTGGAAAACACCCGCTTCCACAAGGGCGAAGAAAAGAACGACGCCGACTTCACCAAGGCGCTTGCCGCCAATGGCGATATCTATGTCAACGACGCCTTTTCCGCCGCCCACCGCGCCCATGCCTCGACCGAGGGCCTTGCTCACCACCTGCCGGCCTATGCCGGCCGCACCATGCAGGCCGAGTTGGAGGCGCTGGAAAAAGGCCTCGGCGATCCCGCTCGTCCTGTTGTCGCGATCGTCGGCGGCGCCAAGGTCTCGACCAAGATCGACCTCCTGATGAACCTCGTGAAGAAGGTCGATGCGCTCGTCATCGGCGGCGGCATGGCCAATACCTTCATCGCCGCCCGCGGCACCAATGTCGGCAAGTCGCTCTGCGAACATGATCTCGCCGAAATCGCCAAGCAGATCATGATCGAGGCCGCGACCGCCGGCTGCGCCATCATCCTGCCGGAGGATGGCGTGATCGCCCGCGAGTTCAAGGCAGGTGCTGCCAACGAGACGGTCGATATCAACGCTATTCCCGCCGATGCCATGGTGCTCGATGTCGGCAAAAAATCCGTCGAGGCCATCAACGCCTGGATCGAGCGCGCTGCAACCCTGGTCTGGAACGGCCCGCTCGGCGCCTTCGAGATCGAACCCTTCGATGCCGCAACCGTTGCTGCCGCGAAATACGCCGCGGGGCGCACCGCCGCCGGCAAGCTCACCTCGGTTGCCGGCGGCGGCGACACCGTCTCAGCCCTGAACCATGCCGGCGTTGCCGACGACTTCACCTATGTCTCGACCGCCGGCGGCGCCTTCCTCGAATGGATGGAAGGCAAAGAGCTTCCCGGCGTCGCCGTCCTCAACGGCAGATAATCGCAAAACCTGATTTGACAGGTTTTACATGTGGATAGACCGTGGAGGCCAAGCGCTTTCCGCGGTCTTTTGCTCAGCGCGCGGAAAAAATCCCAGATTTTCAAACGATTGAATTGATTTCAATCGTTTCAATGACTTAGCCTTCCATTTTCCTCTCTATAAACTTCTGTTATCGCCGTCCTATATTCTTAATCGCCGATGTTTAATGCTGTGGAGAGAACGAGATGAGCGAACGACTGGAAGACATTGCAGTGCAGATGGTTACGGGCGGCCGGGGACTGCTCGCAGCTGATGAATCGACCTCCACCATCAAGAAGCGTTTCGACACGATCAATCTCGAATCGACCGAAACGAGCCGTCGCGACTACCGGGAGATGCTCTTCCGCTCCGACGAGGCGATGAAGAAATATATCTCCGGCGTCATCCTTTACGAAGAGACGCTCTTCCAAAAGGCCGCGGACGGCACGCCGTTCGTCGATATCATCCGCGCTGCCGGTTCCATTCCCGGCATCAAGGTCGATACCGGCGCCAAGCCGATGGCCAAGTATCCTGGCGAAACCATCACCGAAGGCCTAGACGGTCTCGGCGAGCGCCTTGCCCGGTATTATGAAGCCGGTGCCCGCTTCGCCAAATGGCGCGGCGTCATCGCCATCTCATCGACGCTGCCGACCCGCGGTTCCGTCCGCGCCAACGCTCAGGCGCTTGCTCGTTATGCCGCACTCTGCCAGGAGGCCAGGATCGTCCCGATCGTCGAGCCGGAATGCCTGATGGACGGCAAGCCGGGCGACCACACTATCGACCGCTGCGCCGAAGTGACCGAATCTACGCTGCGCATCGTTTTCGAGGAACTGGCCGATGCCCGCGTCAGCCTCGAAGGCATGATCCTGAAGCCGAACATGGTGATCGACGGTAAGAATGCCCGCAAAGCCTCGGTCGCGGAAGTCGCCGAACGTACCGTGCAGGTGCTGAAGCGCACGGTTCCGTCAGCGGTTCCCGGCATTGCCTTCCTCTCCGGCGGCCAGTCGACCGAAGAGGCGAGTGCGCATCTTTCCGCCATCAATGCCACAGCCGACCTGCCCTGGTTCGTTACCTTCTCCTACGGCCGCGCCCTGCAGGACAGCGCGCTCAAGGCCTGGAACGGCAAACAGGAAAACGTCGCCGCCGGCCAGCGCGAGTTCACCCACCGCGCCGAGATGAACAGCCTCGCCGCCAAGGGCAGCTGGAAGAAAGACCTGGAAAAGGCAGCCTGATTTTTCAAGCTTGAGATTTGGGCAGGGAGCGGCAAACACAGCTTCCTGCCCTCTCATTGTCACGGCGACAAGAAACCGCTTCGTTCCTTGAAAAACCGTGATTATTCATAGCGGCCTGCCACAACGGGAGCCGCAATGAACACCCTCTCCTACATCACTGTCGATGTCTTCACCTCCACCCGTTTCGAGGGTAACCCGCTTGCCGTCATTTCCGATGCGCGCGGTCTCAGCGATGCGGTGATGCAGAAGATCGCCACCGAGTTCAACTATTCCGAAGTCACCTTCGTGCTGCCGCCGGAAGACCCGCAAAACTCCGCTCATGTGCGCATCTTCACCCCGACGATGGAAATACCCTTCGCCGGCCATCCGAATGTCGGCACCGCCTATGTGCTCGGCCAGCAGGCGAAGATCTTCGGCAAGCCGGTCGGCGATACGCTGCGCTTCGAGGAAAAGGCCGGCATCGTCGAGGTCAGCCTGAAACGCAGCGGCGGAAAGGTTGTTGCTACCGCCATCCGCGCACCGCAATTGCTGACGATCGGCGATACCATTGCCGCAGAAACCATTGCACGCTGCGTCTCGATCGATCCCAGTGTCATCGTCAGCACCACCCATGCCCCGGTCTTTGCGTCCGTCGGGTTGAACTTCGCCGTCTCAGAGCTGAACGGGCTCGAAGCACTGGCCGCTGCCCGTCCGGACCTTGCCGGTTTCCAGGGGGCGGCTGGCCGCCAGGCGACGAACGGCCACGATTTCTCGCTCTTTCTTTATGTCAGAACATCCGATGATCCCTGGCATATCCGCGCCCGCATGTTCGCGCCCCTCGACAACGTGCCCGAGGATCCGGCGACGGGCAGCGCTTCCGCCGCCCTTGGCGCCTATCTCGTCTCGCTTGCGCCCGATCGCGATATGAATGTCCGCATCACCATCGAGCAAGGTGTCGAAATGGGCCGCCGCAGCATCATCGCCCTCGATGTGGTGAAATCAGGCGGCATCGTCACCGATGTCGTCATCTCGGGAAGCTGCGTTCCCGTCATGCGCGGAGAAATCGGCTTGCAAGACTGACGGTCGCAGATCGTGCCGTACCCCAGCTAACCAGGGATTACATCAGGAAGTCGCGCGAAAGCAGTGCCAATGCCCAGACGGCAAAAGCGATCAGCGCGATCTTCCAGAAATCCATCCGTCGCCTCAGGCCTGGAAGCCCGAGCGGCTTGATCAGCTGTATCGCCATGGCAAGGATGAGCAGCAAGGCTATCAGCTTTGTCATGCTTTATTTTTTCCGTTTTTCGGAATGTCACAGGACGGACATTTTTCCGCGCGAACAAGAGAATCTCGACACGCCGTAAAGACATTCCGGGGCACAATCAATCATCTTGAGGCTGGGCTGACGCCGCTCCTGCCTTATGTCCATGCAAATCGCTTAAGACCGAGTCTGGGGAAATGAAGAGAAATCTGCTGTCCGTCGCTGCGCTGCTCTTTGGCACGCTCTTCCTTTTCATGGGCAATGGCCTGCAGGGCATCCTGCTTCCCGTGCGCGGCAATCTCGAAGGTTATGCCACGACGACGCTTGGTCTGCTCGGTACGTCATGGGCTGGGGGCTTTGTCATCGGCTGCCTGGTGGCGCCGAAATTGGTGCGCCGCGTCGGTCATGTGCGCGCCTTTTCCGGCTTCATCTCGATCATCGCCATCATCGCGCTGGTCAGCGGCATCATCATCGATCCGATCTGGTGGGTGATCCTGCGCGCCGTCACCGGCTTCTCCACCGCCGGCACCTCGATGATCATCGAAAGCTGGCTGAACGAGCGCGCCAGCAACGAGAGCCGCGGTGCGATCTTCTCGCTCTATATCGGCATCACATTGCTCGGCGTCGTCGGCGGCCAGATGATGATCCCGCTCGAGGATGTGCGCACGCCTGTCTTGTTCATGATCTGCGGTATCTTCTATTGCATCGCCATGCTGCCGACGACGCTATCGACGGCCGCTTCGCCGCAGCCGTTGAAGGCGGTGCGCCTCGATCTGCCGGCCCTCTATCGCAACTCGCCGGTCTCCTGCCTCGGCATCCTGCTCGTCGGCATCGCCAACGGTGCCTACGGCACGCTCGCTCCTGTATTCGGCGCCGGCGCCGGCCTCTCCGACACCAGCATCGCCATCATGATGAGCTCCACCATCTTCGCCGGCGCCATGATGCAGCTGCCGGCCGGCCGGCTTTCCGACCGTATCGACCGGCGCTACGTGCTCGCCGCCATGTCCGGGATCGCCGCCCTTGCCGGCCTGCTGATCTTTTTTCTCCACCCGACATCCGCCGGCTTGCTGATCGGGCTCGTTGTCCTTTACGGCGCGGTGGCCAATACGCTCTATCCGATCGCCGTCGCCCATGCGAACGATTTCGCGGCGTCGGAGGACTTCGTCAAGGTCTCTGGCGGCCTGCTGCTGCTCTACGGCATCGGCACGGTGATCGGCCCGACGATCGGCGGCCCCGTCATGTCGGTGATCACCCCGCATGCGCTTTTCCTTGTCACCGCCATCGCTCACGTGCTGATCACCGTTTATGCCATCATCAGGAGCCGTATCCGCGCCGCCGTCCCCGTCAGCGACCGCGACGCCTATACGACGATCCCGACCGGCACCTCGCCGATGCTGACACCACAGAGCATGTCGCTTGCCGATCGCGGCGCCGGCAAGGCTGCCGACACCGGAAAGTCTCCCGAAAGCGGCGATCCTGCTGTAAAGTTCGGTTAGAGCAGTTCCAGCAAAAGTGCGCAGCGGTTTTGCGTCCGGAATTGCTTTGACAGAACAGCAAAACGGAGGACGAACCATGAGCTTCATCGATGACGACCGGCCGCAGAAGAAACTCGCCCATGAGATCGGCGCCGATCTCTCCATGCTTTCGGTGGACGAGTTGAAGGCGCGGGTGGAATTGTTGAAGACGGAGATCGCCCGTCTCGAAGCCGAAGCCGCGCGCAAGGCTTCCGGGCGGCAGGCGGCGGAAAGCTTCTTCCGCTCGTGATCCGGTAAACCCCGAAAAACAAGGCTATAGGCGGATAAATGAGCCTGCCTCAAGTCTTACTTCGGTACAGTGTTAATAAAATATTAAGCTTTATAAGGTATTACTATATTCATCCGGATTTTCTCTGGATCTCAGACAGTTTTCCAAGCGGTGAATTGGTCTGATTTTTCTCCCTGTTTTACCTTGAGAGCCGCTTTTGCGGCTCTTCTTTTTCCTATGCCGGCGCGTTTCCACGAAACTGTGGAGATTAACCCTTTCTTAAGAAACGGCTTGCGCATTTGGGCTAATGATACCATCTTAAAGTCATAAAGACCGGGCCTGGAAACTTTTCCGTCGGTGTCGGCGTTACCTGAATATAAAGTAGCTGCGTGCAACAGGGACTATTGCGATGTCGGAAGTTGGATTGAACACGATCAGTTTTGCGGGCCGCGCCGCTGCATCCTCGCAGTTCAAGGCACTTTATGCGGAAGGCATGTCGCTAGTCGAAGAGACCGCCGCCTATCTCGACGGCCAGGGCCGCGCAGCCTCCAAGGTTCTGCCGCGGATGGCCTCGGTTCTTTACGCCGCGGAATCGATGCGTCTCACCACCCGCCTGATGCAGATGGCCTCCTGGCTGCTGTTGCAGCGCGCCGTCAACAATGGCGAAATGTCCCGTGACCAGGTGCTGGCCGAAAAGAACAAGGTCCGCCTCGACGGCTTCAACGTCGACCGCACAGCACCCGGCTGGGGCGACCTGCCGGAATCCTTCCGCGATCTCGTCGAGCGCTCACTGCGTTTGCAGAACCGCATTGCTCTGCTCGACCGCGAGATCTACCGCCCATCCGAAGCCGTGATCGTTCATGACAACCAGAACAGCGTCCAGGCTCAGCTTTCCCTGCTGCAGACCGCCTTCGGCAACAACTGAACGGATCTGCGAGAATCGATAGAGACCGGCTGCGTCCTGCGCGGCCGGTTTTTTGTTGTCGTCGAACGCCGGCATGCCGACTGCATAATTCAAACTGTTCCAGCGCCGTTTGCGCGTCTGGCAAGACGCGCGGCGCTGTAAGCCACTGCACACGCAAAAAAGCCCGGCGAAACCGGGCTCTCTTCGAATTCCGTCGGGCAGAAGCGATTAGAGGCCGAGGCCGCCGAAACGCTTGTTGAACTTGGAGACGCGGCCACCGCGGTCCATGAGCTGCTGGCTGCCGCCGGTCCAGGCCGGATGCGACTTGGAATCGATTTCAAGGTTCATGACAGCGCCTTCCGAACCCCAGGTCGAGCGGGTTTCGTATTCGGTGCCATCGGTCATGACCACCTTGATCATGTGATATTCGGGATGGATGCCTGCCTTCATAACAATCTTCCTGCGATACCGGAGTTCAATTTGCCGCATGCAGTTGCGGCCAACGAACCGATTGAATAAATGAAGCCGCAGTCGTGATGGCTACGGCTTCCCATTAGGATGCGGTGCCTATACATGAAGGACGCCTAGATAACAAGAGCCAACAGGCCGCATTGCGCGGGTCCTGCGGGCGATCGGAGACGATTTGGCAGAGCAGGCACGGGCTGAAGAAAACAAAAGTCGGTCGCTGCGACCGCTCGGCAGGCTGACGCCCTATGTCATGCGTTATCGCGCCATGGTGGCCGGCGCGCTGATGTCGCTGGCGCTTGCCGCCGTCACCTCGCTGGCGCTGCCGCTTGCCGTGCGCCGCATGATCGATCACGGCTTCACTCATTCCGACGGCCGTTTCATCAACAGCTACTTCGCCATGCTTATGGTCATGGCCATCGTCCTCGCGGTCGCGAGCGCGCTGCGCTATTATTTCGTCATCACCATCGGCGAGCGCATCGTCGCCGATCTACGCCGCGATGTCTTCTCCCATGTGACGAGGCTGTCGCCCTCGTTCTTCGATGTCAACCAGTCCGGCGAGATCGTCTCGCGCCTGACTGCCGATACGACTCAGATCAAGTCCGCCGTCGGCGCCACCGCTTCGGTGGCGCTCAGAAACCTCATCCTCTGTATCGGCGCCATGGGCATGATGATCGTCACCTCGCCGAAGCTTTCGAGCCTCGTCATCGGAGCGATCCCGCTGATCGTCTTCCCGCTCGTCGCCTTCGGCCGCTCGGTGCGCAAGCGCTCGCGCGCCGCCCAGGATACGCTCGCCGACGCCTCCGCCTTCGCCAACGAGACGATCGCCGCGACCCGCACCGTCCAGGCCTTCAACGGCGAGGATGCCGCAGCGACGCGTTACGGCACCGCCGTCGAATCCGCCTATGACGCCGCCCGGGCAGCCATCCGCTCGCGCGCGCTGCTGACGGGGATCGCCATTACGCTGATCTTCGGCAGCGTCGTCGCCGTGCTCTGGGTCGGAGCCCATAGCGTTCTTGCCGGCACCCTTTCTGCCGGCACGCTCGGCCAGTTTCTGCTCTATGCCGTCATCTCCGCCGGTTCGCTGGGCGCGCTGTCGGAGGTCTGGGGCGAACTCTCGCAGGCAGCCGGCGCTGCCGACCGGCTGACCGAACTTCTCGACGAGGTTTCGCCGATTGCCGCCCCCGCCACTCCGCAGCCGCTTCCGTCCCCTGGCCGCGGCCGCGTCGAATTCGCAGACGTGCATTTCGCCTATCCCTCACGCCCCGGCAAATCGGCGCTGCATGGCTTAAAC
This sequence comes from Rhizobium anhuiense bv. trifolii, assembly GCF_024346605.1. NCBI lineage: Bacteria > Pseudomonadati > Pseudomonadota > Alphaproteobacteria > Hyphomicrobiales > Rhizobiaceae > Rhizobium > Rhizobium anhuiense. The sequence goes on from NZ_CP098803.1 coordinate 4,194,241, forward strand.
TTCGCCATCACGCCGGGCGAGACCGTTGCCATCGTCGGCCCTTCCGGTGCCGGCAAGAGCACCGTCTTTTCGCTGCTGCTGCGCTTCTACGATCCGCAGCAGGGCAGCGTGAAGATCGACGGGGTCGACGCCCAGCTGACCACGCCCGACGAGCTGCGTCAGCGCATCGCCATCGTGCCGCAGGACGTCACCATCTTTGCCGCCTCGATCCATGACAACATCGCCTTCGGCCGTCCCGGCGCCTCGCGTGACGAGGTCCGCGCCGCAGCCCTTGCCGCCCAGGCTGACGAATTCATCGCCCGATTGGATAGGGGCTACGAGACGGAAGTCGGCGAACGCGGCATCACGCTCTCCGGCGGCCAGCGCCAGCGCATCGCCATTGCCCGCGCCATCCTGAAGAACGCGCCCGTGCTGCTGCTCGACGAAGCGACCTCCGCCCTCGACGCCGAAAGCGAGACGCTGGTGCAGAAAGCCCTCGACGGCCTTGTCGACGGCCGCACGACGCTGGTCATCGCCCATCGCCTGGCAACGGTTCTGAAAGCCGATCGCATCCTGGTCATGGATCAGGGCCGCGTCGTCGAGGAGGGCACGCATAAGAGCCTGATCCGCCATGGCGGTATCTATGCGCGGCTGGCACGGCTGCAATTCGACGCCGCCAACGAGGATGTACTCGCCGCCGCCAAATAGCCGGCGCGCATCTCTCCTGCCAAAAGCGACTAAAGTCTGAACCTCGCAGCACCTCTCCGCGGTTGCCTTTCGCGCGGTCTGCTCTACCCTCTTCATTCCCCGGGGTGGGGATATCGCTGTAGAAATTCTTGGGAGGAGATGGGAATGGCGCTTTCCGATATGACGCGACGTGCGGGCCTTGTGCTCGGTTTCGGTGTGCTTGCGGCCTTTGCCGCCGGCGCAACTGCCGCTGCCGCGGATTTTCCTGATCGCGCGATCACCATGGTCGTGCCCTTCGCGGCCGGCGGCTCGACCGATGTCGTTGCCCGCATCGTCGCGCAGAAGATGTCGGAGGATCTGGGCCAGCAGGTGATCGTCCAGAACGTCGCCGGCGCCGGCGGCAATCTCGGCGCCGGCAATGTCGCCCGCGCTGAACCGGACGGCTACACCATTCTGATGGGCACGGTCGCAACCCACGCCCTCAACCCGCTGATCCTCAAATCGACCCCATACGATCCCGAGAAGGATTTCGCGCCGGTCTCGCTGCTCGTCATCGTGCCCAACGTTCTGGTCGTCAATCCGGAATTGCCGGCAAAGACCGTGCAGGAGTTGATCGCGCTGTTGAAGGCCGAGCCCGACAAATACAGTTACGCCTCGTCGGGCAACGGTACGCCGCTGCATCTTTCCGGCGAACTCTTCAAGTCCATGGCCGGCGTCAGCATGCAGCACATCCCCTATAAGGGCGCCGGCCCGGCATTGAACGACGTCATCGGCAACCAGGTGCCGATCATGTTCGACAACCTGCCCTCTTCATCGAGCCACATCAAGGCCGGTACGCTGCGGGCGCTGGCGGTGACCACAGGCCAGCGCGCCCCTTCCTTCCCCGAGGTGCCGACGGTCGCCGAGTCGGGCATACCAGGTTACGAGACCTATACATGGAACGCCCTTTTTGCCCCGGCCAAAACGCCGGACGAGGTGATCTTGCGTCTCAACGCTTCGGCCAAAAAGGCGCTCGCCGACCCGGCCGTTGCCGAACGGATGAAAGAATTCAGCGCCACCATCGTCGGCTCGACGCCGGAAGAACTTGCCACCCATGTGAAGGCCGAACTCGCCAAATGGGGACCGGTCGTCAAGGGGGCGAATATCCAGATGGAGTGATGTCGGAGCATCATGCCTCTTCCATCGCGAACAGGATTCGGATTTTAGGCCGGCCCGGCCTGAAATCTCTTGTTGTCGCGGCGAAGCGTCCGGCCTCTCCTTTGCTAGCGTCCAATGGAAATGGTGACAATTGGACGCTAAGCAATTCAATTCAAATTAAGGTAGTGGAAAAGCTCGCCATTTTGATCTAGCCTCCGCTACGCTGATGGTTGCAATTCAGCGTTTCGGGAGACATCCATGTATAAATTCGAAGTTTATAAGGATAAGGCCGGCGAGTTCCGCTTCCGCTTCAAGGCATCGAACGGCGAAGCCATGTTCTCGTCCGAGGGCTACAAGGCGAAGGCGTCGGCCGTGAACGCCATCGAATCCATCAAGAAGAACGCACCCGGCGCCGAAATCGTCGATCAGACGAAGGCCGAATCCTGATCAGATCGGCAGGGGCGGCGTCAACGCAGCTCCTGCCCTTTCGCGCCCTTGAGCAGCGCCGGCACCCTTGAGTCTGCCCGTTTGCTGGTGATTTTTCGGCGCCATTTTCTTTTTCGCATATTTTTTGAAAACCATGTCGAAACGACCGATGGCCGCGCCTCATTGTTTTGGAACGGCCCTCCGCTCCGCCGGGCTTTACAGCTCTCGGGATATCGGTCCCCGATATCGGCATGCCCGGATCAACGCCAACAACGAGATCAGGAGTTTTCCATGCAATATGCTCTCATCATTCGCGAAGCCGCCGAGGATTTCGAGCGCCGCAGCGATCCGGCCTATCGAGATGGCTGGGTCGCCTACAGCAAGGCGCTTGCTCAGGCAGGGATCATGACCGGCGGCGCCGGGCTGACCGGCCCGGAGACCGGCACGATCGTACGCCGCAAAGGCGGGGAACACGATGTTCAGGACGGCCCCTATCCGGAAGGCAAGGAACAGCTCGGCGGCTTCTATCTGATCGACGTCCCCGACATCGACACCGCGCTTGAATGGGCGACCCGCGTTCCGATCTCCGACAAGGGTTCTGTCGAGGTGCGCCCGCGCCTGCAGATGTGAGGCGACGATGCCGCCTGATGCCGGACGCGCTGCCGAAAAGGTGGCGCGTCAATCCTACGGCAAGCTGATCGCTTTCCTCGCCGCCCGCTCGCGCGACGTGCCGGCGGCGGAAGACGCATTGTCGGAAGCGCTGGCCTCGGCCCTTCGCGTTTGGCCAGAGCGCGGCATTCCCGGCAATCCGGAGGCCTGGCTGCTGGTGGCTGCACGCCGCAACCTCATGCAGGCCACCCGCCACCGCACCGTCGAGGCCAAGGCGCAAACGACGATATTGATCGCCTTCGAAGAAGCGGAGGAACGCATGAACGAGGCCGGCAAAGCCATCTTTCCCGATGAACGGCTGAAGCTGCTCTTTGCCTGTACCCATCCCGCCATCGACAGCTCCGTGCATACGGCGCTGATGCTGCAGACCGTTCTCGGCATCGAGGCGCGAACCATCGCGCGAACCTTCGTCGTTTCGCCGGATACGATGAGCCAACGGCTGGTGCGGGCCAAGGCGAAGATTCGCGATGCCGGCATTCCGTTCGCCGTTCCGCCGCGTCCCGCCTTGCCCGGGCGGCTCGCCGCGGTGCTCTCGGCGATCTACGCCGCCTACGGCCTCGGCTGGGACGGCCTCGACGGCGAAGAAGAGCGCCATTCGCTCGCCGGCGAAGCGATCTGGCTCGGCCGAGCGCTTCTGGCGGTACTGCCGGACGAACCGGAGGCAATCGGCCTCCTCTCGTTGATGCTTCACTGCGAAGCCCGTCGCAACGCCCGGCGCGACAGCGATGGTCGATATGTGCCGCTAGACGAACAGGATACCGCTGCGTGGAACGCAATCATGATCGCCGAGGCGGATTCGCTGCTACGCAAGGCCGGCAGTTTCAACCGTTTCGGCCCCTTCCAGTACCAGGCGGCGATCCAGTCCGTGCATGCGGCGCGCCGGCTGTCGGGAAAGACCGACTGGCAGGCGTTGACAACACTCTACGCGGCGCTGGTGATGATGAAACCCACGCTGGGTGCACATGTCAGCCAGGCTGCGGTGATCGGCAGGGCGCTGAATGCGGCCGCTGGCCTGAAACGGCTCGACCAGCTCGATCCGCGCGCTGTCGCCAGCTACCAGCCCTACTGGGCGGTGCGCGCCTTTCTTCTGTCGCAGGCCGGCGACGATACCGCGGCGGCCGACGCCTATATGACAGCGATCGGCCTCAGTGACAGCCCCGCCGTCCGCGATTTTCTCGCCGGCCGGCTGAAGGAGGCGCGGCTGTAATCATTTCTCAGTGAGCTTCAGCTCGATGCGGCGGTTGGTGGCGCGCGCGTCCGGCGTATCGCCTGGCGCGATCGGCTGAAACTCGCCGAAGCCGGCGGCAACGAGCCGGTCGGCCGGCACGCCCTGCGCGATCAGGAACTTGACGACCGAGATCGCGCGCGCCGAGGAAAGTTCCCAATTGTCGCGATAGCGGCCCGTTCCGCCAAGCGGCACATTGTCGGTATGGCCGTCGACGCGCAGCACCCAGTTGATCTCCGGCGGAATTTCCTTGGCGAGATCGAGAAGGGCGGCGGCGAGCTTTGCCATCTCCGTCTGCCCCTCCGGATTGAGATCGGCGCCGCCCGAGGGAAACAGCACTTCCGACTGGAAGACGAACCGATCGCCGACGATACGGATATTCTCGCGATCCGAAAGGATCTCGCGCAGGCGGCCGAAGAAGTCGGAACGGTAGCGGTTCAGTTCCTGCACGCGCGCCGCGAGCGCGACGTTCAGGCGGCTGCCGAGGTCGGCGATCTTGGTCTGCGAGACCCGGTCTTTCTCCTCCGACGCCTGAAGGGCAGCTTCGACGGCGGCGATCTGGCTGCGAAGCGCTGCAATCTGCTGGTTCAGCAGTTCGACCTGGCTGAGCGCCCGCTCGCTCACCTGCTTTTGCTCGTCGAGCTCCTGCGTCATCGCACCGATCCGTTTCTGCGCTGCATCCTGACCGCCCGAACCGGCATTCAGCAGCGCCTGCAGCCGCGAACGGTCGCCTTCGGCACTGGCAAGCGAGGCCTGCAGATTGGCGACCGAATCCTGAAGATCCTGGTTGCTGCCCTTTTCGAGCGCGAGTAGCTGCGTCAGCTCGTTGATCTGGCTGTTGAGGCGATTGAGCACCTCGTCGCGCCCGGTGATCTCGCGGCTGAGGATGAACTGCCCGACGACGAAGACCGTCAGCAGGAACATGATCGAGATGAGCAGCGTCGACAGCGCGTCGACGAAACCCGGCCAATAATCCACCGTGCGTTCGCGGCGGCGGTTGCGGGCAAGAGCCATGGCTTACTTGCCCTCGCTCTTTTCTGTCTGGCTGGCGCGGTCGCGCGTGCGCTCGCCTCTCTCGCCTGCGCGCTCCTGCACGCCGATGCGTTCGGCCAGCCGGTCAAGCGTGCGGCGCATCGCCTTCGCCTCGTCCTGCTGCGCCTCGATCCAGTCGCGCAGCATCTGCTGTTCGTTGCGCATGTTCTTGACGAGGCCCTGAATGCCTTCGGCAAGGCTCGCCATGGCGGCGACGGAGCGCTGGCTGCCGGTGCCGCCCTCTTCGGAGACCTTGCGCAGATAATCGGAGAGCGCGCGCATGTCGTCAGAGGAGGCGCCGGAAACGGCGTCGAGGGCCGGGGCAAGATCGGAGCCGACATCTGTGACCGAGGACAGCCAGTTTTCCAGTTCCATATAGAAGCGGTTCTGCGCGCGGCCGGCCTGCAGATCGAGGAAGCCGAGAATGAGCGAACCGGAGAGGCCGAGCAGCGAGGAGGAGAAGGCCTGGCCCATACCCGAAAGCGGCATGGAAAGCCCTTCCTTCAGCGCCGACAGCACATCCCCCGTGCCGTTCGAGCCGGCATCGAGCGACTGGATGACGATGCTGATCGAACCGATCGTGCCGATGAGGCCCCAGAAGGTGCCGAGCAGGCCGAGGAAGACCAGGAGGCCGATCAGGTAGCGCGAAACGTCGCGCGATTCGTCAAGGCGGGTGGCGATCGAATCGAGGATCGAGCGCAGCGCCGTCGTCGACAGCGCCACCGAGGTCTTGCGGCTGCCGATCAGCGCCCGCATCGGCGCAAGCAGCCGCGGATTGCGGCTGACCTTGTCGGCGCTACCGGCGGCGCGGAACGAGTTGAACCAGCGCACTTCGGGGCGAAGCGCCAGCACGTGATTGAAAACAAGGATGATTCCGACCGCGAGAACGCCGACGATCAGGCCGTTGAGGCCTGGATTGTGCATGAAGGCGGTCTGCGTCTGCCGGAAGAGGATGGCGGCGATAAAGCCGACGATGACCAGGAAAAGCAGCATCGTCCAGAGGAAGGGCATGGGGCTCGAAAGCCTGTAGGCATAACCGCCGGCCGTCTTTTCGGTGGAGCCGATCTCCGCCACATTCACATTTTCCATAGGGTCGCTGCCTCCGGAGTCATTGCTGGCGGAGACTAGAGCAACATTGTGCCGAATTGAAGTATGCCGGGGCGAAAACCGTGACTTTACAACAGCCGGATTTTCGTTCGCTTACTTGGCGGGGATCGGTCGCTTGACGACTTCGATCAGCGCCTTGTGGATGAGTTCGTTGCCGGCGACGATCGCGCCGCTCTCCAGAATGGCCGCCCCGCCGTCCCAATCGGTGACGAACCCGCCGGCTTCACGGATGAGCAGGATGCCGGCCGCCATGTCCCAGGGCGCAAGCTCCGCTTCCCAGAAACCGTCGAAGCGCCCGGCGGCGACATAGGCGAGATCGAGCGTCGGCGAGCCCAGGCGGCGGATGCCCGCCACTTCGCCCATCACGTGGCGAAGCTCGACCAGAAACTTGCCGTGATTACGCTTGCCGAGCGCCGGCACACCGCAGCCGATGACGCAATCCGACAACACGCGGCGCGCAGCGACGCGCAGGCGCCGGTCGTTGAGGAAGGCGCCGCCACCGCGCTCGGCTGTATAGAGCTCGTCGGTCGCCGGATTGAAGACGACGGCGGCAACGATCTCGCCGTTGCGTTCGAGCGCGATCGAAACAGCGAAGGCCGGAATGCCGTGCAGGAAGTTCGTCGTGCCGTCGAGCGGGTCGACGATCCAGCGGTGCGCGCCGTCCGTGCCCTTGATCTCGTCGCTCTCCTCGCCGAGAAAGCCATAGGTGGGACGCGCCTTGAGCAGTTCTTCCCGAACGATCTTTTCGGCCTTGCGGTCGGCAGTGGAAACGAAATCGCCGGGTCCCTTCACCGAAACCTGCAGGTTCTGCACTTCGCCGAAATCACGTCCCAGCGATTTTCCTGCCTTGAGGGCAGCCTGAACCATGACATTGAGAAGAGCTGAACGGGCCATCGGCGCATTTTTCCTTGGGACTGATACGGGGCGCGCACTGCCAGGGGCGGGAAATGTCCCTGAACATGCATGACAGGCAGCGCTGCAAAGATTGGCGGCCTCAAGACCACAAAATCAGGGAAATTTCAAGGGGAGGCGCGCATGGCTGCCCTGCGACACCGGAAACCGCCGATTATGCTGAACGGATTAAATCCGCGCCATCTTCCGGGACCGCCCGTTTTACGCAGTTTCCCTCGAAACTCATCTCAGAATTTCTGCTGCGTTATCAGCACTTCGCGAGCGATCTGATCGAGCGGCAGGATACGGTCGACACCGCCCTTGGCGATCGCCTCCTTCGGCATGCCGAAGACAACCGAACTCGCCTCGTCCTGCGCCACCGTGTAGGCGCCGGCCTGATGCATTTCCAGCATGCCGCGCGCGCCGTCGTCGCCCATGCCGGTCATGATGATGCCCATGGCATTCGAGCCGGCCGAGCGCGCCGCCGAGCGGAAAAGCACGTCGACGGAAGGCCGGTGGCGCGACACCAGCGGTCCGGTCTTCACGCTCACATAGTAGCGCGCACCCTGGCGTTCGAGCAGCATGTGTTTGTCGCCTGGCGCGATCAGCACATGGCCGCGCAGCACCGGATCGCCATCGACGGCTTCCTTGACCTCGACCTCGCAGAGCCCGTTCAGCCGCTTGGCGAAGGCGGCGGTGAATTTCTCCGGCATATGCTGGACGATCACCATGCCGGGTGCATTGGCCGGCAGTTCCTCCAGGAATTCGCGCAGCGCCTCGGTGCCGCCTGTGGAGGCGCCGACGCAGACGACCATCTCCGTCGTCTTCGCCATGGCCCGCCCCGTCGGCGGCGGCAGCATCACGTCCGCCGTCAGCTTCTTGGCCGGCCCTTCCGCCGAAGCCGAGCGGATGGTTCCGGCGGCGCGACGCACCGTGGTAAGCCGCGCATGCGAGGCGCTCTTGACGACTTCGCGAATGCGCATCGCATCGTCGGCAAGGCTGTCGGCGGCGCCGATCTTCGATTTCAAGATGACGTCGACGGCGCCGGCCTCCAGCGCCTGGATCAGCGTTTCCGAACCCGCTTCCGTCAGCGACGAGCACATCACGACGGGGATCGGCCGCTGCGACATCAGCTTGCGCAGGAAGGTAATGCCGTCCATGCGCGGCATTTCCACATCGAGCGTGATGACGTCGGGGATCTCCTCCAGCAGCTTCCGCGCCGCCACGAAGGGGTCGGATGCGACCGCCATGATCTCGATATCGGGATCCTGCTCCAAGACATGGGTCAGTGTCTGACGGACGCTGGCAGAATCGTCGATGATCAGAACGCGGATTTTTTTAGCCATGAATGCTCCTAGAGCATGATGCCGAAAAGAATTGGCAATTTTCGGACGACATCATGCTCTAACTCTTTAGTGACACAAAGAGATAGAGCACGCCCGTGATTGGAAGAAAACGGACATGCTCTAGATGCGCTGAAACACCGTATTCGAGACCTGTTTCAATGGCAGGTCGAAGCCGGTAATCGATTCGGAATGACCGATGAACATGTAGCCGCCCTTCGCCAGGCAGTCGCAGAGGCGGTTGAGCACGCCGGCCTGAGTCTGCTTGTCGAAGTAGATGAGCACGTTGCGGCAGAAGATGACGTTCATCGCCTCGCCGATCGGGTATTTCTCGTCCATCAGGTTCATGCGGGCAAAACCAATCTTGCTGCGCAATTTCGGCGTGATGCGCACCTCCCGCCGATCCGGCTGCTTGGCCGTCAGCACGTATTTGCGCTGCAGGTCACGCGGCACAGGCGCGATGAGGTCTTCCGGGTAGATGCCCCGGCGCGCCGTCTGCAGCACGTCGGTGGAAAGGTCGGTGGCAAGCACGCTGTAGGAGACGTCGTTGCGGCCTTCGGTGAATTCCGCCAACACCATCGCCATCGTATAGGGTTCCGCCCCTGTCGAGCAGGCCGAACTCCAGGTGCGGATGGTCCGCACGCCGCTATTGGCGATCGCCGGCAACGCCACGCTCTGCAAGTAATCGAAATGCTTGGCTTCGCGGAAGAAGTCGGTCTTGTTCGTCGTCACCACGTCGATCAGGTAGACGGTTTCCTGGGCGAGGCCGTCGTGATTGAACAGGAAGTCGCAATAATCGTCGAAGGTCGAATGGTTGGTTGCGCGAAGGCGGCGCCTCAGCCGCCCTTCGAGCATCGTCAGCTTGGTCGGCGGCATCTTGATGCCGCTATAGTCGTAGATGAACCGGGCAAGCTTGTCGAAATTGCGCTTGCTGATCCGGTCCCCCGGCAATTGGGTTTCCACCGCTGCCATACTCATAGAACGCCGTACTCCCAGTTGATGCGCGGGTCAGGCAGCCGATTGCAGTGCCGAGGCGTCCTCGTGCGACAGCAACCGGGCAAGATCGATGATGACGACGAAACCGTTTTCACGGCGAACGACGCCGGCAATATAATCCGAGCGCCAGCGCACGCCGATATCAGGCGCCGCCTCGATCTGTTCGCGCCGGAACGGCGTCACCTCGAAGACGCGGTCGGCGACGAGGCCGAGCGTCAGCAGCCGGCTTTCCATCGGCACGTCGAGGACGAGCACGCGTGTGTGCGGCGTCGGCACGGTCTTCGTCATGCCGAGCTTCAATCGAAGATCGATCGTCGGCACGCCCTGTCCGCGCACGTCACGCAGACCGAGCAGATAGTCGGGACCATTCGGAATCTTGAAAGCTTCCGCATAGTCGAGGATTTCCCGTACCACCTCAACCGGCACGGCGAAGATCTCCTCGCCGAGGCTGAAGGTCACGAATTGCGCTTCCAGGGATGTCGTGGCCATGATCATGCACTTTCCTTAAATTCGACGTCCCCATCATCGGGACCGCCCATGGAGAGATCGAGAGCAAAACCCTTTGCCCGCGCCTGCTGACCGGCGACGCTGTTGGCGGCGAGTTTCCTGGTGCCGAGGTTGCGGCCGGCGGGCGCCGAGCTGCGGACAGTCGCCCTGGCAGCGGGCACGCGGGATTGGCGGGCGCCTGCGGTATCCACCTTGAAGAAGGCGATCGAGGCCTGCAGTTCTTCGGCTTGGCTCGCGAGCTCTTCCGAGGTCGCAGACATTTGCTCGGACGCGCCGGCATTCTGCTGCGTCACCCGATCGAGCTGCTGGATCGCGTCGTTGATCTGCGAGGCGCCCACATCCTGTTCGCGGCAGGCCGCACTGATTTCGGAAACCAGTTCGGCCGTCTTGCGGATGTCGGGCACCAGGCGGCCGAGCATGTCGCCAGCGTCCTGGGCGGCCTTGACCGTATCGCTCGACATCGAGCTGATTTCGGCGGCGGCCGACTGGCTGCGTTCGGCAAGCTTGCGAACCTCGGAGGCGACGACCGCAAAACCCTTGCCGTGTTCACCGGCGCGCGCCGCTTCGACGGCGGCGTTGAGCGCCAGAAGATCGGTCTGGCGGGCAATTTCCTGGACGATGCTGATCTTCTCGGCAATGGTCCGCATCGCCTGCACGGCGCGCGACACCGCTTCGCCACTCATTTCCGCATCCTCGGCGGACTGGCGGGCGATCTTTTCCGTCTGGGCGGCGTTGTCGGCGTTCTGCTTGATGTTGGCGGCCATCTCCTCCATCGAGGCCGACGCCTCTTCGGCCGAAGCCGCCTGTTCGCTGGCGCCCTGCGACACCTGTTCGGAGCTCGAGGACAGTTCCTGGCTGCCGGCCGAAACATTTTCGGCGGCCGCGACCGCATCGGCGACAACGCCACGCAGGCGCTCGACCATCTGGTCGAGCGCAATGCCGAGCGTATCCTTCTCCGAAAGCGGCTTCGGAGACACCGTCAGATCGCCGTCAGCGATCTGTGCCGCAATGTTGGCGGTGACGCGAAGGTTGTCCGTCATGGTGTTGATCATGTTGACCAGATCCTTGATCTCGTCGTTGGTCCTGATCTCGACCTTTTGGTTCAGGTCGCCGATGGCGACGGCGCTGGCAACGTTCATGATCTTGCGCAGGCCGCTGTTGACACCGAGCGCGATCCAAAGCGCGGCGGCGAAGGCGATAAGGGAAGCCCCGATTGCGATACCGATCAACATGTTCTTTGTTGAGCTATAAAGAGCATCGGTATCGCTATCGGCTTGCGCCATCGACTTCTGTTGAAGCGTAACGAGTTTCCCGAAAACCTCTTCCATTTCCGCGACGAGGGCGCGAACCTCCCCTGAGGAAAGGGCCACGGCCGCCGCTCTGTCGCCGCTTTGTTGAATGGAGGCTACTTTGTTGGAGCCTTCATCGAAGCGCTTGGCCAGTTCGATCAACCTGTCCCAGAGGGGCTTGCCTTCAGCAGTTGCGAGCTGTAGGCCGCTTGTCGCGAAGCTGAGCATTTCATCCACGCTTCTCGCCGAATTCTGATAATCCTTTTTGACGATTTCGGAATCCATTTCCAGAAGCGCGTTCTTTTGCCAGCGGACGGCATCGAGCTCGGCAGTTTGCGCCTCCAGAGCCAGTTCCAGCCTTTTTGCAGGCCCGGAAACAAGGTCGCCAACAGCGTCGTTCAGCAAGCTGAGGCTGATGATTCCATAAACCGCGCTACCCACCAGCAACAATATGACAAAGCCGAATGCGGCCGCGAGCTTAAGTTTGATCGTAATACGCATCTCAATATTCCTCTCAGAGAGCGAAGCAATAAATATGGTCCAGGTGGCGCGGCGTCATGCAGCAAAGAAATTCCATCAGGCAAAAGCATCCAACGGAAAGAAATGAATAGGTTCCGTGCCTATCCCCTCGAGCACCGGAAGCCTGCGTCGCGGGCCATGTTGGCTGGCCCACGACAGTTGCAAACGGAGAGAGCACCTATGCGCTTTCTCCAAGGGAGCGCTATGCGCTCTCCCTAAACTCGTCATCGGCCATGTCGGGACCGCCCATCGACATGTCGAGGGCAAATCCTTTCACGCGGGCCTGCTGGCCGGCGACCGTATTGGCCGGCGTCTTGCCGCCCGGTTTGCGTGGTGCCGCCTGAACCCGGCTGCGGGCGGCGAGTTTTGCCGCCGGGGCGCGGTCACGGCGACTGCCGGCCGTATCGACCTTGAAGAAAGCGATCGACGTCTGCAGCTCTTCGGCCTGGGAGGCGAGCTCCTCGGAGGTCGCCGACATCTGCTCGGAAGCGCCAGCATTCTGCTGCGTCACCTTGTCGAGCTGTTGGATCGCTTCATTGATCTGGGCCGCCCCGATATCCTGTTCGCGGCAGGCGGCGCTGATCTCGGAGACCAACTCGGCCGTCTTGCGGATATCGGGCACCAGCCGGCCGAGCATTTCGCCGGCTTCCTGGGCGGCTGTCACGGTATCGCTCGACATGGCGCTGATTTCGGCGGCCGCCGACTGGCTGCGTTCGGCGAGTTTGCGAACCTCGGAGGCGACGACCGCAAATCCCTTGCCGTGTTCACCGGCGCGCGCCGCTTCGACTGCGGCGTTCAAAGCCAGCAGATCGGTCTGCCGGGCGATTTCCTGGACGATGCCGATCTTCTGAGCGATCGTGCGCATGGCGTCGACGGCACGGGAGACGGCTTCACCACTGGCTTCCGCATCCTTGGCCGACTGACGGGCGATCTTTTCCGTCTGGGCGGCGTTGTCGGCGTTCTGCTTGATGTTGGAGGCCATCTCTTCCATCGAAGCGGAAGCCTCTTCGGCGGAAGCCGCCTGTTCGGTGGCACCCTGCGAGACCTGCTCGGAGCTTGCCGAAAGCTCCTGGCTGCCGGACGAGACATTCTCGGCCGCGGAGATTGCGTCGGCGACGACGCCGCGCAGGCGCTCGACCATCTGCTCCAGGGCGAGGCCCAGCGCATCCTTGTCGGAGAGCGGCTTCGGAGAGACCGTCAGGTCGCCGTTTGCGATCTGATCGGCGATGCCGGCGGTGGTTCGTAGGTTGGAGATCATGCTCTGCATCGCGATGCCGAGCGTATCCTTGTCCGAAAGCGGCATGGCGTCGGTGCTGAGGTCGCCCATGGCGATCTGGTCGGCAAGGGCTGCCGTGGCGCGCAGATTGGCGGTCATGGTATTGACCGTGTTGATGAGATCCTTGATCTCGTCATTGGTCTTGACGTCGACCCTCTGGTTGAGATCACCGATTGCGACGGCGTTTGCGACGGTCGTGATCTTCCGCAAGCCGTTGTTGATTCCGAGCGTGATCCACAATGCGGCGGCGAGTGCGACGAGCACGGCGATGCCGGAAGCAGCAGCGAGGATCAGCTTGGTCGAATTATAAAGATCGGTGTTCGAGTGGTTGGTTGCCTGCATGCCCTTGCGCTGGATCTCCGTAAGGGCGGCGATTGCATCGCCCATGTCATTGGTCATCGCTCGAAGGTCGCCGAGTGAAAGCGCCAGTGCGCCTGATTTGTCGCCCTTCGCGTCAAGTTGCTGCAACTCAGTGGATTTTTCACGGAATTTCCCACCGACCGTCCGCAGCTTTTCCCAATGAGGCTTGCCTTCAGCGGTGGCGATGGCAAAACCGGCGTCAACAGCATCGAACATGGCCTGCAGGTTCTGATCGGCTTCCTTGTAGAAAGCGGCGGCCGCGTCGGGATCCGTGGAAAGCAGCGCGTTCTTCTGAGCGCGGATGGCGTTGACTTCGGCGACATTGGCATTCAGCGCCAGTTCCAGGCGGCGCATCGGGCCGTCGATCATATTGCTGCTCGCCTCGTTCAAAGTGCCGAGGCTGAGGCTTCCATAAACCGCGATGCCGATCAGCAGCAGCGTCATGATGCCGAAGGCAAGACCCAGTTTGAGTTTAATGGTGAAACGCATGTGATACCCCCGATTTGCGGTCAAAACGAATGGAGAGAGACATGTCCCCTTGGCGGGACGTCGAGCTTGGAAGTGATGTGTTGAAACGGGGAAAAGCGATTACATTCACTTCCCGGCAGCCGGACATCTCCATCGCAGCGCCAACGCCTACATGCGTTGGGGGATATTCCCTCCTCGGGCCGCCGGAGCAGCCCGAGGGATCACATTGAGGGCAGGAGCGCTTATGCGCTCTCCCTAAAGTCGTCGTCGCTGGCGTCTGGACCACCCATCGACATGTCGAGAGCAAAGCCATTGAGACGCTGCTGCTGAGCCGAAACCGTCTGGCCGCGACCCTGTCCATGGCCTTGCGGGGCGGATTTGCGGACAGCGGCCGGGGCTTTGGCCACCTTGGCCGAAGCTTTTGGCTGTGCCTTCTGGGCGCCGGGCCGCGCACTACCCGCCGTATCGACCTTGAAGAAGGCGATCGAGGCCTGCAGTTCTTCCGCCTGGGAGGCGAGCTCCTCGGAGGTCGCCGACATCTGCTCGGAGGCGCCGGCATTCTGCTGCGTCACCTTGTCGAGTTGCTGGATCGCCTCATTGATCTGCGAAGCGCCGATATCCTGTTCGCGGCAGGCTGCACTGATCTCGGAGACCAACTCTGCCGTCTTGCGGATGTCGGGCACCAGCCGGCCAAGCATGTCGCCGGCATCGGCGGCGGCCTTGACCGTATCGCTCGACATCGAGCTGATTTCGGCGGCGGCCGACTGGCTGCGTTCGGCGAGTTTGCGAACCTCGGAGGCGACGACCGCAAAACCCTTGCCGTGTTCGCCGGCACGTGCTGCTTCCACAGCCGCGTTGAGAGCCAAGAGATCGGTCTGGCGGGCGATCTCCTGGACGATACCAATCTTCTGAGCGATCGTGCGCATGGCGTCGACGGCACGCGTCACCGCTTCACCGCTGGCTTCCGCGTCCTTGGCCGACTGGCGGGCAATCTTTTCCGTCTGGGCGGCGTTGTCGGCGTTCTGCTTGATGTTGGCGGCCATCTGCTCCATCGAGGCCGACGCCTCTTCAGCCGACGCCGCCTGTTCGGTGGCGCCCTGCGAGACCTGTTCCGAGCTCGCCGAAAGTTCCTGGCTGCCGGAAGAGACGTTGTCGGCAGCCGACAATGCGTCGGCGACGACGCCGCGCAGGCGTTCGATCATCGTATTGACATTACCCAGAAGCTCGCCGATTTCGTCATGGCTGGTGATATCGGCCATCTTCGTCAGATCGCCTTCCGACACCTCGCGAACCACGGTATTGGCGCGGCTGAGTCCCTTGCTGATCGTGCTGGCGATCCAGAAGGCGGTGAGAGCAGCGATCAGCAGCGCGACGGCGGCGACCGCCATCATCGTCGTGCGGGTCGTCGTGTACTGCGCTTCGGCGCCGTCATCGGCAGCCTTCATACGCTGCTTTTCAAGTGCCAGGATTTCGCTGAGTGTCGAGTCGATGTCGTTGGCAGCGGCCCGGGCCGTCGAGACGGAGATGGCATTTGCGCCTTCAGCATTGCCGGCCTTCACATATTCGCGGATCTGATCGTCGGCCGCATTGAAGGTCTTGGACAGCTCGGCGATGCGTGCCCAGCGCACTTTGCCCTCTTCCGTTGCCAGCGCCAGCACATGGCTGAAGGCGTCGGCGAATTCCTTGCGGGCCTGGTTGCCCTTGGCGATTGCCCCGGCCGACTCGTCCGCGGTCCGGGCGGTGAGCAGGTTCTTCTGCTGGCGGATGGCCTCGAGCTGGGCGATGTTGATCTGCTGCGCGAGATCGAGGCGGGCTGCCGGGCCGGAGAGAAGCTTATCGATCGTATCGTTCAGCGATCCAAGGCTGAGGACACCGTAAGCGGCGGTGCCCATGAGCATCAGAATGATGAAGGTGAACGCGGTCACCAGTTTCGTCTTGATTGTCAGTCGCATGGTCCAAACCCCTCGTTGAATTCATCCGGCGTCAATTAACGGCTCCCGCCGCATCGTGCCTCGATGAGAAAATCGCCTGCAGATTAGGGAGAATGATGAATTCTCCGCCCCTCTTCACGAGGCAGTTGATGTAGTCGGCGCGCCAGCGCATGCCGACGCTCGGTGGTGCCTCGCTCGCGGTCTTTGCAAGCGTCGTCACTTCGTTCACCTTGTCGGTTCTGAGGCCGACGAGCGTCTGCTCGCCCTGCAGATCGATCTCGATGACGATAATGCGGCTGTCGATCGTCGCTTCTGCCGCTTCCATCCCGAAGGCGAGGCGCAGATCGGCGAGCGGAATGACCTTGCCGCGAAAGTTGATGACGCTGGCGACGAAGGGCTGGCTGCCCGGTACCGCTGTTTCAGGGAGCAGGTCCAGGATTTCCTGGACGATGACCGCTTCCAGCGCGAAGGTTTCGCCGTTGAGATCGAAGGTCAGGACCTCCACTTCCTCGGCATAACTCCAGTGATTGTCAAATCGTTCGGCTGCTGCTGTTGCACTCATCCTGCTACACGCAATTGCGCCTCCTGTTGCTGACCCGCGGCAACCAGGTGCCCGACGTCGAGAATGAGAGCGACGCTGCCGTCGCCGAGAATGGTGGCGCCCGAGAAGGTCGCAACGTTATTGTGCAGTTTCGACATCGACTTGATGACCGTCTGGTGGTCGCCGATGATCTGGTCGACGACGAGGCCGACACGCTCGGTGCCGGTCGAGATGACGACGACCTTCTGGTGCACGTCGGGCTTGGTGCCGGTGCGGAAGAGATCGCGCAGGCGCAGGAACGGCACCAGGCTGTCGCGCAGTGAGATGAAGCTGCGGCCGCGCGAACGGAGATCTTCCTCGAGCGACAGTTCGAGGCATTCCTCGACCGCCGAGAGCGGGATGACGTAGCGGCCGGAACCGACCCGCACCAGCAGGCCATCGATGATGGCAAGCGTCAGCGGGATGCGCAGCGACACTTCCGAACCCTGTCCGGGCACACTGACGATGTCGATTGCGCCGCGAAGCGCTTCGACCGTCTTTTTGACCACGTCCATGCCGACCCCGCGGCCGGACAGATTGGTGATCGCCGCGGCTGTCGAGAAGCCGGGGGCGAAGATCAGTTGCAGCAGCTCGGAGTCGGAAAGCGGCTGCCCGGGGTGGATGAGGCCGGAAGATTCCGCCTTGGCGCGAACCCGGTCACGATTGATGCCGCGGCCGTCGTCCTTGATCGAGATGATCACCTCGCCACCGGCCTGGCGGGCCGAAAGCGTCACCGTGCCGGCTTCGGTCTTGCCGGAGGCAAGTCGATCGGCCGGCGTTTCGAGGCCGTGGTCGATCGAGTTGCGCACCAGATGCACCAGCGGATCGGCCAGGCGCTCGATGACCGTCTTGTCGACTTCGGTGCTCTCGCCCTCCGTCACCAGCTCGATCACCTTGCCGGTCTCGCGGGCGAGATCGTGGACGAGGCGGCGGAAGCGAGAGAAGAGGGTGGCGACCGGCACCATGCGCAGCACCATCATCGTGTCGCGCAATTCGCCGGAGAGGCGTTCGATTTCTTCAGAGACGGAGCGCAGCGCGATATCGGTGCTGGCGCTGGCGAGCTGGCTGAGGCGCGATTGCGCAATGACGAGCTCGCCGACGCGGTCCATCAGCTCGTCGAGACGTTCGGCCGGAACGCGGACGTTCTCGGCCGC
This sequence comes from Rhizobium anhuiense bv. trifolii, assembly GCF_024346605.1. NCBI lineage: Bacteria > Pseudomonadati > Pseudomonadota > Alphaproteobacteria > Hyphomicrobiales > Rhizobiaceae > Rhizobium > Rhizobium anhuiense. The sequence continues at coordinate 4,211,817 of NZ_CP098803.1, forward strand.
CTTGGCCTGGCTGACGGCAACGGGCGCCTCGCGCTTGGCCGGAACCGCCTCGACAGGACGGAATTCCGGAACGGCGGCCGGCGGAGCGGGCGCCGTCGACGCCGCGGCGGCAGTTGCAGCTGCTGTCTTTTCCTCGATGGCCGCGACCGTTGCCGCTGCCGGCGCGTCGATTTCCTCGACGCTGAGTTCCATATCATCGAGTACGAAGATGAAGACGTCGTCGATCGCCGAACGGTCCTGGTCACTCACCAGCGTCACGTCCCAGGAGATATGGAGTTCCGTCGGAGTGAGCTCGTCGAGCGGCGGAATAGCCGAGCTATTGGCGCGCACGGTGCATTCGCCGAGATCGCGCAGCTCGTCCAGCAGGCCGAGCGGATTGGTGCCGTTGGCCATCGAATTGGCGGGCAGGCTGAAGCGAATGCGCCAGCTGTTCTTCCTCTTCGCCGATGCCTCGCGTACGGCCACGGGTGGAGGAACGGCGACCACAGGGGCAGCTACCGCTGCCGCCTTGCCGCCGACGGCGGCCTGCAGCTGCGCCAGAAGCTTATGTCCGGTATCGCCGTGATCGGCGTCCGGCTGGTCGACCAGGGCGCGCATATGGTCCTGGGCGGCGAGAACGGCGGCGACGAGTTCGCTGGTCGCTGCGACCTCACCCTTGCGGACGCGGTCGAAGGCTGTTTCGCAATGATGGGTGAAGGCGGCGAGCGCCTCGAAACCGAACATCGCGCCGGAGCCCTTGAGCGTGTGGAGCCCGCGGAACACGGCGTCGACGAGATCCCTGTTGTCGAGTTGGTGGGTCAGGTCGAGAAGACCGGCCTCGATCGCTTCGAGGCATTCGGCGGCCTCCATGCGGAATACGGCGACAGGATCGATCGTGCTCATCGTCCGAGAACCTTTTTCACGATTTTCACCAGACTTTCGGGGTCGAACGGCTTGGTCAGCCAGCCGGTGGCGCCGGCGGCCTTGGCACGCGCCTTGAGATCGGCATCCGATTCCGTCGTCAGGAAGATGATCGGAACGCCGGCCTGCGCCGGCAGCTTGCGCAGCTCCTCGATCATCGTCAGCCCGTCCATGACAGGCATGTTGAGATCGGTCACGATCAGATCGAAGCTGCTGCCCTTGGCCGTCGCGAGGCCCTCTGCCCCGTTGACTGCCTCGGTGACGCTATAGCCGGCATTGGTCAGCGTGACCTTGGTGGTCAGACGAATGCTGGCGGAATCGTCGACGGTCAGGATATTTGCACTCATAACGTTACCTCTTTATGCAACCAGAAATTTGCATCTTCTTGATCGAAAGATTCGATGAAACCGGCGCGCTCAAGTACCTTCAGGACCGAACCACTGGCCGGCGAAGAAAGTTTGAACGTCTTTCCTTTGGATTTTGCTTGGCGGCGCGAGGATTCGATGAGTTGAACGAAACTCAGATCCGCTTCCGCGCCCTCCGGAATGCTGACGATGATCGAATCACGACTATGAAATTCATCAGTAATCTTGGAATATAGTTCTGAAACGTTGCGAATGCTGAGCACATCCGGCAAATTTATAGATTCGTAATATTGCTTCGGAGTATCCAATGCCGCCTCCTGGGCCAGAGAAATACTTGATGACCCTAAAAGGACTCTCATGGCAGCGTTAATGCGGGGTAAACAGCGGTTGTAGGAAACTGCCGTATAACGAGTCCCGAGACTCCCAATTCTCATCCGAGATAAGTTGTATTTTTTTCTCAAAAATTAGAAATAAATAAAGTAAAAACAGCGTGTTAAATTGCATTTCTCGGCCCTGACACTTTGCCCTGGGTCGCATCGACATCTTTCGTTAATCACAACGCTGGCGAGTCCGGCGCGTTTACCGGACGTTTCCATCCTGCCCGTAAAAATAGAATCGAATTGCCTGTATTTTAAGAAAAGGTATAAAATTGGCACACGCTCTGGTATCGCCGAACGCTGCAGCCTACTCGTCGGGGCGGGACATCAGCCGGACCTTGGAATCCGCCCGCAACCAGGTCGAGGAGCGTTTTCTCGAAGGCGGCACCGTACTGCTGTCGGTGATGGATGTCCTCAACCGCCTGTTGAACTCGCTTGAGAGTGTGACCACGGCGCTCGACAACAAGGAAGCCAGCGATACCACCGCCGATCTCCGCGCCACGGTGGAGAGCCTGAAGGCGTTGCCCGTCACCGAGGAAAACCGTCAGCAGGCGTTGGTCTCGCTGGCGCATACCGGCAGGGAACTGCGCAAGCACGTTTCCGACATGCAGGAGACGATGCGTTATCTCAGAACCTTCGCCGTGACCGTGAAGATCACCGGTGCCGGCCTTGCCGAATTCGCCGGATTCGCCCAGGAGATCCTCGAACGCATCTATTCCGGCACCGACGAAGTCAACCGTTTCGCCACGCATCTCGATAGCCTCGACAAGGAGGTCAAGCTCGCCGCCTCCTTTGGCGCCAGCGTTTCCAAGGGTTATGCCGAGACCGTTCCGGCCGTCGCCGCAGCCCTGCGCGATGATGCCGCCAAGATCGCCGCACACCGCAAGGATCTCGGCGTCATCGCCCGCGAGGTCGGCGCGATTGCCCGCGATGTCCAGAGCAAGGTCGGCTCGACGCTGTCTGCCCTGCAGATCGGCGACATTACCCGCCAGCGCATCGAGCATGTGCAGGCCACATTTTCGTCGCTCGACGATTTCTTTGCCGGCGAGGATGGCGCAAGGCTCGACGCCGGCGCCCGCCAGCGCCTTCAGAACGTCATTCACCATCTAACCGCAGCGCAGATGCGCGACATGTGCGCCAATTTCCAGCGGGATTCAGAGAATGTCGTCAAGACGATCGCGAGTTTCGGCCACGACATGCGGGAGATCCTCAAGCTTCGCGATCAGATGAGCGGGCAGAGCGGCGAAGCCGGCGGCAACTTCATGCGCGCGCTCGAATCCAGCGTTTCGGCCGCTCACGAAATCGTCAAGCAGGTCGACACGGCAAGCCGCCAGGCCGACCAGGTGAGCCAGTCGACGATCGGCACGGCCGCCAAGCTCTCCGAAGCCATCGCAAATATCCGCGCCGTCAAGACCGACATCCATTATATGGCCTTGAATACCAACCTGCGCTGTAGCCGTCTCGGCGAGGAAGGCAAGTCGATCAACGTCGTCACCGCCGAGCTGCGCATCTTCGCCGGCAAGCTCGACGATTCCGCCGACGCCATCGTCAACGGCCTGCCGGCGCTCGAAGCCGCAGCCGGACGCGTCGCCCCCGCTGCCGGCGCCGGGGCCGGTAACCTCGGGGAGAGCCTGACGTCAGCCGTCGGCAACATCCGCTCCGCAGCCAACGTGATGGAAAATGAGCTGAAAGTGCTTGCCGAGAACGGCCGCGAGGTCGCCACGAAGATCAGCCTGCTGATCGGCAAGCTCGATTTCCAGCATGATCTCGGCGAAGTCCTTGGCCGCTGCGCCGATCTGCTCGAAGGCATCGCCGGCAGCGATATCGAAGATATTTCGGATCTCGCCGAGACGATCGCGCCGCTCGACCGCACGATCTTCAAGCACTACACGATGGTCCAGGAGCGCAACATTCATCGCGCCATCATCCCGGCGGCCGCGGACAGCGCTCCCGCCCCCGCCCCCACCGAGACCGCCAAAGCCGAAAACGACGAAGATCTGTTCGCCGACGCGCTTTTTTAAAGCGCGTCGCGTCGGGCCGCTATCGCCGCCGGAACTTGTTGGCGGCCTCGATCGCCGCCTTCTGCTGATCGTCCTCGATACCGAGATAGAAATCCTCAAGCGACGGATCGGCAAGCCCGGCACGCCGAGACAGCACGTACCACTTCGCTGCCTCGATCGGATCGGGCGGCGTGCCGATGGCGTTGATGTAGAGATGGGCGAGCTTGTTCTGCGCCACGACATTGCCGCCTTTGGCGGCAAGTTTCAGCCATTCGAAACCCTTGACGTAATCCTTCGGCCCGCCGACGCCATTGACGAGCCAGATGCCGAGGTCGAGCTGGGCGGTGTCGAAGCCGGCGCGCGCCGCCCGCGCCATCCACTCGCGGGCGAGCTGCTTCTTTTCCTCCGGCAGGTCCTTCAGCGTCGCGTAGATCTGCGCCACCGCATATTGCGAATCGGCAATGCCCTGCTCGGCCGATTTCTCGTAGAACGGCAGCGCAAGCTTCAGCCCCTTCTCGCCGGGATTGTCGGCGATGAGAAGCTGCGCCCAGTTGAACTCCGCTGAAGGATTGCCGGCCTCGGCCGCCTTGCGCATGTAGTCGTCGGCCTTGACCTTGTCACGCGGCACGCCCTGGCCTTCCATCAGGATCAGCGCATATTTGAACATGGCTGCCGCATCGCCGCCTTCGGCCGCCTTGCCATACCAGAAGGCGGCATTCTTCACGTCCTTCTTGACGCCGAGGCCCTGCGAGAGGATTTCGCCGATCAGCGTTTGCGCCGCCGGATCGCCGAGCTGGGCGCGCGGCAGCGCCTTGTCCATTGCCGTCAGGTAATAACCGCGCTGGAAGGCGCCGTAAGCCTCGTCGATCGGCCCCTTGTAATCCTTTTCCGGCGGCAGGTCCGGCAGCTTCGCGCCCATACGGTCGAACACGCCAACACCATCGGAGGGCTTGACATCCGGGCCAGTGGGCCGGTCGGTGCGGAAGGTCGATGCCGGCGCCGTGCCCGGCTGGCTGATGACGCTGTCCGGCGCCTGCGCCAAAGCGACATCCGGCCCGGCAGCAACCAAGGCCGCCACGCTGGCAAGGGCAAATTTCAAAAGGGGGACGGGCGGGATCGGCATGAGGGCGATTTCAATCCTCAAACCGTGGCGCTTTTTCGTCAAGCAACGCGTTGATTTCGGCGACGATCGACGGCGCCCGGCCGGGCTCGCCGAAGACCGCCAGCCGCAGCGCCACGAACTCCGCGCCGGTCTCGGCAACGGCAAGCGCCGAGGCCGGATCGGTGCCGCCCATGACGATACAGGGAATCTCGATCATCGAGGCCCACCATTCGCCGAGCGCAAGATTCTTCGGATGCGCCTCCGGCTTGATGTCGCCGTCGAGCTTGCCGAAAAAGATATAGTCCGGCCTGACTTCGCCGATCTCCAGCGCGTGGTGGCGGTCAGCCGCGTTGCCGCCGCCGATGATCAGCTTCGGCGCGTGTTTGTCGATCGCTTCCGAAAGCGCCTCCGCATTGCCGGAAAGATGCAGGCCATCGGCCTTCGCCCGGCCTGCGACGCGGCTGTCGCCTGAAATCAGCGCAGCCGCTCCGGCATCCTGGATCAGCGGCACCAGCTTTTCGGCATGTTTCTGGAAGGCGCCATCGTCGAGCCCGTATTGCGGCACGATCACCGAAGCGACGTCGCCGCCCTTCAGCGCGTCGGCGACGATCTTTGCCTGTTCATCGGCATCGGCAATATCAGGTGCGATGAGCACAAGGCGGCAGCGGTTTTCCGGTTCGGTCATGAGGTCTTTCCGTTTCCGGCGAATTCCCCTTCGAAATGAGGGATCCGCACTCGTTTTGTGTGAGTAGTTCCGTTAGACGAGGCTTGCAAGAGGAGGACGTCGAAAGCATGCCGCAGGATTTGTCATTCTACTACGCCGCCGTGCCCGCGGTTCTGCTGGTGGGCCTCGCAAAGGGCGGCATGGGCGACGCTTTGTCGCTGATCGGCTTGCCTTTCCTCGCCCTCGTCGTCTCGCCGGTCGAAGCGGCGGCGATCCTGCTGCCGATCCTGGTCTTCATGGACATGATCTCGCTCGTCATCTGGCGCAAGCATGGCGACTGGGCGACGCTGAAGATCATGCTGCCGGGCGCAGTCTTCGGCATCGCGCTCGGCTGGGCGACCTCGGCACTCGTTCCGGGCAGCATGCTGCGCATTGTCATCGGCGCGGTGACCATCCTCTTCTGCCTGCGCTATTTCTGGAATAATTTCGGCCCGGGCGCCGGCAAGGTGGTCCCGCCGCGCGGCCAGCGGCCGGTGGCCGCCAGCCTCTGGGGTACATTTTCCGGCTACGGCAGCTTCGTCGCCCATGCCGGCGGCGCGCCCTTCCAGATCTATGCCCTGCCGCTCAAATTGCAGCCACGCGAATATACCGGCACCAGCGTGCGCTTCTTTGCGATCCTCAACGCCATCAAGCTGATCCCCTATTTCGCGCTCGGCCAACTCGACACCCAGAACCTTGCGACCTCCGCGACGCTCCTGCCCTTCGCCCCGCTCGCCACCTTTGCCGGCGCATGGTGCGTGCGCCGCATGAGGCCACAGATCTTCTATCCCTTCATGTATGCGATGGCGTTGATCGCTGCCTTCCTGATCGTGCGCGAGGGCCTTGGTTGGTAAAACCCTGAAGCGCCGCGCTTCTTTTGAGACGCGCGAGGGACGCTGCAGCACTTTGAATTGCCGCACGCTGCAATGCACAATTTCCTTGCTGGAGCGCCCGGTTTGACGTAGCGTTCCCGCCATGTCGAACACGGACCCTTTCTCTGCGATTGCCGATCCGAACCGGCGGTTTCTGCTGGAGGAACTGCGCCGCGCACCACGGACGGTCAATGAGCTCGCCGAGGGTCTGCCGATCAGCCGCCCCGCCGTTTCGCAACACCTGAAAGCGCTGTTGGACAGCAATCTTGTTTCGGTGACATCCGAAGGCACGAAGCGCATCTACGCGGTCAACAACCGCGGCTTCGACACGCTCAATTTATGGCTTGATCAATTCTGGGCCTGATGCACGTCACGCGTCTCTGAGGACGTTTTATCACTTTGAATTGCATAATTTTATCCCGAGCAGTTCCGCTTCAGGGTTAAATTATGCCGGCCGGAAACTCGACACGGATCATCAGACCCTTTGAAGCTTGACGAACCAAAAGCGCCAGCCGCGATGCGGCGGGCATCGGACTGGCGCAAATCGAGTGTGTGATCACCGGTTCTTGCTGATTTTAGGCGGAATGGATGGATTTACCTCTTTGCGCAAGATGATCGTCCGGCGACCCTTGGGAAGATCAGTGGACGGATGACTTAAGACGCTGAATCTCGTCCTTGATGCGCAGCTTGCGGCGCTTGCACTCGGCAAGTTCCGTATCGGAAATAGAGGGAGATGTTCTGAGCGTGTGCAACTCCTCCTCGAGAGCAACATGCTTTTTCTGGAGTGACTCAAGATGAGCTTGAACAGTCATATGACCCTTCCTTCCTCTTACCCTCCCCGGCCATCATCGTCGGGGATCAAGGTGTCAACGGCGGGGACTGTGACATATTTTTGAAGGCTTGTCGAAGGCCAAAAGATGAAGACTGGATGGCAATTTCATGATCAAGACTAACTAGCCGTTACCTGTATTTGGTGATAGGAGCTTGCGGAAATCATCGGCAGATCGGACAAGGTCCGAGGACGATAACGGGGATTGCATATGGCCGATCAGGAACAGGCGGAAATCAGGCTCACAGTGGCGCGTCTGCGTCAGGAGCATGAGGATTTCGACGCCGCGATCAACGCCATGATCCAGACCGGATGCGATGCTCTGCGGATCCAGCGTATGAAAAAGAAGAAGCTCGTCATCAAGGACAGGCTCTCCAAGCTGGAAGATCAGATCATCCCTGACATCATCGCCTGAGAGGGAATAGCAGCAACGATGACAGACAGACCGCCCGTCGCCATCATCATGGGCAGCCAGTCCGACTGGGAGACCATGAAGAACGCCGCCGACACGCTGGAGGCGCTTGAGATCCCTTACGATGCGCGCATCATTTCGGCGCACCGCACACCCGACCGGCTGGTCAATTTCGCCAAGGGAGCGCGGGCGGAGGGCTTCAAGGTCATCATCGCCGGCGCCGGCGGCGCTGCCCACCTGCCGGGTATGGCCGCATCGATGACGCCGCTGCCGGTCTTCGGCGTGCCGGTCCAGTCAAAGACCATGTCCGGCCAGGACAGCCTTCTTTCCATCGTGCAGATGCCGGCCGGCATTCCGGTGGGCACGCTCGCCATCGGCAAGGCCGGCGCGGTCAATGCCGCCCTTCTCGCCGCAGCCGTCCTTGCCCTTTCCGACGAAGAAATCGCCGACCGGCTCGACGAATGGCGCGAGCGCCAGAGTGCCGCCGTCGCCGAATACCCGATGGACGACCTATGACGGCAAGAACGATCGGCATAATCGGCGGCGGCCAGCTTGGCCGCATGCTGGCCATTGCCGCCGCCAGATTGAATTTTCGCACGATCATCCTCGAGCCGCAGGCGGACTGCCCGGCCGCCCAGCTCGCCAACCGGCAGATTACCGCCGCCTATGACGATCCGGCGGCACTCGCCGAACTCGCTGATATCTGCGATGTCGTCACCTACGAATTCGAGAACGTGCCCGTCGCAGCTGCCGAGACGCTCTCGGCGAGCGTGTCCGTCTATCCGCCGCCGAAGGCACTGGAAGCCGCCCAGGACCGCCTCGTCGAAAAGCGCTTTCTCAATGGCTGCGGCATATCGACCGCCCGCTTCCATGCGGTCGACAGCCAGGCCGATCTCGAGATGGCACTGAAGGATTTCGGCGGTCAGGGCGTGCTGAAGACGCGCCGTCTCGGTTATGACGGCAAGGGCCAGATGGTTTTCCGCTCCGTCGCCGACAGCGCAGATGGCGCCTATGCCGCGCTCGGCGGCGTGCCACTCATCCTCGAAAGTTTCGTCGCCTTCGAGCGCGAGGTCTCGATCATCGCCGCGCGGGCCACCGACGGCACGGTCGTCTGCTTCGATCCCGCCGAGAATGTCCACCGCAGCGGCATCCTTCACACCTCGACGGTTCCCGCTACGATCTCGCCAGCGACGGCGGATATTGCGCGCCGATCGGCCGAAAAGATCCTCGCCGCCTTGAACTATGTCGGCGTCATCGGCATCGAATTCTTCGTGCTGCGCGACGGTGGTCTGATCGCCAACGAGATGGCGCCGCGTGTCCACAACTCCGGTCACTGGACGGAAGCCGCCTGCGTCGTCAGCCAGTTCGAGCAGCATATCCGCGCCGTCGCCGGCCTGCCGCTCGGCAATGGCGAGCGCCATTCCGACTGCGTCATGCAGAACCTGATCGGCGACGATATCCTTGCCGTTCCCGACTGGTTGCAGCGTCCCGATACGCTGGTTCATCTCTATGGCAAGACCGAGTGGCGCTCCGGCCGCAAGATGGGCCACGTCACCACCTTGACGCCGAAATCACCGGTTTCGGCTTGAGAAAACACCGCGACGCCTTGGGAAAAACACCTTCATGCGGTTGACATGGAAAAGGTGAAGAGGTATCTGCTCCCCCACCTAAAGAGCGCGCCCGATGGCGCGCTTTTGATTGTTAAAGATACGGGCGAATGTGAATTCCCCCATAGAGATCGCGGATCAGAAAAATGAAGATCAAGAATTCGCTCAAGTCGCTCAAGGCTCGTCACCGTGACAACCGTCTGGTTCGCCGCAAGGGCCGCATCTACATCATCAACAAGCTGAACCCGCGCTACAAGGCTCGTCAGGGCTGATTTCGCGCATCCGGATCGCCGCGCCGCGTGAGCTTGCGCCGGCGGATATATCCGGTGGGTCACTATAGTGATCACGTCAAATTTGTTTGATCTTCGGCGTTGGCGGGCTAATATGTCCGCCATGCGCTTTTTTGCTTTGACATCAGCGGCGCTGCCGCTCGCCCTCATTCTCCTCTCCGCCACTTTTCCGGCCACCGCCGCGGAAAAGGACGTCATCGTCGAACAGACGGATGTCAGCAGTTCGCCGAAGCAGCACCTCGACCAGCTCTTCAGCCAGTTGAAGCGTGAGCGCGACCCCGACAAGGCCAGCAGCATCGCCAATGAAATCCGCATGGAATGGAACGATTCCGGCAGCGCCACCATCAATCTGCTGATGCAGTGGGCCGACAAGGCGATCGAGGAAAAGCGCAATCCGGCTGCCCTCGACTTCCTCGACGAGGCGATCGCGCTGAAGCCCGATTATGCCGAAAGCTGGAACCGCCGCGCCACGCTGAATTTCGTCATGGGCAATTATCGCAAGTCGATGTCCGACATCGAACGTGTGCTCGATCTCGAGCCGCGCCATTTCGGCGCACTCTCCGGCATGGCGGCGATTCTTAGCAATTCCGGCAACGACCAACTGACCTTGAAGGCCTGGGAGCGTTTCCTCGATGTCTATCCCGCCGAACGCACCGCGCAGGAACAGGTCAACACGCTTGCCGAAAAACTCGCGGGCAACCGCACCTGATTCCCGGGCTGACATCTTGACGTCGGATCACGTCGCGCAATTTTAGAATATAGAGGGAATGATGTAGCGGTTTGTTCGCCCGCAGCTCATCCCGCAACTGTCGCTCGTTGTTAACATCATGCTTGCAGAAGTTTCCGCTCTTCTCGCCCCGCTCGCCGCCGCCATCGGTTACTCATCCTATAAGGCGCGGCAATTCGAACACGCCTATCCCAATATCGGCGAACTGACGGATGTCGGCGGCTACTGCATGAATGCCGTCCACATAAAGCGTCCCGAAAATGCGGATCTGCCGCCGCTTGTCTTCATTCATGGCGCCAGCGGCAATCTGCTCGACCAGGTCGTCGCCTTTCGCGCAGCACTCGAAGGCCGGGCGGAAATGCTGTTCGTCGATCGTCCCGGTCACGGTTATTCCGAGCGCGGCGGCCCTGAGAACGCCGTTCCCTCCGGCCAGGCCGATGCGATCGCCAGGCTGATGGAAAAGCGCGGCATCGAGAAGGCGATCATTGTCGGCCATTCCTTCGGCGGCGCGATCACCGCCGCCTTCGGCCTGCGCCATCCCGATAAGACATCGGGCCTTCTGTTCCTCGCACCCGCCACCCATCCATGGCCGGGCGGCATCGACTGGTATTATCATGTCGCAACCGTGCCGGTCGTCGGCTGGCTCTTCAACCATGCGATCGTCGTGCCGCTCGGGCTGAGCCGCCTGGAGCGCGGCACGCTGAACGTCTTCCGCCCCAATCCGCGCCCGGCCGACTATATCGAAAAAACCGGCCCGTCACTGGTGCTGCGGCCCCGCGCCTTCCACAACAACGCCGCCGATTTCAAAAGACTGCTGGCCTATGTGAAGGAACAGTCGCCGCTCTACTCGCAGATCACCGCGCCGACCGTCATCATAACAGGCGACCGCGACGAGATCGTCTGGGAGCACCTGCATTCGCGCGGCCTTGCCCGCGACATATCGGGCTCTGAACTCATCACCGTTCGCGGCGTCGGCCATAAGCCGGACTACCTCGCAACCGATGTCGTCATCGCCGCCATGGAGAAGATATCAGGCAAGCCGCGCGACCTGCAGGCAATCGCCCGCAGCGCCGAGGAAAGGCTTGCCGCCGCATCACGTGATCGAAAGGTCGCAGCCGTGTCGCCATTGGGGCCAGGCGCCCTGCACGGCGCATGACCCCTCCGGTTTGAATTTACCTGCCTCAGGCGCCAAGACGCACGCCGCCATCGCAGGTGATGATATGGCCGCTCATGAAGGTGTTTCCGACCAGGAAGGCGATCGCCTCCGCAATATCCTCCGGCCTGCCGACACGGCCGACCGGCGTGCGGCCTGCGAAATCCGCAAAGACGCTGCCGCGCTGCTCAGGCGGCAGGAAACTCCACCAAGGCGTATCGACGACCCCAGGGGAAACGCCGTTGACACGCAACGGCTTCAACTCGGCCGCCAGCACCGGCACCATCGCCTCGATGCCGGCATTGACGGCAGCAAGCCCAGCCGTACCGGGCATCGCGGCCTGCGCGCTGACCGCCGAAACGAAAGTGATGCTGCCGCCCGGCTGCAACAGCGGCAACGCCGCCTGGGTTACCGCGGCATGCGGAATGAGCTTGGTCTGGAACCCGGCAAGCAGATCCGTCATATCGAGCGATGCAAAAGGTCCGGCGCCATGGCCGCTGCCCATCGCCAGCACCAGATGGTCGAACGCGCCGATCTCGCCAAAAGCCTCCCCGAGCGTGGAAAGCTGCGTCGCATCGAGCACCAGGCTGCGCAGATTACCATCGAGCGAAGCCTTGACCGCCGCGAGTTTTTCGCCGTCACGGCCTGCAATAGTGACCCTATATCCTTGTTTCAAAAGTAATGTCGCCGTGGCGAGGCCGATGCCGGAAGAACCTCCGATGACGACCACATGCTGCAAAGACATGATGCTGCTCCTTGAATTGATCGGGCTGCAGGCGCTTCAAGCACCTGCGACACCGGCATCATGCGTGGCCTGGAAACGGCAACCAGTTCCAGTTTTATCCTGGTATCGATACTGATATGATTACTGCCATGGACCATAGAGCCGACACATTCGAAGCCCGCCGCCGCGAATTCGCGGCCTTCCTGCGTTCCCGCCGCGAGCGGCTGACGCCCTCCGAGGTCGGCCTGCCGGAGGGATTTCGACGGCGCACACCAGGTCTGAGGCGCGAGGAACTCGCCATGCTCGCCGGCGTCGGCACCACCTGGTACACATGGCTGGAACAGGGCCGCGACATCAGGCCTTCCGTGCAGGTCCTCAACGCCCTTGCCGATGCGCTGCGCCTCGACGAGGCCGAGCGCCGGCACCTCTTCACCCTCAACAATCGCCAGGCGCCACAACCAACGTCGTCTGCTCCCGAATGCGTCGACGAACCGCTGCAGCGCATGCTCGCCAATCTGACCCACCAGCCGGCTTATGTGCTCGGCCGTCGATGGGACGTGCTTGCCTGGAACCGTGCCGCCGACGTGCTTTTCGGCGGTTATGACACGCTCGACCGCGACGAACGCAACATCATGCACCGTCTCTTCGCCGACCCCGCGCATCGCCGGCTGCTCGTCGATTGGGAATCGGTTGCCCGCGTCTCGCTGGCGACGTTCCGGGCCGACAGCGCGCGTTATGCCGGTGATCCGGATTTTGAACGGCTGATCGCACTGCTGAAAGAGGCAAGCCCTGAATTTCGCGACTGGTGGCAGCGCCACGAGGTCATCAGCCCGCTGTCCGGCATCAAGCGTATCGACCATCCCGTCAATGGCCGCATGTCCTTCGAGCATACCGGCCTGACACTGACGAACCGGCCGGAGATGAAGCTCATCGTCTATACGCCCCTCGATGACGACGAGACCAACAGAAAACTCGCCGAGCTTCTCACCTAAAGCTGATCCCTTGCATTGCCGCGAACTGCCGCAGCCCCATATGTTTTCCATCATTGTCCATAGGAGGGAAATCATGGGCCGCCTGCATATCGGGACGATCTCCGTCATATCAGCATTGTCGCTGGGCCTGACCTCGGCTTTCGCCGCCTCGCCCGCACCAGTCGAAGCCGAGCACGGCATGGTCGTCACCGCCCAGCATCTGGCGACCGATGTCGGCGTCGAGGTGCTGAAGAGCGGCGGCAACGCCGTCGATGCGGCGGTTGCCGTCGGTTATGCCCTGGCGGTCGTCTATCCCTCGGCCGGCAATCTTGGCGGCGGCGGTTTCATGACCATCCGCCTGAAAGACGGTACGAAGACCTTCCTCGACTTCCGCGAACGCGCGCCGCTTGCCGCGACGAAGACCATGTATCTCGATGCCAAGGGCGATATCGTGCCGCGCGCCAGCCTCGACGGTTATCTCGCCGTCGGCGTGCCCGGCTCCGTCATGGGATTGGAGACCGCACGCGAAAAATACGGCACGAAATCGCGCCAGGATCTGATCGCGCCGGCACTCCGTTTCGCCAAAGAGGGCTTCACGCTGGAACAGGGTGACGCTGCAAGTTTCGCCGGCAGCGCCAAGCGCCTCGCCAAGGATGATGCGGCAGCGAAGATCTTCCTGAAACCCGACGGCAAGCCCTATGCATCGGGTGAGAAACTCCTGCAGCCGGACCTTGCCGCCGTCCTGGCCGGCATCTCCGAAAAAGGTCCCGACGCCTTCTACAAGGCCGCGCCCGCCGAAGCGATCGTCAAGGCGAGCCAAGCCCAGGGCGGCATTCTCGCCAAGGAGGATTTCGAGCAATATGCCGTGCGCGAGTTGAAGCCGATCGAGTGCAATTACCGCGGCTACGACATCATCTCCTCGCCGCCGCCCTCCTCCGGCGGCGTGATCATCTGCGAGATCCTCAATGTTCTCGAAGGCTATCCGCTCTCCTATCTCGGCTACAATTCGGCCGAAACCGTACACATCATGGTCGAGGCGATGCGCTATGCCTATGTCGACCGCAATGCCGCACTCGGTGATCCCGATTTCGTCGAAAACCCGGTCACGAAACTGCTCGACAAGAAGTATGCCTTGGAAATCGCCGCCAAGATCGATCCGTACAAGGCCGGCACCTCGGCGAACCTCAAACCGCTCGGCGGCAAGGAAAGCACCGAGACGACGCATTATTCGATCATCGACGACGAGGGCAACGCGGTTGCCGTCACCTATACGCTGAACGGCTCCTTCGGCGCCGCCGTCGTGGCGCCGGGCACCGGCGTCCTGCTCAACAACGAGATGGATGATTTCACCTCCAAAACAGGCGTGCCGAACCTCTACGGACTGGTGCAGGGCGAGGCCAATGCCATCGCCCCGAAGAAGACGCCGCTCTCCTCGATGAGCCCGACGATCGTGACCCGGGACGGCAAACCCTTCATGGTGATCGGCAGCCCCGGCGGCTCGCGCATCATCACCATCACGCTGGAAGCGATCCTCAACGTCGTCGATTTCGGCATGGATATCAGCCAGGCGGTCAATGCTCCGCGTGTGCACCATCAATGGCAGCCCGACAAGATCTATCTCGAACCCTATGCGCTTTCGCCCGATACCGAAAAGACGCTCGCCGCCATGGGCTACAGTTTCGATGGCGGCAATGACGCGCCACAATGGGGCCAAGCCGCGGGCATCCTCGTCGGCGGCAAAAGCCTTGCCGCCATCGAAAAGGGTGGCGGCGCCCGGTATAACGGCGCCATGGACAGCCGCGCGGCGGAGGGGTCGGCGAACGGTTACTGACGACGGCGGATCGCCTGATCGACCAGGCACGATGCGGCTCCAAGAGCCGCAAAGGCAGCATCGCCATATTCATGTCACCGTGACAAAGTCGCCGTTCACAATTGGCTGGCCGCGCCCTATGCATGAGCGAACCCGCAAGCAGAAAGATTCCCGCATGGCCAGCATTGAAATGATTGTCGCAGCCCGCGCCCGCCTGCGCGGTCATATCAGACGCACGCCGCTTCTCTCTTCCCCCTTCCTCAACGAGATCGCCGGCCGGCGTCTGTTCGTGAAGGCGGAATGCCTGCAGCATACCGGTTCGTTCAAGTTTCGCGGCGGCTGGTCGGCGGTCTCCGGGCTCGATCCGGCGGTGCGCTCGAAGGGCGTCATCGCCTTCTCCTCCGGCAACCACGCCCAGGGTGTTGCGCTTGCGGCCAAGCTGCACAACGTCCCCTCCGTCATCATCATGCCGAGCGATGCGCCGAAGCTGAAGATCGCGAACACCCGCGCCTTCGGCGCCGAAGTCGTCCTTTACGACCGCGTCAACGAGGACCGCGACGAGATCGGCGCGAAACTTTCGGCCGAGCGCGGCCTGACGCTGATCAAACCCTTCGACGAACCGCTTGTCATTGCCGGCCAGGGCACGACCGGTCTCGAAATCTCCGAACAGGCCGAAGAGGAAGGCGTGACATCAGCCGAAGTTCTCGTTCCCTGCGGCGGCGGCGGATTGACCTCCGGAATCGCGCTCGCCCTGGAAGCCAGTGCCCCCGGCTTCCGCGTCCGCCCTTGCGAGCCGAAGGATTTCGACGACACCACCCGCTCGCTCGCCTCCGGCAGGATCGAACGCAACGCCTCGGTATCAGGCTCGATCTGCGATGCGATCGTCACGCCGCAGCCCGGCAACATCACCTTCCCGATCCTTAAGCGTCTCGCCGGCGCCGGCATCGTCGTCACCGACGAGGAAGCGCTGCGCGCCATGGCGCTCGCCTTCACACGGCTGAAGATCGTCGTCGAGCCCGGCGGCGCCGTGGCGCTGGCTGCCGCTCTCTTCCATGGCGAGGCGCTGGAAAGCGACACGGTCGTCGCCGTCACCTCAGGTGGCAACGTCGACGCTGATATCTTCGCCATGGCGCTCGAACGCTTCGGCTAGATAGCGCGCGGGCGACCGCCAGCCGCCCGCCTGGAGATGGAAACTGCAGATGTCATGCAGCCGGTTTGCGCGGCCGGATGCATCCCGTCTCTGCTAATGCTCCCGAAGCGCCCCGCGGATTGCGATTTCGACCGGCGAATAGGCGCCGTCCTGCCGTTCGAGGCGAAGCGGTTCGCAAGGCGCAAGGCCGGGCTGCGCCATGAAACGCGGCTCCCCGCCGCGATGCATCTGCGCAGCATGGATCAGGAACGGATGGCAGAGATAGACCGTGCCCGCCGGCCCTGTCGCCAAGGCCAGCGGTCGCTCTTCGCCGACATGTTCCAACCAGAGATGCGCCATTCCCGCTTCGCCCGCCGGCGCCAGAAGGCGGGCGATATCCTTGTGCGAACCGACGCGGATACGGGTCGGCGCATCCTCCTCCCCGACATCCGAAAACAGGAAGAGCATCAGCAACGCCCGCCCGCGCGAGGTGATGTTTACCCGCCATGCCGAAAAGTCCCTTTGCTCGTTCGGATCGCCATCCTCGCCGGGGAAGCTGAGGTCGACATGCCAGCCCGCATCGCCGGGATCATCGGGATGGGGAAAGCGGACCGGGAAGCTGCCAAGCCCATCGCGTGGTTGCCAGCGTCCCTTGCCGACGAGCTGGTCGAAGGCCAGATGCAATACCGGCGTATTGACGGCTTTCTCGAACGGTCCGCCGCCATAACCGGCAAGCCACACGACGGGCTGCGTCCACGTGCTTGGATCATCGGCATCGAAGGGAATATCGCGCCACATGATGGCACGAGCTTCCTCGGCCAATGCGCGGGGAAAAGCGTCGTCGATCCTGATGACGCCGTCTTCGATGAATTGCTCGATCTGCGCAGCGCTCAGCGCCGGCGGGTAAACAGCTGATGTCATGAAAGCTCTCTCTATCGCCAAACCTGCCGGCTCTTTCCTTGGCCAGACGCAGGGTGGTTACAACAACGGCAACGAGCCAGCCGCGAAGGCTGGTCAGTAGCCGCATCTTCTGATGCCCGAAGGCAGAGCCTTTAGAGGCTCAAGAAGAAGATTGTCGCGATATTGAGGGTGATCGTCTTCATAGCGGTGCGAAGCTACAGGCTCGCGCTCGAAGGGTCAATGCGGAGATGTCAGGCCAGCACCTCGCGCAACGCACCATGCACCGACTGCAGTACGAGCTCGGCAAGGCGTGCCGCCGCCGGCTGCGGCTCGGCTTCCGCCCGGTGCAGGATCAGACCGAGCTTCGGCAAATCGGGCAGGCCGACCGTCTCGGGCGCCAGCGGCCGCACCTTCGCCGGCAGACCGATCGGCGTGCGGATGGTGAGACCGAGGCCTGCCGCCGTCGCGGCCCAGAGACCGCCCAGGCTGGGGCTGACGAAAGCGAGCCGCCAGGAAATGCCCGCCGCATCAAGCGCCCTGGTTGCTGCGCTCCGCAACAGGCACGGCGCCTCCAGCGAGGCAAGCGGCATCGGCTCACCACTTGCGGCCTGCCAGCCCGGCGGCCCCTCGGCAGGTCCGATCCAGCGCATCGGCACCTCGCCGATCCGCTCGCAATGGGCGGTCAGCGTGCCATCGCTCCAGGCAAGCGCCAGATCAAGCTTGCCTGATGTGACACGCTCGAGCAGCTCGGCATTGCGCACCACCCGCGCTTCGATGCGAACCTTCGGATGGGCACGCGCGAAGCGGCCGAGCACCTCCGGCAACAGGCTTTCGCCGAAGTCCTCCTGCAGGCCGAGCCGCACCCAGCCCTCCAGCTCGACGCTGTGAACAGCCGCAGCCGCCTCGTCGTTGAGTTCCAGCAGCCGCCTGGCATAGCCGAGCATCGTCTCGCCGGCATCGGTCAGCGCCAGCCCGCGCCCGGCCTTGCGGAAGATCGGCGTGCCCGCCTGTTCCTCCAGCTTCTTCAGCTGCGCGCTCACTGCCGAGGTCGACCGCCCGAGCCGCTCGGCCGCCTTGGCGAAATTACCGAGCTCCATGCCGGTCGAAAAGGTTCGAAGCACATCGAGATCGAAGGTCGTCCGCCGCATCTTATAATCCTATTTTTCAGGATCATTAATCCATCAAATTCTTATTTTCAGTATCATCGTGCCGTGCGATGGTTCTGCTGTCAAGGCCGACAGACGGCCCTAACCATGGAGATCCCGATGCCCTTCGTTCGCATTTCTCTTCGCAAAGGCAAGTCGCCGGACTATCTCACGGCGCTAGCCGACAGCATCCAGCACGCCTTGGTCGAGACCTTCGACGTGCCCGAAAACGACCGTTTCCAGACTATACACCAGCATGACGAGAACGAGCTGATCTTCGACCGCACCTACCTCTCCGGCCCGCGCTCCGCCGATTTCGTCTATATCTCCATCACGATCGGCAGGCCTCGCACGGCCGAGATGAAGGCGGCGCTCTATCGGCGGCTCGCCGAACTCCTGGCGCAATCGCCGGGCCTTCGGCCCGAGGATGTGATGATCGTCATCAGCACCAGCGCCCCGGAAGACTGGTCCTTCGGCGACGGCATCGCCCAGATGACCGACCCCGACTGGCGGCTGCGTGCGGTCGGAGGCCGGCAATGAGCGTTTCGAACCCGAAGATCATGACTGTTAGACGCTCCGGCAAGGCGGTCCGCTCGCCAGAGGGCGTCGCGACGGCGCCCTTCTGGGTCGAGATGCTGCTCGAAGGCAGCGCCGATGGCGAGAACACCGCGATGCGGGCGACGCTCGATCCCGGCACCATCACCCGTTGGCACACCCATCCCAGGGGTCAATTGCTCTATGTGCTCTCAGGTCATGGGTTGGCGCAGAACGACGGCGGCCCGATCGAAGCATTGCGTGCCGGCGATGCCGTCTGGTTTGAGCCCGGCGAGCGTCACTGGCATGGCGCCGCCGATGACAGCCCCTTCAGCTATATCAGTGTCCAGCCCACGGAAAACAGCAGCGTCGTCGAATGGCTGCAACCGGTGGAGAAACGGTCATGATCGCCATGCAATACGGCTTCACCCTGCCCGCCGATTACGACATGTCGATCATCGATCGCCGCATCCGCGACAAGGGTCCGCTGCTCGACGGCTTTCCCAATCTCGGTTTCAAAGCCTATCTCAGCGCTCGCAAGGGGGAGTTCGGCAGCCGCGACAATCTCTACGCGCCCTTCTATCTCTGGCAGAAGCCGGAAGGAGCAAGCGACTTCCTCTGTGGCCCCGGGTTCGAGGCTCTCACCAGCGCCTTCGGCTGGCCGCAGGTGAGGACCTGGATCGTCTGGCAGGCAGAAATCTCGTCCGATATCGCCCCAGCCAGGTTCGCCACACGCGATATCCTGCGGATGGAGCCTTACGCGCTGCTCGCCGATATCCGCCGCGCCGAAAGCGCAGGGGCTGCAGCCGACGTTGCGACAGCCGGCGCGCTCGCCTCGGTCTCCGGCTTCGAACCGACGAACTGGACACGGGTGCGCTTCAGGCTCTGGCGAGAGATTCCCGAGATTGACGAGCACACGCAGGCCTATCGCGTCGGCCATCTATCCCTGGCCCGATCCTGAACTCAGACAGTTGCCCGGCGGTAGAAGGCCAGCGAACCGGCAAGCGCCAGCAGCGCACCACCACAGGCTCGCTCCAGCCACATGGCGCCTGAGGTTTTCAGGAAACGCACCGCTTGCGAGCCGAAGAAGGCGTAACCGAACATGATGAGGAAATCGAGCGCGGCAAAGATCAGCGCAAGCAGCGCATATTGCGTTGCCTGCGGCAGGGCCGGATCGATGAACTGCGGCAGGAAGGCCGAGAAGAACAGATAGCCCTTCGGATTGGTCGCCGCGACCATGAAGCTTTTCAGTCCGATCGAAAAGGGCGATGTCGCACCCGCAGGCGCCCCGGACTTCAACGCCGCGTCGATCGTGCCCTTCGAGCGCAGCAGCATGATGCCGAGAAAGGTGAGATAGGCAGCACCCGCCCATTTCAGCATCGAGAACCAGAATTCCGATGCCGCCAGCAGGGCGCCGAGCCCGATCGCGACGGCGCCGATCAGCACGAAATCGGACAGCACCGCGCCGATCATGCCGGCAATCGCCCGGCGCAGGCCGTGCCGGGAACCGTTGGTCAATGCCAGCAGCACCGTCGGCCCCGGCGTCGCGATGCCGACGAAGGAAACAGCTGCAAAAGCCAGAAGCGTGACGATATCCATGATGATCTCTCCGAACCTGGAGCATAGCGCTAGGTTCGAAATTTGCACGTGTCGCCAACCTTGGCAATGCCGGCCCTTCAACGAAAAAGCCCGCCGCCTCTTGAGGCAGCGGGCTTTCGAAGGGACACGATCGGATCAGACGCCGCTCTGGCCGTCGGAGCCGATATAGGCAATGCGGATCATATTGGTGGCGCCGGGCGTGCCGAGCGGCACGCCGGCCGAGATGATGATGCGATCGCCCGGCTTGCCGAAACCTTCGTCGGCGACGATGCGGCAGGCACGATTGACCATGTCGTCGAGATCGGTCGCATCATGGGTGACGACGCAATGCAGGCCCCAGACGATGGCGAGGCGGCGCGCCGTCTTGATGATCGGCGACAGCGCCAGGATCGGCACCTGCGGACGCTCGCGCGAAGCGCGAAGGCCTGTGGTGCCCGACGAGGTGTAGCAGACGATTGCCGACAGTTTCAGCGTCTCGGCGATTTGGCGGGCGGCAAGCGAGATCGCGTCGGCGCCGGTCGCTTCCGGCTGGGCTCGCTGAGCATAGATGATGCCGGGATAATGCGGCTCGCGCTCGATGGCGGTGGCAATCGACGCCATCGTCGAAACGGCTTCGACGGGGTAGTCGCCCGAGGCCGATTCGGCCGAAAGCATGACGGCATCCGCACCTTCGAAGACGGCGGTCGCGACGTCGGAAACTTCAGCGCGCGTCGGCACCGGCGCCGAGATCATCGATTCCAGCATCTGGGTGGCGACGACCACCGGCTTGCCCGAACGGCGGCAGGCGCGGATCAACTGCTTCTGGATGCCGGGAACCGATTCGAGCGGCATTTCGACGCCGAGATCGCCGCGGGCGACCATCAACGCGTCGGAAAGCTCGATGATTTCCTCGATGCGTTCGAGAGCTTGCGGCTTCTCGATCTTCGACATCAGGCCGACACGGCCGCGGGCGATCTTGCGCACTTCGGCAAGGTCGTCCGGACGCTGGACGAAGGACAGTGCCACCCAGTCGACATCGTCGGTGGCGAGCACGGCGTCGAGGTCGGCGCGGTCCTTATCCGTCAATGCGCCGACGCCGAGCAGCGTGTCGGGAAGGCTGACGCCCTTGCGGTCGGAAATGCGCGTGCCCGAAATAACTGTCGTGACGATGCTCTTGCCGTCGCATTTTTCTGCGCGCAGAGCGAGCTTGCCGTCGTCGATCAGCAGGCGGTGGCCGGGCTGCACCGATTCCAGGATCTCCGGATGCGGCAGATAGACGCGGTTCTGATCGCCAAGCGCTTCGTTGTTGTCGAGCGTGAAGGTCTGGCCGGGCTTCAGGTCCACCTTGCTGTCGACGAACTTGCCGACGCGCAGTTTCGGCCCCTGCAGGTCGGCGAGAATGCCGATCGGCCGGCCGGAGCGCGCCTCGACCGAGCGGATGCGCTGGATGAGCGTACGCATCAGGTCGTGGCTCGCATGGCTCATATTGATGCGGAAGACATCCGCACCGGCCTGGTGCAGCTTCTCGATCATCGATTCCTCGGAGGAGGCTGGCCCGAGGGTGGCGAGGATTTTAATTTTGCGATTGCGCTTCATCAATTCTGGCTTTCTTGCGTCCCTGGGGTGTCGGAGAGCTGAACCATCCAGCTACCCTGGCGGCCCGTATCATATTCCTTGAATCCCATTTTCTGGTAACCGCGGGCATAACAATCCTGCACACCCGTGATCTTGAATTCGTTTTCCGCCACGCACATCTGCACGTCACCCGTCCATCGTCCCCCCCGGGCGGCGTCCTCTGCGTAGAGGTAATAATAGCGCGACTGCAATTCTCCCTCGATCAACGTAGCGCAGGTCGTTGCCGGCACCTGCCACCAGCCCTCCGTCACCCAGCCATCCTTGGCCCGGTATCCGATGGCGACGCCGACGAGATTCTGTGTTCCGTTGCAGACGCGAAAATCGGCGCGTGCGGCATCTGCGATAAAAAACGGCATGGCAGCTGCAAGAGCGAACAGAGCGAGACGGACCAGCGGCCCGGACCGCGTGAGGAAACTTGGCGCGGCTTGGATCAACACGGCTCCCAAATAGCTCCACGGTTATTCGTATCCGTGTCTTCTTGCGCCGCCGTCAAGCGAAAGTCAACGCAATGCTAATCGATTATATTTCCTTTCATATACCGCCTGTCGAGGGTGCGGCTCGACCTCTCCCCACCTGCCGCGCTTGAACCCGCCGCAGGTGCATGCGATCACTGCGCCCGACGGCGCAATGACGAACGGCAATTCCCTGATGGACGACTTCCAATCCTTCGAAATCCTATCCGGCAAACATGACAAAGGCATGGTGATCCTCGCAGATCACGCGATGAACCGCCTCCCCGCGCGATATGGCCGGCTCGGACTGCCCGACGCGGCTTTTGCCCGCCACATCGCCTATGACATCGGCATCGAGGGCCTGACGCGGCAGCTTTCGGCAAGACTCGGCGTGCCCGCCGTGCTCGGCGGCTTCTCGCGCCTGCTGATCGACCCGAACCGCGGCGAGGACGATCCGACGCTGATCATGAAAATATCAGACGGCGCCGTCATATCCGGCAACCATCCGATCACCCAGGAAGAGTGGGACCACCGCATCAAAACCTTCCATCGCCCCTATCACGATGCCGTGGCCGCAACGATCGACAGCGTGGCGAATGCCACCGGCCGGGCTCCGCTGGTGCTGTCGCTGCACTCCTTCACCCCGGCCTGGAAAGGTACTCCCCGCCCCTGGCACGCCGCCGTACTCTGGGACAGCGATCATCGCGCCGTCGGCCCGCTGCTTGACATGCTGCGCGCCGATCCCGATCTCGTGGTCGGTGACAACGAACCCTATGACGGGGCGCTGAAGGGCGATACCATGTACCGCCACTGCATGATTACGGGCATTCCGCACGCGCTGCTCGAGGTGCGCCAGGATCTGATGGGAGACGACGCCGGCATATCGGCATGGGCCGGACGCCTGGCGCCGATCTTTGCGGCGATGAATGCCGATCCCGCCTTGCACGAATACGACGTCCACCTCTCACGCACCGGTCCCTATTGAAAGCCGGCCCCTATTGAACGAAGGAGAGCGAAATGACCACGCTCAGCAAGGAACAGCAGACCGAATTCGAGGCCGCCGCCTTCCGCCGCCTCGTCGCACATCTTCGTGAACGCAGCGACGTTCAGAACATCGATCTGATGAATCTGGCCGGCTTCTGCCGCAACTGCCTGTCGAACTGGTATCGCGAAGCCGCCGAGGCCGAAGGTGTCGCCGTTACCAGGGACGAATCGCGCGAGATGGTCTATGGCATGCCCTATGAGGACTGGAAGAATCTTCACCAGAACGAGGCCTCGCCTGTGCAAAAGGCTGCTTTTGAACTGAACAACCCACACAAATAGCCCGGCTTGCCCCGAACAGGCTTGACCGTGACGCCGCTTCGCGGCAGTCACGTGCATCCAAAATTAATCACCGGAAAATCAGGAGAACACGATGTCTGATGCTCATGGCGTCGCCCGCGATCAGCTTCGCGCTTTCATCGAGCGCATTGAACGGCTGGAAGAAGAAAAGAAGACCATCGCCGACGATATCAAGGACGTCTATGGCGAAGCCAAGGGAATGGGCTTCGACACCAAGATCCTGAAGAAGGTCGTGGCGCTGCGCAAGAAGGACGAGCAGGAGCGCATGGAAGAGGAAGCAATCCTCGACACCTATCTGCACGCGCTCGGGATGATCGAGGCGCCGCCGGAAGGCTGATCCGCCGGCATACTGATGTCGACCAAGCCGCCGGGCCTTCGCCCGGCGGCTTTTCTTTTGCGTAGAATCCGCTTGGCCAAACGGCCATCTTGCCCGATCGAAGCAGCCAAAAGAAAAACCGCCGGATCGCTCCGGCGGTTTTTCGATATTTCCGTGATTGGCCGGCTCAATTCGTGTTGAACTTGCGCACTTCCATGAAGTTCACAGCCGTGCCGCTGAAGCGGGCCGGGTCGACCGAGGCGGTCTTGATATTGAAGCCCTCGGCGTAGACGGCGGTCGGCTGGGCGCGCATCGTCTGGCTGACGAAACGCGGCGCCTTGACCTGCTTGGAAGCCATTTCGAGCCGAGCGTTGGTAAGCGCCCACTGCGAAATCATCTTTTCCGTCAGCTTCGGCTCGGTGCGCACCGTCGTGCGGCTGGCATCCGCTGCTGCGGCTTCCTTCTGCGTCGGGCGACCACCCTTGGTGGGAAGGCCCTGTGCCACGGCGCTTTCGGCGGCCGGCTCGTCGAAACCATCGCCGAAGCTTGCCGACTTGGTCATCGGCGCCAAAGCTGCAAGCTCGAGCGGCGGCTTTGCAGCCGGCTTTTGCGTCATCGCGGCGTTGATCGCCTGCTCCACCGTGACCGGCCCCTTCGACGCGATCTCGCTTTCACCCTCATTCCGCTGCTGCTCGAGCGCATCGGCGACGGCAGGAGACAGCGCGTCCTGATCGGCTTCGTCGGCATCTGCTTCCGGATCGGCATCGGCGGCGGCAAGCAGGTTCTCGGCAACGGAGGGGCGTTCGATCGGCGTCGGAACCGGCAATCCGTTCGCACCCGTCAGCACGCTAGGATCGACGGACGCGACCTCGGCGTCGCCGGGCGCGCGGCGCGGGCCGAGAAGCGAGGGAACCGGAATGCTGTAGGCGCTGAGATCGGCGAATTGCTGCGGCGGCGCCTGGTCGGCCGGAAGGGCCGCCGCAAGAGCCTGCTGTGCGGCATTACCCGAAGGCGGTGCGACGAGCGCGCTCGCCACTTCGCTGCCGGCCGGCTGACCGCTGAATGCGGGGCGAACCTGCGGCACGGGCGCGTTCAGATCGGCGACTTCGGTCTGCTGCGGCTCGACCGGCGCGGGCTCAGCCGGGGCGGGCTCCGCCTTCGGCGGCGTCGCCTTGGCGACGGCAACAGGCGTCGAATCATCCGACTCGTCTTCCTGCTCGTCCGCTCCGCCGCCAAACAGCGCGGCAAACAGCGTCTTATGTTTTGGCGCCGATTCGGAAGCGCTGGCGATCTCTATCTGCGTGCCGCTGGCGCGGCGCTTATAGTCGGCCATCGCCTGCTGGTAGCCCGGTAGCGGCTTGCCGTCAGCCGGAATATGAATGGTATTGCCGTTGGGGAAGAGCCGGACCAGCTCGTCGCGGCTCATGCGCGGCCAGGCGCGAACACCACCGACATCCATGTGCACGAAGGGCGAGCCCGACTTCGGATAGAAACCAACGCCACCGACCTGCATCTTCATGCCGATGGCGCGCAGCGTCGCCAGCTTGACGTCGGGAATGAAGAAATCCATCGCCTTGCCGAGCATATGCTGGCTCTTTTCGGCGACCCCGGAATTGCGCGAGCGGCCGCGCAGCATCTCGTTGGTTCCCGGCGAACGGAAACCGCAGACGACGTTGATATAGTCCCTCGAACCGCTCTGGCGATAGACTTCCCAGATCAGGTCGAACAGGCGCGGGTCCATCTTCGTCGGCTGGTTCTTGCGCCAGTCGCGCAGGAAGCGGTTCAGCTGCTCCAGACCCTTGGGGTCGAACTTGCCGTTGCGCTTGTAGGTGATGACGGCTTTTTCGCCGGTATGAATGAAATAGAGCTTCAGGCTGCGGGTGTCGCCCGCTGCCTGCGAAGGTGTACCAACGAATACCGGTGAGGAAACCGCAAGCGCAAGAAGGGCGGCCGCTACCGTCCTTATTGCCTTTCCGCAAATGTTGGCGCCCAACGAACGCCAGCTCAAGCGCGAAGGCTTAGAATTCCCATTCAGATTCGGCAACTCGATCCCCGTCAGACAGACAATGTCCCGTCCTGTCTCAGATGACTGTCAAATGCGGTCACACGATGGCAAAAATGCCACACATGATCAACCTTTTCTTTACATAGTGAACGAGCCACTAACAAGTGGTTTATGACCGGTAACAAATCGTGGTTGCCTTAGTCTTAACAAAAAGCGCTTAAGCCGCATCTTTCTGGGGATTATCGGGATCGATACCGTAATCCTTGAGCTTGCGATAAAGTGTGGATCGGCCAATGCCGAGCTTCCGTGCCACTTGACTCATCTGCCCGCGATAGAATTTGAGTGCGAATCGGATGAGTTCTTCCTCGACATCGGCAAGCTTGCGCACATCTCCGGCGGGATTGACGCTGGCGATCGCGTTTTCCGAGGCTTCGGACAGGCGGTGGTGGTGCACCTCCCCCGATATCGACGCCCGGAACTCCTCACCATAGCTATCGTCGGGATCGAGGCCGGTATTGTCGGCAACCAGCGCCAGGTGATCCACCACCTCGTATTCCGGAAGCTGGGCAGCGATCTGCGGGAAGTCCGCCTCGGTCAGCTCCGGCCCTTCGGCCAGAACGACCGCGCGGAAGATCGCGTTTTCGAGCTGGCGGATATTGCCCGGCCAGTCATAGGCGGTCAGCAGCGCCAGCGCGCCTGAGTTCACCGTCATGCGGCGGCCGCTCTTCTGTTCGCTGGAGAAGCGATCGGCAAAGACACGCACCAGATTCGGAATATCTTCCTTGCGTTTGCGCAGCGCCGGAATGGTGATCGGGAAGACATTGAGGCGATAGTAGAGATCCTCGCGGAAATGGCCGTTCTTGACCTCCTCGATCAGATCCTTGTTGGTCGCCGAGATCAGTCGGACATTGACCTTATGCGCGGTGCGCGCACCGACGGTCTCGATCTCGCCCTGCTGCACGGCGCGCAGGAGCTTCACCTGGACTTCGAGCGGCAGGTCGCCGATCTCGTCGAGGAAAATGGTGCCGCCGTCGGCTTCCATGAATTTGCCGATATGGCGTTCGGTCGCGCCGGTAAACGCGCCCTTCTCGTGACCGAAGAGAATGCTCTCGACGAGATTATGCGGGATCGCCCCGCAATTGACGGTGACGAAGGGCTTGTTCGAGCGGTCGCCGCCGGACTGGATGGCGCGCGCCACCAGTTCCTTGCCGACGCCGGATTCGCCTTCGAGCACGACGGGAATGTTGGATTGGGCCGCCCGCTGGGCGAGATCGATGACGCGGATCATCGCCGGGCTTGCCGATACGATGTCGTCGAAGCCGACCGAGCCTGAGCGCGACCGGCGTCCGGCCCGCGCCTTCACCTCGCGCTGGTCGAGTTTCATCGCGTTCGAGATCGACGTGGCGATGCGTTCGGGCGAGACCGGCTTGACGACGAAATCGAAGGCGCCGGCGCGCATCGCCTGCACCACCGTTTCGATGCCGCCCTGACCCGTCTGCACGATGACCGGGATCTGCGTGCCGAACTCGTGAAGCGCGTCGAGGAATTCGAGGCCGGTCATCTCCGGCATCATCAGGTCGAGCACGATGACGTTGAAAAGGCCGCCGTCGCGTTTGACCATTTCCAGGCCGATACGGCCGTTCTCCGCCTGGTGCACGACATGGCCGTGACGCTCGATTGCGTTCTTGAGCAGGCGGCGCTGCACCGGGTCGTCCTCGACCACGAGGATTTGCCCTGCTCCCTTGAGCTCATTGTAACCGGTCATTGTCGCCTCACTTCATGCGAAACCATAAAGCGCACTCTGACAGAAAGGCTTGAACATCCAGTTTTGAGAAACAATTGCATTTTAACGATTGGAACGGGTCATTTTCGTGCCGAAGCGACGCCTTTCATGCGCCGAAAGTCCCTTGATGCGGGGGCTTCTCACGCTTACAGCGCTGCGCGTCTTTTCAGACGCGCAAAGCACGCTGTAACACTTTGAACCTGCGCATCGTGCTTTCCGAAAATCGATTCCGATTTTCGGGCCGATGCGCTAGACAATCAGACCTGTTATGAAAGTGGAGAGGAATTGCACCCATGAAAATCAAGCTCCCGCACGCCAGCCTTCTATTGTCGGCAGCAGCGCCAGCTGGGGCCGCCGATCCGGCGCTTGGCGATCTGCCGGTCTGGAAGCTGCAGGATCTCTACCCTTCCGCCACGTCGACCGCTTTCGTCGCCGACATGGAAAAGGCCGGCAAGGCGGCAATCGCCTTTGAAGAAAAATGGAAGGGCAAACTCGCTGAGGCCGCGACGAAGACCGGTGCCGAGGGCATCGGCGCGGCGCTGAAGGAATATGAGGCGCTTGACGATATCATCGGCCGCCTCGGCTCCTTTGCCGGCCTCACCTATTTCTCCGACACCACCAACCCGGCAAACGGCAAGCTCTACGGCGATGTGCAGGCCAAGATCACCGAATTTTCCGGCCACCTCCTGTTTTTCGCGTTGGAGCTGAACCGCATCGACGACGCGGTGGTCGACGCCTGCATGGCGAATGATCCCGCCGCCGGACACTATCGCCCTTGGCTGCTCGATCTCAGGAAGGACAAGCCCTACCAGCTCGACGACAGGCTGGAACAGCTCTTCCTCGAGAAGTCGATGACATCGGCCGCCGCCTTCAACCGCCTCTTCGACGAAACCATGGCGGAGCTTCGCTACGACATCGATGGCGAGAAAGTACCGCTCGAAGTGGCGCTGAACAGGCTGCAGGAAAAGGACCCTGAAGCCCGCCGCAAAGCGGCCATGGCGCTCGCCGAAACCTTCAAGGCGAATATCCGCACTTTCACGCTGATCACCAACACGCTTGCCAAGGACAAGGAGATCGCCGATCGCTGGCGCGGCTTCGAAGACATCGCCGACAGTCGCCACCTGGCAAACCGGGTGGAGCGCGAGGTCGTCGATGCGCTGGCCGCGGCCGTCCGTGAAGCCTATCCCCGCCTTTCGCATCGCTATTACAAGATGAAGGCGAAATGGCTCGGCATGGAGCAGATGAATTTCTGGGATCGCAACGCGCCGCTGCCGGAAACCTCCAGCGCCATCATCTCCTGGCCGGAGGCAAAGGACACGGTGCTTTCGGCCTACAGCAATTTCGCCCCGGAGATGGCTGCCATCGCCAAGCGCTTCTTCGACGAACAATGGATCGACGCCCCGGTCCGTCCCGGCAAGGCGCCAGGCGCCTTCGCCCATCCGACGGTTCCCTCGGCCCATCCCTATGTGCTCGTCAATTATATGGGCAAGCCGCGCGACGTAATGACGCTTGCCCATGAACTCGGGCACGGCGTGCACCAGGTTCTCGCCGGTGCGCAAGGGGCGCTGATGTGCCAGACGCCGCTGACGCTTGCCGAAACCGCGTCCGTCTTCGGCGAGATGCTGACCTTCCGCGCGCTTCTGCAAAAGACCACCGACACGCGCGAGCGCAAGGCGATGCTCGCCCAGAAGGTCGAGGACATGATCAACACGGTCGTGCGCCAGATCGCCTTCTACGAATTCGAGCGCAAGCTCCACACCGCCCGCAAATCAGGCGAACTGACAGCCGACGACATCGGCGAACTCTGGCTCTCCGTCCAGTCGGAAAGCCTCGGGCCGGCGATCAACATTTCGGAGGGTTACGAGACCTACTGGGCCTATATCCCCCACTTCATCCACTCGCCCTTCTATGTCTACGCCTATGCCTTTGGCGATTGCCTGGTGAATTCGCTCTATGCCGTCTACCAGAAGGCCGAGAAGGGCTTCCAGGAGAAGTATTTCGAACTGCTGAGGGCCGGCGGCACCAAGCATCACTCGGAATTGCTGAAGCCTTTCGGCCTCGACGCCACCGATCCGTCGTTCTGGAGCCAGGGCCTATCGATGATCGAAGGGCTGATCGACGAGTTGGAAGCGTTGGATAGAGGCTGAGATCTCTTCTCCAAAGGCGGAAGGGCAGCAACGGGTCTCGTCTCCCCTCGGGGAGAAGGTGCCGGCAGGCGGATGGGGGGCGACACGGCTGAACCTCTCCTTCGCATGTGCTCAGGACGTCGCTCCGCTACGCCCCCTCATCTGCCCTTTGGGCATCTTCTCCCCCGTGGGGAGAAGCGGAAAAATGCCTCACGCTCCCATTGGATTTTGAGCAATGAGGAGCAGAACAAATTGAAAGCGGCGCGTGGCTGACCAACCCTACATCCTCTTCCGCGACGACACGACCGGGCAGGTGATGCTTTTCGCCGAACCGGCCGAGATCATCGTTGCCAGCACACGCGTCGAGTTATTTGCGGGCCTTGCCCGGATGGAGCAGGCCAAGGCCGAGGGCAAATGGCTTGCCGGCTATATGGCCTACGAGGTCGGATACTTCTTTGAGGAGAAACTCGCCCCCTTCGCTGGGGAACACCGCGAAACACCGCTGCTTTGCTTCGGCGTCTTCGATGCGCCGCAGCCGGATGCGCATCCGCTTGCCCAGCCCAAACAGCGTCTCGAAAACGAGGAATTCCTCACTGCTCCGAAAGCTGCCTGGGATTTCGATATATATAAAGAGCGCTTCGACCGACTCCACCAACATCTGCGGCTCGGCGACGCCTATCAGGCGAACCTTACCATGCCGGTCGAAGCCCGCTGGAACGGCGATCCCCGTGCCGCCTTCTGGTCGTTGATCGAACGCCAGCCGGTCAAATACGGCGCGCTGGTTGATCTCGGCGGTCCGGTCATCCTCTCGCGATCGCCCGAGCTTTTCTTCCGCACCGACGAACAGGGCTGGATCGAGACCCATCCGATGAAGGGTACGGCGAAACGCGGCGCCACCGCCGCCGAGGATGCCGAAATCATCGAGGCCATGCGCCGCGATATCAAGACGCAGGCGGAAAACCGCATGATCGTCGATCTCCTGCGCAACGATATCTCCCGCATCACCGAAGTCGGCACGCTCGACGTCCCGAAGCTTTTCGACATCGAGACTTATCCGACCGTCCACCAGATGGTGAGCCATGTGCAGGCAAGGCTCCGCCCCGATCTTTCGATCCGCGACATCTTTTCCGCGCTTTTTCCCTGCGGCTCGATCACCGGCGCGCCGAAGATGCGGGCAATGGAAATTCTCCATGCGCTCGAGGATGCCCCGCGCGACGCCTATTGCGGCGCAATCGGCATGATCTCGCCCGCCGGCGCCATGCGTTTTTCCGTCGCCATCCGCACCATCACGCTTTTTGAGGGCGGCAGGGCCGTCTTCAATGTCGGCGGCGGCATCGTCTTCGATTCGACCGCCGAGGCCGAATATGAGGAATGCCTGCTCAAGGCCCGCTTCGCTGTCGGCGATCAATGGATTGCACGATGATCGATTTTTCGTTGATCGAGACGCTGCGCTGGCAGCCGGGCGAGGGCTTCATCCGGCTGCGGCTGCATCTCGCCCGGCTTTCCCGCTCCGCCCGTCGCCTCGGCTTCCCGCAACCGGTCGACGCGGCGGCCAAGCTCGACCAAGCCGTTGCAGGCGCTACCGGTCCGCTGCGCATCCGCCTGACCTTCGACGCGCAAGGCCGCATCGAGGTGACGAGCGCCGCTTTCGTGCCACTGGCGCCCGATACCACCTGGATCGTCCGCCTCGCCGAGACCCGTCTGGATTCCGCCGACAGGCTGCTGCGGGTCAAGACCACGCGCCGTGCCGTCTACGAGAGAGCCCGCGCCGAATATGGGCCTGATGAGGCCGATGAAGTCATCCTGTTGAACGAGCACGACGAAGTCTGCGAGGGCACCATCACCTCGATCTTCCTCGACGACGGGAGCGGCATTCTGCGCACCCCGCCCATCTCCTGCGGCCTGCTCGCCGGCGTGCTGCGCACCGAACTCATCTGCCAGCGCAAGGCCCGCGTCGGCCGCCTCACGCTTGCCGATCTCGATGCCGGCACGCTTTATATCGGCAACTCGCTGCGTGGCCTGATCCGCGCAAACCTTCTGAGGCACTGACCATGTTCATTCTCTCCCTCACCTATCTCAAGTGCAACGATGAAGCCGACGGGCAGATGGAGCCGCATATGGCCTGGGTGAAGGGGGGTTATGCGAAGGGCTGGTTCCTCGCCTCCGGCCGCAAGGTGCCGCGCACCGGCGGCGTCATCCTGGCGATCGGCGAGCGGGCCGCGATCGAGGCCTATGTCGCCGCCGATCCCTTCACCATCCACGGCATCGCCGAATACGAAATCACCGAGCTTGCCGTAACGACGGTGGTCGAAGGGCTGGAAATCCTGAAGCGCTGAATCTACGCGAACCGATCGTGGATAGTCGCGCCGGCCTCCATCGCCCGACCGATATTTGGCCTTTCCCCGTCAACGCTCTTTATTGTGACGTCGTTTTGTGATTAGAGCCGGTCACCTCGCACTCTCTGCGGCAATTTCAAATAATTCTTCGGGCTGAACGCCTTCGTCGCCTTCCACAGGAGAAAAGAATGACGGAACAGAACTATCCGGTATATGCCGAAATTACCGGTCCGATCGTGATGATCGGCTTTGGCTCCATCGGCCGCGGCACCCTGCCCCTGATCGAGCGCCATTTCAAATTCGACAAGAGCCGGATGGTCGTCATCGACCCGCGCGAAGAGCCCTCCGACATGGAGATCCTGAAGAAGCATGGCGTTCGCCATATCAAGGAATATGTCACCAAGGAGAATTACAAGGAACTGCTGAAGCCGCTGCTGACGGAAGGCGAAGGCCAGGGTTTCTGCGTCAACCTCTCGGTCGACACCTCCTCGCTCGACCTCATCAAGCTCTGCCGCAAGCATGACGTGCTCTACGTCGATACCGTCGTCGAACCCTGGCTCGGCTTCTATTTCGACAAGGGTATGAGCAATGCCGACCGCACCAACTATGCGCTGCGCGAAACCGTGCGCAAGGAAAAGGCGAAGAACCCGGGCGGCGCCACCGCGGTCTCCACCTGCGGCGCCAATCCGGGCATGGTCTCCTGGTTCGTCAAGCAGGCGCTCGTCAACCTCGCCAACGACACCGGCCTGAAATTCGACGAGCCGGACCAGCACGACCGCGAAGGCTGGGCAAAACTGATGAAGAAACTCGGCGTCAAGGGCGTCCACATCGCCGAGCGTGATACCCAGCGCACCAAGCATCCGAAGCCGCTCAACGTCTTCTGGAACACCTGGTCCGTCGAAGGCTTCATCTCCGAAGGCATGCAGCCGGCCGAACTCGGCTGGGGCACCCATGAAGAGTGGATGCCGAAGAATGCCAAGAAGCACAAGAAGGGCAACAAGGCGGCGATCTACCTGGAGCAGCCGGGCGCCAACACCCGCGTGCGGACCTGGTGCCCGACGCCCGGCCCGCAATATGGCTTCCTCGTCACCCACAATGAGTCGATCTCGATCGCCGACTATTTCACCGTGCGCGACAAGGACGGCGAAGTGACCTTCCGCCCGACCTGCCACTATGCCTACCACCCGGCCAACGACGCCGTGCTCTCGCTGCATGAGATGTTCGGCAATGGCGGCACCCCGCAGCCGGTCCATCACGTTCTCGACGAGGACGAGCTGGAGGACGGCATCGACGAACTCGGCGTCCTGCTCTACGGTCATGAGAAGAACGCCTACTGGTACGGCTCGCGGCTGTCGCTGGAAGAAACCCGCCGCATCGCGCCCTACCAGAACGCCACCGGCCTGCAGGTCACATCAGCCGTTCTCGCCGGCATGGTCTGGGCGCTGGAAAACCCGACAGCCGGCATCGTCGAAGCCGACGAGATCGACTACAAGCGCTGCCTCGAAGTGCAGATGCCCTATCTCGGCCCGGTCGAAGGTCATTACACCGACTGGACACCCCTCGACGGCCGTCCGGGCCTCTTCCCGGAAGATATCGACACCAAGGATCCGTGGCAGTTCCGGAACATTCTGGTTCGCTGAGATCAGTTCCTCGGCTTTGACAATGCCCGCCGCAAGGCGGGCATTTTTGTAACGCCTGCTGTCTAAATGCTGGCCGCTGCCCCTCCAAGGCTTGCCTTCAAGCCGGGCGCGCGCCATGTTTTGCCCGAACTTGGCGGGTGTCCGCCGCGCCGATTCGCCGGGAGAAGCCTTATGAAAATCAGAACTGGTCTCGTTCTTGTCGGCGCAGCCGCCGCTCTTGCCGCCTGTGTTTCATCGGAGCCGCGTCGCCTGCCGGTTGCAACCGCACCCGTCGCCACCGGCGTCGAAGGCAATTGGAGCGATCCGAACGGCATCGTTTCCACCTTCCAGGGCGGCACTTTCACCACCCGCACCACCGATAGCAACCAGCTTCTCGCCTCAGGCACCTATATCAACACTTCGCCGACCCTGGTGGAGATCAACATGACCTCGCTGGTGCGCAAGACCCAGTCCAAGGTCAATTGCGCTCTCGTCAATCCGAGCCAGTTGAACTGCACCTCCGATTCCGGCGCACAGTTCACGCTTTCCCGCCGCGGCTGAAAGATGAGGCGATAGGCTAGGCACACCATGCGGGCCTTCGCCTTTTACCTCGTTCTGCTGCTTGCAATGCCGCTTGCGGCACTTGCCGTTATTTTGCCGGCCAATGTCTATCGTGCCCAGGGCATTGCCGCTCCCGATTGCGACGGGCCGCTGCAGGTGTTGATCTTCGCCGTACCGGCAATCCTGATTTATGGTGCGGGCGCATTCCTTGTCTACCGGACCGGCCGGCGCTTTCATCGCCTCTTTGCCCTTTTCTGTTTGGTCATCGCGCTGGCGACAGTTCCGAATATTGCCGAGGCCGTACACGAACTCTACCGAAACGCGGCCGATGGCGAATGCCAGGGATAAGCAGCCCGGCTTTTTTGCCCTGTCCCCTTGGAAAGCGCCCTGCCTGGCCCAGCTTTCTCTTGCGGTTGCACATCGTCTGATGGAACAATCCGAAGGCCGGGCAATCGCCCCGGCGCACAATGAAAGGGAACGGCGAGGGATCAGGGGAATCTTTCGCCTCAATCAGGAGAACAGGGATGACGAAGTCTTTCAGCTTCGGTCTTTTGACCGCGTCCATGCTGGCGCTGAGCGCGGGCGCCGCCTTTGCGGATTACGAACTTAATATTCTTCATATCAACGATTTCCATTCGCGCATCGAATCGATCAACAAATTCGACTCCACCTGCTCGGCCGAGGAGGAAGGCAAGAAGGAATGCTTCGGGGGTGCTGCCCGCCTGAAGACCGCGATCGACCAGCGCCGTCAGGCGCTATCCGGCAAGAACGTCGTCCTCCTGAACGCCGGCGACAATTTCCAGGGCTCGCTGTTCTACACGACCTACAAGGGAGCGGCCGAAGCCGAATTCCTCAACCTGATGAAGTTCGACGCCATGACCGTCGGCAATCATGAATTCGACGACAGCGAGGACGGGCTTGCGACCTTCCTCGACAAGGTGCAGTTCCCCGTCGTGACGGCGAACGTCAAGGCGACGGCTGCCTCTAAGCTCGGCGACCGCATCAAGCCCTCGCTGGTGCTTGATGTCGGCGGCCAGAAGATCGGCATCGTCGGCGCCGTCACCAATGATACCCCCGAGCTGTCCTCCCCCGGTCCGAACGTCACGATATCAGATGACGTCCAGGCCATTACGTCAGCCGTCCAGGATCTGAAGGGCCAGGGCGTCAACAAGATCATCGCGCTGACCCATGTCGGTTATCCCCGCGATCTCGCCCTGATCGCCAAGATTCCGGACGTCGATGTCGTCGTCGGCGGCCACTCCCATAGCCTGCTCTCCAACACCGATCCGAAGGCCGAAGGCCCCTATCCGACGATGGTCGACAATCCCGGCGGCTACAAGGTGCCGGTCGTCCAGGCCGCTTCCTACAGCAAGTATCTCGGCGATCTCGTCGTCAATTTCGACGACAACGGCGTCGTCAAGGATGCCAAGGGCGATCCAATCCTGATCGATTCCACCTTCACGCCCGATCCGGCTGTCATTACCCGCATCGCCGAACTGGCAAAGCCGATCGAGGAACTGCGCAACAAGGTCATCGGCTCCTCCGAAAGCCCGATCGAGGGCGATCGCAAGGTCTGCCGCGTCAAGGAATGCTCGATGGGCAATCTGGTGGCTGACGCCATGCTCGACCGTACGAAGAACCAGGGCGTCACCATCGCCGTCCAGAACGGCGGCGGCCTGCGCGCGTCGATCGACGGCGGCGAGGTCACCCAGGGCGAGGTCATCACCGTCCTGCCTTTCCAGAACACGCTCGCCACTTTTGAATTGACCGGCGCAGACGTCGTCAAGGCGCTCGAAAACGGCGTCAGCCAGATCGACCAGAGCGCCGGCCGCTTTCCGCAGGTCGCCGGCCTGAAATTCTCCT
Source organism: Rhizobium anhuiense bv. trifolii (assembly GCF_024346605.1). Taxonomy (NCBI): domain Bacteria; kingdom Pseudomonadati; phylum Pseudomonadota; class Alphaproteobacteria; order Hyphomicrobiales; family Rhizobiaceae; genus Rhizobium; species Rhizobium anhuiense. Next base: position 4,247,982 of record NZ_CP098803.1, read on the forward strand.
TCGACCCGTCGAAGCCCGCGGGCAGCCGTGTCAGCGATGTTCAGGTGAAGGACGGCGCCAATTTCGCGCCGATCGATTCGGCCAAGACCTACAAACTCGCCACCAACAACTTCATGCGGGCCGGCGGCGACGGCTATTCGATCTTCAAGGAGGGCCAGAACGCCTATGATTTCGGCCCGGATCTTGCCGATGTGACTGCGGCATACGTCGCCGCGCATTCGCCCTATAAGCCATACACGGATGGCCGCATCGCGGAACTGGCGCAGGCAGCGCCGGCCCCCTCCGCTTCCGAACCGGCGCCTGCTGCACCGGCTGCTCCTGCTCCATCCACAGAGCCGGCTCCCGCACCCGCTGCACCGGCACCTGCCGCTCCGGCACCAGCAGCCCCCGCGCCCGCTGCGGAACCCGCACCGGCGCCGGCAGCCTCCGCACCTGCCGCAACGACGCCGTCCACCCACGTCATTGCCGCCGGCGACACATTCTGGGATCTCGCCGTAACCTTCTATGGCGACGGCACGTTGTGGCGGAAGCTGTCGGATGCCAACGGCAAGCCGAACCCACGTCACCTGACGGTTGGCAAGGAGATCGAGGTTCCCGCCAAGTAAGACGATTTGTCCCGATGCCACTGGCCGGTCCGGGGTTTCCCGGGCCGGCTTTTCTTTCTATAGGGTGAACCACGATCTCCAGGCTGCGTATGAGCTGACGAGACAAAAAAAGCGTTGGGGCCAGAATGACAGCAGATATTTCACTCCGCCCGGCGGACCATCCGGCCGTAAAATCAGGCAAGGTCGGTGTCCTGCTGGTCAATCTCGGCACGCCCGATGGCACCGATTACACGTCGATGCGCCGCTATCTCAGGGAATTTCTGACCGATCGCCGCGTCATCGAATGGTCGCCCTGGAAGTGGTACCCGATCCTGTTCGGCATCGTGCTCAACACCCGCCCGCAGAAGGTCGGCAAGGCCTATGAGCTGATCTGGAATAAGGAGAAGAACGAAAGTTATCTCCGCACCTACACCCGCAACCAGTCGGAGCTGATGGCCGAGCGCCTGAAGGATCTTGATAGCGTCAAAGTCGACTGGGCGATGCGCTATGGTACGCCGTCGATCGCTTCGCGCATCGACGCGCTGAAGCAAGAGGGATGCGACCGTATCGTGCTCTTCCCGCTTTATCCGCAATATGCGGCGGCAACGACCGCCACCGTCAACGACAAGGCCTTCCAGAAGCTGCTCTCTATGCGCTGGCAGCCGGCGCTGCGCACCGTGCCCGACTATCACGACGACGAGACCTATATCGAGGCACTCGCCAGTTCCGTCGAAAGACATCTTTCGACGCTCGACTGGAAGCCCGAGATGCTGCTCGCCTCCTTCCACGGCATCCCCATGTCCTATTTCAAGCAGGGTGATCCCTATTACTGTCAATGCCAGAAGACCGGCCGGCTGCTGCGCGAGCGGCTCGGATTGACCGAGGAAAACTTCATGGTCACCTTTCAGTCCCGCTTCGGGCCGGAGGAATGGCTGCAGCCCTATACCGACAAGACGGTGGAGAAGCTCGCCAAGGACGGCGTCAAGCGCATCGCCGTCATCAATCCGGGCTTCGTCTCCGACTGTCTGGAGACGCTCGAGGAGATCGCCGAGCAGGCTGCCCATTCTTTCCATGAGAACGGTGGAGAGAAGTTCGCGCATATCCCCTGCCTCAACGACGGCGAGGACGGCATGAAGGTGCTGGAAAAGGTCGTGCGCCGCGAATTGCAGGGCTGGACCTGAGAGATCTTTTCAGAAAGCATCGCCGCACGGATAGCTGGCGAAGATCCAAATAACCCAACCGAGAGGAAACCTCCACCTCACACGGATGTGTAGCATCCATACGGCATTTCTTCCTCGCAAAGAACATGCTACCCCACCACATCAGTGTATGGGCGCATGCGCCGATAGGAGGAATTCTTCATGTTGTTCGGCGGCTTCGACATTGTCGTCATCGTGCTGGTCATCTTCGTCATCCTCGTGCTCTTTGCCGGGATCAAGACCGTGCCGCAGGGCTACCGCTATACGATCGAGCGCTTCGGGCGGTATACCCGCACGCTGGAGCCCGGCCTCAACCTGATCACCCCGTTCATCGAGCGCGTCGGCGCCAAGCTGAACGTGATGGAACAGGTGCTGAACGTGCCGACCCAGGAGGTGATCACCAAGGACAATGCCTCGGTTTCGGCCGATGCCGTCTCCTTCTATCAGGTGCTGAACGCCGCCCAGGCCGCCTATCAGGTCTCCAACCTCGAAAACGCCATCCTCAATCTCACCATGACCAATATCCGTTCGGTCATGGGTTCGATGGATCTCGACGAACTGCTTTCCAACCGCGATGCGATCAACGACCGGCTGCTGCGCGTCGTCGACGAGGCCGTGCATCCCTGGGGCATCAAGGTCACCCGCGTCGAGATCAAGGACATCCAGCCGCCGCGCGACCTCGTCGACGCGATGGCCCGCCAGATGAAGGCCGAGCGCGAGAAGCGGGCGCAGGTGCTGGAGGCCGAAGGCTCGCGCAACGCGCAGATCCTCCGAGCCGAAGGCGCCAAGCAATCCGCCATTCTCCAGGCCGAAGGCCAGCGCGAGGCCGCCTTCCGCAACGCAGAAGCCCGCGAACGCCTGGCCGAAGCCGAAGCCAAGGCGACGAAAATGGTCTCCGAGGCGATCGCCGCCGGCGACATCCAGGCGATCAACTATTTCGTTGCGCAGAAATACACCGAAGCGCTCACCTCGATCGGTTCGGCGCCCAATTCCAAGATCGTCATGATGCCGATGGAAGCCTCTTCCATCTTGAGTTCGCTCGGCGGCATCGGCGCCATTGCCCGCGAGGTCTTCGGCGATGCCGGCAACAGCCCGGCAACCCCGCCGCCGCTGCCGCCGCGTCCGCGCCCCGCGCCGGCGCGCTCGACGCCGCCGATCAATCCGTCGACTCCCAATCCTTTCAATCCCGATCAGGAGCGATAAGCCATGCTGGCGAAGATCATCGCCGAACTCGGTCCGTGGAGTTGGTGGGTCGCAGGCCTCGTGCTGCTCGCCGCGGAAATGATCGTACCCGGCTTCTTCCTAGTCTGGATCGGCCTTGCCGCCTTGATCGTCGGCGCGCTGTCGCTGCTCTTCTGGGACAGCGCCTTCTGGGTCTGGGAATTGCAGGCGATCCTTTTTGCGCTGCTCGCCGTTGCCACGACCTTCGCCGGCCGGCGGCTGACGCTGCGCAATGCAACGACCGACGAGCCCTTCCTCAATCAGCGCGGCGCGAGCCTCGTCGGCCGCACGGCGACGCTGCACGAACCGATCCGCGAGGGCCGCGGCCGCATCCGCCTCGACGATACGCTATGGCAGGTGATGGGACCGGACCTTGCGGTGGGAACACAGGTGAAGGTGGTTTCAAGCAACGGCCGCGACCTGACGGTCGAGCCCATCTGATCAAACGAGCTTGATCGAACGAGCTTGATCAGGCGACGCCGATGCGCAGCAGGTCGTGGAAATGCACCAGTCCGACCGGCCGGCGGTCGTCGTCGATGACGATCAGCGCGCCGATATGATGCTGGTTGAGCAGCGCCAGCGCCGCGGTCGCCAGTATCGTCGGCTTCACCGTCTTCGGCGTCTTGGTCATGATATCGTCGACCGCGAGCTCGGCCAGATTGCGGGTCAGATTGCGCGCCATATCGCCTTCGGTGACGATGCCGCAAAGCCGGCCATCCTCATCCAGCACGCCGACGCAGCCGAAATGCTTGCGCGATAACACCGTGATCGCCTCCGGCATCGGCGTGCCCTTGGCAACGAGCGGCAGCCGCTCGCCGGTATGCATGATATCGGCGACATGCATCAGGCTGGCGCCCAGCTTGCCGCCGGGATGGAAGACATGGAAATCCGTGGCGGTAAAGCCGCGCGCTTCCAGGAGCGCCACTGCCAGCGCGTCGCCGAGCGCAAGCTGCATCAGCGTCGAGGTCGTCGGCGCCAGCCCATTGGGGCAGGCCTCCTGTTCGTTCGGCACAAGAAGGACGATATCGGCGGCGGTCGCCAGCGAGGAACGGTCGCTGCAGGTGATTGCGATCAGCGGAATGGAGAAGCGCCGGGTGAAGGAGATGATGCTCTTGAGCTCGGCGCTCTCGCCGCCTTTGGAAATCGCCAGCACGACATCGTCGCGCTCGATCATGCCGAGGTCGCCGTGATTGGCTTCAGCCGCATGCACGAAAAAGGCAGGTGTCCCGGTTGAAGCGAATGTCGCCGCGAGCTTGGCCCCGATATGGCCGCTCTTGCCGACGCCGGTGACGATGACGCGGCCGGAGATGTCGCCGATGACTTCGACGGCCCGTGTCAGAGGATCGGCCAAGCCATTGTCAAGGGCCCGTTCCAGCGCTTCAAGACCGCGTCTTTCGGTCTCTATCGTGCGTTTTGCCGATTCGAGCACGCTGTTTTCAACGAGGTTTATCGCTCTTCTGTTCATGAAGTTGCGTTAGACCTTTTCACTTTCCAAGTCCACCCCGCACTCTTTCCGAAATGTGAACGGCGCCCGCTGACGGCAACGAATGATTAACCACAAGGCTTTACCTTTGGGTAAGAACCGAAAGCATGTCAGGCGCGAATTGCATGGGCCAGCCAAAACAGACGAGCAGTGTGACGCCGCTCCGCGCCATGAGCCGTGCCGTCTCTTTTGCCGCGTTCGGAGGCCTGATTCTTGCCCAGACGGCAGCCCTTGCGCAGTCCGCCGCACAGCCGGCAGGGATGGCAAACAGCCGCTCCGCGGCCAATCAGGACAACAGCACCACGAACAACGCCGCCGCCACCGGTTTCGATGACGAGACCGACGGTGCCGCCGCGCCTGCGGCAAATGGTGCGACCGCGAATGCCGACGATGCCCAGCAGAGGCCAGCCATACCGGATGCGCAGGCCGGCGACGACATTACCGGCTCCATCCTCGACGAGGACATACGCCGGCTGAACACCCGCGAAGCGCCGCTCGACGAGACGCTGCCGCGCCGCAGGGCTGCCACAAGCGCCTCGACGGAGGAAACGCCGGGAATCCCGATCGGCACGTTCGTGCTCCGCCCGAGCGTCACCCAGAGCATCAACACCGAGACCACCAAGGACGGCAATACCCGACAGCGGCGCGCCTTTTTCGAAACAGACGCAGCAGCGACCTTGACCTCCGACTGGGGCCGCCATCAACTGTCCGTAACCTCGGAAGGTGCCTATCAGAGGAATATCAGTGGCGAGGGCGAAGAACAGCCCTCCTTCAAGATCAACAGCGACCTCAGGCTCGATCTTCCCGACGACACCACGGCGCACCTGACCGCCGGTTACAATTTCTACCGCGAGGATACGGACGATCCCGACGCCATCGCCAATGCCGCGCAGCAGTCTGATGTACAGGAATTTTCGGCCGGCGCCTCCGTCCAGCGCGATTTCGGCATTCTACGCGGGACGACGGCCCTTGCCATGACCCGCTCGATTTATTCGGATGCCAAGCTTTCGAACGGCACGACCGTCACCCTCAGCGATCGCGACCAGACGACGGGTACGCTGCGCGGCCGCGTCGGCTACGAGCTGTCCCCCGCGCTCATCCCCTTCATCGAAGCCAACATCGGCCGCACGATCTATGACGAAACGCGCGACTCGGCCGGCTATGAGCGCTCGGGGCACAGCTATGGCGCCAAGGTGGGCGTCGAAGTCGATCTCGGCGAGAAACTGAAGGGTGAAGTCGGCGTCGGTTACGAGCAGGCCGATTTCGAAGACAGCCGCCTGTCCTCGATCGATACGGCGACACTCGATGCAAGCCTGCTCTGGTCGCCGATCCGCGGAACCGACGTCAATTTCGACCTGCAAACCAGCATTCAGCCCTCAACGACTGCCGGTGAGAGCGGCTACGTCTCGCACGCACTGACGACGACGCTCACCCACCAGCTGCGCGACAATCTGGTCGGGACGATGATCGGCGGGGTAATATGGCGCGACTATCCCACGGATAGCACCATCAACGACGAGCTCGTCTATACCGCGGCGACCGGCCTGACCTGGAACATCAACCGCTATCTCGATTTGACCAGCACACTCGGCTACGAGCTGACGACGCGCAAGGAAGGCACCGACTCGCAGCAATTTCGTGCCGGCGTCGGCCTCAAGCTGAAACGTTAAACGCCGCGCATCCAGCCCGGATGCGCGGCGTTCTGTCACTTCATAATCCAGGCGTAGCCCTTACTTCAGGCCGGCAAGCAATTCCCTGAAGCCGCCTTCGACGGAGGGACGGATATCGGCGCGTTCGAGAGCGAAGGCGACGTTTGCCAGGATGAAGCCGTCCTTGGCGCCGCAGTCGTAGGTCGCGCCGCGGAAGTGGTAACCGGCGAAATCCTGTTCCTTCAGCAGCTTCAGCATGCCGTCGGTGAGCTGGATCTCGTTGCCAGCGCCGCGCTCCTGGGTTTCGAGGATCTTGAAGATCTCCGGCTGCAGGATGTAGCGGCCGTTGATGAAGAAGTTGGAAGGCGCCGTCCCCTTGGCAGGCTTTTCCACCATGCCGGTGATGCGGAAGCCGTCACCGATCGCTTCGCCGACGCCGACGATGCCGTATTTATGCGCCTGGTCGGGCGCGCATTCCTCGACGGCGATGATATTGCCGCCGCTCTGGGCGTAAAGGTCGATCATGCCCTTCATGCAGCCCTTGTCGCCCTTCATGATCATATCGGGCAGCAGCAATGCGAAGGGCTCGTCGCCGACGATCTCGCGGGCGCACCACACGGCGTGGCCGAGGCCGAGCGGCTCCTGCTGTCGGGTGAAGCTCACCGTGCCGGCCTTCGGCAATTGCTGGGCCAGAAGGGTGATCTCCGCCTTCTTGGCGCGCTCGCGCAGCGTCTGTTCCAGCTCGAAATGGATGTCGAAATAGTCTTCGATGACGTGCTTATTGCGTCCGGTGACGAACACCAGATGTTCGATCCCGGCCTCGATCGCCTCATCGACGACATACTGAATGATTGGCTTGTCGACGACGGTCAACATTTCCTTCGGAACAGCCTTTGTCGCCGGCAGGAATCGCGTCCCCAATCCGGCCACCGGAAATACTGCTTTACGAACTTTGTTGTGTTGAGCCACACCGGCCTCCTGCTTCGATCATATCGCTTTGGAAATAGGGCTTTTTAGCCTTAACTAGTATAGAATTGCTACTGTTTTGCAATGGTGACCGCAGCGGTTCGCTATGGTAAAGAATTTGTTGACTCCGTTCCTGTAGTCTTGGTTCTGGCGCGGACATGATGCCTCGCTGTCCCCGGAAACTGAAGATGACGGATACGACTGTCGATGACCCAGAATCACAAAAACTCCCTTCGTGGTCTTGCTCTCGCCCTCATTGTCGCCGCCCAGGTGGGGCTGGTCCCCGACAACGCTAGAGCTGATTCCCGGTTCCAGAAATGGATCGCGGATTTTTACCAAACAGCCGCTCAGAGTGGCATCAGTAAGGCAACTTATCAAAAGGCCTTTTCCGGGGTGAGCGAGCCTGATCCGACCGTGCTCGAAAAGGCCGCCTATCAGCCGGAATTCACCTCGAAGATCTGGGACTATGTCGATTCCCGCGTCAATCCCTACACGGTCAAGATCGGCCGCGAGATGGCCGCCAAACACGCAAGAACACTCGATGCGATCGAGCGGCGATTCGGCGTCGACAAGACCATTCTGCTCGCCATCTGGTCGATGGAATCGAATTACGGCGCGATTCTCGACAAGGACGACCGGCTGCACTATGTGCCGCGCGCGCTGGCAACGCTGGCCTATGCCGATCCGAGCCGCGCCAAATTCGCTAAGAAGCAGCTGGTCGCCGCGCTGAAGATCCTGCAGAACGGTGACGTGCCGGCTCGCGAAATGACCGGCTCCTGGGCCGGCGCCATGGGCCACACCCAGTTCATCCCGACAAGCTACCTGCTTTATGCCGTCGATGCCGACGGCAACGGCCATCGCGATATCTGGAACTCGGTGCCGGATGCGCTGGCGACTTCGGCCAATCTCCTGATGAAGAACGGCTGGGACACCGGCAAGACCTGGGGCTACGAGGTCGTCGTTCCCGCGGCCGCGGCCAAGCAGGCCGGCAAGACCCATACGCTGGCCCAATGGGCAGCGCTCGGCCTGACACGCCCGAACGGCAAGGCCTTCCGCGACGGCGGCACCAAAGCCATGCTGAAGATGCCGGCCGGAGCCGGTGGCCCCGGCTTCCTGATGACCGCCAACTTCTTCACCATCAAGAACTACAATGCCTCGGACAGCTATGCGCTTGCCGTCGGCCTGCTGGCCGACCAGATCGCCGGCTACGGCGGCATGCAGCAGCGCTGGCCGCGCCCGGACGGCGCCCTTGATATCACTGAGAAATTCGAGCTGCAAACGCGTCTGAAGACACTCGGCTATTACAATGGCGAGGTCGACGGCAATTTCGGCTCGGGTTCGAAGGCGGCGATATCAGCCGTGCAGGAGCGCATCGGCATGCAGCCGGACGGCGAGCCCTCCTTGCCGCTTCTGAACGCGCTGCGTCGCTAGATCGGGATGATCCCGGCCGAATCCGCCGGGAAGCTGAACCCGCATTTGGATCAAGAAAGTAGGGCATGACACCGCCCGAAAACCACACACACTTTTCGGCATGCTGCTCTACAACAGCCAGAACCTTGACCTAGATAGCGAGAGTGGACGCTGGCCTACCCCACGTGCAAGATGCCGGCAGATGCGGAACTGCCCATGACGAAGAAAACTGATCGCACCCCAATCCGTTGGCTCATGCTCGCCTTGACGGCGGCTTCGCTATTCGTTGGCGCGCTTGCGCCGATGCAGGTTGCCGAAGCCCAGGAGCAGCGCTACCAGCGCCGGTCGATCCTCGATTTCCTCCTCGGCCGGCGCTATCTCGACGACGCACCGCAGGCGCCTGATGTCCAGCAGCCGAGACGCCAGCAGCGCAAGCGCCCGCCGGCGCAGAAAGCCATCGTCAATACCCGCACCGCGCCGCCGGTCCGCGCTCCCGTGCAGGAGGAGCCGGCGGTGCAGAAGCTCGGCGACGCCCGTAAGATCCTGATCGTCGGCGATTTCCTGGCGAGCGGCCTCGGCGACGGCCTCACCGCCGCCTTCGAGACCTCGCCCGGTGTCGTCGTCGAAGCCCGCGGCAACGTCTCCTCGGGCCTGGTTCGTGACGATTATTACGACTGGCCGGCACAGCTGCCGAAGATGATCGACGAGCTGAAGCCGGCGATGGTCGTCGTCATGATCGGCGCCAACGACCGCCAGCAGATGGTGACCGACACCGCCAAGGAAAAATTCCGCACCGATGGCTGGTTTACCGAATATCGCCGCCGTGTCCTTTCCTTCGGCAAGGAGGTCACCGCCCGCAAGATCCCGCTGCTCTGGGTCGGCCTTCCCGCTTTCCAGTCCGATTCGATGACGGCCGATGCCGTCCAGATGAATCAGCTTTACCGCAACCAGGTTGAAAGCATCGGCGGCGAATTCGTCGACATCTGGGATGGTTTCGTCGACGAAAACGGCACCTTCATCGTCACTGGTTCGGATGTGAACGGCCAGCAGGTGCGCCTGCGCACCTCCGACGGCATTAATCTTACGCAAGCCGGCCGGCGAAAGCTCGCCTTCTATGTGGAAAAGCCGGCCCGGCGTCTTCTCGGCACCCAGGCAAGCCCCGACCTAATTCGCCTCGACTCCAGCAATCTGCCCGGCCTCGGCCTCCCCGCCAATCCGGTCGAACATACCGTGCCGATCAGCCTCTCCGATCCCAATCTCGACGGCGGCGCCGAGCTTCTCGGCGCCAGGCCGCCGCCTGTGGCTTTGACGCGGTCGCCGCGCGACCTCCTGGTCGAGCAGGGCGAAATGACGCCAGCACCTCCCGGCCGCGTTGACGATTACCGCCTGCCTGCCGCAAAGGCGCCGGCCGAAGTCTCGGTCAAATAAAGAGACCGCCCGCTCTGCTGCGCTGGATCAGCGATCAATCGCGGCGGGCGGCATTGTGCTTGCGGTTACAAGCTGCTCTTCGGCGAGCATAAAAGCACATCTCCTGCGTAACAGCGTCCTGCAATTCGGCTAGCTCTAGTCTAGATCGTAGATCAGTCGGCAACGCGCTGTGCGTGAAGCAGCCTTTCGCTCCGTTCCGGTCTAGGTCGCCGCCTACGGCCAGCTCAGATAATAATGGTTGGAGCCGGATAGGCCGAAGAAGGCGTCGCTGTCGTTCGTCTGAAATCGCTCCGGCCGCTGACATCGATGTCCTTGCCGTTGCCCGAGGCTTGCGGCACGGTTCCGCGGTAAGCGGTCGCATCACGTCCTGGCGGACGCGCGGCGCTCCATGAAAAAACTCCGCCGATAGGGCGGAGTTCTTGTCTTCTTGAGGGTGTGAGCGGCCGACGGTCAGTTCGGCAGGACGGTCGAGCCCATCAATGCCTCGTCGATCGCGCGCGCCGCCTGGCGGCCTTCACGGATCGCCCAGACCACCAGCGACTGACCGCGGCGCACGTCGCCGGCCGTCCAGAACTTGTCGATCGACGTCTTGTAGTCGCGGTCGTTGGCGACGACGTTGGTCGAGCCGCGCTTGTCGGTGTTGAGCGTCAGCTTGCCTTCGAGTTCCTTCAGCACGCTTGATGTGAACGGGCCGCGGAAACCGATGGCGATGAAGGCGAGATCGGCCCGGATGACGAATTCCGTGCCCGGAACCGGCCGCCGGCGCTCATCGACCTCGCAGCACTTGACGCCGGTCAGCACGCCGTCTTCGCCGACGAACTCGAGGGTGGCCACCTGGAATTCCCGCACGGCGCCCTCGGCCTGTGAGGAGGAGGTGCGCATCTTCGTCGCCCAGAATGGCCAGACGGCAAGCTTGTCTTCCTTCTCCGGCGGCTGCGGCCGGATGTCGAGCTGGGTGACCTTGACGGCCCCCTGGCGGAACGCCGTGCCGACGCAGTCCGAAGCCGTATCGCCGCCGCCGACGACGACGATATGTTTGGCGCCGGCAAGGATCGGGTCCGATGGCCAGCCGACGCTGTCGATGTTCTCGCGACCGACGCGGCGGTTCTGCTGGACGAGATAGGGCATCGCATCGTGGACGCCCGCAAGCTCGGTGCCGGGAATGCCCGCCTCGCGCGGCGTCTCGGAGCCGCCGCAGTAAAGAACGGCGTCATGATCGGCGAGTAGCTGCTCGACCTTGACATCGACGCCGACATTGACGCCGCAATGGAAGGTGACGCCCTCGCCCTTCATCTGCTCGACGCGGCGGTCGATGAAGTTCTTCTCCATCTTGAAATCGGGGATGCCGTAGCGCAGCAGCCCGCCCGGCTTTGTTTCGCGCTCGTAGACATGCACCTCGTGGCCGGCGCGGCCGAGCTGCTGGGCGGCCGCCATGCCGGCGGGGCCGGAGCCGATGACGGCAACCTTCTTGCCGGTATGCACCGTCGCCGGCTGCGGCCGGATGAAGCCGAGCTCATAGGCCTTGTCGGCGATCGCCTGTTCGACCGTCTTGATGGCAACAGGCGCATCCTCGAGATTAAGCGTGCAGGCTTCCTCGCAGGGTGCCGGGCAGACGCGGCCGGTGAACTCAGGGAAGTTGTTGGTCGAATGCAGGTTCTGGATCGCCGCTTCCCAGTTGTTGTTGTAGACGAGGTCGTTCCAATCGGGAATCTGGTTATGAACCGGGCAGCCGGTCGGGCCGTGACAATAGGGGATGCCACAGTCCATGCAGCGCGCGGCCTGTTTCTGCACTTCCGGGTCCGACATCGGGATCGTGAACTCGCGGAAATGACGGATACGATCCGACGCCGGCTGATACTTCGCTACCTGCCGGTCGATTTCCAGAAACCCTGTTACCTTACCCATGCTTTCGTCCCTTACCCTCATGACCGCCTCACCGCAGCCAATCTGTCTATCGTCAGTCCCGGTATCCGGGGCAAGTTGCTTCTCTTGACCGTCATTGGCGCATATCCCCTGGAAGACATCCGTGCGATCTGGACAGGTTTCGCTGTCGGCACGATCGGAGTCATCGAGATATTTTCGTCATCCGTCACCTGCGGTCAGCAGGTGACGGATGTCCCAGTGCAAATCATTCCGCGGCGATGCCCATCCGGCTGCGCTCCATTTCCTCGAGCGCACGGCGGTATTCGACCGGCATGACCTTGCGGAACTTCGGACGGTAGTCGGCCCAGCTGTCGAGGATCTGCTTGGCGCGGGTTGAACCCGTATAGTGCAGATGGTTGGAGATCAGCTGGTAGAGGCGCTCCTCGTCGTGGCGCGTCATGTCGCCGGAAACGTCGACACGTCCCTTGTGCATGAGATCGCCGCCGTGATGATGCAGCTTCTCCAGCATGTCGTCCTCCTCGGGCACCGGCTCGAGTTCGACCATCGCCATGTTGCAGCGGCTGGCGAAATCGCCGGTTTCATCGAGCACATAGGCAACACCGCCGGACATGCCGGCCGCGAAGTTACGGCCCGTGGCGCCAAGCACGACGACGACGCCGCCGGTCATATATTCGCAGCCATGGTCGCCGACACCCTCAACGATGGCGATCGCACCCGAATTGCGCACGGCGAAACGTTCGCCCGCCACACCCCGGAAGTAGCATTCGCCCTCGGTCGCACCGTAAAGCACGGTGTTGCCGACGATGATCGAGTTCTCGGCCACGATCCGCGAATTCTCCGGCGGCCGGATGATGATCTTGCCGCCCGAAAGCCCCTTGCCGACATAGTCGTTGCCGTCACCGATCAGGTTGAAGGTGACGCCACGCGCCAGGAAGGCGCCGAAGCTCTGCCCCGCCGTACCGCGAAGTGTGACATTGATCGTGTCTTCCTTCAGCCCGCGGTGGCGGAAGCGCTTGGCGACCTCGCCGGAGAGCATCGCGCCCGCCGAACGGTCGACGTTCTTGATCCCGACCTCGAAGGCAACGGGTGTCTTGGCGGTCAGCGCCGGCTGTGCCTGCTCGATCAGCACGCGGTCGAGAATATCGTCGATCGGGTGCTGCTGCCGGCTCGTCCAGAAGGTCTCTTCCTTGGCGGCATCGACCTTATGGAAGATGCGGCTGAAGTCGAGGCCGTTGGCCTTCCAGTGCGCCAGCATCTCGTCCTTCTCCAACAGCTCCGAAGCGCCGATGATCTCGTCGAGCCGGGTAAAGCCGAGCGAGGCGAGAATTTCGCGCACTTCGTTGGCGACGAAGAAGAAGTAGTTGATGACGTGCTCCGGCGTGCCCTTGAAGCGCTTGCGCAGCACCGGATCCTGGGTTGCCACGCCCACCGGACAGGTGTTGAGATGGCACTTGCGCATCATGATGCAGCCAGCAGCAATCAGCGGCGCGGTGGCGAAGCCGAATTCGTCAGCGCCGAGCAGCGCCCCGATGATGACGTCGCGGCCGGTCTTCAACCCGCCGTCCACCTGCAATGCGACACGCGAGCGCAAGCCGTTCAGCACCAACGTCTGCTGGGTCTCGGCAAGGCCGATTTCCCAGGGGCTGCCGGCATGCTTGAGCGAAGTCAGCGGCGATGCACCTGTGCCGCCATCGAAGCCGGCGACCGTGATATGGTCGGCGCGCGCTTTGGCGACGCCGGCGGCGACCGTGCCGACGCCGACTTCGGAGACGAGCTTGACCGAGACATCCGAGGTAGGGTTGACGTTCTTTAGATCGTAGATCAGCTGCGCCAGATCTTCGATGGAATAGATGTCGTGGTGAGGCGGCGGCGAAATCAGGCCGACACCCGGCGTCGAGTGGCGGGTCTTGGCAACCGTCGCGTCAACCTTGTGACCCGGCAGCTGGCCGCCTTCGCCAGGCTTGGCGCCTTGCGCCACCTTGATCTGCAGCACGTCGGCATTGACGAGATATTCGGTGGTGACGCCGAAGCGGCCCGAGGCAATCTGCTTGATCGCCGAACGTTCCGGGTTCATCGAACCGTCGGCCAGCGGCATGTAGCGGTCGGATTCCTCGCCGCCCTCGCCGGTGTTCGACTTGCCGCCGATCCGGTTCATGGCGATCGCCAACGTCGTATGCGCCTCCCTGGAGATCGAGCCGAAGGACATCGCTCCCGTCGAGAAACGCCTGACGATATCGGCCGCCGGCTCGACCTCGTCGATCGAAACCGGCGTGCGGCCGAGCGCCTCGGCGCTCTTCATCCTGAAGAGGCCGCGGATCGTGTTCATGCGCAGCGCTGAATTGTTCACCATCTCGGCGAATTCGCGGTAGCGATCCTCGGCATTGCCGCGCACCGCATGCTGAAGGGCAGCGACTGCATCCGGCGTCCAGGCGTGGCTTTCGCCGCGCATGCGGTAGGCATATTCGCCGCCGATGTCGAGCGTCGTCGCAAGAAGCGGATCCTTGCCGAAGGCCGCGTTATGGCGGGCGACGGTTTCGGCGGCAATCGCCTCGAGGCCGACACCTTCGATCATCGTCGCGGTCCCGAAGAAATATTTGTCGATGAGTTCCGACTGTAGGCCGATCGCATCGAAGATCTGCGCCCCGCAATAGGATTGATAGGTCGAGATACCCATCTTCGACATGACCTTGAGGATGCCTTTGCCGACCGCCTTGATGTAGCGGTAGACGATTTCGGAAGCATCCACTTCCTTCGGGAATTCGCCCTTGGCATGCATGTCGAGCAGCGTGTCGAAGGCGAGATAGGGGTTGATCGCCTCGGCGCCGTAGCCGGCGAGCAGGCAGAAATGATGCACTTCGCGCGGTTCGCCGGTCTCGACGACGAGACCGACCGAGGTGCGGAGCCCCTTGCGGATCAGGTGATGGTGTACGGCCGCCGTCGCCAGCAGCGCCGGAATGGCGATCCGGTCCGGGCCAATCTGGCGGTCGGAGAGCACGATGATGTTGTAGCCGCCCTTGACGGCCGCTTCCGCGCGCTCGCAGAGTCGGTCGAGCATCTCCGGCATGCCTTCGGCGCCACGCTCGATATCATAGGTGAAATCAAGCGTCTTAGTGTCGAAACGATCTTCCGTATGGCCGATCGAGCGGATCTTCTCGAGATCGCCGTTGGTCAGGATCGGCTGACGCACTTCAAGCCGCTTGGCGTTCGCCGCGCCCTCGTGGTCGAGAATGTTCGGCCGCGGCCCGATGAAGGACACCAGGCTCATGACCAGTTCCTCGCGGATCGGGTCGATCGGCGGGTTGGTCACCTGCGCGAAGTTCTGCTTGAAATAAGTGTAGAGCAGCTTCGGCTTTTCCGACATCGCCGAGATCGGCGTATCCGTGCCCATCGAGCCGATCGCCTCCTGGCCCGTCGTCGCCATCGGCGACATCAGGATGCGAGTATCCTCGAGCGTGTAGCCGAAGGCCTGCTGGCGATCGAGCAACGACACGTCGCGGCGCAGCGCCCGTGGCTCCACCGGCTTCAGATCTTCGAGGATGAGCTGGGTGCGGTTCAGCCAGCTGCGATAGGGATGCGCCGTCGCCAGCTGCGACTTCACCTCGTCGTCGGAGATGATGCGGCCTTCCTCCATGTCAATCAGCAGCATCTTGCCCGGCTGCAGGCGCCACTTCTGGATGATCTTCTCTTCCGGAACCGGCAGCACGCCGGCTTCGGACGCCATGATGACGCGGTCGTCATCGGTGACGAGGTAGCGCGCCGGCCGCAGGCCGTTGCGGTCGAGCGTAGCACCGATCTGCTTGCCATCGGTGAAGGCCACGGCAGCCGGACCGTCCCAGGGCTCCATCAGAGCGGCATGATATTCGTAGAACGCCTTGCGGTCGGCCGCCATCGATTGGTTGCCGGCCCAGGCTTCCGGGATCAGCATCATCACCGCATGTGCCATCGAATAACCGCCGCGCACCAGGAATTCGAGCGCGTTGTCGAAACAGGCCGTATCCGACTGACCCTCATAGGAAATCGGCCAGAGCTTGGAAATGTCCTCACCGAACAGCGGCGAGGAGACCGACGCCTGGCGCGCCGCCATCCAGTTGACGTTGCCGCGCAGCGTGTTGATCTCGCCGTTATGGGCGACCATGCGGTAGGGATGCGCGAGCTTCCACGACGGGAAGGTGTTGGTCGAGAAACGCTGGTGCACCAGGGCGACCGCGCTTTCGAAGCGCGGATCCGACAGGTCCTTGTAATAGACGCCGACCTGATAGGCCAGGAACATGCCCTTGTAGACCACCGTCGCCGACGACAGCGACACCGGATAGAAATTGCTCTCCTCGCCGTCGAACTCATCATAGATACGGTTGGAGATCACCTTGCGCAGCGTGAACAGCCGGCGCTCGAACTCGTCGTTGTTTTCGGCATCCTCGCCGGCGCCGATGAAGACCTGCACATGATGCGGCTCGGTTGCGGCAATCGCCGGCGCCTTGGAGAGCGAGGAATTGTCGACCGGCACGTCGCGAAAGCCGATGAAGACCTGGCCTTCCTCGGTGATGACGTCTTGGATCACCTTCTTGAAGTGCTCGATCTGCTTTTCATCGCGCGGCATGAAGATATGGCCGACGCCATATTCGCCGATCGGCGGCAGGGTGATGCCCTGCTCGGCCATCTCCTCGCGGAAGAAACGGTCGGGGATCTGCACCAGGATGCCGGCGCCGTCACCCATCAGCGGATCGGCGCCGACGGCGCCGCGATGCGTCAGGTTCTCGAGGATGAACAGGCCGTCCTTGACGATCTGGTGCGACTTCTGGCCCTTCATATGCGCGACGAAGCCGACGCCGCAGGCATCGTGTTCGTTGCGCGGATCGTAGAGGCCCTGTTTCTTCGGCAGGCCGGAGGCGGATGTGGAGATATTGGCCGTCGCGCGCACCTCGGCAGCAGCAAACCGGTCAAATTCCATGGATGGCGTCTTCGTCATCATCTTTCCTCCTGTCGAAGCCCGCGGGGCCGCGGGCGGCTTTTCGTCATGCGCCGCAACCCGAAGATAGGTTCGGCGCGTGACAGCGCTGTTGCAGTGTGAAGATCGGCCGCAGACATCTGCTTCAAAGGAAAGCAAACCGTCGCGTTCCGCGCCTGCCATTCGCCTCCGCGCGCCGCCGGCAAGGCTTTGACGCTCGGAAGAACTATAGCGTGAAAGCCGGTCTGTTCCAGGGCTTTCGGCGCCTCTTCGGCCACAAAGGCCAAAATAGGACAGCAACACTGTCCTAATTCATCAGTTCTATGCCAGAAAGCATTCGGCTCCGCAAGAGCGCTCTGTCAAAAAACATCAATTTGCGACTGAAGATTGCCGGATCAGTCGGCATGGCGAAATAAAATTACGCAAAGCCACGCTATTTTGTTTATTGATTGCGTAGTTCAATTTCTGTGATGTGTCACGGGCGACAACCTTGATCCTGTGAAGCTTTGGCGTAATGTCCGCTGCGGACTTGCCAACCTTATCCTTCCCCAACGGTTTCCCCCATGTTCTTTGCTTCCGATAACTGGGCCGGCGCCCATCAATCCATTGCCGAACGTCTGCTGACGGAATCGGCCGGTTTTGCCGCCGCCTATGGCGCCGGCGACCTCGACAGGAAGGTCGAAGCCCGCTTTTCCGAGATTTTCGAACGCGAGGTTTCGGTCTTTTTCGTCGCCACCGGCACGGCCGCCAACTCGCTGTCGCTGGCAAGCGTCCAGCGCCCCGGCGGCATCACCTTCTGCCATTCGGAAGCCCATGTGATCGAGGATGAATGCGGCGCGCCGGAATTCTTCTCCGGCTCCGCCCGCCTCGTTGCCGTCGACGGCGAAGCCGGCAAGATCGATCCGGCCGGGCTCTCGGCAAAGATCGCGCATTATCCCGAAGACGCCCTCCGTCATGGCCGCGCCAGCGCGGTGACGATCACCCAGGCAACCGAGATCGGCACCGTCTATTCGCTGCCGGAGATCGGCGAGATCGCCGCCATATCAAAAAAACGCAATCTGCCGCTCCATATGGATGGCGCCCGCTTCGCCAATGCGCTGATCGCGCTCGGCGCCACCCCGGCCGAAATGACCTGGAAGCGCGGCGTCGACATGCTCTCCTTCGGCGGCACCAAGAATGGTTGCTGGTGTGCGGAAGCGATCGTCTTCTTCAATCCGGATCAGGCCCGGGAAATGCCCTTCATCCGCAAGCGCGCCGCCCAACTCTTTTCCAAGTCGCGCTTCATCGCCGCCCAGTTCGATGCCTATTTCGAAAACGGTCTCTGGCTCGATCTCGCCCGCCATTCGAACGGCATGGCCGACGGGCTGCGCGCCGGCATCAGAGACAGCAACGCCGCCCGCCTCGCCTGGCCGACCGCCTCCAACGAAGTCTTTGCCGTTATCAGCAAAAGCGCTGCAAAAACCGCGGAGGAAAAGGGCGCGAAATTCTACGAATGGCCGGTTCCGGCGGCAACGCCCGAGCTCGTTTCCGAAAGCGAAATCCTGATCCGTCTCGTCACCAGCTTCGCGACGACGGAAGCGGATGTGGATGGTTTCCTGAAGTGCCTGGTTGCCTGATTGCCCCGATTGGCAATGCTTCACGCCGATTTCAGTCCCCTCACCTTTTGCAGAATATCGTCGGAAAGTGCTGAGACCAGCGCCTGATCCGCTCCCTTGCGCGGCACCAGCACGAATTCGACGTCCTCTAGCGCCGGAAGTTTTCCCGCAGCAATCTCCTTCAGGCCTGATGGTGCCATGCTGCGCGGCTGCACCAGCACGCCCATCCCGGCCCGCGCCGCCGCCGTCAACCCACTCAGGCTGCCGCAGGTGCAGACGATCCGCCACGGCACGCCGTTTCGCCCGAGCGCTTCCAGGGCAATCACCCGTGTGACGCTCGGCGGCGGAAAGGCGATCAGAGGCAGAGGGCCGGAGGCGAGCACACGCTCGGGATCGCGCGCCAGCCAGACGAGCGGCTCGCGATAGACGAGTTTTCCGCGTGCATCGCCGAGCCGGCGCTTGGCGAGCACCAAATCGATCTCACCATTATCCTGCATCTCGTAGAGAACGCCTGATAGCGCCACCGTCAGTTCCAGATCGACGGAGGGATGCGAACGAACGAAATCTTCCAGCACCGCCGGCAACTGGCTGGTGACAAAGTCCTCCGACACGCCGAGCCGCAGGCTGCCGCGCAGGCTGTGGCTCTTAAACAATGACTGCACCTGCCCCTCGATCGAAAGCATGGCGCGCGCATGCGAGAGCAACGCCTCGCCATCGCCGGTCAGCATCACCTTATGCGTGTCGCGCGCCAGCAGCTTGCGCCCCAGGGCCGTCTCCAGCCGCTGGATATGCTGGCTGACCGTCGATTGCCCCAGGCCAAGCCTCTCCGCAGCAAGGGTGAAACTGCCCATCTGTTCGACGGCGACGAAACTGCGCAATTGCGAAAGGTCCAGCATGATCCAGATTCTCGATAACTGTTATTTCTTGCATCCTGGATCATAATGGACGACAGAACAACGACTGTTTTTATCACGCCGCGAGACCGCCATGCGCCGCTTTCTGCCCGATACATTCACCATCCTGCTCGTCTGCACCGTCATCCTCGCCTCCTTGTTTCCGGCGAGCGGCACATTCGCGGATTATTTCGGCATCGCCACCGATCTTGCCATCGCCCTGCTGTTCTTCCTGCATGGCGCCCGCCTCTCGCGCGACGTCGTCATAGCAGGCCTGCTGCACTGGCGGCTGCATCTCGTCATCCTGCTGACGACCTTCGGCATCTTCCCGCTGCTCGGGATGGCGCTCGGACTGATCCCGGACACGATCCTGCCGCAGCCGCTTTATCTCGGCATTCTCTTCCTCTGCGTGCTGCCATCGACGGTGCAGTCGTCGATCGCCTTCACCTCGATGGCCGGCGGCAATGTGCCTGCCGCCATCTGCTCGGCCTCGGCGTCCAACATCTTCGGCATGTTCCTGACACCGCTGCTCGTCGGCTTGCTGTTTTCCGTCGGCGGCCATGGCGGCTTCTCTTTCGACGCCTTGGAGCAGATCCTGCTGCAGCTGCTTGCCCCCTTCATCGTCGGCCAGATCCTGCAGCCCTGGATCGGCGACTGGATCCGCGCCAAGAAGAAGATCCTGATGCCTGTCGACCGCGGCTCGATCCTGATGGTCGTCTATCTCGCCTTCAGCACGGCGGTGGTCGAAGGCCTGTGGCACACTTTCTCGATCGCCGATATCGCCGTCGTCATCGCAGCCGACATCGTGCTGTTGGCACTTGTTCTTGTTTTGACGATGTTCGGCAGCCGCTGGCTCGGTTTCAACAAGCCCGACCAGATTACCATCACCTTCTGCGGCTCGAAGAAGAGCCTTGCCAGCGGCGTGCCGATGGCAAATGTCATCTTCGCCGGCCAGTCGATCGGCGTGATCGTGCTGCCGCTGATGCTCTTCCACCAGATCCAGCTGATGGTCTGCGCCGTCATCGCCCAGAAATACGCCGCCGCCGCGGCCCGCCGCGCAACGGAAAAGGAAATGGACGAGGCAGCCAGCCCGGCATAGAGCAGGTCGCGCAAAAATAAGGAGCTAAAGCGCGAGGAGCGAATCTGAAGGATCGCGGCGCGCTTTGGGCGACAAATAAAAAACGGCGCCCCGATGGGAGCGCCGTCCGTTTTACCCGTAAGGGATCGATCAGCCGTTGATGATCTGCGCTTCGATGGCCCTCGGAGCCTCAACCGGTTCTGCGGCAATCGCGATCTTGCGGGGCTTCATGGCCTCGGGAATATTGCGCAGAAGGTCGATGTGCAGCAGGCCGTTCTTCAGCGAAGCGGCAGTCACCTCGACATGGTCGGCAAGCTGGAAGCGGCGCTCGAAGGCGCGCTTGGCAATGCCGCGATAGAGGAATTCGCCACCTTCGGCAGGTTCCTCGTTCTTTTCGCCCTTCACGGACAGAACATGGGCATGGGCTTCGATCGAAAGTTCGGTCTCGTCGAAACCGGCGACCGCCATGGTGATGCGATAGGTGTTTTCACCGGTGCGCTCGATATTATAGGGCGGATAGGTCTGCGCCTGCTCCGGCTGGGCAAGGCTGTCGAGCATGGTGAAGAGCCGGTCGAAACCGACGGTCGAACGATAAAGGGGAGAGAAGTCTACGTGACGCATGATGTCCTCCTGTGGAAGCGACGTGTTGCGATGAAATGCCCCTGAAACCCCATCTTTGGCGGCCTCGGGACGGTTGCGCGGGCCCTTTCCGGCGCCCGCAGGAAGGAGATGGTGATGGGATTTGACGAGTTCAAGACCTTTTGGGAATCGCCTTGATCGGCCAGTGAACCCCGCATGAACGACCGGTTCGGCACGCGTTCAGGCGCATTCGCTTAGGAATTTCAGCGTCGGGTGAATCTGGTCCCGATGGCTGAAGTGCATCGTCCCTTCTTCTTCAGTCTCAACTTCGGCCGGCCGCGAGCACCCTCATGCTCCTGCCGGCCCTTTTCCCGCGCCTTGCGGGCGCACCGCTTTCCAAGGCGGATACCATGCGCTATCCCTGATAGGCGAAGCAGTCAGCAGCGGCGCATTGGCAAGGTCATGGATCAGGTTCTCTATTCGACGCCCGACAATCCCGCCCCGGAAAACCGCACCGAGGGGTTCTTCGAAACCCATGACGGCCACCGGCTGCGTTACGCCGTCTTCCGCTCGAGCGCCCAGATGGCCAGGGGCACGGTCGTCATCCTTCATGGCCGCAACGAATATATCGAGAAATATTTCGAGACGATCCGCGACCTGACGGCCAAAGGCCTCTGGGTGGCGACTTTCGACATGCGCGGCCAGGGCGGTTCGTCAAGGCTGCTGAAGCACCGCAACCACGGCCACATCCGCCGCTTTGCCGATTACGAGCGTGATCTCGACATCTTCCTTGAAAAGGTGGTGCTGCCGGATACCCGCCTGCCCTTCTACCTGCTCGCCCATTCCACAGGCGGGCTGATCGCGCTCTCGGCCGCGCCCTATCTCACCACCCGTATCGACCGGATGGTGCTGTCGGCGCCCTTCATCGGCCTGACCGGCCAAGCGGCTTCGCCCCGTGTCATCCGCGCTGTGGCCGGCACGCTGAACGCCATCGGCCTGGGCTTTCTGCCGCTGACCTCGAAACTGAAGGAGCCGGATTTCCGCGACAATCCGCTGACCTCCGACGAACTCCGCTTCGAGCGCAACGTCGCGATGATGAAGGACCATCCGGAACTGACGCTCGGGCCGCCGACAGCCCGCTGGCTGATCGAGGCTTTTCGCACGATGGACCGGGTCACCTCGCCCGACCATCTCTTCTCGATCACCATCCCGACCATCGTCATCGCCCCGACGCGGGACGGTGTCGTGCCCTACACGGCGCAGGAGCGGCTCTCGCGTTATTTCCGCGCCGGCCAGTTGGTGCCAATCAACGGCGCCCGTCACGAGATCTTCCAGGAACGGGATACCTACCGCGCCGCCGCTCTTGCCGCCTTCCACGCCTTCATTCCCGGCAGCGACGCCGAAGAAAACCAGGACGTCGCCGCCCTCGGCACGTGACCCGACCGCTGTTGCTGACCGGGCGATTAGCAAGGCTGATCAAGGATCAGCAGGGCTGATCCGGATTAGCGCTGCAGGATGGCGATCGCCTGCTCGTAGACCGCCCGGCTGCCGGCGGCGATGATCGAGCCGCCATTTTCCGGCCGTCCGCCGTCCCAGGTGGTGATGATGCCGCCCGCCCCTTCGATGACGGGAATGATGCCGCCGACGTCATAGGGCTTCAGGCTGTTTTCGACGACGAGATCGATATGGCCGGCGGCAAGCAGCGCATAGGCGTAGCAGTCGCAGCCGTAGCGGAAGAGCCGTACTTGGCTCTCGATCTCGCGGTATTTTTCCATCTCCTCGCCGGCAAAGAGATGCGGCGAGGTTGTGAACAGGATGGCGTTCGACAGCGCGTCGCACTGGCGCGTCATCAGCCGCCGTTCGCCCTCCGGTCCTGTATAGATCGAGCCGTTCTGGTCGGCGAAATAACGCTCACCGGTAAAGGGCTGTTCGATCATGCCCATGATCGCCCGGCCCTCTCTCTGCAGACCGATCAGCGTTCCCCACACCGGCACGCCGGAGATGAAGGCGCGCGTACCGTCGATCGGATCGATCACCCAGACATATTCGCGGTCGAGCCCGACATTGCCGTGTTCCTCGCCGAGAATGCCGTGGCCGGGAAAACTCTCCTCGATCAGCGCCCGGATGGCGAGTTCGGCCGCCTGGTCGCCCTCCGTCACCGGATCGAAACCGGAGGAGAGCTTGTTGGTGACATCGAGACCGGAGCGGAATCGCGGCAGCGTCTCGGCTCGGGCGGCTTCCGCCAGGCGGTTGAAGAACGAACGGTCAGGAAGCATGATTTATCCGTTTGGCTGGCGGGAGTGGCGCTTTTCATAGCGAAAAGCAACGGGAATGCAAACGTAGCAGGCAATTTCAATCTAACTGCCCAAAGATGTCGCAGCGCAATATATTGCTTGACATTTGTGCAATGCAATAGTAGCTTCTTCCGTACAGTCTTCTGACTGTAAATACCCTCCTTGGGTGTTTCCTCCCTAGACTTAGCCGCGCTCACAAGCGCGGTTTTTTTTGGCCAGGGAGGACTAGGCCTGACAGCAGCGAAATCGAAAAAGAGATTTATTCGGCGGCCAGCGCCCGATCGCCGGCGAATTTCTCGACGTAATCCGCCATCTGCCGCATGAAGGCGGTGACGGCATCGGCAACTGCGGCGAAATCCTCGCGTTTCTCCAGCGTCACTTCATCGACATAGATCGCCCGGTTCACCTCGATCTGCAGTGCATGCAGGCCCCGCGACGGCCGGCCGTAATGTTCGGTGATGAAGCCGCCGGCATAGGGTTTGTTGCGGATTGCCGCAAAGCCCATTTCCTCGAGAATGGCGATGGCCGCCCGCGAAAGCTCGGCCGAAGCACTGGTGCCGTAACGATCGCCGATGATGAAATCAGGCCGCCCAACGTTGCCGGCGACGCGCACATTGCCGGGCATCGAGTGGCAGTCGATCAGCACGCCGAAGCCGAACTGCACATGCGTCCGCGCGATCAGCCGGCGCAGCGCCGCATGATAGGGTTTATAGACCGCTTCGACCCGGTCGAGCCCCTCCTGCACAGGAAGACGACGTGCATAGATTTCCATATTTTCGGCGACGATGCGCGGAATGGTGCCGAGCCCGCCGGCGACGCGCAGCGAATTGACATTGGCATAGGGCGGCAACAGCCCGTCGAACATCCGCGGATCGAGCTCGTAGGGCTCGCGATTGACGTCGAGATAGGCGCGGGGGAAGTTGGCTGCGAGCAGCGGCGCGCCGAGTGCGACGGCAGAGCCGAAGAGCTCGTCGACATAGTGATCCTCGGAACGGCGGATGGCGATGCCCTCGAGCCGCGACTGGGCAATAAATTCCGGTGGATAAATGCGGCCGCTATGGGGGGAGTTGTAGACGAAGGGAATGGTCTGCGACACGGGCTCATGAACCTCAAAAAGCTCGTATTCGCGTATTTCCGGCACTTTCGGCCCTCTTTACCATGTCATGAACTGGCTGCTGCGCCCATGTTGCCAGTTGCCCGGCCTCAAGTCCATACTATGTAGAAGGGATGGCAATCACGCACAGGCAATTCACCGGTTGTTTACCGGCTCAAGACTAGTGTAAACGGCTGGCAGCCCACCAAAACTTATTGATCAGCGGTCTGGATTAATGACTCAGAAGATACTTCTCGCAGAAGACGACAATGACATGCGCCGCTTCCTGGTGAAAGCGCTCGAAAAGGCCGGCTACAAGGTCCTTTCCTATGACAACGGCGCCAGCGCCTATGACCGGCTGCGCGAGGAGCCGTTTTCCCTGCTGCTGACCGATATCGTCATGCCCGAAATGGACGGTATCGAACTGGCGCGCCGCGCTACCGAGCTCGACCCCGACCTGAAGGTGATGTTCATCACCGGTTTTGCCGCCGTGGCGCTGAACCCCGATTCGAAGGCGCCGAAGGATGCCAAGGTCCTTTCCAAGCCCTTCCACCTGCGCGACCTCGTCGACGAGGTCAACAAAATGCTTGCCGCGTAAGGCTTGCCGGGCGGCGCGTCACAAAACTGAAAAAAGCCTATTGACGGCTCCAAAGGTTTTGTGATCTATGCGCCGCCATCGGATGGGCGTGTAGCTCAGCGGGAGAGCACTACGTTGACATCGTAGGGGTCACAGGTTCAATCCCTGTCACGCCCACCATCCTTTTCAAGGCCTTAGCGGTAACCCGCTGAGGCCTTCGTCATTTCGGGTGCCAAATGGTGCCAACTTCGGTCCCTGAGACGAAGCCAACCGGCGCGCGATTGGTGTAAATTCACCCCCACCAAACTTTTGCCGACCCCTTTCATTGGGACGGGCATTTTGCTGCCGCTGTCAGCGCGCCACGTTTGAGCACCCGCATTCGGTGACTAAGCGGTCTTCACCGGCCCTCCAACACTCAAGCGAGAATGGCGCTCCTCTTCAAGGTCGATCACTGAGGCACGCATGTCATCGGTGGTGACCTGCACATAGACTGACTTGGTAACTCTGCTTCCCGGCGCATGGCCGAGACGCGGCTGGAGAAGAGCGTCAGGCACCCCGCGCACGTGAAGCCATGTCGCCATCGCCTTGCGTAGAATATGCGGTGTGAGCTTTAGTGGCTGCCCAAGCCGCTTCACCCCAGCCTTCTTAACGGCAGTCGTTAACGCTCGCCGAACGTTTACAAGCTTTCCACCAAATCGGCCCGGAAATACCAGGACGGGCGGCGTTACCCCTGCCTTCAGGGCCTCTATCCGTCTCACCTTTTTTGCTGCCGATAGAGCCTGCGCGAGAGAAGCGCTAATTGGAATATCTCTGTCGGAATGACGCGTTTTCGGCGTGAACCCATCTTTGCGCCGGATGGAGACCAACTGATTGGTAACGTCGACGTCAGCCCATTCAAGCGTATAGGCCTCGTTTTTGCGGACACCAGTCTCAGCGAGAAAGCGTACCAGCAGCGCCCTTTCCTCGCCAAGAGCATCAAGGATAAGAGACATCTCTTCGGGTGTGGGAACGTCCACTCGCTTCACGGGCACCGGAATGCGTTCAACCTTCGGAAGTTTCTCCACGAACCCTTTTTCCTGTGCCCAGCGGAGAAGCTGAAGAAAGAGCGATGTCTCCCCGTTTATGGTTGCAGCTACGCATCCGGCTTCAACGCGATGCTTCTGGTAGTCTGCTATCTCTTTGCTACCGATGCTGGAAACGTCTGCTTCAGAGAATTTACCAAGAATTGCTTTGAGTTTGAACGCGTCGGCTTCCAGAGACGTTTGTCGCTTCTTTCCAGTAAACACGCGGTCGGCCTGCTCCGCCAGCCAGCGTTTCGAAACCTCGGTGACGGTGACGCCGCTTATTTTCTTTGCAAAGCCGCGTCCTGATAGCGCCCCATCTAGTTGAAGCTCTCTGAGCAGTCGCTTTGCATCTGTCAGCGCATCGGTCTTTGTCAAAAACGTGGGACGGGTGCGCTTTCCGCTTGGTGACAGGTGCGGCGGGACATCAACAATCCACATGCCAGTGTGAGAGCCATTGCGAATACGTGGAGCAACTCGAAATGGTCCGATTTTCTCTACAACCACCTTTGGCTTTGTCATTTGTCGACCTTTTGCGTACTCAAGCTGCGCGCGTAGGCCACAGGATCGAGGGGCTCCTTCAACTTTCCAGCAACTGGTTGAATTTGATGACCCGAAGTAACCCCACGGCCCTTTCGAGCAGAAACAATACGGGGCTCAAACCCGATATCACGGCGAGACCGTATGAAAGCCTCTACGTCTGACCGCTGGTAAACCACACGAGCGCCAACCTTCGAGGCAGGTAACTCGCTTCGAGGTATTCGACGCACAAGATCTATGTTGCATCCAAGCAAGTGCGCGACATTTTCAGCGAAAAGAAAGTGTGGGCCAGCACCATCTGGACTGCTTATAAAGCGATATGGGTGACGAACGCGATCATGCGCTTCCCATGCCACTATACTTTTACAGAGCGACGCTAATACCCCCACTCGTTTCTCGTTCTCTTGACGCTTCATTTGCCACCTCCGACACAGGCAGCATCGTACCAAATGATCGATGAAAAAGCAATAAAAACATATACTTGACGGCAATTTAACGGCTAATTTGCGCCCGCAATCAACCGCTACCTCCGAAGGAAACGGCCTGTTCATCTACATAGAAGATATTGGCCAACACCATTTCGGAAATCCTGTCTGCGAGAAGAGATCATGGGGTTCATAGACGAGCTGCTCTCAGGTGTTCAGGTAAGCATTGAAACAGCGAAACAGGACCGAATACAGTTCTCTGCTCGAAGATGGACTTTCGTTGGAACACTTGCGGAGTTTCGAACCTTCAGTGAGCGGTTGAGCGACATGTTCGTCGTAGCAGGAGAACCCCGCAAGGTATTCAACGTCCAAAGTGGCACCGAGGAGTACGCACCGCGTTGGCTAATAGCCAAAGGCCGCGGCGGTGCTGGGTACATCACGCCGGTAGGATATCCGCTCTTTTCGGGAACACTTAAGGGATGGCAGTCGCGGGAGCGTTGGGGCAACGACGACGAATATAGCTGGACATTCCAAGCCGACCTTTCGTTGAACCCGACACGCGCCATGCTCCACCAGCCGATTGTTGAAGGCGCGCCGGACGATCATGATGCAGCGGAAAACGACTTTAATCTCTTCGCCATCAGCCCAACCCCGACTATCGGGACCATACCAATCGTGCGGGGCAACAACCTCTTGCCGTGGACAGCTTATGACGACCCGAATGTAGGTATCAACGAAGTTCATGTTCCGTTTCTGCCCGGTCAATGGAGTGAGAACGTCCAGCGCTACATCGACCGCACGCTAACCTTCATTGACGAGTGTATCGGCGCAGCTGCATTCGCTGCCTTGGGCTATGAAGCCGATGTCGTTCGACGAGAGCAGCGTTATGTCTTGCAAGCATTGGAAACGTACTGGGAGTTTCAGGACCACAATCCCGTTGCAACAATTGCACGGATCGAACAGGCGATGCGCTCTCTCGCAGGGAAATCGACGGTTGCTTGGGAGCATATAGACGAACAAGCTCGCACGATCTTCCGGCACCGCAACGTTGAACTGGGTACGGAAGACAACTCCCCTATCGTGAAGATCTATCCGGCGAAGGGCGTCATGATCAAAGCTTATGCCAAAGCCACCGACCGTGTCCGGTTCGAAGTCGAACAGTCCAAGGCATCCTCGGATTTCCATGGGTTTGGAATAAGCAGCGATCAGGACAATGGCATACTTCGGTGGATCGACGCCGCGAGATTAGGAAGCGCACTTCGCCTAAACAGGATCTTGTGGGGCTTGCGACAGATCATGCAGCCATGGCCGGGGAGCAACTGGGAAGCCGCCTACCTAGTGAATACGATCAAATCCAAGGTGCACGACGAGGCGATAGCGATCACGTTGGCTCAAAGCCTCCTCCAACAGGGCAGCATTGAAAAGCAACATCGTTCACCCTTTGCAGATGCTATCGATGCCCTTGAAAGAGCGCAGGTAATCTATCGGGTGACGGGCGCTGGTCGAAGCGGCATCTATCACGTTACCGGGGTCTACCGGGATGCCCTAAGATTGCTTTCGAAGGTGTTGCGAGGCAACGAATAAGCTCGTCAGTTTGTAGAAATTGCAACAAGTTGCACGGACATCTCCACTTGCTCTGAGGAGCATTGTTGGCAACCAACCACAACCACACCCACTGAGTAGCCACACGAATGGCGCTTGCGCCGTTCGTGCACGGGCGGACGTAAGGACGCCCGTGTGAGCTTCTCCGCACTCTCCACAGAGGGGCGGCGCTTGCGTCGCCCCGTGATGTTTGGGGCGGGAGGGTGCCACATACTCCTCCCCGGCCGTCCGGCCGAGGTATGATCGGATGCTAACAGTTTAGCGTTGCTGGAAAACTAGTCGCTTCCCGCCAGGCCGCAGCTGTGAAAGCAGGAAGAACAGATGAAGCGGCTGCAAATATGGATCAAACTTCTTAGCAATGATGAATAGCTGAGGCTGTGAACTAAGTATGCGTCCATATCATTGAGCCGAGCCGAACAGACAGAATAGTAGATCGTTGGCCCGCGGCGCGGATCGTGATGATCCATGAAAACACACGCCTGTTTCTTTCATAATAAACTTACGGTATAGTATTCTTGGGGACGGACGCGGGTAATAATCCACGCTAGAAGCATTAATGAGTTTCACAAACATCGCCGTTCTCCGTTGAGGGAGGAAATGATGAAAGCGTTTCAACTGGCTTTCACCGTGCTCTTGTTTCTCTTGAGCCAAGAGTTCGTCGCGATCGCCCAAGAGGCAGCAGAACCCGATTTTAGAAAAGCTATAATACCCGAAGGCTGGTTTCCAGCGGGCATTCAAGTTGAGGCACAACGAGGTACCTTGCCAGCGGCTGCGGCCGATAATGGAAGGGTCCCTCGCAGAATACTCTTCGTTTCGCTGGGTCTCATTAAGAGATTTGAGGGTTGGTTCCCGGACTTTTACGATGATCCCGTGGGCTACTGCACCATAGGTTGGGGTCACCTCATCGAGAAGCGAGAGTGCGCCAGCGTTTCTGGCGTGAAGCGAAACAAATTCTCGCCACGACCTCTCGATGTCAGTGCAGGGCAAGAGCTTCTAATCAAAGATATCATTCCTTCGAGGCGAGCGGTCGACCGACTGGTCGTTGTGCGACTGACCGACCGCCAGTTTGGTGCGTTGACCTCATTCGTCTACAACGTCGGGGCCGATAATTTTAGAAAATCGACACTGCTTAAAATGATCAATGCCGGAGATATCGAGGGGGCGAAAGGACAATTTGCCCGATGGAACAGAGCAAACGGGGTTCCCTTGAACGGGCTTAAAAAGCGACGCGCTTGCGAGCTGGCACTATTCAATGGCTACGGGAGAAATTTGCAAAATGGCTTGTTCGATGTCAGTTTTTGCGCACTCCTTCCCGGCGTGGCCGCAGAAGACCCGGCAAATTCAGTTGATATAATTGCGGGGGAGGTCGGCCAATGAGCAGATTTTCACCGAAATTGAAATGTCAAATGCTCGCGGTCGTAATCTTGTTCTGTGCGACTGATGCGAAAGCGGACTTTAGCAGAGTAGATGCCGTAAACTGCGTCAAGACTTTCTATAAGATCGTAGATATTGCTCAGCAAGAAGGCGACGCCTTTGTGCCGGGATTTTCACAAGATAAGGCTGATCAAATTGTCAATGATATTGCCCTGACGTCTATGTATTTAACTAAGGTGCGCGTTATCACATGCGATTTGGATAATCTAAACGCTGCAGCGTTTTATTCAAAGAAAGAAGATCAGTTGCCTGCAGATTTTACTAATCAAAATTACATTCTTTACAATAAAACCTGGGTAAATAATCACGCAAACTCAGAGGAGTTTTACTTCGTACTCGGACACGAATTTGCGCACATCATCAACAATCATGATAGCTTAAGAGGATACAGTACAGCAGATCCGGAAAGGCGTCGCGCCATGGAGTTGGAAGCGGACTATGCGGGCGGTTGTTTCGTGGCAAAAAAACAGGGTAGTCAGAATGCAATGGAAATCTTTATAAAGGATGCTCGTTCCATCCCGAACGAAAATTATCCACCCGTTGAAAAAAGTTTAGAGAAGGCAACAGCTGGCTTCGCCAGATGTAGACAAGGTACAGTCCCTTCTCCTCTGGCAGGTATTGACGTCGTCTATTTCAAAAAAGACGGCGATGGAGGTAAAGTAGAGAACACGCTTGGACGCAACAATATTGAATTCGACCCCCGAGAGGGTGAATACGGAGAGGTCAGCGACTACATAACGTGCACCTCTGATGTTGAGGCTAAGGATATCAAGCTTCTAGCGCTGCTTCTCTATGATGCTGGGATACCGTTGAAGGGAATCTCCCGTCACTCGAATACCAACTTATCCCACAGATTGCAGATCGAGTCCGGGTGGGACGCCGAACAGGCAAAAGACTATCGACCGCTAACAAAGCAAGAAATTGAAGGCCTGACTGATTGCCCGGAGATCCTTAAAAGGCGCAATGCTCGGGAAATAACCTTCAGAAACGAATGCAGTGTAGCAGATCCCTTTGTCGTGGTTCGATTTTTCGACTCCGATGCTCAGGAGTGGAGGATGAGGAGGTTGCCACCTATTCATTATGACAGGGAAAGAACAGTGACCAATAATGATGGAGAGAAGTACAAGACCGATCGCTCTTTTTATTTCTATGCCGAGGCCGAACCTTTGAAATGGCCGAATGCAGAAGGGGTCGACGCGGAATTCGAGCTTAGCGACGGGAGCATGAAGGGGTTTGCTTTGGTAAGTCACTCCAGGACACGCAATCTACGCTGTACACAATACGAATAGAATATCCCAGGCGGACCTTCCGGCGCGTTGAGCTTCACCCTCCTCTAACGGGATCGGAACAGCACCTATCGCGGCGGCCGCCTTGGCGACTGGCCGAAGATCAAATGCATCCAGAGCGACGGCTGCCTGTCGGCTACGAGATGTCCAAATCAGCATTTGGGGGCATCCGGAGGCTTTTGCTCGCGGCGCGTGATGTCCGCCGGGATGCCTGCGCGGGCGAAAATGTCAGCGATCTCAGGTCCGTTTTGGGCCCGTAGCTCGCCGGCAAGGTCAACCGGGACCAGAGACAGCCGGGCAAACCATTCCTCGCCTGTGACGGCATATTTCCCGACAATGCGCTGCCACCCATCCGGCTCTTTGAAACGTTTGTGTAGGGCCATATGACAGGCGTGGGTGAGCGTATATGGCCGCCAGTCGTAGTAATTTTCGCTGTGGAGACGCAGCTGCTCGGTCTGACCAGAGATGCAACAGGTTGCACCGCGCTCGGCCCAGCCATTGTCGATCAAGAAATGAATTAACTGCCAGCCCCGCACACGCTCTTCGAAAACGAAGCCATTGTAGGATGGCGTGACGCCCCATCGCCATGTCCTAAGACCTTTCATCGCGGAATGCCTCCCCTTGCCTCGACGTTGGCCGCTGGCGCGGACCGACAGGAGATAGCGGAAACACAACGCAGGCAAACGGTGCCTGAGTTGCTACGACGATTTCCGGCGCGACGGCCAACGGCAACAGTGCCCGGCACAGACTATCCAGGACCATCGTTGAGCATGTTTCGCTCATTGCGACGGAGCCGTCTTCTTGTCGGCCTCGGCCTTTAGCTTGGCCTGATGTTCTACCCATTTGATGTCACGTACATACCAGTCGCATTCAGGCGAGTTCGCCATCAGTGCAGCCTTCAGACCTCGGGTATCGAACACAGCAGTCAGCGGATTTTGCTGATAAGGCTCGACACGAAGGACAAGCTTCTCAGCGTCCCGGACATTCATGATGAACTCTGGCGCATGGTCGATCCGTGATGTCGTACGGTCACTTAGAACGGGCCATTCTTCTATTCTCGGCTGGCCGTCTCCGATACGGTACGTGACTGGCTTAAGTTCGAGGTCTGCAGATTTCGTACCGCCGAGAAATTCACTCCAACGGACGACGGCCCATGCATTCCGCTTGCTGCAATAGAGACTGAGTGTCACGCCACGCGTGCTTTGCGCCTGATCCGAGGCGAGTTCAATGGCGACAATCTTCTCATCTGTTAGCGGATCGGTCTTTGTGTAAATGCTCCACTCGCCGAAGTCTGGCGTGGCAACGTCGGAAGCGGCCATGGTTTCACTGGTAGGCTGATCGCTAACCGGATCGCAAGCTGCCAGCCCAATTGTCAGAGCTACGGTCAAGAGCGTCTGGCCGAACGGATGACGATGGCCCTCATTCTTATCTGCTAATATTTTCGAAAACATTTCTGCGCCCCCTTGGGGCGGTCATCGCGGGTACGTCCCCCGCGAAAGTGCCCCTTCGATCTCTGGTGATCGGGGAGTTGGAAAACCGTGTACACACGATCCCTACGGCCTTTAGTTCGGAGAACCTGTTGCATACGCCGCAGGCTCCCCGACCATAGGTCGAAGAGTGGTACCGTTCAGGTCGGCGCCCTTACCTGTGTACAAGGGGTTTCCACGCCCCGAAGCGGCACGTACCGCTCTGCATTCTTATTCGCGTGGATAGGCCAGTTTGTCAAAGGAGAAACTATTGCGGCCTTCACCTTTAGGTGGCAGCCTAGGGAGGATAGCATCAGGAGATTGATATGAGGGTCTACCCAAAGCCTCTGGAAATTGGTGACGAAGAAGGCTTCTCCACTGGCAAAGACCTCTTCGGTAAGTCGGAGCTTGCGAAGGGCATGTCTAATCTTGTCGCAATGGTCGAGGACCCATTGGTAATTGCATTCGATGGTCAATGGGGCTCCGGGAAAACCACGTTTCTGAAGATGTGGGCCGGTGAATTGCGCAAAAGCGGACATCCGGTCATCTTCTTTGACGCTTTCGAAAACGACTACGTTGAAGATGCCTTCGCTGCGCTGGCGCGTGAAATCGTAGAATTGGCCGAAAACCAAGCGCCGGCAAAGAGCCAAGTCGCTCAAACCATAAAAGAGAAAGCAACTCATCTGGGCGCGCTCTTGTTTAGAGGCACAGCCAAGGTGGGAATGAAAGTTGCCGTCCGCGCCGCCACTGCTGGCTTAGCCAGTTCCGACGATTTTAAGGACATCGGAGAAGACATTGGCAAAGAGGTGGAAGACGCTGCGCAGGCATACATGGAGCAATTGCTCGATCAACCTCGAAAGCAAAAGGAGATAGCTGAGAGCTTCCGCACCGCTTTGGAAAATCTTCCGAGTTTGTTGGCCCCACCCGCCGAAGGAGAAAAACAGAAACCCCTTATATTCATCATAGACGAGCTTGATCGCTGCAAACCGCATTTTGCGTTGGCACTCCTGGAGCGCATCAAACATTTTATGGCGGTGCCAAATGTCCATTTTGTGCTCGGTGTCCACCTCACCCACCTTCAAAGTTCAGTCCGATATGCCTATGGCAACGATATTAATGCAGCGGCGTATCTGCAAAAGTTCATCAGCCTTACAATTCTCAACATAGAAGGGGCTGAAGAACGAAGGCAGACCGATCTTCACAAATATGCTGATCATCTGGCGAGGACCCTCGCATTCAGCAACAATCGCGAAAGGCAACTAGAAGCGTCTGTAGAGACGATCATACGTCTGATACAATGCGAGCAGATGAGCTATCGGACTTTGGAGCGCGCCTTTACTGTGCTTGCACTGGCGATCGGCATGACCTCGGAGAACCGGCTTCAACTCGGCGCGATCATGGGAGGCCTGGTCATGATGAAACTGTTGCGTCCCGATCTGTTCAAGAAAGCGAAACAAGGCTCGCTGAAGCTGGAAGAAGTACGGGAATTTCTCCATTTTTCTCCCGATGAAGACCGGGGAGGCGGAATGGGATGGGAGGAACAATGGTGGACTTATCTCCTAGCAGACCCTCTCCCGGAAGAGCTTCGGGAATTTGGCAAATCACTTGTCTCCTATAGCTTTCGCAGCAGACCAGATGTCGTTAAGCACACAGCGAACTATGTAATCGACCGCCTTTCACCTGCTTAAAGGACTTGCGAGACAGGGCGTCATGGTCGCGTGAGATAACCGACAAAGTGCCTATCTTGGCAAGAAATAGCGTCGCTGGCCGTCAACTTCGCCAGTGCGTGCCAAACCTGTTGCTACCAATGTTTCCAACACTTCGGTAACGCGGTCTCGGCGTTTGTGTGTGTTCCTGCCGTCGAACACGCTAGCAATCGCATCGGGCGGCGTAGGTGCCGGCGCTTTCGCAAGAAGGTCTCGCACAAATTTTATCTGTTCCAGGCCGTCAGAGGGCCATTTGGGTCGTTCAGCCAGATCAGGAAGCTCAATGTCGAGAGCGCCGATGTGCTCACCATCTTGCTTTGGCGCTTTCATGCCTAGCTTTGCTATCTGATAGTCAGGACGTAGCCAACGGACTGTCCCACTCTTTTCCTCCGCTGCTCGCTCCCGGTTCAATGCGACTAGACGGGCGAGCAACTCTTCCTCCGCCTGTTCTTGTTCCGTCGATTTGAACGTCGAAGGTATGGTCGCGCCGGGCTTCCCCATCAGCGGTTGGATTACGTCTTCCCAGCCGTAGGCCGCTAGCACGGCACGGTCGATATTGTCGTGGATGTCTTTTAGCACTGAGATTAACCCGGCCTGATGTACGTCGCGTTCGGCATCCGTCAAGGGCAGTACGTCACAGCCACTTTCCAATTCTCGTAGGCGCTCCAGTGCATTGTAGAGACTAGTCATATTAAGAAAGGGATGCTCGGCCAACCGTTTCTTGCGGAAGTCGTCAAGCTGGTTCCCGAGTTCACGCAATCGCTCTCGTTGAGCATAGAGCGGATCACCAGGCATGGCCCCCCTCTGAACAACTGCGAGTGGGAAAGGGAAGGGATCGAAGGTCTCACTTTTGGCATAAACAGGGTCGTTGCCTACTCCCATCCATCCCCCTTTTGCGATGGACCATATGACATGAAGGCGAGACGAGAGCACGGCTAAATGTTCGCCCGTGCTGAGACCAATGGCAACGATCTTGTTGTCGGGCCGGATGCTTGCGTCGAGAAATTGAAAAAAACGATGTCTTGTGGTTTCCACAGTAGCAATGAAGCGCTGCATGCCACCTAAAAATTCGCGCAGTTCGGGTCTCGTGCGACCGAACTGCCACCAGCGTTCCCGAATGACAACGTCTCGATTTTGATCGCGCTCAGGCTTCACACGCTCAAGCACATGCTGAAACAGCACAGGAAAATCTCGTTTGATAACTTCGATATCGTGGGGGTATAAATCGATCACCATCAAGTCACGTGACCTTCCCGCCATGTCCCGTCCGTTTAGATAAGGCCTTAACAGTTCTTCCATACCGGCAACCTGCCCTAGACCGAGCCTCGCTGCCTCGGCTTTCGAAACGATAAAACCTCCGCCGAACAGCATCACACCACGGCTTGACAAGTCCGCCGTTGAAAGGAGTGACTTAGTCAACGCCAGATCAGCGCCAAAGGTAAGGCGTGCGCTAATCTTCCCCTCACCCTTATACAAACCAATTTGAGGTGTATCAGTGTTTAGCTCAGCTTCAGAAGTAACCTCAGCCAAGACACCGATGTGATTACCTTTTTCGGCTACGGTCATAGCGATGCGCACCGCAGCTTTGTCCGAAGCCTTCATCCACGGGTGGTTCGGTATGGCAAAGACGAGCGACAACGGTTCCTTGACGGCCATATGGCGCTCGATAACACGCCGGGAAAAGGTCTGTACGATTGAATTAGTTGTGATGAAGCCAAAGCGCCGCAGCGGGTTCGGCTGATCCATTATCGACTTCCGCAGCAAACGTTCCGCCGCCTCGTCCCAGAAGTGCATAACAAAGTCAGCACCACCCGGCATATTCGGTCGGGCAGCCCAACAAGCCTCCGTATAACCATCGCCCAGCTCGGCACGCATGTCCTTGCCACCTATGAAAGGTGGATTTCCAACAATAAACTCGACTTCTGGCCAAGGCGCTCGTCTTGGGTTCACGTATCTGTAAAGCGGAAGCTGTGCGTCTGGGTCGGGTATCTCCTCACCCGTTATCGGGTGAAGCTTTTTCGTTAGACCATCCCAGCGCGACACCGGTTTGCCGCTCGCATCCTGCACCAATGTCTGCCTGTCATATGCAATGACTGCGTCTTGCTGTTTGATCGTACCATAAGCGTGCAGGATAGGTTCGGTGATCGACGCAAGCCCGGCAGTTTTAAGCTGCCATTTGAGGTAGCCAATCCAAAGTACAAGGTCGGCAATGGGCACTGCTCGCGGGTTCAGCTCCAAGCCATAGAACTGGCGCGGGCTCACTGTTTCACCCTCCATCGCAAAGCGACCCTGATCTTCCCCGAGGTCTTCCAGTGCCTCTAACACCTCTCCTTCTAGCCGCTTCATCAATTCAAGGCTGACATATAGAAAGTTTCCGGTTCCGCAGGCGGGGTCGAGTACCCGTGTCGTGCAAAGCTTGTGGTGATATGCCTTTACGGCTGCCAACGCTCCAACGTCATCGCCCTTGTCACGCAGTTCCTTTACCTGTCCTTGAACGAGGTCCCAATCGGCGCGTAGTGGCTCGATAATCGTAGGCACAATAAGCCGCTCGACATAGGTGCGAGGCGTGTAATGTGCACCGAGTTTCGACCGTTCACGCACGTCAAGCGCGCGCTCCAGCAACGTCCCAAAGATTGCAGGCTCGACATTCGACCAGTCCTTGCCAGCTGCGATCCAGAGCTCGTTGATGTCGTCCTGGTCGAGCGGCAACGCGGCGCGCTTCCTGAACAACCCTCCATTGAACTTTCTCATTACGGCGTTCAAGCTCGGCGCATATTCGCCGACGTCCATCGCCGCCCACAGGCTTTCGAGTGCACGAACGAAATGCTCCGGCGTGTCCTTCATCTGTCCGAGCAACTTGTGAAAGCCCTTTTCGGGAATGAGCTTCACATCCTCTGCGAACATCGTAAACAAGCAGCGCATCAAGAACTCGGCCACGTCCTTCGCATCATGCTTTCCTTCCAACCGTTTGGCGATCCTTGCCAATCGCTCTGCGATGTCTCGCGTGACCTCCGCCGATATACGGGTTGGATCAAGTGAGAGCGGATCGGTCCAGATCGCCCTGAGCCGCGCCTGAACCTCTACGTTACGAAGATCGTCCATGCCGATGCGGTAGGATTGCCGGTCCGGGAAGTGGGCGTAGTTCTTTCCTTGCCCGGAGAAATCGGCATAGACCTCGATTACATGGCCGACGTCAACCACCAGGAGAAAGGGCGGATAGCCGTGCTCGATGGGGAGTGCGCGAGCGTAGTCCTCGGCCTGCTTGCGAGCAGCGAGCATCACCTGATCCCAACCACGGGTTCCACGTTTTGCTTGGCCCATTTTTCGTTGAATAGCATCCTCAGAGAGTAAAGGCACCTGATGGAGATCAGCCCTGACAGATAAGCGTTTCCCCGACTGTTTGGCTTCAAGGATGAAACAACCCCGTCGGTAACAATCTATCCTACCCGCCGTCCGCGAACCGTCGGGATGCTTGAAATCAACGCGACGCTCGAACACGTAGTCGTTAAGGGAGTTAAGCTCCTGCGCCATGTGAGGACGCGCGAGCTCAAGAGCTTCACAAAGCCCAACTACAAATAGCTGATAGTTGGCGAGTTCCGACCCCCCAGAAGACGTGCTGTTTGAAATAAGCTCTTCCAGCCTCTGGGTATCGACTTTGCTAATCATCAATAATGCTGCCCAACCGCAAAACACGATTTTTCAGCGTATTGTCAACGCAAGAAGCTCACATCACGTTAACGATGCGTCATGTTGCGGTGCATTAGCAGTGAGTGAATAAGTCAGTGGGTAATCGAGTAAAGGCGAGTGAGGGCGCTTGACCGCTCGCGAAAGTAGGCCAACAATATTGAAACTGATTTGGGCGCGATACAACTATGACCATACAATGTGGGAACTTTGTCTTAGACGCCGCGTCTATCGCAAGGCAGCTAAAACAAGACTTCCGAGACGATTGGTTCCCTGATCCCGTTGGCTATTCCGATCTCTTCGAAAGCGAACTCCTGGGGAAGGTGATTTCAACAAATTTTGAAGAAAACCACGGCGAGTATCGGCCATCAAAAGCCCAACTACTGAATGTTCCAAAATCTAATTTTACGTTGCGGTACGCGCTTGAAACAAGTCTCGCAGATCGAGCTGTCTATCAAGCTTTGTCCAACGAGTTGCTCCCGTTCTTTGACCCTCTGATCGCATGGCAGGTATTTAGCCATCGCCTACCGACCTCGGACCAGAAAGGGGAGCGCGCCGGAACAAAGTACATGTTTCGTAACGGCATAGCTGCGTGGGCTGATTTTCTTGGGTGCGTAGAAGCTCATATTACGGATAGCTCGGTGCTTCTCTCAACCGATTTGGCAAACTACTTCGAGAACATCAGCATTCCCAAGCTGCGATCACGCTTCCTTGAGTTCGTTCCTGAGATCAGGGCTAGTGGTGAAGAGAAGGCGTCCATACGGGGAAAAATAGATCAGCTTTTTAAATACATGACGGAATGGTGCTTTCAAGAAGATCGGGGACTACCACAGAACCGAGACGCGTCCTCATTTTTAGCAAACATCTACATGAGCGAAGTTGATACGAAAATGATCAGCGAAGGATATGTGTATTTTCGCTACATGGACGACATAAAGATTGTCTGTGAAAGTCGAGCAGCAGCCCACAAAGCATTGAAAGAGTTGGTGCTTGCTCTCCGTCCCATTGGTCAGTTTGTAAACTCCGGTAAGACCAAAATTGTCAGCGGATCGGATCATGAGCAAATTAGAGGGTGTTTGGCTGCCGGCTCTGTGGAAATGAAGCGTATCGCGACTGCCTGGAACACAAAGTCGCTAAAGCCGATTTCTCGTACTTTCATTCCGCTAAGAAATCTAATGCTCAAAACACTGGACGTTGATGCGTTCGATAGTCGCGAATTCCGCTTCTGCATTGGCAGGTTGGAGACGCTCGCTAGATGCAAGGAATTCAAGGTACCTGCTGATTATTTCAGACCCATAACAAAGCGCATCATCAATGGCTTAGACATTGCCCCGGTCGCAACTGATCAGATGACGCGCTATCTACGGAGCGTGCCTCTTGAGGCCGATGATTTCACCGCACTTGAGCGGCACGTTGAAGACCCGGAGAGGACAATCTACAATTGGAAAAATTATCGGATTTGGCTCTTGCTTGCCCAACGGGCTTATTGCACTGACAACCTACGTTCGGCAGCCCGCGACCTCCTCGAAAGGAAGAGCGATAATCCGACAAGAGCAGGAGCAACCCTCTACCTTGGTGCTCTTGGAAACAAGGCCGATAGAGAACTGATTGCCTCGCGCTTTTCCGAACTCGGCTCGTTCCTTGGTCAACGCACTGCAATTCTTGCTGTTCAGGAACTTCATTTCGGCTCTAAAAGCGGCGGGATCAGCATTAAAGACTGCGTTGCGCCTTTCATACGTTCTGATCTTCGCGGCACCTATCAGAACCTGAAGAGGGCGGGCCGCTATGTCGCGGATTTAGAGCCAATTTCTGTGTCCAATTACTTAGACATGGAACGCGATTATGCCTGAGAACATGCTCTTGTATGCGCCCGACCCCTATGGCGTTGGCGCGTCGCGTTTCGCTGTTGTTGAGGGCGGTTCGACCCAGGAAATCAGTATCCAGCATCTCGGCGAGTTAGAAGGAACATGGATAACGTATGATGTGGCGACGTTGATCGATGAGCTCCGCCGGTGCGGTGTTCGTCCACCACGCGGGCTGATAGACATTTCGGAAGCCATTAGACTGGTAACCGGAAGATCGCGAGCAGAAGGCGGGGAACGTCAATGGGATTTCTGGCGTCGATTGAAATCGCATTTCGACGATGAAACAAAGTGGCGTCTGGCTCGTGAGCTGCATGAAGGACGAGGTCCCTCTTGGCAGGAGATTGACGCATCAAATTACTTTGCGTCGTTAGCAGGAGCACTCACAACTTTGTGGGCCGCGACGACGAAGAGCTTAGAGGAAAGTGGAGAGTTACAACGTTTTTTTGAAATCGAGGTCCCAACCGCCGCTATCTACCATAGTCGTCAATGGGAAGGTATCGGAGTGGCTACTGACAAAGTTAGAGCTGCCTTGGAAACCGCAGCTCACAGGAAGTACCTCGCATATCAGCATGTAGCCAGTATTATCAACGCTAGTCCGACTGGCCTAAATTACTGGAATGTGAGGCCATACCTCGCAGGCACTGACATAGGTGACGCGCTGTCATCCTTTGACGGCTATACGCTGCGAGATCAGCTAAGGCTCGCACGATCGGCGTCTAAATTCGCGGCAAGTTTCACTGAATATATGGACGCTAGCCGCGACGTCGAAATTTTAAATCGCCTAAACGACAGCGGAGGTCGCGTTTATCCAACTTTCCACCCGATAGGAACAATATCGTCACGAACCCTCGTCTCTGATCCTTATTTGCAGGAGCTTCGCAGGGCTTTTCGTCATGTCGTGAGCCCAGACGAAGGTAAGAGATTAGTATACTTCGACTATTCTCAATTCGAGCCCGGCGTGATGGCATCGTTGTCAGGCGACGAGGAACTAATAAGTCTCTACAACAACGGCGATGTCTACAAGGCCCTGAGCGCCGAACTGTTTGGCAGCTCCGAGCAACGCGATCTCTGCAAGCGTATCTTCTTGGCATTTAGCTACGGAATG
Organism: Rhizobium anhuiense bv. trifolii; assembly: GCF_024346605.1. Classification (NCBI taxonomy): domain Bacteria; kingdom Pseudomonadati; phylum Pseudomonadota; class Alphaproteobacteria; order Hyphomicrobiales; family Rhizobiaceae; genus Rhizobium; species Rhizobium anhuiense. The sequence continues at coordinate 4,289,034 of NZ_CP098803.1, forward strand.
TCGGTCGACGGCATCACGCGACTACTTTCGAACGACGAGGCAGAGCGCGAGAGCATGGGCTCACGGGTTAGAGATTTCTTTAATCGCTTTCCGCGCCTGCACGAATTTAGGATGGGAGCAGAACGTGAACTGTGGAAACTCGGGCGAGTTCGCACGTTGCTCGGCAATAGAAGGGTGCGATCCGGCCAAGGGGTGCTCACGGCAAAAGAGCGTCGTTGGTCTACTAGCCAAATCATTCAAGGAAACGCGTCGCTCATCTTTAAGCATGCTCTTGTAAGGATCGCTGATAAGTTCGATTTGCCTTCAATCCTTCTTCCAGTGCATGACGCTGTCTTGATGCAGTGTTTTGAACATGACTATGAAGACCTCGCCGCCGATGTCAGTGAAATTATGCGCTCTTCGTTCGCATTCTGGTGTCCCGGCATTGAGGCCCGTGTCACGGTGGGCCAGTTTGGCACCCACTGATCTTGCTCGGTAGCATTGATCAGACTGCGCCACGTCAAAGTCAGGACGATAGATTTCGCTCGTCGAGATGCGACCAGACGTGCGCGGCCCGGCACGGCTGTGCAACGCTTTCATGGTGTTAAGTGCAGGCGTAGCCGTCACGCGGGCGTTAGAATGACAGCGCGTTTCGCAATTTTTGCAACAGTTGCACGGGACGCTCCGGTAGCGTGCTGGATTTGAGACCATGACATTCCTGCCTTCAGCATTGATGCAATCCCCGCATTTCGCTTCACATCTTCGGCACGACCGCGGTAACGTCCTTCAGCTTTTGCTTTGGCCTGACCTTGTGCCTGTCGGCGGCGGCGGTCCTCGTAGTCCTTCCGGGCAACGGCGGCGAGCACATCCAGCATCATCGAATTGACCGCGCTAAACATCCTAGCGGTGAAATCATCGGTGGACGAAGCGAGCATCCAAGATGTTGGCAAATCAAGGGCTACGACCCGTATCTGCCGGGCATCAAGTTCGCTTCTCAATTTCTGCCAGTCACCAGCAGTCGTAAGCCCACGGTGAAAGCCGTCTTGCGATGACGGGCTACTGACTGGCAGTCCTAGTGGTAACGCTAGGAGTAGTCATATGACGAAGCATCCAATTGAGGTGATCACGTCCGTAGAGCGCCGTCGGCGCTGGTCACGCGAGGACAAAGAGCGCCTCGTCGCTGCCTGCTTTGAGCCGGACGCGGTTATCTCTGAGATTGCTCGCGCGGCCGGTATCCATGTCAGCCAGTTGTTCCGTTGGCGCAAGGAGCTGTGCCGGATCGAGGAGCTGAAGACCGAGACGGCAACCACGTTGGTGCCGGTGATCGTGTCCGAGACCGCGCCGGCAGTCTCTCCCGTTCAAACGGAACCGCCCACCACATCCCATCCTCGTCGCAAACGCAGCGATGTAACGATTGAGCTGGGTCGGGGCAGACGCGTACGCGTGGATAGCGATATCGACACGGAAGCGCTTGGGCGCATTCTCGATTGCGTGCTGGGTCGTCGATGATCCCGGTCCCTACTGGTGTAAAGGTCTGGCTGGCGACAGGCCATACGGACATGCGAAAGGGCTTTCCGGGTCTATCGTTGATGGTGCAGGAGGCGCTGAAGCGTGACCCGATGTGTGGGCACCTGTTCGTATTCCGCGGCCGCGGTGGCGGTCTGATCAAGGTGATCTGGCATGACGGCCAGGGAGCCTGTCTGTTTACAAAGAAGTTAGAACGGGGACGCTTCATCTGGCCCTCGGCAGCCGATGGCACGGTGGTGATCACGCCCGCGCAGCTCGGTTATTTACTGGAAGGCATCGACTGGCGGATGCCGCAAAAGACCTGGCGGCCGACGTCGGCCGGATAAGCAAAAACACTGGAATGACAGGGTCGAATATGATTCCATCCTGTCATGAGCAATGCGACCGAAGAGCTTCCGGACGACCTTACCAGTGCGCTTGCACTGCTGGCCAAGGAACGTGCTCGGCGTGTTGCAGCCGAGGCTGAAGCAGCAACTGCCAAGGCAGAAGCCGCCAGTGCAAAGGCACTCGTATCACATTCCGAGGCGCTGATCGCGCGGCTGAAGCTGGAGATCGACAAGGTTCGCCGCGAACTCTACGGCAGCCGGTCCGAGCGTAAGGCGCGGCTCCTTGAGCAGATGGAGCTGCAGCTCGAGGAGCTAGAAGCAAATGCCGGTGAAGATGAACTGGTCGCGGAGATCGCAGCCAAAGCTTCAGCCGTCAAAGCCTTTGAGCGCAAGCGTCCTTCACGCAAACCCTTTCCAGAACACCTGCCGCGCGAGCGCATCGTCATCGCTGCTCCCACGAATTGCGCCTGCTGCGGGTCGACCAAACTGTCGAAACTCGGTGAGGATATCACCGAGACCCTGGAGGTCGTCCCGCGCCAGTGGAAGGTTATCCAGACGGTGCGGGAGAAGTTTACCTGCCGCGAGTGTGAGAAGATCACCCAGACACCAGCACCCTTCCATGTGACGCCCCGCGGTTTTGCCGGGCCGAACCTGCTGGCGATGATCCTGTTTGAGAAGTTCGCCCAGCACCAGCCGCTCAATCGCCAAAGCGAACGCTATGCCCGCGAGGGCATCGACCTCAGCTTATCGACATTGGCCGACCAGGTCGGAGCATGCGCCGCGGCTTTGAAGCCTATCCATTCACTGATCGAAGCGCACGTTCTGGCCGCCGGGCGGCTTCATGGCGACGACACGACAGTGCCGATCTTGGCGAGGGGAAAGACCGATACCGGTCGCATATGGACCTATGTCCGGGATGACCGACCATTCGGCGGGCTCTCACCGCCGGCCGCGCTGTATTATGCATCGCGGGACCGGCGACAGGAGCATCCGGAACGCCATCTGAAGACCTTCACCGGCATTCTGCAGGCGGATGCCTATGGCGGCTATAATCCGCTGTTCAAGGTTGATCGCGATCCAAATCCGCTAAGGCAGGCGTTTTGCTGGTCACATTCGAGACGTAAGTTCTTCGTGCTCGCCGACATCGCGGCGAATGCCAAGCGTGGAAAGAACGCTGCGCCGATCTCGCCCATGGCGCTGGAAGCCGTCAAACGGATCGACGCCCTGTTCGATATCGAGCGGGATATAAACGGGCTTGCCGCCGGTCAACGCCTGGACCGACGCCGCAGAGACAGCCTGCCGCTCGTCGACGATCTCCAGGCTTGGCTTCAAACCGAGCGTGCAAAACTGTCGCGCAGTTCTCCGGTCGCAGAGGCGATCGACTACATGCTCAAGCGTTGGGATGGCTTCACGTCATTCCTGGACGACGGCAGGATTTGCCTGACCAACAATGCCGCCGAGCGCGCGCTCAGAGGCTTCGCACTTGGCAGGAAATCATGGCTATTCGCCGGATCGGATCGTGGCGCTGACCGTGCCGCCTTCATGGCTACGCTGATCATGACGGCAAAGCTCAACGACATTGATCCGCAGGCGTGGCTTGCCGACATCCTCGCCCGCATAGCCGACACTCCGATCACCAGGTTGGAGCAACTGCTTCCATGGAACTGGACACCGCCGACCATCGACGCTCAAGCGGCGTGACCAGCGGCCTTCACCGTATGCTTACCAGCAGTCAGACGTGAAAGCCGATCAACCTGCTCGATCAAAAGAATATCACCGGGCCGAGCATCGGCGAGCAGGCGGAACAATTCCGGTCGGGCCAGCTTCGCGCCGCTTTCGTTCTCCACGTAAGTCCCCGCTACTATCAGACCTCGTTCTTCGGCGAAGGCTTCAAGCTGCACACGGGCACGGCTGGCATCTTGCTCATTTGTGGAGGCGCGAAGGTAAGCACGTACAAGCATAGTTTGGCCCATTGGTTCACTTTACATGGTCTACACAATGGCGGTTTATTTTGAATAGTCAAACGATCATAATGAACCAGCGCTGCGGCGGTTCAGTTGCGGCACACCTCAAGTAAACCATTGAATGTCTGCCGATTTTACGGTTGTCAAAGGCAGCCATGAAAGGCAAATAGTCGATATGTAATGCAAGCGAAAAGGTCGCCACGAAATGAAAATCTATTGCCACCACGGAGAAGTCAGAGAAGCGCTCAAGGTCGATAAATCAGGCTATCGATGCTATTCTCCTGAAGATGCCGAAGTAAGTGACGTGAAGAAATTCCGTACCATCGAAGCTGCCGCAGTATTTTTGATCCGTAACCCTGATTGGGGTATCCTTGTCGAGGCTGGCAGTACGTTCGCTGAATTTGAAAAGCCTGTGGTGGCTTATCACTCGCTCGGCATTGATCTGAAATAGCCTGAGGTCGTTGCACTGCCTTACATCAGTGTTGCATCATCAGATTACCGTTTCGAGCCGTATTTCCGAGCCGCGAGAGCGTTTACCAATACAACATTTGAGATAAGCCTCGTTTAACGCTGGGAAAGTTGCAGCGGGTCGGCGCCCGTGGTGCCGGAGCGGCCTGTAGACAACTTCCAAGGGCGTGTGGATATGCGTGAATTCCACCTTGCCTTGCTCAAAAAATGCGGGCACGACGAGGCTCTATTCGGGGAGGAACACATGCAGGCAGATGATTATTCCATAGAGACCATCCTTAAAGAAGGACGGCGCTTTCTAGTCCCTCTCTATCAGCGGAAATACCAATGGGGAGATAATCGTTTGGTGCCATTTTGGCAGGATGTGGAGGCCAAGGCGGCTGAGGTTCTGGAGGGATCTAACAAATTCCAGCACTACATGGGGGCACTAATTTTGGCTCCCCTCAGCGAAGCTACTCAAATTGGTATCACGCCGCGCGTACAGGTCGTGGATGGCCAGCAACGTCTCACGACTTTTCAGTTGTTTCTCGCCGCACTTCGAGAAGTTGCACGGCATCATGACGCGGGACATCTCGTGCAGCATATCGAGGGCTATCTATATAATCAGCCTCGTTCAAAGGATACGGACCCTTTGACGAAATTCAAACTAACTCCCACGCCATCCGACCGCGATATCTTCCACCGCATTATCGAAGGCCAATATACAGAGGTTCGATGGGGGCTCTCAAAATACTTCTACGGGGACAAGGTCCCCAAGAACACTGCCTTCCCCGCTCTTCGAGCCTATTACCTATTCAGACAGTGGATGCTCGACTTCGTCGCGAATGGCCCGAGTGATTGGGAGCCAGAAACTGAAGATGCTAGCGGCGACGACCTTTCCGATGAAGCCGCCGCGCGTGAAATTATGGAAGGCCGTATAGAGGCTTTACTTCGAGCTGCCCTTGAGCAGATGAAGCTCGTTGTTATCACCCTTGACGAAGGGGATGATGCGCAGGTGATTTTCGAGACGCTCAACTCGAAGGGCGAGCCGCTTCTTGCGATGGACCTTGTTCGAAACAACATTTTTCAGCGAGCGGAACGACAGTCTCTTGGAACGGAGCAACTATATAACGAGTTATGGGCATCGTTTGATGCGCCGTGGTGGAAAAATGACGCGCCATTCGCTCGACCAAAAAGGCCCCGTATTGATCATTTCCTAGCCCATGTCCTGGCTGCGGAGACCGGTGCGAGCATCGCAATGCGAGAACTGTATGCCGAGTACCGTGACTTTGCAGTTCCGAAAGGGAAGCCTCGTTTCCCTAACGTAAGAGATGAACTTAATTTGCTTCAAAAATATGCTCCAATCTATCGAGCGCTCGAAGGGGAAAACGATGAGAACGCCACGATGCATTGGTTTGGCCGAAAGCTCGCCGCTTGGCAGGTTACAACCGTCTACCCAATCGCTCTTCAAATTGCGGCATCGGGGCTGACGCAGGATGAACAGAATAGCGTTGCGACCTTACTCTACTCGTACCTGGTCCGACGTGCAGTAAGTGGTCTTACCGGCAAAAATTTGAACAAACTATTCAACGCGATCGCTCAACACTTCCACGAGAAGGGTCCGTCCTATGACAACCTTGTCGCATTCTTTTTAACCCGTTCCGGTGAAAGTTCGCGGTTTCCATCGAACAAGGAGTTTCATCAAGCGATCCTTTCAAAACCTGTATATGTTCTCGCTCCCGGCGAGCGCACAAAGGACATTCTATGGGAACTCGAACTCGCTAGTCGGTCAAAGTTCAGCGAAAACATTGAGCGTCCTGACGGCCTGTGGACAGAGCACGTTCTGCCTGTCTCGTGGAATGAAAATTGGCCCTTCTCCGAAGAACCGTTTGTAGCCCGCTACTCCGGGGACCATCGGGCCATCGCCCGTAATACGCTTTTGCATACCGTGGGAAATCTGACACTTATGACTGGAGGGCTGAACATCTCTTCGGGAAACAGCAGCTTCGCGGACAAGCGAAATAAATATGACGCGCACACCACCCTGTTCATGAATAAGTGGTTCTCGAAAAAGACTAAGTGGGATGAGACCGATATTGGTGAGCGGGGAGAATATCTGGCAAAATTGGCGCTTCAGCGATGGGGTGGCCTTCCTAACGACCCACCTGACACGGCGTCTTAATACTTGTTTTGCGCTCCACCTGAGTAGCAAACACCTCGACTAGTGGGGAGATTTAACGCAGGCTTGCAACACGTTGCAAAATCGTGGTTGCCGCCTGAACGCTCTGATGGTGCCAATTGGTGCCAAATCACATCACAAGTCTGATACAAACCATCCCCAAACCGGATACAACGAGACGATTTGACCAACGCCGTTAGAAAACTGAATTCTACCCAATGTCTTGAATTAAATGTCTTTTTTCATTCTCGAATAAGATGGCTTGGACTAAATCTCTAAATTGACATCGTAGGGGTCACAGGTTCAATCCCTGTCACGCCCACCATCCGATCCCCCTGACATCGTTGACAAATCCCCGCTTCGGGGATTTTTCGTTCTTCGCTGGCATGCGCTCCCAATCCGACACTTTACGGGCGCAAGGGCTTTTTAACTCGGATTATGTCCGGGCGGATTTCAGTCGGCTGTGCGGTCACCCGCACACGTGGGAAATTGGGGGGATGTATGGCGCAAAGAACGCGGACACGGAAAGCGATATCGATAATACTCGGCCTCGCCCTGGTTGGGATTGGCCTCTTCGGTTTCGGTTACATGCAGTTTCATGTCGTCGAACCGATCAGCATCACGTTTTGGCTGATTCCGACCACGATATTCGCGGCTGGGGTGGCGATCCTCTGGGATGATTTCAAAAATCCCTAACGCCCCGTTCGACGCCGAGCAGCGCCGGACAAGACCAAAATAAGTCACAGAACGGTGCCAATGCCTGATTATCCAACGCATGGCCGATTCGCCGTCGCAGACAGATGGGGTTGAGACAGAGAATGAGATTTTTCGCACCGGCAGCCGCCGCCATTTTTTCCGCCGCCTTCACCTTGCCGGTCTCTGCAGCACCAGCTGCTCCCGAGACGTTTCCGGGCGCACCCGGCGTCATTACCCTTTCCGGCAAATGCGCCAAGCTTGTTGTCGCCAAATTCGACGCCACCAAAGGCTGCAAGAACGAGCTTGCCAGCGTCACGCTGGCCAATGGCCTGGTGACCTTCATCTTCACCTCTGACGGCAAGGCGCTCGGCTTCCAGGGCGACGGCGCCGGCATCAAACCCGCATCCAACGGCAATGCCCGCCTGCCGCTCAGCCTTGTCACCACGGGTGTCGGCAACAAGATGACCGGGGAGGTCAAGGTCGCTGGCTTCTGCACCTTCGGCAATCCCTATTCCGGCAAGCCGATCGCAATCGAATGCACCGCCGAAAGCAAGGATTCCTCCTTTACCGGCAGCTTCCGCACCGGCGGCAAGCTGGTGAAGAAGGGCAAATAGTCCCCGTCAGAGCAGTTCCAGGAAAAGTGCGAAGCGGTTTTCCAAGGCAAAGCGCGAAGCGCTTTTGCCGGGAATGCGAAAAACAAAAGGATCGCGCGGTTCGGCGCTTCCGTTAAAAGCTGAACCGGTCTAGGCGCACCAGGCGGCGCCGGCAGCCCCCGGCTTGCGTGCCAGCCCCTCATTGATCAGCTGTGCGCCGAAAGAGCGCCCGTCGCGCGAGACGACGCGCGGCGCCCCTGAAGGCTCGGCTTTGCCCGCGGCATTCATCGTGAACGGTCCGGCGTTCAGAAGCGCCAGCAGCCGCGACTTGGCGGCAAAGGCCACCCGGCGTTCGCCGTCGCAACGCGCCTGGTCGACGACAGGGCTTGCCATGTCGGCTATCACGATCTTCTCGCCCTTGTACCAGAAGACACCGCCATCGCCGACGCAATTGATATGGGCGCCCTGCCCGCAATAGCCGAAGGCCACCGTCCCAGTTTCCGACACGGCCGGGTAGGCAGGCGACGGCACCGCCTTTATCGGCTGGATCGCCGGCGTCGGGATCGCGGCTGGCGGTAACGGTTGCGACTGTTGCACCGGCGGTGCAGCTTTCGGCGTCGGTGTGGCCAGCGCCACCTGCTTCGCCGGCACGTCCTTCCTGACTGAAGGTTTCAGCTCCGCCGTTTCCCGCGTGACCGGCGTTGCCTGCCTTGCAAGCATCGGCTGGATGCTCTTCCAATTGTCGTGGGCGACGATGCCGCCGATCGCGGCAATGCCGATCACCGCCCAGGGCAGCAATCCGCCACCGCTGCTGCGTGCTCTGCTCTTTCCTCTCGCCGGCGCCTTGCGGCGGCCGCGTGTCGCTGTCTTGGCCATCTGTCCGATTCCTGTGAGGCCGCAATTATCGCCGCCCAATCCTTTCTGAAAGGTTGGCGCGGCGGCAGGATGATGCTTGATCCGCCGATCTTTCCCTCGAATGGCATGCAAGCGTCGGCGCCTATCGGAGAGGCCAGCGTGGCGGCCGAAACGCGTGAGGGGAAAAAGCTGAACAAATCCCGCGCTCATACGTTAGCCAGCGAAAAATTCCGTATGTTCTGGGGAAAATCCATGGATCTCATCATCGCCGACATGATACCGGCGTCACGCATCCACTATCCTGTCATCTTCGCCCGCCTGATCGGCGCCATCCTCTTCGGCGGACTGATCGGTTTCGAACGCGAGGCCCGCGACCGCCCGGCAGGCTTCCGCACCCATATCCTGATCAGTCTTGCCGCTGCCCTCTTCGCCATCATCTCGATCGAGGCCGTGCACATGCCGGGTTTCGCCGATGATGAGCAGGTGCGCATCGATCCGCTGCGCGTCATCGAAGCGGTGACCGCCGGCGTCGCCTTCCTTGCCGCCGGCATGATCGTCTTTGCAAGAGGCCGGGTGCACGGGCTGACTACCGGCGCCGGCATGTGGCTCTCCGGCGCGATCGGCCTCGCCATGGGCTTCGGCTATTGGCCGATCGCCTTCTTCACGACGATTGCCGCCATCTGCGTGCTCTTCGCCTTCGGCAAACTCGAACAACGCTTCGGCTATAATTCCGGACAGCGGGTCGACCGGGATGAACATCGATAGAAAAAACGCCCGGCATCATGCCGGGCGTTTGTGTCAGCGTGACTGTCTGTCGGTTATTCGGAGCATGCGGCCGAAAGATCGTTTTTCTCAACCGGCGTCGCGTCGCCGATGGACGAGGCAAGCGGCTTCTGCCGTTTGCCGATCTGGATGCGCTCGTCCGCCGCCTCGCGTATGGCCTGCCATTCTTTTTCGTGCCGGATGAAGATCTCGCGGGGCACAAAGTTGATCGTCATATGTTTTTCACCCTGTTTCAAATCGACCGTCAGCGCGCCAAAGAGGCGGGAATGCTGGTTATTTCTTGGTCTCTGCATTGCTCTTGATGTCCGGGCCACCCTTGGAAAGATCCGCACCGGTAACATGGGCCGGCACATGAATGTCGTGATAGACACCGGGCGTCAGCGTCAGGTCGACATGATGCGGCGGCAGCACCTGCGCCTTCTGCATGCGGTTCGGCTTCGCCCGCTTCATGCGGTCGGATGCCTCCGTGCGTTTGTCGGGAATATGGGTCGAAGTGTGCATCATCGGCCTCCTTTTTTAAGCTCAACCAGAGCCTAACGGGCGGGCATCGGGATGGTTCCAAAAAAATTGCCTGATCTCCGGTGTGCCCGGAGCCTTGACTGGCCGGGGAAGTTCATTAACTAGAGCCTATCCCGCAGCCTTCCAGACATCGGCTGACGGGGAACTTTGGTGCCGGGCCCCTCTGGCGAGAGTTTTTACGGCGCTCTCGTGATGTCGGTACCGCCTGCAGCTTAGCCGGCGGATTTTTCATCGATGAACAAACTCACCATGCCTGACCCGCATGCCCGTTGTGGCGTGCCGCGTCTTTCCAATATATCCACCCTCTTCAACACGATTTGCGGCCACGAGGTGCGGCCATGAATCAGCCCGTAGTCCCTCAATCCTCGCTCGGCTATTTCCGCTGGGCTTTAATCGTCACTGCCCTCGGCCTCGTTCTCGGCGCCGTGCTCGGCTGGCAGACGACCGGCACGATCGGCGGCATGGCAACAGTCTTCTTCATCTGCACGGTGCTTGCCGTGCTGGAGATCTCGCTCTCCTTCGACAATGCCATCGTCAATGCCAACAAGCTGAAGGAGATGACGCCCGTCTGGCAGAAGCGCTTCCTCACCTGGGGCATCATCATCGCCGTCTTCGGCATGCGCATCGTCTTTCCGCTGGCGATCGTCGCGATCGCGGCGCGGATCGGCCCTTGGGACGCGCTGGTGCTGGCTGCCCGCGAACCCGAGGAATATGCCCGCATCATGAACGACGCGCATCTGCCGATCGCAGCCTTCGGTGGTACCTTCCTGATGATGGTCGGCCTCAGCTATTTCTTCGACCATGAAAAGAAGATCCATTGGTTTCGCGGCCTGGAAAAGGTGATGGCACGCTCGGCTACCATCCGAGGTATCGAGATCGCTTTCGTGCTGGCGCTGATGCTGGTTTTCTCCTGGTTGATCGGCGGCGAGGAGGCTAGCGTCTTCGTTCATTGCGCCATTTACGGCCTGCTCACCTTCCTCGCGGTCGAGGTCGTTGGCGAGTTGCTCGATGCTTCGCAGCAGACGATGAGCGCTGCCGCCAAGGGTGGTCTTGGCGCTTTCATCTATCTGGAGGTGCTGGATGCGAGCTTTTCCTTCGACGGCGTCATCGGCGCCTTTGCCCTGACGCAGAACCTATTCGTCATCGCGATCGGCCTCGGCATCGGCGCCATGTATGTGCGCTCGATGACGATCATGCTGGTGGAGAAGGGAACGCTTGCCGAATACCGCTATCTCGAGCATGGCGCCTTCTACGCCATCCTGATCCTGTCGGTGATCATGTATGCGCAGACCCTGATGCACATCCCCGAGGTTATCACCGGGCTCGGCGGCGCGGCCCTGATCGGCCTGTCGCTCTGGTCGTCCATCCGCCACAACAGGCGCGAACGAGTGGAGGAGCACGGCGCCGAGCGGGAGGAGCTTCACGCCTGACGATGCAGGAAGCGCAGTGCGCAACAGCCTTGCGGTTAAAAACAAAGCCCGCGACCATCCGGTTGCGGGCTAATTCATTCATGCATGGCTTGAAGGCCTTAGCGGGAAGCCGGACCGAAGGAGGCCGGGTCGATGCCGAGTTCCTTGAGGTCGCTGGCACGCGGGCGGCGGCCGGCTTCAACGGCGGCGCTGACGGCGTTTGCGGCGCCCAGCACCGCAAAGGCGCGGCCAAAGAAACCTGTACGGACTGAATTGCGGATGGCGGACATTGTCCTTTTCCTCTTGCTCTATGATTGACTACCTATAGATGGCATCGCGCCCATACCTCCACAATGCTCAGAAAATCACCTCAGCCATGCAAAAACGAGAGGCCGGCGCATGTCTCCATGGCCGGCCTCGAGGGAGGGGTAAGGTCGTCTTTTTCTTCTTAGAGCGCCGCGTCTCTTCGGACCACAAAGGACGCTCTAACACTTTCAATCCCCGCATCGTGTTTTCCGAAAATCGATTCCGATTTTCGGGCCGATGCGCTAGTCTTCGTTTGCCGCCAGTTGCGACAGCACCTGGCCCCTGCCGCGCAGCCGCAGGATCAGCGGGATGAGGAAGGCGGCCGCCGCAACGATGAGCAGACCGGCCGCGATCGGCGACATCACCAGCGTCGTGACGTCGCCCTGGCTGATCGCCAGCGCACGGCGCAGCTGCTGTTCGGCCAGCGGCCCGAGGATCAGGCCGACGACGGCAGGCGCAATCGGATAGCCGAAGAGCCGCATCACATAGCCGAGCAAGCCGAAGGCGAGCAGCATGCCGAGCTCGAACACCGACGGATTGGCGCCGATCGTCCCAAGCGTTGCAAACAGCAGGATGCCGGCGTAGAGCCACGGTTTCGGAATGGTCAGCAGCCGCACCCAGAGCCCGATCATCGGCAGGTTCAGCACCAGGAGCATCGCATTGGCGATGAGCAGGCTGGCGATCAGGCCCCAGACGAGTTGCGGATTGGTGGCAAACAGCAGCGGTCCGGGCTGCAGCCCGTATTGCTGGAAGCCGGCAAGCATGATCGCCGCCGTCGCCGTCGTCGGCAGGCCGAGCGTCAGAAGCGGCACCAGCGTACCGGCGGCCGACGCGTTGTTGGCCGCCTCGGGACCGGCCACGCCTTCGATTGCGCCATGGCCGAACTCTTCCGGGTTCTTTGCCAGCCGCTTTTCAGTGGCATAGGAGAGGAAGGTGCCGATTTCGGCGCCGCCCGCCGGCATCGCGCCGATCGGGAACCCGATCAGCGTGCCGCGCAGCCACGGTTTCCACGAGCGCGACCAATCCTGCGCGTTCATCCACAGCGAACCCTTGACCGCCTCGACCTTCTCCGCGATCCGGTTGCCCTGCGCGGCGATGTAGAGCGTCTCGCCGATGGCAAACATGGCCACCGCCAGCGTCGTGACCTCGACTCCGTCGAGCAGGTCGGGGATGCCGAAGGAAAGCCGTGCCTGGCCCGTCTGCTGGTCGATGCCGACCATGGCAAGCGCAAAACCGATGAACAGAGAGGTCAGACCCCTCAATGCCGAATCGCCGAAGGCCGAGGAGACGGTGACGAAGGCAAGCACCATCAGCGCGAAATATTCGCGTGGTCCGAAGACCAGCGCCAGCTTGACGATATAGGGCGCGATGAAGGCAAGCCCGAGCGTGGCGAGCAGGCCGGCGACGAAGGAGCCGATCGCCGCCGTCGCCAGCGCCGGTCCGCCGCGGCCGGCGCGCGCCATCTTGTTACCCTCGAGCGCGGTGACGATCGAGGCGCTTTCACCCGGCGTGTTGAGCAGGATCGAGGTCGTCGAGCCGCCATACATGCCGCCGTAGTAGATGCCGGCGAACATGATCAGCGAACCGCCGGGATCGAGCTTGTAGGTGGCGGGCAACAGCAGCGCCACGGTAAGGGCCGGGCCGATACCGGGAAGCACGCCGACGGCGGTGCCGAGTGTGACGCCGACCAGCGCATAAACCAGGTTCATCGGCTGCATCGCAACCAGGATACCCTGCCATAGGAATTCGAATGTGCTCATCTTGGTGTCCCAAGCGGCATTCCCGACCCTGCGGTTTCGGGGTCAGGCGCCGCGCAAAATCAAAAGAGCTGACAGCGCCTCGCGCGGTCAGAAGAACAGATGTTCGAGCGGGCCGGCCGGCAGCGTCAGCTGCAGCAACTGCGAGAAGATCGCCCAGACGACGAAGCTGAAAACGATGCCGAACGGCAGCGAGATCCAGAGCTTGCGCTTGCCGAAGCCGCGCGCCGTCAGTGCGAACAGCACACCGGTGGCAATCGAGAAGCCGGCGGTGCGCAGAAGCAGCATCTGGGCGGCAAGACCGGCGACGATCCAGATGACCGGCGCCACTTCCTGCCGGTCGCGTTCCGGAAACTCGCCGCGCCAGGCTTCGGCGACGGTCCAGACCCCAAGACAGAAGAGCCCGAACGCCACCACTTCAGGCACCGTTGCCGGGCCAATGCGGTCGTATTGCGCGATCGTTTTCAGATGCGAGGCATCCCAGGCCATCACGCCGGCGACGACGAAGAGGAAAACGGCAATGATGAACGCCGCCCAATCAGGGCGGCGCTCGGTTGCCGAGGAGGTGTTATCCTCGCTCATTGAACAAGTCCGATCTCTTTGAGAATGCCTTCGGTGGCGGAGACGTCCTTTTCGAGCTGCGCCTTGAAGGCGTCGCCGGACAGATAGGTGTCGGCCCAGCCCTTGGTCTTCAGGGTTTCCTGCCAGGTGGCCGAGCTATGCAGCTTCTCGAAATCGGCGGTGACGGCGGCGACCTGTTCAGCCGACAGGCCGGGGGCAGCCGCAACCATGCGCCAGTTCTGGATGGTGACGTCGGTGCCGGCTTCCTTCAGCGTCGGGGCATCGACGCCGTCGATACGCTTGTCGCTGGAAACGGCGAGAAGGCGGAGCGTGCCGGATTTCACTTGCGATTGGAACTCGCTGTAGCTCGAGACGCCGGCCGTGACCTGGCCGCCGAGAATGGCGGCGAGTGCTTCACCGCCGCCGGAGAAGGCGACATAGTTGATCTTGGTCGGATCAACGCCGGACGCCTTAGCGATCAGGCCGACGGTGATGTGATCGGTACCGCCGGCCGAACCGCCGCCCCAGGAAACCGAACCCGGATCCTTCTTCAGCGCCGCAACCAGATCGGCCATGGTCTTGATCTCGGATGCGGCGGGAACGACGACGGCTTCGTACTCGCCGGTCAGCCGGGCAATCGGCGTAACGTCCTTGAGCGTCACCGGCGACTTGTTGGTGAGGATCGCGCCGACCATCACATAGCCGCCGACGATCAGCGAATTCGGGTTGCCTGCAGCCTGGCTGCTGAACTGCGCAAGCCCGATGGTGCCGCCGGCGCCCGGAACGTTCTGGACCTGCACGTTGCCGGAGATCTTCTCCTGCTGCAGCGCGGTCTGCAGCGAACGAGCCGTCTGGTCCCAGCCGCCGCCGGGAGCGGCCGGCGCGATGATGGTGTAGTCGGCCGCATAGGCCGGCAGCGCGATAACAGCTGCAAAAAGGGTTGCGATGAACGTATGCTTCACGATGTGTCCTCCGTCGGCGGCTGAGCAAACCGCCCGTTATTCTCCAGGGAATCGGGAGGATGGCTGATCAGCGGACACAAGTGTCCTGAATGACGAGCGGAATACCTCCCAAGGCTTCAGCTCTCCGCCTCCACGGAGAAGAAGTAGCCAAAGGCACCACAACAAGCTGTCATTTAGCTGACATCGGCAAGATATCCAGCAGCAGCGGACACTTTTTTGCCGTAATTGGCGGACGGCAGTCCGATTTCCAGCTTCAAAGGACGAAGCAGCTGGAAGCGGAACACCTTCACTGCGCGCGCAAGACCTCATTCCAATGCGCGATGAGCCGTGCCCGCTTCACCTGGTCGAGATAGACCATCAGCCCGGGGCTGACCGGCACCGGCCGAAGCTGGGCGCCCAGCAGCTCCTGCAGCGTATTGGCGGTATTCTCCCCCGCCACCTCAGGACTGACGGCCGGGATCTGCAGCTCCCGCGCCATGATCGTCTGACCCGCCTTCGACATGAAGAAGGCGAGATACCGCCGCCCGAGCTCCGGCTCGGCGGCCGCCTGCGGCACCAGCCCGATCCGCGACATCACCACCGTGTAATCCTTCGGCAGAACGATGCCGACATCGGGATAGCGCGAGGCCCAGTCCGCCGCATAGGAGCCGAGAATGTTGTAGCCGAGCACGAAGCGCCCGTCGGCGACGCGCTCGAGGATTGCCGAGCTCGTCGAATAGAGCTTGACGCCGGCAGCCCCCATCGCCCCGATCACCGACCAGATGTCGCCGAATTGCTCCTGGTCGCGCGCCATGAACAGAAAGCCGACCCCGGAGCGTTCGATATCGTAGGTGCTGATCCGGCCATAGACCTTGTTGCCCTTGCGTTTCAGATAGTCGACGAATTCCGCCCGCGAACTCGGCACCGGCTCATGTACAAAGCTCGGCTTGTGATAGACGAACACCGCCGGCTCGAAGGTGAGCGCATAGGCGGTGTTGCGCCAGTTCGCCCATTTCGGCCATGCTGCACTCATCGGCAGGTTGCTGACCTGCGCATATCCGTCGTTGGAAAGCTTCACCTGCAGATCCATCGCCGAGGAAAAAGCGAAATCCGCCGTCTTCTCGCCGGCATCCGTCTCCTTGACGATCCGGTCGTAGATGTCGCCGGTCAGCATATCCTCGTATTTGACCGCAACGTCGGGATTGGCATCCTGGAAACCGCGGATCATCGGCCGCGCCAGCGGCTCGTCGAGCGAGGAGTAAACCGTCAGCACCGCCGCATCGGCCTGACCCGACTTCGCCGGATAGAAGGCCTGATCGGCGAGCGCGACGCCCGGCCAGAAGGCCAGCAGCAAAATGAAAACTCTCCTCATGCCGCAACAATGCCTGAGCGCGCCGGGAGGAGCAAGGCCGCCGACTAGGCGGCGACCCACTCCATCAGCGCATTCTGCGCATGCAGCAGAAAGGCTTTGGCGGCACGGCTCTGGCAGCGCGGATGTTCCATCGCTTCGGCCGTCACCTCCTGGCCACGCCTGACTGGCGGGCACGGCAGGAAGATCGCATCCTCCGACAAACGATCGAGCAGGTCGGCGCCGATCCGGTAGCCGGCGAGCGTCTCCGAGGCGGCATCGCCCGGCCATGAATCGGTGATGACGACGTCGGCGTCCGATAGCTCGCCCATATCGGCGCTCACACGGAAACGCCCGTTGAGCAGTGCAGCGTCACGGATGTGCCAGCGTTCGGGAAAGACCTGCACAACCTCTATCGGCAGCGCAATCGAGGCTTCGGCCCAGGAGCGGAGGATATTTGCGTCCGCCGCCACGCCAACGACCTTCAACCCGTCGATCGAGCCGCGCCGGCTCCTAATATAGGCAAGGTCACCGAGCGTCTCGCAAGGGTGGTTGGAGCCTGTGCGCGCATTGATGACAGGCACCGGCGAGACTGCCGCCGTCGCCTTCAATGTCGCAAGCGCCTTGGTGCGGATCACCAGCATATCGAACCAGTTGCCGAGATAACCAGCGAGATCGCCGGTCTCCTCCCTAACATCGAAACCGATCGGCACATGCGCGCAAATACCGCCCATTGCCTGAATGCCGAGATCAAAGGCAGTGGTATTACGCCAGCCACTATCGTCGGCAATCAGCGCGACACGTTTGCCCGCAAGGCTCTGCGGCACGGTGCGCTCATCCCAGCTTTTGGCGAGTTCGCCGGCGCGAGCGACAATCGATCGGAGCCCGGCCTCCGGAATATCGTGAAACTCCAGAAAATTCCGGGCCGAACCTGTCATCCAAAATCTCCGCCGCGCATGAAACATCGCCACAATAGCCGGCGCCGGCCTCATCGCAACCACCGAAGCAGCCGCGAATCACAATCATACGGCGGATACCCCTCGCAATTGTCTTCCGGCCCAACCCCTGGCTCCGCTTCAAGCCCCAAACCGCTCGACGGCCACTTTTATAGTGCCGCCCCCGAAGTATCGACCGATGAAATAAACCCGAATTTCTTCGATTAGAATTACCTTTTCATCACAAAGGATTAGCGCCGCGCACCATCCTTCACCCATTCAGAGTATTGATGAAGATCGGCGACCTTATATGGTCGCGCTGCCGCGTCAAAACGTCGAAACCGCCCGAATTTCTTATTCGGGGGACGACTCCGCGCAACAAAAACTCTATAAAAAGCTAGACTAAACTGGGAAGATCCTGGGAGGGGTCATGGAACGACGACTGAGCGCTATTCTCGCTGCGGATGTCGTCGGCTACAGCCGACTGATGGGCATCGATGAATCCGGCACGTTGCAGGCGCTGAACCGCCATCGCTGCGAACTGGTCGATATTCGTATTGCCGACTACAAGGGCCGGATCGTCAAACTCACCGGCGACGGCATCCTTGCCGAATTCCAGAGCGTGGTGAATGCGGTCGCCTGCGCCGCCGAGATCCAGCGCAGCATGGCGGCCCGCAACGAGAGCGTGCCCAAGGACGAGCGCGTCGAATTCCGCATCGGCATCAATCTCGGCGACGTCGTCGTCGAGAATGGCGACATATTCGGCGATGGCGTCAATCTCGCCGCCAGGCTCGAGCGTATCGCAGCGCCCGGCGGCATCGCCGTGTCCGCCTCGGTGCGCGATCAGGTCGGCTCGCGCCTCAATCTTGGCTTCGAGTTCATCGGCGAACATACGCTGAAGAACATCAGGCAGCCCGTTCAGGTCTATACTGTCAGCTTGGCGCCGCCCTCCTCGGCGAAATTGGTCGCGCAGAACCGCAACACGTGCTTCATTGCGGTGCTGCCCTTCACCAATATGAGCGGCGATGCCGACCAGGACTATTTCTCCGACGGCATCACCGAAGACATCATCACCGATCTCTCCAAGATCTCCAGCCTGCACGTCGTGCCGCGCAACACCATCTTCACCTACAAGGGCATATCGGTGAAAGTGAAGCGGCTCGCCCAGGAACTCGGCGTGCGCTACGTGCTCGAGGGAAGCGTGCGCATCTTCGGCAATCGCGTGCGCATCTCCGGTCAGCTGATCGACACCGCCAATGGCGACCATCTCTGGGCCGAGCGTTACGACCGCGACCTGACCGACATCTTCGCCATTCAGGACGAGATCACTCACGCGATCGTCGGCCAGTTGAAGGTGCGTCTGCTGCCGGAAGAGAAGAAAGCGATCGCCAATGAGCCGACCGCCAATGTCGAGGCCTATACCTATTACCTCAGAGGCCGCCAGCTCTCCCACACCTGGACCAAATCCTATCTGCAGCTTGCAAGGCGGATGTTCTGCAAGGCTGTCGAGCTCGACCCGGACTATGCCCGCGCCTATGCCGGCATCGCCGATTGCGATGCGGCGATCCGTGATTGGGCACCAGACGACGTGCCGCTGAGGCGCATTCTCGAGATGAGCGCCCGCGCCCTGGAACTTGATCCCGACCTTCCCGAGGCTCACGCCTCCCATGGTCTCGCCTTGCATCAGAGCGGCTATGACGACAGGGCGGCGGCGGCCTTCGAACGGGCTTTGGCGCTCGACCCCAACCTCTTCGAGGCGAATTTCCACTATGCCCGGTTCTTCTTCATGCACGGCAACTTTGCCGAATCGGTTCAATACTTCACCCGCGCCGCCGAGATCCGCCCTGACGACTATGTTTCGCCGATCCACCTGATGTCCGCCTACCGCTCGCTCGGCCGTGTGCTGGACACGGAAAACTGGGCGCGCCTCGGCCTGCTGCGCGCCGAACGCGCGCTGAACCTCAATCCGGAAAATTCCGGCCCCGCCCATCGTGGCGCGCTGGCGCTTGCCCATATGGGCGATGTGACGAGAGCCCGCGACTGGGCGGCCCGCGCGATCGCCATCGATCCCGACGACATCGTCGCCCAGTATAATCTCGCCTGTGTCTATTCCGTCCTCGGCGACGCCGACCAGGCGATCGACCTTCTCGAGAAGCTGCTGCCGAACAGCTCCGTCTACCATATCAAATGGTTCGACAATGATTCTGATCTCGACAACATCCGCGACGATCCCCGCTTCCGAAGACTCCTCAACGCCGCAATGACGCAGCGCGAACGAATCGAAATGACCGGGAGCTGACGCCAGTCTTTCCCGGCATTCGGTGGCGCATCGGCCGGAAATCGGAATCGATTTTCGCAAAGCTCGATGCGAGGATTAAAGTGCCACAGCGTATTTTGCGCGTCTGAAGGACCCGCTGCGCTGTAAGCTGCAAAATCGCTGTGACATCGCTCCGCCACCTCTGTAATCTCCTTTGAAAAACAGGGGGACATTCGTGCGCATCCTGCTCACCGAAGACAATATCGCGCTGGCCGACGGCCTGTCGGCGATCTTGCGCGGCACGGGCCACGCCGTCGATGTCGTCCATGACGGCGCATCCGCCAATGCGGTCATTGCTGCGGAAAATTTCGATCTGGTGATTCTCGACCTCAACCTGCCCGAGATGGACGGGCTCGACGTGCTGCGTGCCATGCGCGCCCGCCAGAACCAGGCTGCCGTCCTCATCCTGACGGCGCGCGGCACGCCGGAAGAAAGGGTGAAGGGCCTCGACCTCGGCGCTGACGATTACCTGATCAAACCCTTCGACATCGCCGAATTCGAGGCGCGTGTGCGGGTATTGCTGCGCCGCCAGGCGGGGCTGCGTTCGGCGACCGTCGGTTTCGGCGGCATTTCTTTCGATCTCAATTCCCGCACCTTTTCATCAGGCGCCGCACCCCTCGATATTCCCGCCCGCGAGCTCGGCCTGCTCGAAATCCTCTTCATGCGGGCCGGCAAGGTCGTCGCCAAGGAAGCGATCATCCAGTCGCTGACGGCCTTCGACGACGACATTTCCGCAAACGCCATCGAGCAATATGTCAGCCGCTTGAGAAAGCGTCTCTCGCCGCACGGCCTGACCGTCAAGACTGCCCGCGGCATCGGCTATTATCTCGACAAGCTGCCCGAGGCCTCATGAAAGCCGCCTATTCCCTCCGGCGCCGGCTGCTCTTCTGGCTGCTCGTCTCCACCGCCGTGATCGGCACGCTGGCGCTTGCCGATACCTATCGCGAGGCGGTCCAGACCTCGAACATCGTCTCCGACCGCGTGCTCGCCGGTTCGGCGCTGGCGATCGCCGAACGCGTCGTCGTCGCCGAGGACGGCACGCTGCAGGTCGATATCCCCTATGTCGCGCTTGAAATGCTGACCTCTGCCGCGCAGGATCGCGTCTTCTATCGCGTCGACGGCCCGCCGGGCCAATTCATCACTGGCTACCAGTCGTTGCCGGTCCTGAAGAAGACGCCGCCCAATGCTGCCGCCTTCGCCGACGACACCTTCCGCGGCGAGCCGATCCGTGTCGCCACACTCGAACGCTCAGCCTCGACGGGCATCCGCTCCGTGCCCTTCGTGGTAACGGTCGCCGAAACCACCATCGCCCGCCGCCAGCTGGCGCGGGCAATCCTCGTCCGCTCGGCATTGCGCCTCGCCTTCATGATTGCGGGCGCGGCCGTCATCGTCTGGATTTCGGTGACGGTGGCGCTCCGCCCGCTCTATAAGCTCGGCGACGCCATCGGCGAACGCAGCCCCGATGACCTGCATCCAATCAAGCAGACTGTGCCAAGCGAGGTCGAGCCGCTGGTCGATACGGTCAATTCCTTCATGGTCCGCCTGCAATCGGCGCTCGATGCGCTGCGCCATTTCACCGGCAATGCCAGCCATCAGCTGCGCACACCGCTGGCGATCATCCGCACCCAGCTTGCTCTTTCCGCCCGCGCCGGCTCGCTGGATGAGGCGCAGGCGGCGGCGCTGAAGGGCGATCAGGCGGTGGCGCATGCCGAGCGCATCCTCGCTCAGTTGCTCCTGATGGCCAAGATCGACGCCGCCACAGCCAAGGAAGCGCTGACCGCCTCCGCCATCGATCTTGCCGCAATCGCCCAGGAAATCACCGGCGAGCAGATCCCGACGGCGGCCGTCGCCGGCATCGATCTCGGCTTCGAGGGCGAGAGCCCGGCGATGATCCGCGCCGAGCCGCTGCTGATCGGCGAAATGCTGCGCAACCTCGCCGGCAATGCCATCGCCTATGCCGGCAACGGGGCTGAGGTCACCGTCCGCATTATCGCTGCGTCAGAGACGATCCGCCTCGAAGTCGAGGATAATGGCCCCGGCATTCCGCGCGAGAAGCTGGAGGCGGTACGCCAGCGTTTTTCGCGCGGCCATGATTCCGGCGCGCCCGGCGCCGGCCTCGGCCTGCCGATCGTCGAAGAAATCGCCAATCTTTTCAATGCCGACCTGACGCTGGAGCCGGGTACGGACGGCAAGGGCCTGAAGGCGGCCGTCACCTTCGCCAAGGCAGCGTAAAAGCCTTCGGCTCGTTTGACCTTTCCACCTTGCTTTCTTTCGCTGCATTGCACACACTGATTTTCGGGAACAGCAAGCCGCACGACGATGCGAGCCGGAAAAAAAGAGAAATATGTCGATCAAAGCCAGCATCTATCATCTGACGCATTACACCTATGACAAGCCGGTCCGCCTCGGCCCACAGATCATCCGGCTGAAACCTGCCTCGCATTCGAAGACACGAGTGCTCAGCCACTCGCTGAAGATCACGCCCTCCAACCATTTCGTCAACCTGCAGCAGGATCCCTACGGCAATTACCTTGCCCGCTACGTCTTTCCGGATCCGGTGACGGAGTTCAAGATCGAGGTCGATCTCGTCGCCGACATGACGGTTTATAATCCCTTCGACTTCTTCGTCGAGGAAGAGGCGACCAAGTGGCCCTTCGGATATCCGGAAACGATCCAGGAGGATCTGTCGATCTACATGACGCCGGAGCCGGCCGGCCCGCGCCTGAAGGCGCTGCTGCCGACGCTCGACTGGTCGCCCGGTCAGCCGACGGTCGATATGATCGTCGGCCTGAATGCCCGTCTGCAGCGGCAGATCGGCTATGTCATCCGCATGGAAACCGGCGTGCAGACGCCGGAGGAGACGCTGGAAAGCGCCAAAGGCTCCTGCCGCGACACCAGCTGGCTGCTCGTTCAGATCCTTCGCCATCTCGGCCTGGCCGCCCGCTTCGTTTCCGGTTACCTCATTCAGCTGACACCGGACCTGAAGGCGCTCGACGGGCCCTCCGGCACCGAAGTCGATTTCACCGACCTGCATGCCTGGGCGGAAGTCTATCTGCCCGGCGCAGGCTGGGTCGGCCTCGATCCGACCTCCGGCCTCTTGACCGGCGAAAGCCATATCCCGCTTGCCGCCACGCCGCATTACCGCAACGCCGCTCCTATCTCCGGTGGTTATTTCGGCGAGGCCGAAACCGAATTCGCCTTCGACATGAAGGTCTCGCGCGTTGCCGAACATCCGCGCATCACCAAGCCCTTCTCCGATGAAAGCTGGGACGAACTCAACGAACTCGGCGAGAAGGTCGATCGCGTCCTCGAAGCCGAGGACGTGCATCTGACGATGGGCGGCGAGCCGACCTTCGTTTCGATCGACGATTTCCAGTCCGAGGAATGGAACACCGCCGCCGTCGGCCCGACCAAGCGCGAAAAGGCCGACAGCCTGATCCGCCGGCTGCACGAACGCTTTGCCCCCGGCGGCTTCCTGCATTACGGCCAGGGCAAATGGTATCCGGGCGAAAGCCTGCCGCGCTGGACCTTCTCGCTCTACTGGCGCCGCGACGGCAAGCCGATCTGGCAGAACCTCGATCTGGTGGCCGCCGAAGGCAAGGATACTGGTGTTGCGGCCGAGGATGCCGAGAAGCTTCTGACGGCGATCGCCAAGGAACTGGCGATCAAGCCTGACATGGTGCAGCCGGCCTATGAGGATACTGCCGACTGGATCATCAAGGAAGGTAATCTTCCCGAAAACGTCGATCCCGCGAATTCGAAACTGAAAGATCCCGAGGAGCGCAACCGCATCGCGCGCGTCTTCGCCCGTGGCCTCACCGTCCCCACAGGTTACCTCCTTCCGGTTCAGGCATGGAACGCCAAGGCGGCCGAAACACGCGTCTGGATCAGCGAGAAATGGCGCACCCGCCGTGGCAAGATCTTCCTCGTTCCAGGCGACAGCCCGATCGGTTACCGCCTGCCGCTCGGCACGCTGCCCTATGTTCCCCCGGCGCGTTATCCCTATATCCACCCTGCCGATCCGACCATCCCGCGCGAACCGCTGCCTGATGTTTTCGTACCGGCCGGCCGAGCCATGCCGGAAGCCTCCTTCCACGCCGACGAGAGCAATCGCGGCCGGATCGAACAGACGCTCGGTGAAATTGGCGGCGCCGTGCGCACCGCCATGTCGGTCGAGCCGCGCGACGGCAGGCTCTGCGTCTTCATGCCGCCGGTCGAACGCATCGAGGATTATCTCGAGCTGATTGCCGCGGCCGAAAACGCCGCCGCCGAACTCAAGCTTCCCGTCCATATCGAAGGTTATCCGCCGCCGCAGGATGAGCGCATCAACGTCATCCGCGTCGCCCCGGATCCCGGCGTCATCGAGGTCAACATCCATCCGGCCTCGAACTGGAAGGAATGCGTCGATATCACCACGGCGATCTATGAAGAGGCGCGCGC
This sequence comes from Rhizobium anhuiense bv. trifolii, assembly GCF_024346605.1. NCBI lineage: Bacteria > Pseudomonadati > Pseudomonadota > Alphaproteobacteria > Hyphomicrobiales > Rhizobiaceae > Rhizobium > Rhizobium anhuiense. The sequence continues at coordinate 4,312,916 of NZ_CP098803.1, forward strand.
CACCCGGCTCGGCGCCGACAAGTTCATGATCGACGGCCGCCATACCGGCACCGGCGGCGGCAACCACGTCGTCGTCGGCAGCGCCAATCCGAACAACAGTCCCTTCCTGCGCCGTCCCGATCTCTTGAAGAGCGTCGTCCTCCACTGGCAGCGCCATCCCTCGCTCTCCTACCTCTTCTCCGGCATGTTCATCGGCCCGACCAGCCAGGCGCCGCGCATCGACGAGGCCCGTCACGACGGCCTCTACGAGCTGGAGATCGCCATGGCGCAGATCGCTGCCCCCGGCCGCGGCCAGCAGCCGTTGCCCTGGCTCGTCGATCGCCTGTTCCGCAACCTGTTAACCGACGTCACCGGCAACACCCATCGCGCCGAGATCTGCATCGACAAGCTGTTCTCGCCCGACGGCCCGACCGGACGGCTCGGCCTCATCGAGTTCCGCGGCTTCGAGATGCCGCCGAACGCCCGCATGTCGCTTGCCCAGCAACTGCTGGTGCGCGCACTGATCGCCCGCTTCTGGGTCAATCCCGTCGACGGCAAATTCGTCCGCTGGGGCACGACCCTGCACGACCGTTTCATGCTGCCGCATTTCGTCTGGACCGATTTCCTCGACGTGCTCGCCGACCTTCGCGAAAACGGCTTCGACGTCAGCCCGGAATGGTTCAAGGCCCAGCTTGAATTCCGCTTCCCCTTCTGCGGCGAAGTCGAATATGAGGGCTCGAAGCTGGAACTGCGCCAGGCGCTGGAGCCCTGGCACGTCATGGGTGAGGAAGGCGCGCCGGGCGGCACCGTGCGCTACGTCGACAGCTCTGTCGAACGCCTTCAGGTGCGGCTCGAAACCAGCAATACGGCGCGCTATACCGTCACCTGCAATGGCCGCACCCTGCCGCTGACACCGACCGGCACGTCGGGCGTGTCGGTCGCCGGCGTCCGTTACAAGGCGTGGCAGCCGGCCTCCGGCCTGCATCCCGTCCTGCCGATCAACACACCTTTGACTTTTGACATTTATGATACATGGTCGAAGCGTTCGATCGGTGGCTGCATCTATCATGTTGCCCATCCGGGCGGCCGGACCTATGACACCTTCCCGGTCAACGGCAACGAGGCGGAAGCAAGGCGGCTCGCCCGCTTCGAGCCGTGGGGACATACGGCGGGCGGCTATATCCCGCGTGCCGAGACGGGTTCGCTTGAATTCCCGCTGACGCTGGATCTGCGGCGGCCCGCCGGAATTTAAGGCTGAGGTGAGGGCCGGGGGTTTAGGGCTTGGGTTTTGATGGGTAAGAGGCCGGCAGTGGAACGCAGGGGAGAGGCAGAGGACCGCATCAAGGATGCGGCCTTCGACTATGCGCCGCTTCCTGGTACCGCTGACGAGATGGTCGACAACAAAGGCGTAGTCCGCCCCGTCTGGCAGCGTTTCCTCTCGCATCTGAGCGCAATGCCGGAAAAGGATCTCGCCGAGCGCTTCGCCCGCGCCGACCGCTACCTGCGCGATGCCGGCGTCTTCTACCGCGCCTATGGCAGCAAGGGCACCGGCGAACGCGCCTGGCCGATTTCGCACATCCCCGTGCTGATCGATGAGCGCGAATGGCAGACGCTGTCGGCGGGCCTCGTCCAGCGCGCCGACCTGCTGGAGGCGATCGTTGCCGATATCTACGGCGACAACCGGCTGGTGGAGGAAGGCGTCCTGCCACCGGCGCTGATCGCCGCCAATCCCGAATTCCAGCGCCCGCTCGCCGGCATCCGGCCGGGTTCCGGCCACTATCTGCATTTCTGCGCCTTCGAGATCGGCCGCGGACCTGACGGCAACTGGTGGGTGCTGGCCGACAGGACGCAGGCGCCGTCAGGCGCCGGCTTCGCGCTGGAAAGCCGCGTTGCGACGACCCGGGCCTTCTCGGATATCTACGCCGAAACTCCGGTTCACCGCCTCGCCTCCTTCTTCGGCGCCTTCCGCGACGCGCTGCAGGGCATGAAACATTCGGGCGACGACCGCATCGCCGTGCTGACGCCCGGCCCCGCCAACGAGACCTATTACGAGCACGCCTACATCGCCCGCTACCTCGGCTTCATGCTGCTCGAGGGCGAGGACCTCACCGTCGTCAAGGGCCGCGTCATGGTGCGCACCGTCGCCGGCCTGAAGCCGATCGGCGTGCTCTGGCGTCGTCTCGATTCGGCCTTTGCCGACCCGCTTGAGCTGAACCAGAATTCGCATATCGGCACGCCCGGCCTCGTGGAAGCGCTGCGCGCCGAAAGCGTCACCATCGTCAATGCGCTCGGCACCGGGGTTCTCGAAACCCGGGCGCTGCTGGCCTTCATGCCGACCATCTGTCGCCGCCTGCTGGGCGAGGATCTGCACCTCCCTTCGATCGCCACCTGGTGGTGCGGTCAGAAGGAAGAGCGCGAGCACGTCGCAAAAAACATCGAGAAGATGGTGATCGGCCCAGCCTATTCCCGGGCACCCTTCTTCGACGACAACGGCGAATCCGTGCTCGGCTCGTCGCTGCGTGCGACGGCCAAGGATTCCATCACCGACTGGCTGAGTTCGGACGGCCCGAAACTGGTCGGCCAGGAAGTCGTCACGCTTTCGACGACGCCCGCCTGGGTGGACGGCAAGCTCGTGCCGCGGCCGATGTCGCTGCGCGTTTTCGCCGCCCGCACGGCAAACGGTTGGCAGATCATGCCCGGCGGTTTTGCCCGTATCGGCTCCGGAGCCGATGTCGCGGCGATCGCCATGCAGTCGGGCGGCGCGGCCGCCGACGTCTGGATCGTCAGCGACAAGCCGGTCGAGCGCCACACGCTACTGCCGGCCGAGGGCAGCTTCACCCGCAACATGCCGGGCAGCCTGCCGAGCCGGGCAGCCGACAATCTGTTCTGGCTCGGCCGCTACATCGAACGCGCCGAAGGGGCGCTGCGCATCCTGCGCGCCTGGCATGCACGTTTCGCCGAAGCGGCCGATCCAAGCCAGCCGCTGCTTGCCGATGTCTCCGAATATCTGACGGCCGTCGATATCGATACCGCCGAACCCGTGCCGGAAACGCTCCTGCGCAACATCGACAGCGCCGTTTATTCGGCAAGCAACATCCGCGACCGTTTCTCTCCGGACGGCTGGCTGGCGCTCAACGATCTCGCCAAGACCGCCCGCCGCTTTCACGTCACCGTCTCTGCCGGCGATGACGCCAGCCATGCGATGACGATCCTTCTGCGCAAGCTTGCGGGCTTCGCCGGCCTCGTCCACGAGAACATGTACCGCTTCACCGGCTGGCGCTTCCTTTCGCTCGGCCGTTATATCGAGCGCGGCCTGCACATGACGCGCCTGCTTGGCCACATGTCCGGCCCGGAAGCGCCGGACGGCGCGCTCGACATGCTGCTCGAGATCGGCGACAGCGTCATGACTCACCGCCGCCGCTACAACGTCAACACGGCGCGGCTGACCGTCACCGATCTCTTGGCGCTCGACCCCCTCAACCCCCGCTCGGTCCTCTTCCAGGTGAACGAGATCCACCACGAGGTCGAGCAACTGCCGAATGCCCTGATCAACGGCCAGATGTCACCCTTCTACCGCGAAGCGATGCGGCTCCATTCCGGCCTGGCGGTGATGACCCCGGAGGGCATGGGCGTCGAGGTCTATCAGCGGCTCGAACGCGAACTGGAGCAGCTTTCCGATCTGCTCGCCCAGACCTATCTCGGGTGACGTCAATGCTCTACGATCTCACTCTCCGCATGGGTTACAGCTACGACGTGCCGGCCTCCGGCGCCCGCCACGTCATGCGGCTGATGCCGCTGTCGCTGGCGAACCGCCAGCGCCTGGTCGCCGGCTCGATCACCGTCTCGCCGACGCCGGATGAGCAGGCGCATTTCGTCGATTTCTTCCATCATCCCGCCACCTCCTTCATGCTGCGTGCGCCGCACGAAACACTCGACATTCGCATGCAGGCCCGCGTGCAGGTGGAAAGCCAGCCGATCGCCGCCGATTTCTCGCCGCTGCTTGCCGACCTGCCGGAGGAGATATCAGGCATCTGGTCGTTGGCACCGGATTCGCCGCACCACTTCCTTGGCGACAGCCCGCGCCTCACCCAGGCACGCGAGATCAGCGACTATGCGCGAGGCTGTGCCCTGCCGACGCTGACGGCGATGCAGATCGCCCATGCGCTCTGCGCTCGCATCAACAAGGATTTCACCTACGATCCCGATGCGACGACGGTGGACACGACGCCGCTCGAGGCGTTCCGATTGAAGCGCGGCGTCTGCCAGGATTTCACCCACATCATGATCCTGGCGCTTCGAAGCCTCGGCATTCCGGCCGGCTACGTCTCCGGCTTCCTGCGCACCATCCCGCCGCCCGGCAAGGAGCGGCTGGAAGGGGCCGACGCCATGCATGCCTGGGTGCGGATCTGGTGCGGCGAGACGATCGGCTGGATCGAACTCGACCCGACCAACAACATCCCCGCCGGCATGGACCACATCGTCGTCGCCTATGGCCGGGACTATTCCGACGTCGTTCCCGTCATCGGCGTGCTAAAAAGCTATGGCGGCCAGCGCGCTGTCCAGGCGGTCGACGTCATCCCGCTGAAATAATCCCAAAACTGGAAAAATCCGCCGATTCGTTAAAATTCTATTGACGCCGTAAGGACCGCGGAAAGGAGAGACGTGCCTAATATCACCTCACAGGGTTTCCAGTTGGGTGAACATGATGAGCACCTCCTTTTTGCATCCCTGCCTGCGTCGCATGTTGAGCGACCGTGGCGGTAATTTCGGTATGATGACGGCTATCCTGCTGCCCGTCCTTTTCGGAGCAGCCGGCATGGCGATCCAGGTGGGCGATATGCTGCTCTCGAAGCAGCAGTTGCAGGAGGCCGCTGATTCGGCGGCGCTCGCGACCGCCACCGCCCTGGCAAACGGCACGATCCAAACGTCGCAGGCCGAGGCCTTTGCGCAGAATTTCGTTGCCGGGCAAATGGCGAATTACCTGCAGAGCGGCACCGATATCAAGAACACGACGAGCGTCAGTGTCCTGACGACGACATCGGGCAAGTCGACATCCTATCAGGTGACGGTTTCACCGAGTTACGACCTCACGGTCAACCCGCTGATGCAGGCGGTCGGCTTCAGCACGCAGCATCTCTCGACGTCAGGCACGACGGTCGGTGGTCACTCACAGACCCAGGGCTCGATCTCTATGTTCCTCGCACTCGATAAGTCGGGGTCGATGGGAGAGGATACCGCGACCCTCACGACGGAATCATACACCTACAAATGCAACCCTCACCCCAACAAAAACGGTAAGACAATTTACGACACCTGCACCGGCACGCGTACGCGTTATTACACAAAGATAGAAGCGCTGAAGCTCGCCGCCGACAAACTCTTTGGTCAGCTCGATAGCGCGGATCCCAATGCCGAATATGTCCGCACAGGCGCGGTATCCTATGATATTGTTGAATACCCCGCCAGCAGCCTCGCCTGGGGAACTGCCGCTGTCACGAGCTATGTCAACGCGCTTCAGTCGGGAGGTGGCACGAATTCCAGCGGCGCAGTGAACACGGCTTACACGTCTCTCACCGCCAAGAACGCCGCGGGCAATGACGCCGAAGACGCCGCCCACCGGCAGAAGACCGGGCAAGTGCCCAAGAAGTACATCGTCTTTATGACGGACGGCGACAATAACAATGATAGCGGCGGCGGCCGTTCCTACGACACCGCGACGAAAAAGACATGCGACGACGCGAAATCTAAAGGCATCGAAATCTATACGATTGCCTTTATGGCACCCGCAGGCGGACAGGCGCTGTTGCATTATTGCGCCTCCGACGACTCCCATTATTTCCAGGCTGAAAAAATGGAAGACCTCCTTGCGGCCTTTCAGGCGATCGGTGCGAAAGCCTCCGCTCAGCTGACACGTCTGACGAACTGAGCATACCGCTACGAAAAAGGGCAAAGGAAAAGCCGCTCCGGAACAAACCGGCGCGGCTTTTCGTTATTCTCGTCCAACCCATCTGATCGGGAAAAGCGATTGAAATCAATACCCTCAAGCCCCGTGAATATGAAGGTTTCGCAAATTTTTCGTTTGTCCAAATCCTTTGTTGCAAGTGCTTCCTAACGATGCATAAACTGTCGGAGCACAGGCGACAAATCGATTAAATCAGGCATAACATCCTGAAACCAAATTAAAATTGGCGAGATCTGACCATGAATACCGTTTCCAAGCCGGTTATCCCCTCTCCCGCTCCCCGCAGTTCAAGGCCGGAAATTCTCGCCGAAGAAATCATCGAACGCCTGACCTACCGCATCGGCAAGGACGCCAAGGTGGCAAAGCCGCATGACTGGCTGACGGCGACGATCCTGGTGGTCCGCGACCGCATCATCGATCGGTGGATGGCCTCCACCCGCGAGGTTTATGCGACCGGCGCCAAGCGCGTCTATTATCTCTCCCTCGAATTCCTGATCGGCCGCCTGATGCGCGACGCCGTCTCGAACCTCGGCCTGATGGAGGAGGTGCGCGATGCCCTCGCCTCGCTCGGCGTCGACGTCAACGTCATCGCCGGGCTGGAGCCGGATGCCGCACTCGGCAACGGCGGCCTCGGTCGTCTGGCGGCCTGTTTCATGGAAAGCATGGCAACCGTCGACGTGCCCGCCTATGGTTACGGCATCCGCTATGTCCACGGCCTGTTTCGCCAGCAGATGGCCGACGGCTGGCAGGTGGAACTGCCGGAAAACTGGCTCGCCCACGGCAATCCCTGGGAGTTCGAGCGCCGCGAAAGCTCCTATGAAATCGGCTTCGGCGGCGCCGTCGAATTCATCACCACCCATGACGACCAGCCGCGCTACGTCTGGAAACCCGCCGAGCGCGTCATCGCCGCCGCCTTCGACACGCCGGCCGTCGGCTGGCGCGGCAAGCGCGTCAACACGCTGCGCCTCTGGTCGGCGCAGCCGATCGATCCGATCCTGCTCGATGCCTTCAACGCCGGCGACCACATCGGAGCGCTGCGTGAAAGCAACAAGGCCGAAAGCCTGACCCGGGTTCTCTATCCCGCCGACGCCACCCCGGCCGGTCAGGAACTGCGCCTGCGCCAGGAATTCTTCTTCTCGTCGGCCTCGCTGCAGGACATCCTGCGCCGCCATCTGCAGCAATATGACGATTTCACCTCGCTGCCGGACAAGGTGGCAATCCAGCTGAACGACACCCATCCCGCCGTCTCGGTCGCCGAACTCATGCGCCTGCTCTGTGACGTCCACGGAATGGATTTCGACCAGGCCTGGGAAATCACCCGCCATACCTTCTCCTACACCAACCACACACTTCTGCCCGAAGCGCTGGAAAGTTGGTCGGTGCCGCTGTTCGAGCGTCTGCTGCCGCGCCACATGCAGATCATCTATGCGATCAATGCCAAGATCCTGATCGACGCGCGCAAGGGCAAGAATTTCACCGATGGGGAAATCCGCTCGATCTCGCTGATCGATGAAAGCGGCGACCGCCGCGTGCGCATGGGCAACCTCGCTTTCGTCGGCTCGCATTCGATCAACGGCGTCTCGGCCCTGCACACCGACCTGATGAAGGTCACGGTCTTTGCCGACCTGCACAAGCTCTATCCCGACCGTATCAACAACAAGACCAACGGCATCACGCCGCGCCGCTGGCTGCAGCAGTGCAATCCGGGTCTCACCAGCCTGATTCGCGAGGCGATCGGCGACGAATTCCTTGACGATGCCGAGAAGCTGACGCCGCTCGACAAGTTCGCCTCCGACCCGACCTTCCAGCAGAAGTTCGCCGCGGTGAAGCGGGCCAACAAGGTAGCGCTCTCCAATCTCGTTGCCAGCCGCATGGGCGTGAAGCTTGATCCCTCGGCGATGTTCGACATCCAGATCAAGCGCATCCACGAATACAAGCGCCAGCTGCTGAACATCATCGAGGCCGTCGCGCTCTACGACCAGATCCGCTCGCATCCGGAGCTGGATTGGGTGCCGCGTGTAAAACTCTTCGCCGGCAAGGCAGCGCCGAGTTATTACAATGCCAAGCTGATCATCAAGCTGATCAACGACGTCGCCCGCACGATCAACAACGACCCGTCGGTCCGCGGCCTCCTGAAGGTCGTCTTCGTACCGAACTACAATGTTTCGCTCGCCGAAGTCATGGTTCCGGCCGCCGACCTGTCCGAGCAGATTTCGACCGCCGGCATGGAAGCATCCGGCACCGGCAACATGAAGTTCGGCCTCAACGGCGCACTGACGATCGGCACGCTCGATGGCGCCAATGTCGAGATGCGCGACAATGTCGGCGAGGACAACATCGTCATCTTCGGCCTCAAGGCCGACGAGGTGTCGAAGGTCCGCAGTGATGGCCACAATCCCCGCGCCATCATCGAGGGGTCGCGCGAGCTCGCCCAGGCGCTCGCCGCCATCGGCTCCGGCGTCTTCTCGCCTGATGACCGCAATCGCTACACCGCACTGATCGACGGCATCTATTCGCACGACTGGTTCATGGTCGCCGCCGATTTCGACGCCTATGCCCAGGCACAGCGCGAAGTCGACCAGATCTGGACCAACCAGTCCGCCTGGTACACAAAGACGATCAACAATACGGCGCGGATGGGCTGGTTTTCTTCCGACCGTACGATCAGGCAATATGCAGACGAAATCTGGAGAGCCGGATGAAAACGCCGAAAACCGTCCCTGAAGTAAAGCTTTCCTGGGAAATTTCGGCAGATGAAATCGCGGCGATCCTTGCCGGCTCGCATTCCAATCCCTTTGCCGTCCTCGGTGTGCACCAGGCCGGCGACGTTTTCGTCGCCCGGTGTTTCATCCCGGGCGCCGAGGAAGTGACCGCCATGACGCTCGATGGCAGCGTCATCGGCGAGTTGAAACAGCTCCATGCCGACGGCGTCTTCGCCGGCCCGGTTTCCCTGACCAAGCTCCAGCCGGTGCGCTATCGCGCCCGGCGCGGCGATGCCGAATGGGCTGTCACCGATCCTTACAGTTTCGGTCCGGTGCTCGGGCCGATGGACGATTATTTTGCCCGCCAGGGCTCGCACCTGCGCCTGTTCGACAAGATGGGCGCCCATCTCATCAAGCATGATGGCGCCCAGGGTATCCATTTCGCCGTCTGGGCCCCGAATGCGCAGCGCGTCTCCGTCGTCGGTGATTTCAACAATTGGGACGGCCGTCGCCACGTCATGCGCTTCCGTTCCGATAGCGGCATCTGGGAAATATTCGCCCCCGACGTCCCGATCGGCGTTGCCTACAAGTTCGAGATCCGCGGCCAGGACGGCGTATTGCTGCCGCTGAAGGCCGATCCCTTCGCTCGCCGCAGCGAGCTCCGGCCGAAAACCGCCTCCATCACCGCCGCCGAGCTGGAGCAGGAGTGGGAAGACGAAGCCCATCTGAAGCACTGGCGCGAGACCGACAAGCGCCGCCAGCCGATCTCGATCTACGAGGTGCATGCCGCCTCCTGGCAGCGCCGGCAGGACGGCACGATGCTGTCCTGGGACGAGCTCGCCTCCAGCCTCATCCCCTATTGCGCCGATATGGGCTTCACCCATATCGAGTTCCTGCCGATCACCGAGCACCCCTATGACCCCTCCTGGGGTTACCAGACGACCGGCCTCTACGCGCCGACCGCTCGTTTCGGCGAACCGGAAGGTTTCGCCCGTTTCGTCAACGGCTGCCACAAGGTCGGCATCGGCGTCATCCTCGACTGGGTGCCGGCGCATTTCCCGACCGACGAACACGGCCTCGGCTGGTTCGACGGTACCGCACTCTACGAGCACGAAGACCCGCGCAAGGGCTTCCATCCCGACTGGAGCACGGCGATCTACAATTTCGGCCGCACCGAGGTCGTTTCCTATCTCGTCAACAATGCGCTTTACTGGGCCGAGAAATTCCATCTCGACGGCCTGCGCGTCGATGCCGTCGCCTCGATGCTCTATCTCGATTATTCGCGCAAACACGGCGAATGGATCCCCAACGAATATGGCGGCAACGAGAACCTCGAGGCGGTCCGCTTTCTGCAGGATCTCAACATCCGCATCTACGGCCAGCATCCCAACGTCATGACCATCGCCGAGGAATCGACCTCCTGGCCGAAGGTCTCGCAGCCCGTACATGAAGGCGGCCTGGGCTTCGGCTTCAAGTGGAACATGGGCTTCATGCATGACACGCTGAGCTACATGAGCCGCGATCCCATCTACCGCGGGCACCATCACAACGAGCTGACCTTCGGCCTGCTCTACGCCTATTCGGAAAATTTCGTCCTGCCGCTCTCGCATGACGAGGTCGTCCATGGAAAAGGTTCGCTGATCGCCAAGATGCCGGGCGACGACTGGCAGAAATTCGCCAATCTGCGCGCCTACTACGCCTATATGTGGGGCTATCCCGGCAAGAAGCTCCTGTTCATGGGCCAGGAATTCGCCCAGTGGAGCGAGTGGAGCGAGGAGAGGTCGCTCGACTGGAACCTCCTTCAGTATCGTATGCACGAGGGCATGCGGCGCCTGGTGCGCGACCTCAATTTCACCTATCGCAGCAAGCCGGCTCTGCATGAGCGTGACTGCGAAGGCGAAGGCTTCGAATGGCTGGTCGCCGACGACCATCAGAATTCCGTCTTTGCCTGGCTGCGCAAGGCGCCGGGCCAGAAGCCGGTCGCCGTCATCACCAATTTCACCCCTGTCTACCGCGAGAACTACTCGATCCGCCTGCCGTCCGCAGGCCGCTGGCGGGAAATCCTGAACACCGATGCCGACATCTATGGCGGCAGCGGCAAGGGCAATGGCGGGCGCGTGCAGGCCGTCGATGCCGGCGGCAACATCACCTGCTCGATCACCTTGCCGCCCTTGGCGACAATCATGCTTGAACCTGAAAATTAGTGACTGGTGGGAGGAGAAAATGGTAGAAAAACGCGTTCAGCCACTTGCCCGCGATGCAATGGCTTATGTTCTGGCGGGCGGTAGGGGAAGCCGTCTCAAGGAACTCACCGACCGGCGTGCCAAGCCGGCCGTCTATTTCGGCGGCAAGGCTCGCATCATCGATTTCGCCCTGTCGAACGCCCTGAATTCCGGTATCCGCCGCATCGGCGTCGCCACGCAATACAAGGCGCATTCGCTGATCCGCCACATGCAGCGTGGCTGGAACTTCTTCCGCCCCGAGCGCAACGAGAGCTTCGACATCCTGCCCGCCAGCCAGCGCGTCTCCGAGACGCAATGGTACGAGGGCACCGCCGACGCCGTCTATCAGAACATCGACATCATCCAGGATTACGGCGTCGAATACATGGTGGTGCTTGCCGGCGACCACGTCTACAAGATGGACTATGAATGGATGCTGCAGCAGCACGTCGATTCCGGCGCCGACGTCACCATCGGCTGCCTGGAAGTGCCGCGCATGGAAGCGACCGGCTTCGGTGTCATGCACGTCAACGCGAAGGACGAGATCATCGCCTTCGTCGAGAAGCCGGCCGATCCGCCGCCCATTCCCGACAAGCCGGATTTCGCCCTCGCCTCGATGGGCATCTACGTCTTCCACACCAAGTTCCTGCTCGATGCGCTGCGCCGCGACGCCGCCGATCCGAACTCGAGCCGCGACTTCGGCAAGGACATCATCCCCTATATCGTCAAGAACGGTAAGGCGGTCGCCCACCGCTTCGCCAAGTCCTGCGTCCGGTCCGATTTCGAGCACGAGCCTTACTGGCGCGACGTCGGCACGATCGACGCCTATTGGCAGGCCAATATCGACCTGACGGCGATCGTTCCGGAGCTCGACATCTACGACAAGTCCTGGCCGATCTGGACCTATGCCGAGATCACCCCGCCGGCGAAATTCGTCCATGACGACGAGGATCGCCGCGGCTCGGCCACCTCCTCCGTCGTGTCGGGCGACTGCATCATCTCCGGCGCCAGCCTGAACAACAGCCTGCTCTTCACCGGTGTCAGGGCCAACTCCTTCTCCAAGATGGAAGGCGCCGTCATCCTGCCGAACGTGAAGATCGGACGGCGCGCGCAGCTCAAGAATGTGGTGATCGACCATGGTGTCGTCATTCCGGAAGGCTTGGTCGTCGGCGAGGATCCCGAGCTCGACGCCAAGCGTTTCCGGCGGACGGAAAGCGGCATCTGCCTGATCACGCAACCGATGATCGACAAGCTGGATATCTGACTTATGAAAGTTCTTTCGGTTTCGTCCGAAGTCTTCCCTTTGATCAAGACAGGGGGCCTGGCCGATGTGTCAGGCGCCCTGCCGATTACTCTCAAAGCCTTCGGGGTCGAGACCAAGACCCTTCTGCCCGGCTATCCCGCCGTCATGAAGGTCATTCGCAACCCGGTCGCCAGGCTCGAATTCGCCGACCTGCTCGGCGAGCGGGCGACGGTGCTCGAGGTTGAACACGAAGGCCTCGATCTGCTCATCCTCGATGCGCCGGCCTATTACGACAGGCCGGGCGGCCCCTATCTCGATCCGCTCGGCAAGGACTATCCGGACAACTGGCGCCGGTTTGCCGCTCTGTCGCTTGCCGCCTCCGAGATTGCCGCCGGCCTGATGCCCGGCTGGCGGCCGGATCTCGTCCACACCCACGACTGGCAGGCGGCGCTGACGTCGGTCTATATGCGCTATTACCCGACGCCGGAACTGCCGAGCGTGCTGACCATCCACAATATCGCCTTCCAGGGCCAGTTCGGTTCCGAGATCTTTCCCGGCCTGCGCCTGCCCGCCCATGCCTTCGCCACCGAAAGCATCGAATATTACGGCACTGTCGGCTTCCTCAAGGGCGGCCTCAAGACCGCTCATGCGATCACGACGGTCAGCCCGACCTATGCCGATGAGATCCTGACCTCGGAATTCGGCATGGGGCTCGAGGGCGTCATCGCCAGCCGCATCGACAATCTGTACGGCATCGTCAACGGCATCGACACCGATGTCTGGAACCCGGCGACCGATCCCGTCGTCCACACCCATTACGGCCCGGCGACGCTCAAGAACCGCGAGGAGAACCGTCGCTCGATCGCCGAATTCTTCCATCTCGACAATGACGACGCCCCGATCTTCTGCGTCATCAGCCGTCTCACTTGGCAGAAGGGCATGGATATCGTCGCCAACGTCGCCGATGAGATCGTCGCCATGGGCGGCAAGCTCGTCGTGCTCGGCTCCGGTGAAGCGGCGCTTGAAGGCGCGCTGCTCGCCTCCGCCAGCCGCCATCCCGGCCGCATCGGCGTCTCGATCGGTTATAACGAGCCAATGTCGCACCTAATGCAGGCCGGCTGCGATGCGATCATCATCCCCTCGCGCTTCGAACCCTGCGGCCTGACCCAGCTTTACGGACTGCGTTACGGCTGCGTGCCGATCGTCGCCCGCACCGGCGGATTGAATGACACGGTGATCGACGCCAATCACGCCGCACTTGCAGCGAAAGTCGCAACCGGCATACAATTTGCCCCCGTGACAGAAACAGGCATGCTACAGGCAATCCGCCGTGCGATGCATTTTTACCAGGACCGAAAACTCTGGACCCAATTGCAAAAGCAGGGCATGAAATCGGATGTCTCCTGGGAGAAGAGCGCCGAACGCTACGCTGCCCTCTATTCAAGCCTCGTCTCGAAAGGCATGTGACCTAAAATGATCAAGTCCGTACCCACCACGCCCTATCTGGACCAGAAACCCGGCACGTCTGGCCTGCGCAAGAAGGTTCCAGTCTTCCAGCAACCGAATTATGCGGAGAACTTCATCCAGTCGATCTTCGATTCGCTGGAAGGCTATCAGGGCAAGTGCCTCGTCATCGGCGGCGACGGACGCTACTACAATCGCGAAGTCATCCAGAAGGCCGTCAAGATGGCCGCTGCCAATGGCTTCGGCAAGGTCATGGTCGGCAAGGGCGGCATCCTGTCGACGCCGGCCGCCTCCCACATCATCCGCAAATACAAGGCTTTCGGCGGCATCATCCTCTCCGCCAGCCACAATCCCGGCGGCCCGACCGAAGACTTCGGCATCAAATACAACATCAACAATGGCGGTCCGGCGCCGGAAAAGATCACCGACGCGATCTATGCGCGTTCCAAGACGATCGACAGCTACAAGATCGCCGATTTCGCCGACGTCAATCTCGACCGCATCGGCAAGGACGAGCTTCCCGGCGGCACGATCCTCTCGGTCATCGACCCGGTCGAGGACTATGCCGCGCTGATGGAAGAGCTGTTCGATTTCGGCGCCATCCGCAACCTGATCAGCCTCGGCTTCCGCATTGCCTTCGATGGGATGAGCGCCGTCACCGGCCCCTATGCCAAGGAAATCTTCGAAAATCGTCTCGGCGCTCCGTCGGGCTCCGTGCGCAACTTCATGCCGCTGCCGGATTTCGGCGGCCATCATCCCGACCCGAACCCGGTTCACTGCAAGGAACTCTTCGACGAGATGATGGGCGATGATGCGCCCGATTTCGGCGCCGCTTCCGACGGCGACGGCGACCGCAATCTGATCATCGGCCGCGGCATCTTCGTCACGCCGTCCGACAGCCTGGCGATCCTTGCCGCCAACGCCAATCTCGCCCCCGGCTATTCCGGCGGCCTCGCCGGCATCGCCCGCTCGATGCCGACATCGGGTGCTGCCGACCGCGTCGCCGAAAAGCGCGGCATCGGTATGTACGAGACGCCAACCGGCTGGAAATTCTTCGGCAACCTGCTCGATGCCGGCATGGCGACGATCTGCGGTGAGGAAAGCTCCGGTACCGGCTCCAATCATGTCCGCGAAAAGGATGGCCTCTGGGCCGTGCTGCTGTGGCTGAACATTCTTGCCGTGCGCGGCGAGAGTGTCGCCGATATCGTCACCCAGCACTGGCAGACCTACGGCCGCAACTATTATTCGCGCCATGACTATGAAGGCCTCGACACCGATGCGGCAAACGGCTTGGTCGACAATCTCCGCAGCCAGCTTTCCACCCTGGCCGGCAAGAGCTTCGGCAGCCTGAAGGTCGAGAAGGCAGACGACTTCGCCTATCACGATCCGATCGACAAATCGGTCAGCGAACATCAGGGTATCCGCGTGCTCTTCGAGGGCGGCTCCCGCGTCGTCTTCCGCCTGTCCGGCACTGGCACGTCTGGCGCAACCTTGCGTGTCTATATCGAGCGTTACGAGCCGGATTCGACTCGCCACAACATCGAAACGCAGGAAGCGCTCGCCGATCTGATCGCGGCCGCCGAAAGCATTGCCAGCATTCGGGAACGCACGGGACGCGACGCGCCAACCGTGATCACCTGATCCGGGGGGAACATGCGGGGAAGCAGTGCGGCGCAAGCCGGCGCGATCGTTTTCGAGACCGGCGTCGAATTTGCGGTGTGGTCGCATGATGCCGCACAGATCGAACTCTGCCTCTTCGAAGATGACGGCAACAGGGAATTCGCGCGCCTGCCGATGGCGCGCGACAGCAATCACATCCATCGTCTCTTTGTCGACGGGCTGAAGGCCGGCGCGCGCTATGGTTATCGCGCCGATGGTATCTACGCGCCCGATAACGGTCTCTGGTATGACCCCTCCAAACTGTTGCTCGATCCCTATGCCAAGGAGATCGACAGGCCGTTCCGCTACGATCCCCGTCTCGGCATCTATGGCGAAGACAGCCAGGATCTGATGCCGAAGGCGATCGTCACTGCCGATATACCCGCCTTGGTCAGCAAGCCGCTCTTCAATCCGGGCGGCTTTATCTATGAGGTGGCGGTGCGGCCCTTCACCATTCTCCATCCCGACGTGCCGGAGGCAGAGCGCGGCACGGTTGCAGCCCTTGCTCATCCCTCCGTCATCGCACACCTGAAGCGGATCGGTGTCGACGCCGTCGAACTGATGCCGATCACCGCCTGGATCGACGAGCGCCACCTGCCGCCGCTCGGCCTCACCAACGGCTGGGGCTACAATCCCGTCGCCTTCATGGCGCTCGATCCGCGGCTTGTCCCCGGCGGCATGACGGAGCTGCGCGAGACGGTCGCGGCCCTCCATGCCGAAGGCATCGCCGTCATCCTCGACCTCGTCTTCAACCATACCGGCGAGAGCGACCGTTACGGCGCGACGCTGTCGCTGCGCGGCCTCGACAATCTGCATTATTATCGCCACGCCCAGAATTGGCCGGGCGAGCTCATCAACGACACAGGCACTGGCAACACGCTTGCCTGCGATCATCTCGAGGTCCGCCGCCTCGTCATCGACAGCCTGCGCCATTTCGTGCTCAACGCCGGCGTCGACGGTTTTCGCTTCGATCTCGCCCCCGTGCTCGGCCGCACCGCAACGGGCTTCGAGCGCGACGGCGGAACGCTTGCCGCGATCCTCGCCGACGATGTGCTTGCCGACCGGATCATGATCGCCGAACCTTGGGATATCGGCCCGGGCGGCTATCAGCTCGGCAATTTCCCGGCGTCCTTCCTGGAATGGAACGACCGGGTCCGCGACGACCTGCGCTGTTACTGGCGCGGCGACGATTGGAAGACCGGCGCGCTGGCAACCGCACTCGCCGGCTCCTCCGACATCTTCTCCCGCAACGACGGCAGGCAAACGCGCAGCGTCAACTTCCTCGCCGCCCATGACGGCTTCACGCTGATCGATCTCGTCTCCTACGCCGGAAAGCATAACGATGCCAACGGCGAACACAATCGCGACGGCCACAACGAAAACCACTCCTGGAACAACGGCGTCGAGGGGGAAACCCTCTATCCCACCATCCGCAAGCGTCGCCGTGACGACGTGATGGCGCTGATATCAACCCTCTTTGCCACCCGCGGCAGCATTATGCTGACGGCAGGCGACGAGGGCGGCCGCAGCCAGCACGGCAACAACAACGCCTATTGCCAGGACAACGAGATCACCTGGCTGGACTGGAACGCGTTGGACGGGAATCTCATCGCCCACACCGCCTTCGTTGCGGAACTGCGCCGCCGCTTCACCGTCTTCTCCGAAACGGGTTTCCTGTCAGGAAATGGCGACGTCGAATGGATTTCGCTCTCCGGCGAGCCGATGACCGTTGCCGAATGGGAGACGCCGTCGCTTTCCACCCTCGGCATGCTTCTGTCGACCGAGGACCGCTCCGCCGGCGGCAGGCAGACCCGGCTTGCCGTGCTTTTCAACCGCTCGGGGAGCCGCCAATTTTTCACGCTCCCTTCCCGGGGCGAACCGGGCTGGCGCCAGTTGACGCCTGAAGGAGCGCAGAAAGCCGGCAAGAGTGCAGCCGTCGAGCCGCGCTCCGTCGCCTTTTTCGTAGAAAATTGACCGCCTGCCTTCGCTTGCGCAAATCCTTGTCGCAATCGTCACAAATGCGCGATAAGGCTTTGCCGCGACGGCTTGTTTCACGAGGAATTTATGGTCACGGAAATTTCACTCTCCGACGTGCGGGGATTGATCGGCATGGAAACGGGCCTATCGGATTGGATCACGGTCGACCAGTCGATGATCGACGCCTTCGCGGCGGCGACCGACGATCATCAGTTCATTCACGTTGATCTTGCACGCGCGGCAGCCGAGAGCCCCTTCGGTGGTACCATCGCCCACGGCTTCCTGACACTGTCTCTGCTGTCGACGATGAACTACAACTGCCTGCCGAAAGTGCGCGAGCAGACCATGGGCATCAACTACGGCTTCGAGCGCGTCCGCTTCATGACGCCGGTGAAGAGCGGCGCCCGCGTCCGCGGCCGCTTCCTGCTCTCCGAGGCCCGCTTCCGCGGCGCCGGCATGCTGATGACCACCTATGACGTCTCGATCGAGATTGAAAACGAGAAGAAGCCGGCGCTGACGGCAAAATGGATCACCATCATCCAATTCGACCCGAAGGACCGTCCCGAGGACGTCTAAGCAAAACTGCTTTTGCTACTCGGCCGAATTGAACACAGCTTCGAGAGCATGTCCGTCGGGATCCGTGACGAACGCCGCGTAATAGTGCTCACCGTAATGGGGCCGCAGGCCGGGCCGGCCATTGTCACCGCCGCCATGCGCTATGGCCGCCGCATGAAACCGATCGACCGCCTGGCGGTTCGGGGCGGCAAAGGCCAGATGAAAACCCGGGCCGGCTGGACGCTGGCCATCCGGGCGATGCTTGATCGCCAGTTTGTCCCCGCCGCCGGCAAGGCCATAGCCGATTGCCTGCCCCGTTTGCCCCGGCCGGATATCGTCCCAGACCCTGACGTAACCGAGCGCGGCCAGCGTGGTATCGTAAAATGCCGCCGACCGTTCAATATCGGAAACGCCGAGAGAAGCATGGTGCAGCATTGGCCTACCCCTTGAATGAAGGCTGACCCAGCCGGGATTGGCGCGGGTTCAATGCCCGGCGTCGTGAGCCGCCTCGTTCAGCAGCCCGAAGACGTAGTCCGAGAACGACCGCCAGCATTCCACCCGGAACGTGTCTTCTTCCGTGCGGAAAAGCACGATCTCCGCCTTGCCCAGGATCGTGCGCGATGCGGCTCCGACCGGAAAGCCAGCAAGCGACAGATCCTGCGGGCAGCCGGCCGAAAGCGTTGCCTCCGCACCCGGTCCCGAGACGATGATCGCGACATTGCGGTGGGACACGTCGGTCGCCGAATGCAGCGCGCCGGCACCGGAAAATGCCGCCATCAGGTCGGCGCCGTCCTCATCGATGACAAGCCATTCGTCCGGCCCGATCCACAGCGCCGAGCGGGCGCCAGCCCGGCCGGATGTTTTCGGGGCGGCCGGCACAGACAGGCCGAGAGCAGCGGAAAGTGCTGCGAGCGATTCTGCGGGCGCCCGCAGCGCCACCCGGCTGGCAGCGGGTGCGGTCGTCAGCCGCACCGTTGCGGAGCCGCCGAGACGGCCGGCAAGCGCCGGTTTGCGAATTGCGACTTCAGCCATGGATCCGGCCTCCTTCCTTGTCAAAGAATACGAGATCCGTCACTTCGACGGCGATCGTCCGATCCGGCATCGGCACATAGAGCGTTTCGCCCATCCGCGCCCGGCCGCCGGCGACGAGTGCAAAGGCGATCGACCTGTCGCAATTGTCCGACCAGTAAGCTGATGTGACGTGGCCGAGCATGGTCATCGGCTTCGGCTCGTTCGGGCTCGCGACGATCTGCGCGCCTTCTTCGAGCACCAGCTTCGGGTCCTTGGTGACGAGGCCGACAAGCTGCTTGCGCCCGTCCTTGACGAGATCCGGCCGCTTCAATCCGCGAATGCCGACGAAATCCGTCTTTTTCTTCGAAACCGCCCAGGAAAGTCCGGCGTCATCGGGGGTCACGGTTCCATCGGTGTCCTGCCCGACGATGATGTAACCCTTCTCGGCGCGAAGCACGTGCATCGTCTCCGTGCCGTAGACGCAGGCGCCGAGCGGTTCGGCATTGGCCCAGACCACTTCGAGCACCGACTGGCCGTAGTCGGCCGGCACGTTGATTTCGAAGCCGGTTTCGCCGGTGAACGAGACGCGGAAGAGCCGCGCCGGCACCCCGCAGACCGTGCACTCGGCAACGCTCATATGCGGGAAGGCCTCGTTCGAAAGATCGAGCCCTTCGACCAGCGGCGCGACGATCTCGCGCGCCTTCGGCCCCTGCACGGCGATGACAGCCCATTGCTCGGTCACCGAGGTCAGCCATACCTTCAGATCCGGGAATTCCGTCTGCAGGTAATCTTCCATGTGGTGCAGGACGCGCGGCGCGCCGCCGGTCGTCGTCGTGACATGGAAACGGTCGTCCGCCAGGCGTCCGACGACACCGTCGTCATAAACGAAGCCGTCCTCGCGGGTCATGATGCCGTAGCGGGCCTTACCGGGCTTCAACGTATCCCAGGCATTGGTGTAGATGAGGTTGAGGAACTTCGCCGCATCCGGACCGACCACCTCGATCTTGCCGAGCGTCGAGGCGTCGAAGATACCGGCCGACTCGCGCGCCGTCCGGCATTCGCGTGCAACCGCCTGATGCATGGTCTCGCCAGCCCGCGGATAGAACCAGGCGCGCTTCCAGTTGCCGACATCTTCGAAGACCGCGCCATGGGCCTCCTCCCAATCGTGCAGCGGCGTCTTGCGTGTCGGGTCGAACAGCTCACCACGCGAATGGCCGATCAGCGTACCGTAGGTGACCGGCGTATAGGGCGCACGGAACGTGGTGAGCCCCACCTGCGGGATTTCCTTGCCGAGCATTTCGGCGGCAATCGCCAGGCCATGCATGTTGGAGAGCTTGCCCTGGTCCGAGGCCATGCCGTTGGTCGTGAAGCGCTTGATATGCTCGATCGAATGCATGCCTTCGCGCACGGCAAGGCGGATATCCTTGGCGCAGACGTCGTGCTGGAAATCGATGAAGGCCTTGGCGTTGGTCTTCGGACCGGCGCCTTCGGCAGCGCCGATCATGCCGCCCGTCCAGTCATAGGCCTGCTCGGCCGAAATTGCGATCTTCTCGCCGCTGCTTTTGCCGGTGGCCTGCGCCATCAGCTCGCCGGCGGCAAGCGATTCCTCGATCGTCCGCTGCAGGTCGTCGGTGCCGTTGCAGGCACCGACCGAAAGGCAATCCTGCGCGTAAGAGCCTGGCAGGAAACGCTGGCTTTCGGCATCGAAGGCCACCTTGCCGCGCGACTGCGAGAAGAGATGGACGGACGGCGTCCAGCCAGCCGAAACCAGGAGCGCATCGACCGCGATCTTGCGCGATGAACCGCCGCCGTTGCGCGCCACCGTCATCGATGAGATACGCAGCCGTCCCGCGGTGTTGATAACAGACTGGCCTGTGAGAACATCGATGCCGAGCGCACGCGCCTCTTCCAGCACCGCCGCGCCCGGCGCTTGCCTGCTGTCGACGATGGCGGCGATCGAAACACCGGCCCGTTTCAGATCGAAAGCCGCTTCATAGGCTGAATCGTGCGCCGTGTAGATGCCGACCTTGGTGCCGACGGCGACGCCGTAATGATTGAGATACATCCGCCCCGCCGAGGCGAGCATGATGCCCGGCCGGTCGTTGTTCGGAAATACCATGTGCCGCTCGATCGCGCCGGTGGCGAGGATGACCCGCTTGGCCCGGACCTGCCAGAGCCGCTCGCGCGGCAGATCGTGGGAGGGCTTGGCGATATGGTCGGTGACGCGCTCGGCAAGACCGACGAAATTGTGGTTGTAGTAGCCGAAGGCGGTCGTGCGGGTGAGCACTTCGACATTGTCCATCGCCTTCAGCCGCGCCACGGCCTTCTGGGCCCAGGCATAGCCGTCCTGTCCGTCGATCGTCACGCCGGCATCGTAGCGCAACGCACCGCCGGCTTCCGCCTGCTCGTCGCAAAGGATCACCCGGGCACCGGTCTCAGCCGCAGCCAACGCAGCCGAAAGCCCGGCAACGCCGGCGCCGACCACCAGCACGTCGCAATGGGCATAGCGGCTGGCATAATGGTCCGGATCCTCCTCCGTCGGCGCGACCCCGAGGCCGGCGGCGCGACGGATGAGCGGTTCGTAGACGTGTTTCCAGGCGGCGCGCGGCCACATGAAGGTCTTGTAGTAGAAACCGGCGGCGAAGAACGGCGACATCAGATTGTTGACGGCGCCGACATCGAAGGCGAGCGAGGGCCAGCGGTTCTGGGAGTTGACGATCATGCCGTCAAAAACTTCCTGCACGGTGGCGCGCACGTTCGGCTGCTTGCGCGCCGTATCACGGGCGACGTCGATCAGCGCGTTCGGCTCCTCGGCCCCTGCAGACAGAATACCGCGGGCCCGGTGATATTTGAACGAACGTCCCAGAAGATGCACATCGTTAGCGATCAGCGCCGAGGCGACGGTATCACCTTCGAGCGCCGTATAGCTCTTTCCGTCGAAGCTGAAGCGTGCGGTCTTGGCCGGTGTCAGGCGCCCCTTGCCGGCGATACGGTTCACGCCGCTCATTGCGCCTCTCCTTCCACGGCTTCATATGTCTCGACAGGCCCATGCTGCTTGGCCGCAGCCCCGATCTCAGGCTTCGGCTCGCCCGCCTTGTAGGTCACGATGAACTTGTCGGTCACCGTATCTCGCGCCGCGTTGAAGAAACGCCCGCAGCCGTGAATGTGTCGCCAACGTTCGAAGATCAGCCCCTTCGGATTGTCGCGCAGAAAGAAATAGGCCTCGAATTCCTCGTCCGAGATCGAGGCGATCTCGGCGGGCCGCGCGATATGCGCGTCACCCGCGCCGCGGAATTCGAGCTCGGAACGCTCTTCCTGACAGTAAGGGCAATGGATCAGCAGCATGTGGGATTTCCTTCTCCTCCCCTTCTCCCCAGCAGAGAGAAGGTGCCTGAAAGGCGGATGAGGGGGTAAGCGACGAAAGGAGTGAGCGTCCGAGGCTCAGCCATAACATTTGTCATCAGTGCGCCACCGCCGCCGCCGCTGCTTCGTCGATCAGCCGGCCGCTGCGAAAACGCTCCAGCGTCAGCCCGGCATTGAATTTATGCGGCTCGTCGCGGGCAATCAGATGCGCGAAGAGATTGGCCGAGCCTGGCGTCGCCTTGAAACCGCCGGTGCCCCAGCCGCAATTGACGTAGAGCCCGGGAACCGGCGTCTTCGACTGGATCGCCGAACGATCCGGCGTATTGTCGACGATGCCGCCCCATTGCCGCATCATCTTGACGCGCCGGAACATCGGGAAGAGCTCGCAGATGGCATCGAGCGTGTGGGTGATGATCTGCAGCCCGCCGGTCTGGGAATAGGAATTATACTGGTCGGTGCCGGCGCCGATGACCAGCTCTCCCTTGTCGGACTGGGAGATATAGGCATGCACCGTGTTCGACATGACGACGCAGGGAAAGATCGGCTTCAACGGCTCGGAGACCAGCGCCTGCAGCGGGCTCGATTGCAGCGGCACACGCACGCCGGCCATCTGCATGACCGTTGTCGTATGGCCGGCCGCCGACACGGCGACCTTCTTGGCGCCGATGAAACCGCGCGAGGTCTCGACCCCGGTCACCCGTCCGTCCGCACCGCGCCGGATCCCGGTCACTTCACAATTCTGGATGATGTGCACGCCGCGGTCCGAGGCCGCTCGCGCATAACCCCAGGCGACCGCGTCGTGCCGCGCCGTGCCGCCGCGGCGCTGCAGTGCTGCGCCGTTGATCGGGTAGCGCGCGCTGGCCGAGATATCGAGCGGCGGACAATAGGCCTTCGCCTGCTCCGGCGTCAGCCATTCATTGTCGATGCCGTAGAGCCGGTTGGCATGGATATGCCGCTTGAAGGACTGCTGGTCGTGAATATTGTGCGAAAGCATCATCACGCCGCGCGGCGAATACATCACATTGTAGTTGAGCTCCTGGGAAAGCCCTTCCCAGAGCTTCATCGAATGCTCGTAGATGTGCATGCTCTCTTCATAGAGATAGTTCGAGCGGATGATGGTGGTGTTGCGCCCGGTATTGCCGCCGCCGAGCCAGCCCTTCTCGATCACCGCAACATTGGTGATGCCGTGTTCCTTGGCGAGGTAGTAGGCGGCACCCAGCCCGTGGCCGCCGGCGCCGATGATGACGACGTCGTATTCAGCGCGCGGCTCAGGCGAAGTCCACTGCTTCTCCCAGCCCTTGTGGCCACGAAGGGCCTCCCGCGCCACGGCAAAAACCGAATATTTCCGCATCCGCCTTCTTCTCCTTCGGGCAAGGGGCTGTTCTCCGCGCCCATACAAATCGCAAATCCAAATGCGGCACAACGGTTCTTTTGCGACGCGCGAGAGCTTTGCTTTTGACACTAAACGACATGATGGCGAAAAACTGCGCGGTTTTCGGTCGACGCCATGCTCTGCCTCCTCCGTCCTAGCCCAACAGGGTGAGAAGACAAGCAATTGCTAAAATGCTAATCATCGCATGTTCTGGGGTATGTGTATCATGTGGGGTTGGCGCTCAGTATCAGTCGCGACGCTTTGCGTCGCGTTAAGCAGCGCATGGCCGGCACCCGCCGCCGAGCCGGTCGGCCAGGCTGTCGTCATCAAGACCGAGGTGACGGGACAAAGCGGCCCGATCGAGGTCGACACCAAAGTTCATCGCAACGAGCGCATCAAGACATCGCAATCGGGGCTCGGCCAGTTCCTGTTTCGTGACGGCACGAAGCTCGCGGTCGGCTGGGGTTCGTCGGTTGTCATCGACAAATATGTCTTCGATGATTCCCAATCGGTCAAGAAACTGACCATCAGAGCGGCAAAAGGGACGTTCCGCTGGGTCAGCGGCAGTTCCAACTCCTCGGCCTACCAGATCCTGACGCCGGCCGGCACGATCGGCGTACGCGGCACCGCTTTCGATTTCTACGTCGGCCCTGACGGCACGACCGCCGTCGTGCTGCTGAACGGCGCGGCCCAGTTTTGCGGCCCGGGCGGCTGCCGGCAGTTGCAGCAGCGCTGCGATTGCGTGGTGGCCAAGCCGAACGGCAATATGTCGGCGGCACGCCGGGTCGATCCCAGTGTTCTCGAGACGCTCGGAAATCCGCGCGCCCT
This sequence comes from Rhizobium anhuiense bv. trifolii, assembly GCF_024346605.1. Classification (NCBI taxonomy): domain Bacteria; kingdom Pseudomonadati; phylum Pseudomonadota; class Alphaproteobacteria; order Hyphomicrobiales; family Rhizobiaceae; genus Rhizobium; species Rhizobium anhuiense. The sequence goes on from NZ_CP098803.1 coordinate 4,337,253, forward strand.
CCCCTTCCTCTCCGGCAATCAGCGACTTTCGGGCGGCATCGGCATGCTCGGCGGCTGCAATGTGGCCTCCGTCGCGCCGGACAGAAAAGAGAGAAACCGGCCCTCGCCTCCGTCTTCAACCGAGCCGGCGCCCAATCCGCAGCGACAAGATCCGCCGCAGCGGCAGGCCGAGCCGCAGAAAGAGCGGCCGGCCACGCCCGACAAGCCCGACAAGCCTGACAAGCCGCATCACGACAAACCGGATAAACCCGATAAGCATGATGGCCGTGGCCGGCATGAACATCACGATCAGCACGATGATCACGACTATCACGATCGAGGGGATCATCGGGATCGTGACCGCGATCACGATAAAGATCGGGATCACAACAGGGATCGGAACCATGGCAAGGGCTGGGGTCTCAATCGCAACCGCTGACGCCCTCAGTCGGCCGCACTCTTCTCCAATCCATCGGGCGCCTCGCGAAAATGATCCGTCCTGCCGGATATTCGTTGATAGAATTCCGCCAGGCCGTCGATCACCTGCACCGCCCTGAGCTTTGCCGTGCCGATAAGCTTGCGGGTGTTCTTCGAATGCGAAAGCAGGGCCTGCATCAGTTGCTGATGAACGCCAACAAGTGCTGCAAACTCGGCAGATGCGGCAACACGTTCGTCGCCGACGACGGCAAGGATCTGCGTTCGGCTGCTCTTGCCTTTGAGCGGAATGGCGCCAGCCTCGATCAGCGCCATCCCCTGCACCGACTTTGCCGTGCTGTCGGATATCAGAATATCGAAGCCAACCTCCTTGCAGCATGATTCCAGCCGCGCCGCGACGTTGACGGCGTCGCCGACCGCCGAATAGTTGAAGCGGGTCTTGGCGCCCATATTGCCGACGCAGGCAAGGCCGGTATGAATGCCGATGCCGATCCCGACCTTTTGTTCAGGCCCGAAGCCGAAGGCGTCGCCGGCATTCAATTCGGCCAGCGTCTCGCGCATGGCAAGTGCAGCGCGAACCGCCTTGGTCTCATGATCGGCCACATCGACGGGCGCATTCCAGAATGCCATGATCGAATCGCCGATGAACTTGTCGAGCGTGCCTTCATTGGCCACCACATGGCGGCTCAGCGCATCGAGCAACGTGTTCAGGAACGCGACGACATCCGTCGGCGCCAGCCGCTCGCTGATCTCGGTAAAGCTCCTGACATCGACGAACATCACCGTCAGCTCGCGGTCGTCGCCGCCGAGGCGCAACGCGTCGCGGGTATGCTCGATGCGATGCAGCAGCGACGGAGAAAGATAATGGCCGAAGGCCCGCCGCACCGCCCGCCGCTCCCGGTCGATCACCAGGATCCGGAAGGAGGTCGCGGCAAAATGGATGATCGATCCGCTGACGATTGGAGCCAGCGGATCGAAGAGAAGTCCTGCATACAGAAACGAGAGCCAGGACGCCACCAACCCCATTGCCGTGATCAGCAGGCCGCAGATCAGCGCGACCGCCGGGCTGACGAAGGTCGTCACCACGACGAGCAGGCATCCGAGCACGGCAATCATCAGGATTTCCAGGCCGTCCGCCCAGTCGGGCCGCGACAGGTAATGACCGGAGAGGATCTGCTCCACAGCCTGCGCATGCAGCGAAACGCCGGGAACGTTCTCGCCGAGCGCGGTGACGCGAATGTCCTGCAGGCCGGCCGCCGACGTGCCGACGAAGACGATGCTGCCGTCGATGGCGGCCGCGACCTCGGGAGCGGCCCCTTCGGCGGCGAGCACCTGCCGGGCGGATATGTACCGCTCGGCCCGGTCGGGACTGACATAAAGCCAGAGTTCGCCCGCCGCCGTCAGCGGCACGACGAAATCCCCGATCTTTGCCGATGTCATGATGCCGGCGCGATCGGGCGCGCCTGACAGCACATAGGTCGACACTCCCTGCGCCACGCGCAGGGCCTCGATCGCCAGATTCGGATAGAGCTGCGTGCCGTCGGTCAGAAACAGCGGCACCGCCCGCACCACCGGCGAGGGATTGCCGGGGTTGAGGCTGATATGACCCAGGCCCGCCGCCTTGGCCTCCAATTGCGGCCTGAGTGGTGTCGAGGCGCGGAGATAGGGTGGAGCCGAGACGGGGCTTTCGCCGGTGAAGGCAAAGCCCGCCTTGACAGGCGGCCGGTAATTGCCCTCGTTGGAAAGACCGAAGCCGAGGACGACGGGTTTCTCGGCAATTGCGCTGGCGAATATCTCGTCATTGTCAGGCAGCTTCTCGGCAAGGGAAGGATCGACGCCGGCAACCTCGCGGACAACGTTGCGCGGCGACAGCCGGTCCGGCTCGGCGAACAGAATATCGAAGGCGATGGCCGCAGCCCCCATCTGCGAAAGCCGGTCCACCAGCAGGGCGATCCGGTCCCGCGGCCATGGCCATTGGCCGAATTCGCGCAACGATGCCTCGTCGATGTCGATCACGCGGACCGGCATCGGCTCGAAGGTTCTGGGAACCAGCCGCTGATACTCGTCGAACGTCACGCCGCGGATCAGCTTGAAAATCCCGGGATCGCCGGCCCGGAGGATCGTCAGCGCAGCCACGATCGCCAGGCCGATAACGACACCGATTTGCTGCACGCGCGTCATCATCTCACCGGGCGTCCCCTCCCACGGCAGACAGGGTAGGGCGGACCGAACCTGCCGTCAGACAGGCTACGCCGCTTTCAGTCCAAACGCCATTCGCACATGCATCCCGAGCAGTGTCTTTTCCGCCTCCCGCATTTCGTTTTCCGGCCGGCGGCCTGCAAACCTCTTCAATACCAACACACCTCCAATTTTGGCCGTGCTTTTGCTTGGATGACAAGGCTTCGACCTTGCTCGGCGCGCGGCGAAATGTTCTTGTAGCGACCGAAAAATCGGATGCTTTCGAGAGCGATGGAGGTCGCCGTGATTTCCGAAACCGCCGCGCGTCGCAGCGGCCACTGGCTGATTGTCGTCGTGCTGGCAATGCTCGCAGGGCTGCCGCTGGCCGTCTGGCTCGATATCAGCGATCTCTCCGGAAACACCCTGCGGCGTCAGGCGCGCGACATGAGCTCGCTGATATCGAGCATCCGCTCCTACTATTCCGCCAATGTCGTGGGGCGCGTGCTGGCCGCCCATGCCAGCGGCGCGACCGAAGGCACGATCGTCTCTCACAACTACGCGAATATACCAGGCGCCATTCCGCTGCCGGCCACATTGTCCCTGGAACTCGGCGACGTCATCAAGGAACAGCAGGCCAATATCACCTACCGTTTCGTCTCCGACCTGCCGTTCAAGAGCCGAGCCTCTCACGAGCTCGACGACTTCGAGAAGAAATCGCTCGCCGCGTTGCGCGCCAATCCGCAGCAGACGCTGAACGATCTCACCCGCGTCGGATTGACCGACACCTTGCGGTTCATCACCCCCGTCGTCATGGGCCAGGCCTGTGTTGCCTGCCACAATAGCCATCCCGAAAGCCCGAAGACCGATTGGAAGGTGGGCGATGTGCGCGGCATTCAGGAGGTCATCATCCGGCAGCCTTATGCGAGCAACGTCTTCGCCTTCAAATATCTGCTCTGCTATTTTCTTTTCGTCGCCATCATCGGCATCAGCTTCATTCTGCTCCAGCGGCAGCAGGCGCGCGCGATCCATAGCGCCAACCAGGATCTGGAAGCGGCGAACGAGTTTCTCGCCAGCGTTTCCCTGAAGATATCGCGCTATCTCTCGCCGCAGATCTACAAGAGCATCTTCTCCGGGCAGAAGGACGTGGTCGTGCATACCGAGCGCAAGCGCCTGACGATCTTCTTCTCCGACATCAAGGATTTCACGGCGACGACCGAGCGCCTGCAGCCGGAAGCGCTGACGGAGATGCTCAACGAATATCTGACCGAAATGTCGAATATTGCCCTGGAGCATGGCGGCACGGTGGACAAGTTCATCGGCGACGCGATGCTGGTCTTCTTCGGCGATCCCGAAACCAAGGGACCGGAGGAGGACGCCAAAGCCTGTCTGCGCATGGCCGTCGCCATGCAGCACCGTCTCGGCGAACTCAAGGACAGATGGCGCAGAAACGGCACCGAAGAGCCCTTCGTCGTCCGCATGGGCATCAACAGCGGCTATTGCAATGTCGGCAATTTCGGCAGCAATGACCGTATGGACTATACGATTATCGGGGCGGAGGCCAATCTCGCGGCCCGGCTGCAATCGATCGCCCAGGGAGGAGAGATCGTCATCAGCTACGAAACCTATGCGCTGGTGAACGAAATCGTCGACGCCCATCCCCTGCCGCCGATCACGATGAAGGGCATCCAGCGCGAAATCGTGCCCTATGCGGTGGATGGGCTGACGCTCGGCGCGGATCACAAGAGCCGTGTTCTCAGCGAGCATCTCTCCGGCCTTGACCTGCATCTGGATATGAGCCGGCTGGAGCCGGCCGACCGCCTCCGGGTCAGGACGGCTCTCAAGGAGGCCATTGCCGCGCTGGATGAAGCCGCGCCCGAAACGGCCGGATCGTGAGCGGATTCGGGGCAGGCGTGATTTTTCCACCTGCCTCCCATATCCATCTGGACTTCCCATACCCGATCTGCTATTTCGCATCACCAATCGCAAGGCTGCGGCCGCGCGAACGTTATTGTTTTGCCTCTGGCCGCTGCGCCGCCTCCGGCATCAACCAACCAAAGGAACGTGATTCTCGTGCAGGTACTTGTCCGCGATAACAATGTTGATCAGGCTCTCCGCGCTCTCAAGAAGAAGATGCAGCGCGAAGGCATTTTCCGCGAAATGAAGATGCGCGACTACTACGAGAAGCCGTCGCAGAAGCGTGCTCGCGAGAAGGCCGAGGCTGTTCGTCGCGTTCGCAAGCTGGCCCGCAAGCGCGCCCAGCGCGAAGGTCTGGTCGCACGCTGAGCGTTGCCGTCGTTTTTTCGACGTTTTCAGATGCATTGTGGCGGGGGCGATGGGTTCGCCGCCGCCTTTTTAGTTTGCCGCTGAAGATCGCATATCCGCGCACCGGATATGCCGCATGGGGAAAGCGAGCCCGAATGGCTGTCAACACCTTCAATCCGTCCCGCGCTTTGCGCTTGCAGAAAACCGCATTCCTGCCCGCCTTGGCGCTGGCGGCGATGTTCGGCCTCGCCGGCTGCGAGACGACCAACACCTCGGATGCCGTGATCCGCATCGACAAGGCGCAAGGTTCGGAAGAGAACATCGCTTCGCTGACGGCTGTTATCAATGCCAATCCGAGAGATCCAGAAGGTTACAACGTCCGCGGCTCCGCCTATGGCCGCGCCGGCGAGTTCCGCCAGGCGTTGAACGATTTCAACACGGCGCTGCAGATCAATCCGCGGTTTTTCCAGGCCTACGCCAACCGCGCCCTTGTCTATCGCAACATGGGCCAGCAGGCTCAGGCGATTGGCGATTACAATGCCGCCCTGCAGATCAATCCGAGCTACGACGTCGCCTATATCGGCCGCGGCAATGTCTATCGCATGGCTGGCCAGGACGATCAGGCTTTCAACGATTTCGACAAGGCGATCCAGCTCGGCACCACCGATGGCCGCGCCTATCACAATCGTGGCCTGATCTATCAGAAGCGCAATCAGCAGGACAAGGCGATCGACGATTTCTCGAAAGCCATCTCGCTCGCGCCGAATTCTGCCGAACCCTATAATGGCCGCGGCATTTCCTATATCGCGCTGAACGACGACGACAACGCCTTTGCCGATTTCAACCATGCGATCGAGCTCAACGGCAACCTCGCCGAATCCTGGGCCAACCAAGCGCTCGTCTACGAACGTCGTGGCGATAAGGCGAAGGCCGCCCGCTCTTATCGCCACGCGATCGGCCTCGATCCCAAATACCAGCCGGCACGCGACGGTCTTGCCCGAGTCGGCGTTGCCCCAGCCGGCTAAGGATATGAATCGGGCGGCCCGAAAACATCGGCCGCCCGTAGCAGCCCCTGCCGATCGCACCGCCCATCGGGGCGCCGGCCAAAGCCCTGAAGATTCAAACGAATCTTGCGGAAGCACCCTGCCTATATCGTCAATGTGAGATTGTGTCGCGCCGGGCGGCGGAAGCGATCCCCGCCAAAAAAAGCAGCCGCGCGCCTCCTTCAGAAGAGACGCCGGAAAAAGCGTCCGTCACGGTCGATCGCGTGTCATACCATGTTGCAACCTGCTCTTGCTCCCCCTAACATGGCGCTGCTTCGATAGCCCGCTATCGGGCGTTCGAACACGTGTTGGGGGCGGTTTGCGAGAGATGCGGATCTTTGCTTTCCTGGCCGCAAGCGAAAACCGTTGCGGGCCACGCGCATTCCGGCGCCGCGCGTCTTTTCAGGCGCGTAAAGGATGCAGTCACCCTGTGAATGGCTGCATAATTGTACCGTTAGATCGATCCGATTTAAGGAATTATGCCGTAGCCCACGTCATGTGGCGCGGCAGATGAAGATCGTCGCACTGTTCTTTCCCAAAGCCTCGATCGGCACCTACCTCGTCGCCATGGCGGTGGCGATCGCACTGCCGATCTTCGCCTTTGTGACGTTGCTTCTGCTACAGCTGGAAGACAACCAGCGCTCGGCGCTGAGGCGCGAGACGGCCCAGGATGCGCTCGCCCTTTCGCGCATCATTGATCGCCAGCTTCAGGATATGGCAACGACGCTGCGGCTGCTTTCCAGCTCGCCGGAGCTGGAAAATGGCAATCTCGCCGCCTTCCACGAACGCACCGAAACGGCCCTTCGAGACAATACGCTTTTCGTCATCGCCGTCGATCGCAGCGGCCAGCAGTTGTTGAACACACGCCGGGCATTCGGCACACCGCTCGACAAGACGGCGAACATGCCTGCCCTCGAGGCGGTCATGGCTTCCGGTCGCATCGAAGCATCGGACGTCTTTCGCGGCCGGACCAGCGGCGATTGGGTCTATAACGTTACCCTGCCGCGGAAGAACGATCCCGTTGCTGCCCTCATCATTACCCAGGATGCCAAGGATCTGCGCAAGCTCGTGACCACCGAGGGTCTTGCAACCGGCTGGTCGGCTGCCGTCATCGATGACAGCGGCCATGTCGTCGCGGCCACCGGCCCCGCCAATCTAGAACCCGGCACGGCTTTCGATCCGCGCATCCTGCCGGCACTCACCGCGCCGCGTGGCGTCTTCCGGGACGAGACGATCCTGCCGCACATGCTCCTCGGTTATGCCCAAATCCCAGGTTGGTCGTGGAAGACAGTGATCTGGGGACCGATCGCCCAGGCTTCGATCCTTAGCACCTGGCGTTTCCTCATCATCGGCGGCGTCGCCCTGGTGCTCGTCGCCGTGCTGGGCGCCTATGCCGTCGCAAGGCAGGTGCGTACCACCATCCGCGATATCGCCGAAATGGCGAACCGCATGGGCGAAGGCCATATCGTCTCGCCGGTCGAGACCAGCGTCATCGAGGCGAACCAGGTGGCGATTGCTCTTTCGAATGCCTCTTTCGATCGCAGCCAGACCGAGGACCGACTGCGTTTCGTCATGCATGAGCTCGTCCACCGCACCAAGAATCTTCTGACGCTAGCCCAGGCAATGATGCGCCAGCTCGCCAAGCAGTCCGACAGCGTCGAGACCTTCCGCGCCGCCGTCGCCGACCGCCTCGAGGGGTTGGTGCGTTCGATCGAGCTCCTGACCAGCGAGCAATGGGGCGGGGTGTCGCTGCGACGGGTGGTCGACATTCATCTGCAGGCCTTCCCGCAATCGCGCGAGCAGATCGACATCAGCGGGCAAGACTTCGTGCTGAAGCCGGATGCCGTGCAGAATCTCGGCCTCGCTTTGCATGAACTTGCCACCAATTCGGTGAAATACGGCGCGCTCTCGGTGCCGCAAGGCCGCGTCCGCTTCGAATGGCGCGATATCAGGGAGGAAGACAAGCCGGATGCCCTGCTCCGCTTCACCTGGGAGGAGCAAGGCGGCCCGACGGTCACCGAGCCATCACGCTCGGGCTTCGGCACGACCGTGATCAAAGCCCATGCCGCCTCCGCCTTCCGCGGCACGGTTGAGATCGATTTCCGCCCCGAAGGTCTGCTGTGGGTGCTGACGGCGCAACGCGCCACGCTGGAGCGGGAATAGAGCGCTGCGCGTCTCTGCAGACGCGCTGTCACTTTGAATCTGCGCCCGGAACAATCGCTATTTCCACCCGTTTCGGACAGGTCGTTCCAAAGGAGAAAGGCCATGTTCAAGCAAATCATGGTCGCAGCCGCGGCACTGACGGCCGCTGCCTGGGCGAGCCCGGCGGGCGCGGAAAACTATGTCACGCTTGGCCGTCTGGTCTGCGGATCGGATGGCGGCCAGGGTCTGATCGTCACCTCGCAGAAGAACCTCATCTGCACCTACACACCGGCATCCGGCGGCGCCAAGGCGGTCTATGCCGGAAAGATCGAGAAATTCGGGCTCGATATCGGCCAGACCGGCAAGAGCGTCATGATCTGGCAGGTGCTGGCAAAGACCGGCACGGATATCCCGCAATTCGCCCTCGCCGGCGAATATTACGGGATCGGCGCCGATGCGAGCATCGGTGCAGGCGCCGGCGCCAAGGTCATCGCCGGCGGCACCGACAAGGCCTTCATGCTGCAGCCGTTGAACGTTCAGGCGCAGGAAGGTTTGAATCTGGCGATCGGCGTCGAGAAGATGACGCTGGTGCCGGGCGAGACCTGAGGAAACTAGCCAGGTCTGCCGCAAATCGAACAGCCGCCCCGAGGGCGGCTGCATCTTTGTCGATCAATGCGCGATCGCCTTGTTGATATCCTCGGTCATCTTCTTCGCGTCACCGAGCAGCATCATCGTGCCGTCCTTATAGAACAGCGTATTGTCGATACCCGCATAGCCCGAGCCGAGCGAGCGCTTGACGAAGAGGCAGGTCTTTGCCCGGTCGACATCGAGGATCGGCATGCCGTAGATCGGCGAGGTCTTGTCGTCGCGCGCCGCCGGATTGGTGACGTCATTGGCGCCGATGACATAGGCGACATCGGCCTGAGCGAATTCCGAATTGATGTCCTCGAGCTCGAAGACTTCGTCATAAGGAACGTTGGCTTCGGCGAGCAGCACGTTCATGTGGCCGGGCATGCGGCCTGCGACCGGATGGATCGCATATTTCACCTCGACGCCGTTTTTCTTCAGATTGTCGGCGAGCTCACGCAATGCATGCTGGGCCTGGGCGACCGCCATGCCGTATCCCGGCACGATGATGACCTTTGAAGCATTCGCCATCAGATAGGCTGCATCCTCGGCCGAGCCGAGCTTCACCGTCCTGTCGGATGTGTCCGGCCCGCCGATGGCCGTCTCACCCCCGAAACCGCCGAGGATGACGGAGACGAAGGAGCGGTTCATGCCCTTGCACATGATGTAGGAGAGGATCGCGCCGGAGGAGCCGACAAGCGCGCCGGTGATGATCAGCGCCAGATTGCCGAGCGTGAAGCCGATCCCGGCCGCAGCCCAGCCCGAGTAGGAATTCAGCATCGAGACGACGACGGGCATATCGGCCCCGCCGATCGGCACGATCAGCAGAACGCCGAGCGCCAGCGACAGCGCCACGACGGCCCAGAAGTCGAAATGGCTTTCGGTGGCGGCAAGCCCGATGATGAAGAGCACGATCAGCATCAGCAGGCTGGCATTGATCACATGCCGGTAGGGCAGCAGGATCGGCTTGCCGGACATGCGTCCGTCGAGCTTCAGAAAGGCGATGATCGAGCCGGTAAAGGTCAGCGCTCCGATCGCCACGCCGAGCGCCATTTCGACACGCGCCTCGGTGTGAATGTGGCCGATCTCACCGATGCCGAAGGAGGCAGGCGTATAGAGTGCGGAGGCCGCTACCAGTACGGCCGCAAGGCCGACCAGCGAATGGAAACCGGCGACGAGCTGCGGCATCGAGGTCATGGCGATGGTGCGGGCGACATAGGCGCCGACGCTGCCGCCGATGGCGAGGCCGAGGACGATCAGCACGAAGCCGCCAAAATTCGGCGTGGCCAGCACGAGCGTCGTCAGGATTGCGATCCCCATGCCGATCATGCCGTAGAGATTACCCTTGCGGCTGGTGGCCGGATGCGACAGGCCGCGCAGCGCCAGGATGAAGAGAACGCCGGAGACGAGGTAGAGAAAGGCTGCGATATTGGTCATCGGTCCCTTACCTGTCCTTCTTGCGGTACATCGAAAGCATCCGCTGCGTGACGAGGAAGCCGCCGAAGATGTTCACCGAGACGAGCACGAGGGCGACGAAACCGAAGCCGGTCGCAAGCCCGCTTGTGGAGATGCCGACCGCCAGAAGCGCGCCGACGACGATGACGGAGGAGATCGCATTGGTGACGGCCATCAGCGGCGTATGCAGTGCCGGCGTCACCGACCACACGACGTAATAGCCGACGAAGATCGACAATACGAAGATGGCGAGCTGGAAGACGAAAGGATCGATCGCCCCGCCGGTCGCAGCACTTGCCGCTTCCGGTGCCTGGGCCGCCGCCGTGATGACGGCGGTCACCGCCTGGTCGAGCTGCTCCAGCGCTCTGTCCATTGCTTCACTGGCCATCAGATGTCTCCCTTCTTCGCGCCGCCGAAGGCGGGATGAACCACGTCGCCGGCATAGGTCAGCATCGTCGCCTTGACCAGCTCGTCGTCGAGATTGACGACGACGCGGCTGGTTTCCTTGTTGACCATGGTCTCGAGGAAAGTGACGAGATTCTTGGCGTAAAGCGCCGAGGCACTGGCCGCAACCCGGCCCGGCATATTGGCGAAACCGATCACCCTGACGCCTTCGACATCGGCGATCTCGCCGGCGACGACGCCCTCGATATTACCGCCGCGCTCGACCGCAAGGTCGACGGCGACCGCCCCTGATTTCATCCCGGCAAGCATGGCGCGCGAAACGAGCCGCGGCGCCGCACGACCGGGAATCAGCGCGGTGGTGATGACGATATCCTGCTTGGCGATGTGTTCGGCTACCAGAGCCGCCTGTTTCGCCTGATAGTCGGCGGACATTTCCTTGGCGTAGCCACCGGCCGTTTCCGCCGCCTTGAATTCCTCGTCCTCGACGGCGATGAACTTGGCGCCGAGCGAAGCGACCTGCTCCTTGGCAGCGGGGCGAACGTCGGTGGCTGAGACCGCCGCGCCGAGACGACGCGCGGTCGCGATCGCCTGGAGACCGGCGACGCCGGCGCCCATGACGAAGACCTTGGCGGCCGGGACGGTGCCGGCCGCCGTCATCATCATCGGCATGGCGCGGTCATAGACACCAGCCGCCTCGATGACGGCCTGGTAGCCGGCGAGATTGGCTTGGGACGAAAGCACATCCATGGACTGGGCGCGGGTAATGCGCGGCATCAGCTCCATTGCGAAAGCCGAAAGCCCGGCACTTGCCAGAGCCGCGATCGCTTCGTCATTGCCGTAGGGATCCATGATGGCGATGACCACAGCACCGCTTTTATAGCCTGAGATTTCCGATCCGCTGGGACGGCGCACCTTCAGCACCACGTCGGCGGAGGCCGCATCGGCAAAACTGCCGATCCTGGCCCCAGCAGCCTCGAACTCCCCGTCCGGAATGCGGGAAGCCGCACCGGCGCCGGCTTCGACGACAACGTCGAAGCCGAAACTCTTCATTTTCTTCACGGTCTCGGCGGAGGCGGCGACACGCGTCTCCTCGCCCTCAGTTTCTCTCGCAACGAAAACAATATTGCCCAACTGCCCCCTCCTCCGGGTCAGCCGGACCGCCACAGGCTAGCCTGCGCGGGCCAAGCACCTAGTTCACAAAGCTTCGGAGAAGCTCTCCTCCCCTCAGAGCGCCGTGCACCTTTCGGACGCACAAAGGACGCTCTGACCCTCCGAATCTACGCGATTAGCGGAGCAGGACGATGCCGATGGCGAGAAGAATGATGAAGACGAAAAGACCGCCCAAAAGACCGGCGCCGCCGAAGAAACCGGCTGTCATTGCAAGCAGGAGGACGATGAGGAGCATCGAGCCGTATTTCGCGCCGGCGATGAACATGTCGTAGGTCTTTTCATGTTCCTTGTAATCCATCGGCGCGCCGGTCTCGACCGGTCCGGTATGATGTTCGGCCATAAATATCGTCTCCCTGAAATGCCTCTGCGCTGCCTGATTCCCCCGCTCTTGCGAGGGAAGTCCCTACGTGCAGGGATTACACAATGACAGGCGAAAGCGCAATGCATGAGAATGCCGCAGGCGCGGGTGACAACCACTATGTCAGAGGCCCGGAAAGAGCCTGAAGAGCGGCTGATATCTCTGCATTCGTCGCCCAATTCATCGGCCCCGCGGACATCGTCCCTCCGTCGGGGCAAGGACAAATCACAGCGGCAGGTCGGTGCCGAGTTCGCCTTGCGGCACGAAGCGTGCCGTCGGAATGATGGTGAGCGGCGGCAAGGTGTCGTTGGGATTGCGCGAAAACATCATGCGCTGCTCGCTGGCGCTGGAGATGAAGAAGGGATAACGCGTCAACAGCTTGCGCCCCACCTCGATCACATTCGTCGCCATCAGCGTCATGTCGATCCCGTAATTCTTCGCCAGCCGGCCGGGCACGACCGTATCGGCGTAGAAGACCCGCTTGTAGAAAGCCGCATGCGGCGGCCGAACGAACTGAAGAACGCGGTCCGCACGGAAATACGCTGCCGCCACGATGGTCGGCCTCAGCGTCAGATAAGGGATCCAGGGCAGATCGGCGGTGAGCTCGGGGTCGGCCGCAAAACGCGCCGGATCGATCAGGGTCAGTCCTGCATCCAGAAGCTCGTCCATCGCCTCGGGGAAGGCGCCGCCGGACTGGCTGAGGCGATGCTCGGGTGTCACATAATGAACCCGGATCGTGCTGACCAGCTCACCATAATAATACAGTCCGAAAATATAGGCGTGGCTGTCGAAATCGCTATCGTCCAGCAGCCCTTTCGGGGCGAGCGCCAGCACGTCATGGGCCTTGTAGGCCTTGTAGCGCAACCGTTCCACCTCTTCCATGTCTTCGCTGCTTTCGACGCGGCGATACTCGACATGATCCAAAATTTCCAAAATTTTTGTGCTGAAATCGCTACGCTTGAACAGTGTTTCTGACATTTCTCGATCCGCTCGTTAACGGATCATTAATCATACGCCAGTGAAATTTAGGCAAGGAAATCCGATAATTTCGGCCGTTTTTAAATTGTTAAGGTTAACGCGGCGCGTGACTTTCAGTGGAGAAAATCGGCCGATGAAGAGCGCTCAGGCGACTTTGTTGCGACGGCGTTGAACGACGCGGCGGCCGATGCCCTGCTGCAGCAGCGGGATATTTTGGGAAGGCACCGGCTGCGAGAAAACGTAGCCCTGCACAAGATCGGCGCTGCGGTGCTTGTTGAGCAGTGCGAGCTGCTCCTCGGTCTCGACGCCTTCGATGACGATCTTCAGGCCCAGTTCGCGGGCGAGATGGACGGTGCCGCGCAACAGCTTGAGCCGGCGGGTATCCTCGACGATGTTGCGCACGAAGGAGCGATCGATCTTGACGATATCGAGCGGCAGCGTGTCGAGATAGCTGAGGCTGGAGAAGCCGGTACCGAAATCGTCGATGGCGATGGTGATGCCGCGAGCCCTGAGCTCCGCCAGGATGGCGCGTACCGCCGCCGGCTCGTCGATCAGGCAGCTTTCGGTGACTTCGAGATGCAGCCGCGCCGCATCGAGGCCGGAATGGGCAAGCGCATCGGCAACCACCGCAAGGATGTCGGCATCGCGCAGGTCCCGCGCCGAGAGGTTGACCGAGACGGCGATATGGTCCGGCCAGTTCATGCATTCGCTGCACGCCTTGAACAGGACGAAACGGGTGATGTCGGAGATGATGCCCATATCTTCGGCGAGCCGGATGAAGACGTCGGGCGGGATCGAGCCCTTCTCCGGATGCACCCAGCGCGCCAATGCCTCGGCGCATTCGATGCGCGAGCCGTCGGCCCGGAACATCGGCTGGAAGACCAGATGCAGCGCCTGCGCCGACACTGCGTCGCGCAGATCCGCCTTCAGCTTCTGCTGCTCGATATAACGGCCGTCCATCTCCCGCTCGAAGCCTGATATGCCGCCCCTGAAGCGCGACTTGCTTTCAAACAGCGCCAGATCCGCCTTGACGCTCCATTCATCCATCGCAAAAGCGGTGCTTTCAAGGATCGCGTAGCCGGCGCTGAGCGAAACGAGGAAGGTCAGCTCGTCGACCTCATAATGACCCTGGATCGCGGCGTGCACGCGACGAATCTCGATGTCGAGCGAAGCCGGCTCCTTGGCATGCGGGAAGAACAGGATGAACTGGTCTCCCATCAGCCGGCCGAGGATGGCGTTGCCGGAGGCCTGCTTGATGCGGGCGGCGATGGCACAGAGCAGATGGTCGCCGGTGACGTGGCCGCGCATGTCGTTGACATGTTTGAACTCGTCGATATCGAGGACCATGAAGCCGAGCGGCCCGGACTTCCTCTGATGTTTGCCGAGATACTCCTGCACAAGCTGCCCGAAATATTCGCGGTTCGGCAGGCCGGTCAGCGCATCGAAGCGGACCATGTGCATGATCTTCTGCTCTGCCTTCACCCGGCTCGACACGTCCTCGAAGATCAGCACGGCGCCGCCATCGGCCCTACGGCTGGCGGAAAATTCGAGCGACAGGCCCTCGGGGAAATGAATGAGCGTGCGCGACAGGTTACCTTCGGCAACCTGGGTGAGCTGGCGCAGGATCAGCTCCGGCTGCGAGGCGTCCATGAAGCTGTAGCGCGCGCCATAGCGCAGCACGGCGCCGAGGTCGCGGTCCTTCAACCGCTCCGGCGCACCGATCTTCAGAAGCTCGCAGGCCTTGCGATTGACGACCTGGATACGGTTTTCGGCATCGACCATGACCAGGCCATGCGGCATGTTGTTGAGCGCCGTATCGAAGCGGTCGGCGATGATGGTGATTTCCCGGCGCGCGATGACATTCTCATAGAGGAACTCGCGCACACCGTTTGCCATCGCCCGCGTCGTCAGCCAGAAGGGAATGAGGAAGATCGACAGCAGGCCGCGATAAAAATCCAGCGCCAACAGGCTGCAGACGATCATCGGCAGACAGCAGGAGAAGGTCTGGAGGTCGACCGCCAGGCGTGAACCGTAATTGCGGCCGACGACGGAGACCATCGTCGCCATCGTGACGGCAATGCAGGCAAGCTCCGCAAAGGAATCGTGCACGACGAAGATGGCATAGCCGCTGGCGATGCCAAGCAAGGCGGTGGTGCAGGCCGCACCGGCAACCAGGATCCGCTCCCAACGCTCTATTCCGGCGCGCGACAGGCTTTCCTTGTCGACGCAATCGAACTGCCGGAAGATGACCATGCGAACGCAGAAGACCAGAAGGAAGGCGGCCGCCAGCGGGATATAGACGAAGAACTGCGTCTTGGCGGCAACGGCAAGGCACGTGGCGACATGCACGATCACGCCAGCAAGAAGCGTCATGCGATTCCCGGAAAGGGAACTCACAAACGACAGATACACATCTATAGGGACCCTGTTCGGGTTATCTGGCTTCATCCACACTTTCCCTGTGCGCGGGAATTCTAAGCCCAACCCTTTAAAAATTGATTTCAATGGAATCAAACATTTGGTCAAATTTTCTAAAACCAGAGGATGAACAGCACAGCCTACGCGAGATAATGCATCCTTCTCGCGAGTTTATTGAAATAATTTATCCACGCCTGGGTTGTCGAAATATTCGACGGCGCTAAAGCACGACCGGCGCGGATAAGACTATACTCCAAGGCCAGGCATTTATCCTTTCAATTTCAAAGGCCGTAGTCTACATCGGTTGCAAAGGGAAAACTGCCGGAAAACCGGCAGGATAAGAACAAGGGGAGAAAATGTCGGTACTTCTGGCCGCCAGTCGGCTGATCGACTCGATCAGCCAGTTCATGGGCAAAATTTCCGAATATATGGTGCTGTTCTGCTGTCTGATAAGCGCCGGAAACGCCATCGTCCGCTATGCCTTCAACTACAGTTCGAACGGTTGGCTTGAGATCCAGTGGTATCTCTTCGCCTTCGTCGTCCTGCTCGGCGCCTCGCATGCGCTGCGCAACAATGAGCATGTCCGCGTCGATCTGATCTATGGCTCGGTTTCCGACAGGGCGAAGATCTGGATCGACATTGTCGGCCTTATCGTTTTCCTCCTTCCCGCATGCATCTTCCTCACCTGGATTTGCTGGCCGTTCTTCGCGCTTTCCTACCAGCAGGGGGAAATATCGGGCAATGCCGGCGGGCTGATCCGCTGGCCCGTCAAGCTGGTCCTCGTCGCCGGTTTCGGGTTGCTTTCCCTTCAGGGCGTTTCCGAACTGATCAAGCGGATCGCAGCCCTTACCGGCCATATCAGCATCGATATGAAATACGAAAAGCCGCTGCAGTAGCGCGGGCTGGGAGAAACGGATTTGTTTGATTTCGGCATCATCCCGCCGGCCATGTTCCTGGGCATGGTCATCTTCATGCTCTACGGCTTTCCGGTCGCCTTTTCGCTCGCCGCCGTCGGGCTGTTCTTCGGCATTATCGGCATCGTCACCGGCCATTTCGGCGAGGTCTTCCTGCAGGCTCTGCCGCTGCGCTTCTTCGGCATCGTCTCCAACGACCTGCTGCTCGCCATCCCCTTCTTCACCTTCATGGGCGCGGTGCTGGAGCGCTGCGGGCTGGCCGAGGATCTGCTCGAAGGCACCGGCAAGCTCTTCGGTGGCATCCCCGGCGGCCTCGCCTATGCCGTCATCCTCGTCGGCGCCGTGCTCGGCGCCATCACCGGCACGGTGGCCGCCTCCGTCATCACAATGGGGGTGATCTCGCTGCCGATCATGCTGCGCTACGGCTACAGTCCCCGCCTTGCCACCGGCGTCATCGCCGCCTCGGGCACGATCACCCAGGTGATCCCGCCCTCGCTCGTGCTCGTCGTTCTCGCCGACCAGCTCGGCAGGTCGGTCGGCGACATGTATCTCGGCGCGATCGGTCCCTCGATCCTGCAGGTGACGATCTTCGTGCTCTTCATCCTGGTGATGTCGATCATTCGGCCGAAGTCGATGCCGCCGCTGCCGAAGGAGGTGCGCGGCGACTTCAACTGGGCGCTGCTCGTGAAAGTGCTGATGGGCATGGTGCCCTCGATCGTGCTGATCTTCCTGGTGCTCGGCACGATCTTCATGGGCCTTGCGACACCGACCGAAGCCGGCGCGCTCGGCGTTGTCGGCGCCATGCTGCTCGCCGCCATGAATCGTCGCCTCACCTGGCCGCTGATCCGCGAGGCGATGACATCGACCACGCATATCACCTCGATGGTGGTGATGATCCTCATCGGCTCCACCTGTTTCAGCCTTGTGTTCCAGGGCATGGACGGCTCGCGCTGGATCGAGCATATGCTGTCGGGCATACCAGGCGGCCCGGTCGGCTTCCTGATCTTCGTCAACATCTTCATCTTCGTGCTCGCCTTCTTCCTCGATTTCTTCGAGATCGCCTTCATCGTCATCCCGATGCTCGCCCCCGTCGCCTCCAGTCTCGGCATCGACCTGATCTGGTTCGGCGTGCTGATCTGCGTCAACATGCAGACGAGCTTCATGCACCCGCCCTTCGGCTTCGCGCTCTTCTACCTGCGCTCGATCGCCAGCAAAGACGTCAAGACCTCGGATATCTACATGGGCGCACTCCCCTGGGTCGGCATGCAGCTGATCCTGGTGGCGATCGTGATTTTCTGGCCGCAATCGGTAACCTATTGGCTGGATCGCGGCCCGAAGGTCGATCCGAACTCGATCAAGATCGAAGTCCCGGGCTTCGGCGGCCAGCTCGGCCTGCCGCCGCTGGGCGGCGGCAACGGCTCACCGCAGATCCCCGGCCTGACCCTGCCGCCACTGAACGGCCTGCCCGGAGCACCGCCGCCACCTGCCAAATAGCAGCCCAGAAAAACAAAACCCCGGACGGAATCCGGGGTTCTGCCATTGCGTTCATCTCAACTGCCGAGCTTGCCGGCGGAAAGCTTAAAGCTTCCCAGCCCGCTGCTGGATCATCATGAACGTGTCGAAGGTGTATTCCGAAAGCTGCATCCAGAGATAGGCATCCCGCTTGAAGGCGGTCTGATCGTCGTAGATCTTCTTGAAATACTGGTTGGTGCCCGAGATTTCGCTGTAGATGCCGGTCGCAGCCTGGAAGCATGCTTCCATGATCTCCTGGCTGAACGGGCGCAGCGTCGCGCCTTCCGCAACGAGCTGCTTCAGCGCCGTCGGGTTCTTCGTGTCGTACTTCGCCAGCATATTGGTGTTGGCGAAGGCGCAGGCATCGGTCAGGGCTGCCTGATAATGCTTGGGCAGGCTGCTCCATTTTTCGAGATTGAAGAATCCGTGCACCGTCGGGCCACCTTCCCACCAGCCCGGATAATAGTAGTACTTCGCCACCTTGTGGAAGCCGAGCTTCAGGTCGTCATAGGGACCGACGAATTCGGCCGCATCGATCGTGCCTTTTTCCAGTGCCGGATAGATGTCGCCGCCGGCGATCTGCTGCGGGATCACGCCGACCTTTTCCATGACACGGCCGGCAAGGCCGGCAATGCGCATCTTGACGCCCTTGAGGTCGTCGAGCGTATTGATTTCCTTGCGGAACCAGCCGCCCATCTGCGCACCGGTATTGCCAGCAGGCAGCGCATACATGCCTTGTGTGGCATAGAATTCGTTCATCAGCTTGTTGCCGTTGCCTTCGTAATACCAGGCATTGGTCAGGCGGCTGTTCAGGCCGAACGGAATGGCCGTTCCGATGGCATAGGTCGGGTCCTTGCCGACGAAATAATAGGAGGTGGTGTGGGCTGCCTCGACCGTACCGGCGGCGACGGCATCGACGGCCTGCAGGCCCGGCACGATTTCACCGGCCGCAAAGGGCTGGATCGTGAAATTGCCGTCGGTGGCGGCGGCAACATGCTTGGCGATATCCTCGGCTCCGCCATAGATCGTATCCAAGCTCTTCGGAAACGACGATGTCATGCGCCACGCGATCTTCGGATTCTCCTGCGCGATCGCAGGCGCTGCCAATGCCGTTGCGGCGACCGCACCGGCGCTGGCGGTTCCCGCCTTCTTGAAAAACGAACGACGATCCATCAAAAACCTCCCATATAGATGGCACTGCGCGGTCAGTCTTCACCCCTACCCGCAGCGAGGGCAAAGCTAAGCATGGCAGTGGCCGCGATTCAAGCTTTAGTCTATTAGCCTTTGGCATCAAGATGGCAATAGGACGGCGCACACGTACCCATCAGAATCAGCGGCTTAGCGGCAAACGCCAGCGGCGGCACCGCCTCCGCCGCAATTTGCCTGGCTGATACAGCCAAACGTTGACTTGACGGCTGTTCTGGCGGCAGAAATGACCAGCATAAGATTTTTGACCGGGGCTGATATGACGAAACCGATCGTTGCCATTCCTGCCGATATCCGTAGCTTCGACGGCGCCACCTGGCACGCCGCGCAGCATCAGTATCTGCGTGCTGCATTGAATGCGGCGGGCGTCATGGCCTTCATCATCCCCGCTTTCGAGGAAGGCTACGATACCGACGCGATTCTCGACCGCGTCGACGGCCTGCTGGTTTCCGGCTCGGCCAGCAATGTTCATCCCTCGCTCTACGGCGCGGAGGCGAGTGACAAGGACGGCCCTTTCGACCCTGCCCGCGACGCCACCAGCCTGCCGCTCATCCGCCGCGCCATCGACCGCGCCATCCCGATGCTCGCCATCTGCCGCGGCATCCAGGAGCTGAATGTCGCCCTCGGCGGCTCGCTGGCAAGCGAGATCCAGGAGCAGCCCGGCATCTGGGACCATCGCCGGCCGGAAGGCGTCGACCGGGACGGCATGTACGCCGTTCGCCAGAGCGTCCATGTCAAGGAAGGATCCTGCATCGCCGGCATTCTCGGCCCGGGCGAGGTCCGCGTGAATTCCCTGCATCGCCAGGCGATTGCCAGGACCGCCCCGCGCCTGCAGGTGGAAGCGACCGCCGAGGACGGCACGGTGGAAGCCGTTTCCGTCATCGACGCCAAGGCCTTCGCCGTCGGCGTGCAATGGCATCCGGAATATTGGGCTGAAACCGACAAGCCTTCGAACAAGCTGTTCGCCGCTTTCGGCGACGCCGTCCGCGCCTATGCCGCCGGCAAGCTGCCAGCCATCCCCGCGCAGGCAATCGCCTGATGCTGCGGCGCCGACGCGCCGTGCGTTAGACAGCGCGCTTGAGCCGGCCGCAGAGTCGGTGCGACACGCCTAAGCCTTCTGCGGCGTCTCCGGCACCGGCGTCAGCGCCGCACCGTTCTCGAACCAGGCGATGAGATTGTCAGCGACGAGATCGGCCATCGCATTGCGCGTCGGCACCGACGCGGAGGCGACGTGCGGCAGCAGCACGGCATTGGCCGGCTCCAGCAAGTCGGCCGGCACGGTCGGCTCTTCATAGAAAACGTCGAGGCCGGCCGCTCCGAGCGCGCCGGAAGCGAGGGCAGCACTCAGCGCCTGCTCGTCCACCGTCCAGCCGCGACCGACATTGACGAGAATGCCGTTCGGGCCGAGTGCGGCCAGAATATCGGCATCGATCGTCTTGTGCGTTTGCGGCGTCTTCGGAACGATCGCGATCAGCGTATCCACCGCTTCCGCCAGCCCCTTCAATGTCGGGTGATAATCGTAGGCCACATCGGCATGGCGCGACCGCGTGTGATAACTGATCTTCACCTTGAACGGCTCGAGCCGCTTGGCGATTTCGAGCCCGATGCGGCCAAGACCATAAAGCCCGACATGGCGGCCCTTGAGCGAGAAGCGCGACAGCGGATAGGCAGTGCCCGGCTTCCAGTTGCCCGCCCGCAGCCAGGCTTCGGCCCGCGGCAACTCGCGGACCGTATTCAGCAGCAGGCCGATCGCCGTATCGGCGACCTCGTCGTTCAGGACATCAGGCGTATTGGTGACGACGATGCCTTTCTCGGCAGCATGTTTCACATCGACGCCGTCATAACCGACACCGAAATTGGCGACCACCTCGACTCCAGGCAGTTGGTCCATCCAGGCGCCCGGAAACGGGCCGGAAACGGCGACGCCGCGGATACGGCCGGCGGTCTCGCCCTCAAGCGCAAGCCTTTCCTCGCGTGCGACGGCGATGATATCAAAACGATCCTTCAGCCTTTCGAGAACACGCTCGTGTATCTTCCCAGGGACGAGAATGGCAATGCGGGACATGGCTTTTCCTCTTGGATGACGGTCTTGGTTCAGGCGCGGGGCCGATGGGGACTGGTGGATTGGCGAATGCGCATTTCCGGTTTGATCAGATGCATGCCGTCAGGCTCGTGGCTGCCGGCAAGGCGATCGAGCAGCGCCCGGGCGGCCAGGCGCCCGACTTCGGTCTGGCCGTTCCAGACAGTCGTCAGCGCCGGAGTGGCGATCGAGGCTTCCTCGAGATCGTCGTAACCGGTGACGGAAATATCGCGTCCGGGCACCAGGCCGGCGCGCGCAATGCCGTTCATCAGACCGATCGCCACGAGATCGTTCCAGCAGACGGCCGCCGTCGGCTTCTGCGGCAGCGACAGGAAATGTACGGCGGCCTCGAAGCCGCCCTGCTTCGAGCGCGGGCCGGGAATGCGCAGGTTCGGATCGACCTCGATGCCGGCCTTGCGCAGCGCATTGACATAACCCTGGTAACGATCGCGGCCGGTGGATGTCTGGTCCGTGCCGCCGATCATGGCAATCGAGCGGTGGCCAAGGCCGATCAGGTGATTGGTGGCAAGCGAGATGCCGTAGCTGTCGTCACCCCGATAGGTCGGCAGGTCCTGCCCTTCCATCGAGCGGGCGACCAGGATCGCCGGCATGCCGTTTTCTTCCGCCAGTTGCACGTCCTCAGGCGGCGTACCGATCGCCGGCGACATGATGACGCCGTCGCCGCCGAGCTGCAGGAGCGTCTCGATGAAGGTGCGCTGCTTCTCGACATTGTCGTAATGGTTGGACAGGATGAAGGTGTGGCGGCTGCGGTCGAGCTCGCTTTCGATCGCCTTCAGGATCTCCCCATAGAAGGGGTTCATGATGTCGTGGACGACGACGCCGATGATGCCGGAGCGCGAGGTGCGAAGGCTGGCGGCGCGGCGATTGTAGATATAGCCGAGCGCGCGCGCCTGTTCCTTGATTTTCTCCCGGGTATTGCCGGCGACGAGCGGGCTGTCGCGTAAGGCAAGCGATACGGTCGCCGTTGAAATGCCGAGTGTTTCGGCGATTGTCGAAAGCTTGATTTTCTGGACCACGTGTCCTCCTCCAGGCAGCACGCAAGACAGGCAAGACCCCGCCGGAAACCGGCGCGGCCCTTAAAATGTTTAATTAAAAGATTTAATCGGCGGAAGCAATTCGTCTTTCAGGGAAATTTCAGTCTTCGTCCGGTTCTTCGATATGAATGGCTTCGGCCTGCAGATTGGCATCGATCGCCTTCAGCAGGCGGACGAGATTGCGGATTTCCTTTTCGGAAAACTCCTGCGTCGCCAGCTTGTCGCAGGCCGAAGCCGCCATCTCGATCCCCTGCACGCTGCCGCGGCCGAGTTCAGTGAGATAGACCTTGGTGAGGCGGGCATCCTCGGCATCGGGCTTGCGCTCGAGGAAGCCCTGCGCCTCCATGCGGCCGATCGTGCGCGTCATCGTCGGCGCCTTGACGCCGAGCTTCTGGGCAAGGCCGCCAGCCGTCATGCCGTCGCTCTCGGCAAGCGCGAGAATGACGCCGTCCTGGCCGGCATAGAGGCCGCTTTCAAGCAGGTTGCGCGACAGCACCGTACGCATGGAACGCGCCGCCTGGGTGAGCGCCGGAGAGAGATCGACGAGCGTATACTCGGTCTGGTCCTTCTTCTTGGACTTGTTCTTTTTGCCGTCCTTGTGCTTCTTTCCCATAGCCATCCCTTTGATCTTTAAGCCCCGGCGCCGCTGCGATATGACATTGCCCAGGATCTCGTCATAAACAAGAGGCTACGACCGGATGATGACGCCTTCGCCGCGCTTCGAGGACAGCAACCCGGCCTTTGCCCCGGACGGAGGCCGTCTGATCGCCGTGCTGCCGCTCGGCGCCCATGAACAGCACGGCCCTCACCTGCCCTTTGAAACCGACACGCTGATTGCCGAAGGTATCGCCGGACGATTGAAGATGGCCTTGCCTGCCGGCCGGCCGGTCACCTTTCTGCCCGCCGAATCCGTCGGCTATTCCGTAGAGCATATGGATGTCGAAGGAACGAAGTCGCTGGCTTTCGACGAAGCGGTGAACCGCTGGCTCGGCATCGCTGAAGGCGTGGCGAAGCAGGGCATCCGCAAATTCGTGATGCTGAACGCCCATGGCGGCAATTCGCCCTTGATATCAATCGTCGCGACCGAGGCGCGGATCCGCTTTGCCATGCTGGCGGTGGCGACGAGCTGGACCCGCTTCGGCGTGCCCGACGGCGTGGTCGCGCCGGAGGAAAAGGCGATCGGCATCCATGGCGGCGATATCGAGACCTCGGTGATGCTGGCGCTTCATCCCGACAAGGTTGATATGGCGAAGGCGGCGGACTTTTCCTCGCGGCAAACGGAGTTTGCCGCGCGTTTCAAACATCTGCGCGCCTACGGGCCGCACGCCTTCGGCTGGAAGATGTCGGATCTCAATACCGCAGGCGCAGCAGGAAACGCCGCGGCCGCCACGGCAGAAAAGGGTGAGGCGCTGATTGCCCACGCGGTGAAGGGACTGGCGGAATTGCTCGAAGATGTCGATGCATTCGACGTCACGCAACTCCGGTGAAGATGCGTCACCTGCACCGGCCAGACGATGTGATCTTATAACATTATAAAACCCTTTGAACTGCCACGCCCAAGCCATTATATGAGACCAACCGTTCAAGCAGCCGATCCCAGCCGCTCGGCCGCACGCCTAATCCTAGAGGTTCTCATGACCGACGCGATCTCCACCCAGAAGCCTATTCCCGTTACCGTGCTCACCGGTTATCTCGGCGCCGGCAAGACGACCTTGCTCAACCGCATCCTGTCCGAAAATCACGGCAAGAAATATGCGGTCATCGTCAACGAGTTCGGCGAAATCGGCATCGACAACGACCTGATCGTCGAGTCGGACGAGGAAATCTACGAGATGAACAATGGCTGCGTCTGTTGCACGGTGCGCGGCGACCTGATCCGCGTCGTCGAAGGCCTGATGCGCCGCCCCGGCCGCTTCGACGGAATCATCGTCGAGACGACGGGCCTTGCCGATCCGGTCCCGGTCGCCCAGACCTTCTTCATGGATGACGATGTGCGCGCCAAGACCGAGCTCGACGCCGTCGTCGCCCTCGTCGACGCCAAGCACCTGCCGTTGCGCCTGAAGGACAGCCGCGAAGCCGAAGACCAGATCGCCTTCGCCGACGTCGTCATCATCAACAAGAGCGACCTCGTAACCCCGGAAGAACTTGATGTGATCGAGGACATCGTCCGCGCCATCAACCCGGCCGCCCGCGTCTACAAGACCAGCCGCTCCGGCGTCGATCTCGCCCGCGTGCTCGACCAGGGCGCCTTCAACCTGGAGCGCGCGCTCGAAAACGATCCGCATTTCCTGGAGCACGGCCATGACGACCATGTCTGCGGCCCCGATTGTGATCACGACCACCACCATCATGACCACGATCATCATGATCACCATGGTCATGACCATCACCACGATCATCATCATGGTGCGATGTCGGCGATCCACGATATCACCGTGCAGTCGGTGTCGCTGCGCGGCGGCCAGATGAACCCGGAGCGTTTCTTCCCCTGGATCCAGAAGATTACCCAGACACAGGGACCGAATATTCTGCGTCTCAAGGGCATCATCGCCTTCAAGGACGATCCTGAGCGCTACGTCGTTCAGGGCGTGCACATGATCATCGAGGGGGATCACCAGCGGCCGTGGAAAGAAGGCGAGAAGCACGAGAGCCGTCTCGTCTTCATCGGCCGCGATCTTGATCGCGCAAAGCTTGAAGCCTCCTTCAAGGCCTGTGAGGCAGCCGCCTGATGCCGACAGTTGCACCGCTTGATCTCGACGGCCACGTTCTGGCCGTCGAATTTTTAGGTGAAGTTCCCTTCTTCGCAACCGCAAACGGTACATTCCACCGGCTGGACGGCGGCGACAGGGTGTCCGAAGCCCATCAGGGCATGCTCACCGTCATCCGCGATCCCTATAGCGAGAGTCTGATCTCGGGCGGCGAGGACGGTAAGGTGCTGCGCATTGCCGCCGACGGTAGCGTCAGCGAGATCGCCACCGCGCCGCGCAAGTGGATTTCGCAGGTCGCAGCCGGCCCGCAGGGTGCCGTTGCCTATTCCTACGGCAAGAGTTCGCTCCTCCGCCTTGCCGACGGCACGACCAAGGAATTCCCCGAAGAGCGCACGGTCGAAGGCCTGGCCTTTGCGCCGAAAGGCCTGCGGATTGCGGCCGCGCGCTACAACGGTGTGTCGCTGCATTGGATCGGCATGAACGCCAAGCCGGTCGATCTCGAATGGAAGGGTGCGCATACCGGCGTCACCTTCTCGCCGGATGGTAATTTCCTCGTCACCTCGATGCAGGAAAACGCGCTGCACGGCTGGAAGCTCGACATCAAGCCCGGCGCTGAGGCCCGCCACATGCGCATGACCGGTTACCCCGCCAAGGTCAAATCGCTCTCCTGGTCGGTCAAGGGCAAATGGCTCGCCTCTTCGGGCGCGCCGGCGGCAATCGTCTGGCCCTTCCAGGGCAAGGACGGGCCGATGGGCAAGGCGCCGCTGGAACTCGGCACCCGCGCCAATATCATGGCGACCGCCGTAAAATTCCATCCGCTCGAAGACATCCTCGCCATCGGCTTCATCGACGGCATGATCCTGGCCGTGCGCATTGCCGACAGCAAGGAGGCGCTGCTGCGCCGCCCCGGCAAGGGGGCGATCACGGCGATGAGCTGGAGCAAAAACGGCAAGCTGCTTGCCTTCGCCTCCGAAGCCGGCGATTGCGGCGTCATCGATATTTCGGCTTGAGGCCACATTAGCCGGCGATGAATGACATTTCGATCGAGCCGGACATCGTGGCGCTCGCGGCCGACCACATGCAGGCGGCCGCCGGTATCAGACGTGTCTCCTTGTGGCAGCGGCTGCCCTGGCTGCCGGACCTGCATACGCCGGCCGAAGAAGAGCAGTATTGGCGCATGCATCTGTTGCCGAACTGCACCATCTTAGGTGCTGCCATGGCCAACCGGCTGGTCGGCGTCATCGCCTATGGCGACAGCTGGATAGAGCGGCTCTACATCCTCCCCGGCTTTCAGGGCATGGGCATCGGCTCTCTGCTTCTCGGCCGCGCCAAGGAGGAGATGTACGAGATCAGGCTCTGGACGTTCCGGCGCAATATCGGTGCACGCGCTTTCTACGAGAAACACGGCTTTACCGCCGAGGAGGAGACCGACGGTGCCGATAACGAGGAAAGAGAGCCGGATGTGCTCTATCATTGGCGCCGGCGTCCGACGCTGACACCGGCCCTGCAACCGTCCAGCAACTAGAATAAAGCTTGCCAAATGCCTTGCCCGGGCGAAACATGAACCACGCAGCAAGCGCTTGCGCCGGCGCCCTGGCTGACAGAGGAAACGGAAATGCCGAAATCGACCGGCCTCGGTTTGGCCGAGCAACAGCCGCAGGCTTTGGGCGGTGCATCCGTCTGGGCGGTGATCCGCGCCGAAGCGGCCGAGCTTGCCGCACGCGAACCGATATTGCAGCGGCTGCTGGCCGCGCAGGTGACGGACACCGCCGGCAACGAGGATATCATCGCCCGCGTGCTGGCCGCCCGGCTTTCGGTGGCGCAGGTGGAAACGGGGGATATCTTCGATCTCATCCGATCCACATTGAACGACGATATCATGCGGCAGGTCGAGGCCGATCTCATCGCCGTGCGCGAACGCGATCCGGCCTGCACGACATTTCTGCACGCACTTCTCAATCTCAAGGGCTTTCATGCGTTGCAGACGCACCGCATCGCCCATGCGCTGTGGATCTCCGGCCGGCCGGAGATCGCCAGCTGGCTCGCCAATCTGGTTTCGCTGGTCTTCGGCCCGGATATCCATCCGGCAGCAAAGATCGGCGCGTCGATCATGCTCGACCATGGTTCGGGCATCGTCATCGGCGAAACGGCTGTTATCGAGGACGAAGTGTCGATCCTGCAGAACGTCACGCTCGGCGGCACCGGCAAGGAGACCGGCGATCGCCACCCGAAGATCCGCCACGGCGTGATGATCGGCGCGGGCGCCAAGATCCTCGGCAATATCGAAATCGGCGCCTTCAGCAAGATCGCCGCCGGCAGCGTCGTGCTGAAGCCGGTGCCCACCCATTGCACGGTCGCCGGCGTGCCGGCAACGCTCGTGCGCGTCCACCGCGCCGACGAAATCCCGGCCGAGACGATGGATCAGAATATCTAGGGTCGCTCTGAGATGGGGAATTCGCCCGATCCTACGCGGCCTGCTGATTCTCTCCGAAGGCTTCGACCCGGTTGCGGCCTTCGCGCTTCGAACGATAGAGCGCCTCATCCGCCTTCTGCATCAGCCGTTCAAAATCTCCGTCGTTTTCCCGACGCGCGGCAACGCCGATGCTGAGCGTCGGAAAGATCGCCAGATCCGGCCGCTGCATGACGGCGGCGGCGAAGGTGAGACGGATGCGCTCGGCAATCGCCACCGCATCTTCGCAGGAAATATTTTTCAGCACCGCCAGGAACTCATCCCCGCCTTGACGGGCGAGCAGATCGCCGGACCCCATGATCCCTCTCGCAACACGGGCGAAAAGCCGCAGGATATCGTCGCCGGCGGCGTGGCCATGCCGGTCGTTCAGTTGCTTGAAATGATCGATATCGATGATGAGCAGCGATGCCGGCTGAGAACCGAGAGCGGGCAGATGCTGCGCGAGGCCGCCGCGATTGAGCGCGCCGGTCAGCGGATCGTGGTGAGCGAGTTCCATCAGCTGATTTCGGCTGCGCTCGGCGGCCATCAGCACCATCGCCATGCTGCGGAGCATGATGAACGCGACCGCCGATACCGCCATCCAGCTATGGACCACATTGGCGCCGAAAGGATCCGGCCCGCCGATCTCGCCGGTCGCCGCGAGAATGCTGCGAGCCGCAAAGATCGCGGCAGTGCAGACATAGAGGCCGACAAGCAGGGCTGCCGAATAAAGCCTCTCGCGCCGGACAATGCTGATTGCCTCCCTTGCGACGGCAAGATCACAGAGGCAGCAGATGACCGAGACGTAGAGGAGCCTCGCCGATACCGCCGAGGGATCGCTGACGATGAGCACGACAGGCACGCTGACGAGCAAGATGGCCAACCAGAAAGAACGCTGGTCGAGCGCTCGCCCCGAAAACACGCGTACGGCAAAGAACATCAGCATGTAGCCGGCGATGGTGACGATATTGCCGCCGTCGATCGAGACCGAATAGGGAACGAGATTGCGCAACGCGACGAGGAAAGACCCGATGCCGACAAGAAGGTTGCTCAAGCCCCACCAGAGCGGCCACCGCTCAAAGCGACCGGTCGCATAGGCTGCAAGCTGGAGAATGCCCAGCACGAAGCAACTCACGGCAACAATGAAATAGATTGTCCTGAGATCCAGCAACATGGCGCTTTCCCGAAGTTCTGGCGGGGAAGCTACAGCAAGCGCTTTGCGGTTTGATTGGAGGCTTCGCTAAGACTTTAACGATCGCGGTTTTTCCGCTGCAGCACAATTCAAGGGATGCTGCCGTCAGGCGGCCCGCACCGTGCCGATGATATCAGCCAACAGACCATGCAACAGATCCCGGTAGCCGTTTCGGGCAGACGGACCGCTCTCTTCTGAAGTCATGACGACGGTGAGATCGAGCGACGGGACGATGTAGAGCATCTGCCCGCCGTAACCCCAGGCGAAATGCACCTCTTCGCCGCCGATCTGCCGCGTGAACCAGCCGTAGCCATATTCATCGCCGGAGAAGCGCGAGTTGGTGCGAGGCTGCCACGACTGGGAGATCCAGTCGGCAGATACGATCTGGCGGCCGTCGGCAGTCTTGCCGCCGTTGCGATAGAGTTCACCGAAGGCAAGCAGGGACCGGGCGCTCATCGCCATCTGATTGCCGCCGAGATAGATGCCCTGCGGATCGCGCTCCCATGCGCCGATGCGGAAACCATCGACCGGACCGAGCCATTCCTGCGCCAAGGCCAGCGTCGACCGCCGGCTGACCTTCGTGAGAATGGCCGAGAGCAGATGCGTGGACGCGGTGGAATAGAGCATCTCGCCACCGGGCTGATCGACGAAAGGCTGCGAGAGCGCAAAACGTACCCAGTTGCGCGAGGAAACCCAGCGGCCGTAGTTCGCCCCCGACATGCGATCGAGCCCGGCTTGCATGGAGAGAAGATTGCCGATGGTGATGTCGTTGAGGCGCGGATCCGGCGTTAGCGGGAGATCGACCTTCAGGATCGGCGCGATCTTCTGATCCGGCCCCGAAAGCAGGCCTTTGTCGATGGCGATACCGACCAGCGCCGAAATGATCGATTTCGAAGCGGATTTGATATTGGTCGATTCCGCCGGCGAATGACCATGAAATCCGCGTTCGGTAAGCACACGCCCATCGCGAGCAACAATCACCGTCTTTAGAGGCCGCATCGCAGGATCGGTCGCCACTCGATCGAGACGCGGCCCAAGCCCACCGGCGGTGGAAGCCGTGCTCTGGGCAACCGCCGATTCCGCCGCTGCAAGCGGCATGCAGAAGAGAAGCAGAAGGGAGAGAAGACGGATCATCTGGCGCAAGATAGGATATCGCCGCGCCATGTTCGCGTGACTGCGGCACTTTTCACGCGATTGTGTTTCCGCGCGCGATGCTTACCCAGGTGACCGCAGCTGGGCTCGCGCCCAAAAGAATAATCCGCGCCGCAACCACGACAGGCCCGTCTGCCTCCATGGTCAAGCGGCGCGGATATTGCCGGACGGCGAAAGGACGTCCAACCCCGACCGACCCATCGACACAGCTCAGGCCGCGCGGCGAACCGGCGCGCTGGCCAGCATGCGCCCCGAGGGGACGATCATGCCGGCCGCGCCGTCAAGCCAGCCTTCCGTGAGCTCGAGCGCAAGAAAGCGCGAGCGTTCGAACGGACCCGGCATGACAAGATGGCGAGCCTTTTCGGCAAAAAAGCCGAAACGCTCGTAATAGGCAGCATCGCCGACGAGCAGGACGGCGCCATGCCCGCGGTTCTTCGCTTCAAGGATCGCAGCCCGCATCAGCGCCGCACCGATGCCCTTGCCGCCATGTTGCGAGGCAACGGCAAGCGGCCCGAGCAGCAGCGCATTGATCGGCGTGCCTTCGTCATTGACGCCGGCCTCGATGTTCCAGAGCCGCACCGTACCGATGATCCGGCCGTCGCGGTCACGCGCGACGAGCGCAAGACCCTCGGCCGGGACGCGGTTGCGGCGGATCTTCTCCGACGATTTCTTGCGGCGATCCGCGCCCATGACGCGGTCGAGCAGGTTTTCGCGAGCAACGACATCCGAGGGATTCTCGGCGTCGATGGTGAAAGTGGTGGGCGCAAAGAATGCGCGGACAGAATCAAGAACAGCGGCCATCTTGGCCTCCCGTACCCAATACCGTTATCAGCGGCGATGAAGGAAAATTGTGAAGTTGCCGCCCCGGCTGGTTACGGGGCCGGCGGAAACGACCTCAGATGACGTAGGCCTTCAGCGGTTCGAAACCATTGAAAGCGACCGCCGAATAGGTCGTCGTATAGGCGCCGGTGCCTTCGATCAGGACCTCGTCGCCGATCGAAAGGGAGATCGGCAGCGGATAGAGGTTCTTCTCGTAGAGCACGTCGGCCGAATCGCAGGTCGGGCCGGCGATGACGCAGGGCTCCATCTCGTCGCCGTCGTGCTCCGTGCGGATCGGATAGCGGATGGCTTCGTCCATCGTCTCGGCGAGACCGCCGAACTTGCCGATGTCGAGGAAGACCCAGCGGGCATCGTCATTGTCCGACTTCTTCGAAATCAGAACGACTTCCGCCTTGATGACACCGGCATTGCCGACCATGCCGCGGCCCGGCTCGATGATCGTCTGCGGGATCTGGTTGCCGAAATGCGTGCGCAGCGCCTGGTAGATCGACTTGCCGTAAGCTTCTGCGGACGGAACGTCGCGCAGGTACTTGGTCGGGAAGCCGCCGCCCATGTTGACCATCTGCAGGTGGATGCCCTGCTTGGCAAGCGATACGAAGACACGCTTGGCATCGGCGAGCGCCGAATCCCAGGCATCGACCTTGGTCATCTGGGAACCGACATGGAACGAGACGCCGTAGGACTGCAGGCCAAGCTGATGGGCGTAGACGAGAACGTCGACGGCCATCTGCGGAACGCAGCCGAACTTGCGCGACAGCGGCCATTCAGCGCCTTCGCCATCGGTCAGCACGCGGCAGAAGACGCGGGCGCCGGGAGCGGCGCGCGAGATCTTCTCGACTTCCTCGTGGCTGTCGACCGCAAAGAGGCTGACGCCGAGCGCATGCGCGCGGGCAACGTCACGTTCCTTCTTGATCGTGTTGCCGTAGGAGATGCGGGCGGCGGTCGCACCGGCTTCGAGCGCCATTTCGATTTCGGCTACGGATGCGCAATCGAAATTGGAGCCGAGGCCTGCAAGCAGCTTCAGCACTTCCGGGGCCGGGTTGGCCTTGACGGCGTAGTAGATGGCGCTGTCCGGCATGGCGTGACGGAAGGCGTGGAAATTGTCGCGAACGACGTCGAGGTCAACCACGAGGCAGGGACCGTCGGGACGTCGGGTTGCGAGAAAGTCGCGGATGCGCTGGGTGGTCATATCGATTCCCTCTTCCAATTCCAGAGCTCCGGCATGAACCGGAGGACAAAGGGCATACGATAGCTCGCATTGGAACCAGCCGGTGGAGACCCCGGAACCATAGCAAGCGCTCGATGCGCAGATAGTGAACCAACGCCGCGGACGCGGTGTAAGTTCGGCTTTGTCTGCCATGGATTGGAGGGAGAATCCCAACCGCACTTCCGGCAATGATGGTGTGCCTCTTCAGTAACCCCCGCTGATGGAAAGCAGGGAGAGAACAAAAAGGCCCGCACCGTCGTTGCTTCAGGCGTCCTCGCATTTTCCGGTTGGCCGGAATAGCGACTGGAGGGGTTAATTCCAGGTACCTTACCGATTTCCTCACCAATTCGAGGGTTCGGCGGACACCCATGGGCACGTGCGACTTTGGGCTGAGTGGGAAATAAGAATATTCGCCTTCATAATCAAGCGATTTTTTAATCTGGGGCCAAAAAAATAATTGAACAAAATCGCCCAATTTGTTCAACATTCCGAAACAGCTTCGGGAACAGCCATGGACACCTTGACACGCATACGGGCCTTCATCGATGTCGTCGAGGCCGAAGGCTTTTCCGCCGCGGCGCGGCGCACCGGCCGCTCGAAGGCGCTGCTCTCCAAATATGTGCGCGAACTGGAGGATGAGCTCGGCGCCCTGCTGCTCAACCGCACCACCCGGCAGTTCTCAATGACCGAGGCTGGCCATACCTACTACCGCACCGCCTCCGATATCCTGAAGGAGATCGACAACCTCGCCGATCTCGTGCGTGAAAACAATGCACAGCTCAAAGGGCGGCTTCGCATCTCGGTGCCGCGCACCTTCGTCGATGCCGATGTCGGCCAGTCGCTGATCGATTTCGCCAAGGAGAACCCGGACCTTTCGCTGGAGATCGCCGCCGACGACCGGTTCGTCGACCTGATCGAGGAAGGTTTCGACGTGGCGATCCGCGTCACCAAACTCGAGGATTCCGGCATGATCGCCCGCAAGATCTCGGATTTCCGCGTCCATCTCTGCGCCACCCCGGAATTTCTCGAACGCCATCCCGATCTCGAGCACCCCAGCGACATTTCCAACGTCCCCTTCATCGTCGACACCAATGCGCGCACCCAGGCAAGCATCCGCTTCCACAATCCCGACAACACCTCGTTCGCCGTCGCCGTCAGCGGACCGATCGAGGTCAACAGCCCGCATGCGACATTGCGCGCAGCGCTCGCCGGCATCGGCATCGCCCTCATCCCGGATTTCATCGCCCGCAAGCCGATCGAGAGCGGCGCACTGGTGACGCTGTTCAACGACTACCTCCCGACCGACCGCGGCATCTACGCCGTCTATCCGCATCGGCGCTATCTGCCGGCCAAAGTGAGGATCTTCGTCGACTACCTGCACAACTGGTTCAAGAAACATCCATAATGGGGCGGATGCGACATTCCGTCCGCGCCAGCCACCACTAACCCGGTCCCAATTCCGTCCCAATTTCTGGCAAGAAGTCAGGGTCACCGAACAGGGCAGCGGAACAGATGAAACATTCGACGATATTGATGGCCGCGCTTCTTTCGCTGGCGCCGGCCGCCGCCTTTGCCCATCCGCACATCTTTGTGGAGGCGCGTCTCGAAGTTGTGGCCGGCAAGGACGGCAGCGTCGAGGAACTGCGCAATGTCTGGCGCTTCGACGAGGTCTTCTCCTCCTCCGTCGTCATGGATTTCGACAAGAACACCGATCTGAAGCTGGAGCCGAACGAACTCGCCGAGGTCGGAAAGACGGTGAAGCAATCGCTCGCCGATTACGACTACTACATGAACCTGACGATCAACGGGAAGAACATCACCGTCCAGAAGCCCGACATCATCCATGTCGACTACAAGGACGGCCAGCTCTTGATGTTCTTTGCGGTGAAGCCGGTGGAGAAGATGCCACTCAAGGGCAGGCTCACCTTCGGCGTCTACGACCCGACGCTCTATACCTCGATCGATTTTCCCACAGACGGTGAACTGGCAACGGTCGGCGACGGTTTCAAGGCCTGCAAGCATCAGGTGGTAAGGCCTGATGCCGACCAGGTGATCTCGGAAAACAAGCAGTCACTGACGGACGCCTTCTTCAACGATCCCACCGGCACCAACATGTCCAAACTCTTCGCCACCCGGCTGGAGGTCACATGCTGACGAAACGGTTACCCCTCACCCTTTCCGCTGCAGCTCTCGCGCTGCTGACGGCGGCAAGCCTCGCCCATGCGCAATCGCCGCTCGGCATCGGCACGGCGGAGCCGAGCTTCCAGCCGACCGGCGGGCCGCTCGCACCGCTTCTGCTCTACGTGAACTATGAGCAGCAGGCCTTTTACCGGGCGCTGACCGGTGCCTTGAAGGCCATGCGCCAGGACCCGTGGCAGCTGGCATCGCTGATCGGCCTCTCCTTTGCCTACGGCGTCTTCCATGCCGCTGGCCCCGGCCACGGCAAGGCGGTCATCTCCTCCTACATGATCGCCAACGAGGTCGAGTTGAAACGCGGCGTCGTGATTTCCTTCATTTCGGCCTTCGTCCAGGGCGTGATGGCGGTAGCGCTGGTCGGCGGCGCCTGGCTGGTGCTGCGCGGCACCGGTATCACGCTGACGGCGGCGACCCATGCGATGGAAATCGCAAGCTTCGTCATGGTCATCCTCTTCGGCGGCTGGCTGCTGTTCCGCAAACTGCGCTCGATGGTGGGCAACATGCCGCGCCGCCGGCTGATGGCGACGTCCGCCGGCCCGGTCAGCATGATGCTCGACTGGAAGGATAATGCGGCCGAGCGCCAGGTCTATGCCTTCAACGGCAAGGCACAGGCCATCGACGCCGGCCATACCTTCGTTCCCGGCATGGCCTGCGAGACCTGCGGCAATGCCCATGTGCCTGATCCGGCCCTGCTCGCCGGCGACAGGTTCAGCGCCCGCGAGGCCTGGTCGGCGATCGTTGCCGTCGGTCTGCGCCCCTGCTCGGGCGCACTGCTGGTCATGACCTTCTCGCTGCTGAACGGGCTCTATCTCGGCGGCGTGCTTTCCGTCGCCGCCATGTCGCTCGGCACGGCGATCACCGTTTCCCTGCTTGCCACACTTGCCGTCACGGCCAAGGGGGCGGCCGTCCGACTCTCCGGACGCGGCTCGACCGCCTCGATCTGGGTCGGCAACGCCATCGAAATCCTCGGCGCCGTGCTCGTCATGCTGATGGGCGCCCTGCTGCTCGGGGCCTCGCTGCAGGGGTAGAGCTGTAGCCCTATTTCTCTCTGCCGCGCTGATAGCGCGCCCGCAGCCAGAACACCGCGAAGAACGCCATGATCAGGCAGACGCCGACGGCAATCGCCAGTGTCGGCGAGAAATTGCCGATCCACAGCACGATGGTCGGCAGGAAATAGATGACCAAGGCGGCACCAAGCAGGATGATGCCGGCGGCTGTCGCCTGCGAGCGGCTCTCCGGACTCATACGAGCCTTTCCTTTTCGAGATCGGCGCGGATATCCTGCAGGCGGCGGATCTGGTTGCCGGCGGCGTCGAAATTCTCAGGCGAAAGCCAGGCCTCGAAGGCATCGTTGATCATCGGCCATTCGACATCGATCATCGAGAACCAGGCGGTATCGCGGTTGCGATGCTTGGAAATCATGTGCTGGCGGAAGACGCCTTCGAAGCTGAAGCCGTAACGCGCGGCCGTCGTCTTGCTCGCCTCGTTCTTATTGTCGCATTTCCATTCGTAGCGGCGGTAGCCGAGATCCTCGAACACGTGCTTGGCCATCAGATAATGCGCCTCGGTCGAAAGCGGCGACCGCTTCATCTCGGCGCCGTGCGCCACTCCGCCGATCTCGACGACGCCGTTTGCCGGGTCGGCGCGCATGTAATTCGCCATGCCGACAATCTTGCCGGTGGCGTTGTCACGGAAGATATGGGTGAGCCAGCCGGACTTGGTGTGGACGGCTTCCAGCCAGTTGGCGAAATCGTCGATACCGGAGAAATCGTCCTGCGCGAAATAGAGAAGCAGCGGGTTGATGCCCATACCGCCGAGCCCGTCCCACAGCGCCTCGAGATGTTCCGCGCGCCGATAGGGCTCGACGGTGACGAAACGACCCTTGAGCGTGACCGGCGTCGGCGCCGGACAACCGTTGAAATTTGCTAGATCGCGCATGTTCACTCCCCTTGTCTAGGAGTGGATAGGCCAGCCGCCCGACAAAGGCAACCGGCCTGCTTGTCACTGTGACAAGGTCACCTTGGCGGAGGACACCGTCGCCTCGATATGGTCGACCAACTGGTCGGCAAGACCGAGGCGGCCGGCGAGCAGATCGAGATAACCGCGCTCGGCGCGCGAATCCGGCTCGATGGTGAGCCGCGAGGCGGTGTAAAGTTCGACGCGCTGTTCTTCGGTCCTCGCCGCGGCCACCAGCGCATCGATATCCGTCGGCGAAGCGAGTTCGTGCTCGATGAAGGCCGCGGCCTCACCACTGACGTCGGCGGCCTTGACCTTGTCCATGATGAGGGCGCGTTCGGCATCGTCGATATGGCCGTCGGCCTTGGCGGCGGCGATCATCGCGCGGATCAGCACCAGCACGAATTCATTGCTGCCGGCAGGCGACGTCGGTCCGAAACCGGATTCGGCGGGCGGCGGCAAGAGAACCGGATTGTTGGCCGAGGGCGCATCCGAGGGGGCTGCGGGCGCCTGCCCCGCCTGGTAATTCTTGTAGGCCTGGTAGCCGAGGCCGGCAATGGCGGCAAGACCGCCGATCGCCAATGCATTGCCGGCAATACCCCGGCCGGTCTTGGTGCCGAGAAGCGCGGCTGCAATCGCGCCTGTCGCCAGCGGGTTGTTTTTAGCCGTCTGAACGGCGTCGCCCGCCCTGTCGCGGACCGAACCGCCGAGACCCGGCACCTGCGAACCCAAGAACTGGTCGAGAAGCTTCTTTGCGTCGAACATTCCTCGTCATCTCCCTGTTTGAAGCTGGAGAGGTACATAGGTTTGCGACGGGTGAAATACAAATTGAGGAGTGGGGATTATGCCCGAAGGCCGACCCCACCCCTACCGAAACTCAGGCCTTCAGTGCCGCCGCTTCTGCCGCGAGCCTGGTAATGCCAGCCCAGTCGCCGGCCGCGATCAGTTCCTTCGGCGCTACCCAGGAGCCGCCGACGCAGATGACGTTCGGCAGCGAGAGATAATCATTGGCGTTCCTCAGCGAAATGCCGCCGGTCGGGCAAAACAGCGTGCCGGCGAGCGGTGAAGAGAGCGCCTTCAGCAAGGCCGCGCCACCGGCCTGCTCCGCCGGGAAGAATTTCAACACTTGGTAGCCTTCTTCGCGCAAAGCCATCACTTCGCTGGCGGTCGCAGCCCCCGGAAGCAACGGCACATCGGAGTCGGCAGCGGCATCGAGCAGTTCCTGTGTCGTACCCGGGCTGACGATGAACTTCGAACCGGCCTCGACGGCGGCTTGCCAATGGGCGGCATTCAGGATCGTGCCGGCGCCGACTTCGGCGCCCTCGACCTCGGCTGCGACGGCGCGCACGGCATCGAGTGCCGCCGGCGTGCGCATGGTGATCTCGATCGCCTTCAGGCCGCCCGCGACGAGCGCCCGGGCCAGCGATACCGCCGACTTGGCATCGTCGACGATCAAGACCGGAACGACCGGCTGGAGTTTCAGGATGGAAAGGAGCTTTTCTGTTTTCTCGCCCATGGTCGTGCGACTTCCTTGAAACGATTGAATTCGGATCCCGAATAACGCCCCCGCCGACCCTTGTCGAGATAAAACCAGACCATATGACAAGATGGGTAGGAAATGCGTGGAAATTGGTCTACCGTGCCGCAATCGTCACAAAAGGTTCACCGATATGGCGAAAGAGATCGAGCGGAAGTTTCTTGTACGCAGCGATGGATGGCGTTCCGCCGTCGAGACGAAGTCTGTTCTCCGGCAGGGTTACATCGCTTCGATGGACGACCGTTCCGTCCGGGTGCGCATCCTCGACTACAGGAAAGCGAAGCTGACGATCAAGATCGGCCGCAGCACGATTACCCGCGACGAATTCGAATACGACATCCCGATCGCCGATGCCAAAGAGCTGCTGCAGAATGCGATCGGCATCGTCATCGAGAAGACGCGCTACCGCGTTCCACATCAGGGTTTCGTCTGGGAGGTCGACGTCTTTACTGGCGAGCATCGTGGCCTTGTCATCGCCGAGGTGGAGATGACGGCGGAAACCGACAATCCGGCCCTACCCAGCTGGCTTGGCCGCGAGGTGACCGGCGATTTCCGCTA
This sequence comes from Rhizobium anhuiense bv. trifolii, assembly GCF_024346605.1. Lineage (NCBI taxonomy): Bacteria > Pseudomonadati > Pseudomonadota > Alphaproteobacteria > Hyphomicrobiales > Rhizobiaceae > Rhizobium > Rhizobium anhuiense. The sequence continues at coordinate 4,375,264 of NZ_CP098803.1, forward strand.
TTCCAACCAGGCCCTTGCCACAGAATATGAGCACGACAGGCATGGCCTATCGCATTCGGCCTGACGCCGATTTCACGAACGCGTTCCGCAGCGTCGCGACACAGCAGCTGGAACGTGCCATTACGCTTGTCGAGGAACGGCCGGACGGCACCGATGAGGCAATCCATTCCTTCCGCAAGAGCCTGAAACGACTGCGCTCGCTCTACCGCCTCGTTCGTCGCAAGGTGCCGGATTTCCAGGCCCAGGAAAACACGAGGCTGCGCGATGCCGCAGTGTCGCTTTCGGCGATCCGCGACGCTGCCGCCCTCATCGGCACCGCACAATATCTCCAACAATCAGCCCGGGGGAACGAGGAAAGCGAGGCGCTCGGCCGCATCGTCACTGTTCTCGAAGGACGCCGTGACTGGATGGCCGAAGCCGAAAGCGGCCTGGAGCAGCGGCTGACGGAAACCTCTGCCGTCCTGACGGCGGCGATCGCAGCCCTGGATAAAGTGTCCTTCGACGGCAGCCACCGCAAGAATGCCCGCATGCTGGCAAAGAGCTGGCGCCGCACCGCGCGCAAGGCGAAGACCGCGCTTGCGGCCTGCCACGGCGAGGCATCGGCCGACGATTTCCACGATCTGCGCAAGCGCGCCTACGACTATCGGCTCTACCATGCTCTTCTGCGTGACGTCTGGCCGGGCGCGATGAAGGCCAAGCGCGATGCCGCCACGGAACTTGTCGAAGATCTCGGCCATATACACGATCTCGCCGTGCTCTCCGAACTGGTGGAGGCCGAACCGCAGCTCTTCACCCGCAACGACGATCTCGCACACCTGCTTGACGCCATCATCTTCCGCCAACAGGAAGACCGGCGGCAGGCGCTTGTCAAAGCCGAAATCGTCTTCACCGATGATCCCGACGAGGAAGCCGACCGCATCGAGCTTCTCTGGCTGGCCGCCGGGAATCGATAGGTGGCGACACCGGCAGTGCTTGCGAACGCTGCATTTCCGAATGCCTCAGCGCATCTGAAATATCATGGGCAAACCCATTGACCTCAACCAGTCTTGAGGTCCTAGCCTCCGGTGGTCGAACAAGCAAAGACCTGACGCTGCGAGGAAAAAATGACCGCCGAAAATGCCGCTATGCCGAAGGTGCTCGGACTCTACGAGACCCATCTGACCGTTGCCGATCTCAAGACCTCTACGGATTTCTACCGCGATGTCGTCGGGCTAGAGCCCGCAGGATCGTTCGAGGAGCGCAAAGTCACGTTCCTCTGGGTGGACGACCGGAAGACCGGCATGCTGGGCCTTTGGGAAACCGGAACCGGACCCTTGAAGATGCGGCTGCATATCGCCTTCCGCATGACCGCCGATAGTGTGCTGCAGGCTCCCGCCTTGCTCAAGGCAAAGGGCGTGGAGCCTCTCGGCTTTAACGGTGAACCGGCAACGGAACCGGTGGTTCTCGGCTGGATGCCGGCGCTGTCGATCTATTTCAAGGATCCGGACGGGCACTCGATCGAGTTCATCAGCATTCTCGACGCCATCCCCGACCGGAGTTTCGGCGTGCGGCCGTTTTCCGAATGGCAGGCGCGAGCGTAGTCCGCCACCTGTCGAAATCGCCTCTGGCGAAGGCAATTGCGTGGCCCGCCGATTTTCTGTATTTCCAGGCCTATGACCGACAGCCTCACACACACCAGCCCGTTCCTCGTGGCGGCCCTCTACCATTTCGTTTCCGTGCCGCGTTTTGCCAGCCTGCAGGCACCGCTGCAGGCGCTTTGCGAGGAAAACGGCGTCAAGGGAACGCTGCTTCTGGCGCATGAGGGCATCAACGGCACGATCGCCGGACCGGATGCCGGGATTGGCGCCGTGCTCTCCTTCCTGCGCGCCCAGGCGGAATTTTCGGGCCTGGAGCACAAGGAAAGCCGCGCCTCGAAAATGCCCTTCCTGCGCATGAAGGTGAAGTTGAAGAAGGAAATCGTCACCATGGGCGTCGAGGATATCGACCCCAACAAGGTGGTCGGTACCTATGTGGCCGCCAAGGACTGGAACGCGCTGATCTCCGATCCCGATACGATCGTCATCGACACCCGCAACGATTATGAGACGGCAATCGGCACCTTTCGCGGCGCGCTCGATCCGAAGACCAAGACCTTCCGTGAATTTCCGGATTGGGTGCGCAACAATCCCGGCCTGCACAACAAGCCGAAGGTCGCCATGTATTGCACCGGCGGCATACGCTGCGAGAAGGCCACGGCCTTCATGAAGGCTGAGGGCTTCGACGAGGTCTATCATCTGAAGGGCGGCATCCTGAAATATCTGGAGGAAGTGCCGCAGGAGGAAAGCCTCTGGGATGGCGCCTGCTTCGTCTTCGACGAGCGCGTCTCCGTCGAGCACGGGCTGACGGAAGGCGAACACAGGTTGTGCCATGCCTGCCGTAACCCGATCACATCAGAGGAGATCACCTCGCCGCTCTACGAGGAAGGCGTTTCCTGCAGCCACTGTTATCCCAAGCGCACGGAAGAAGACCGGCTGCGCTACCGTCAGCGGCAGCACCAGATCGCCCTCGCCAAAAAGCGCGGCCAGCGGCATATCGGCAGCTGAGCCGGATTCTGTGTGAATCAAATTTGCTTTCTGAAGATCAGGCCGCCGGTCAGGCTGCGCCTATACGACGCCGGCCTGTCGGCTCCGCTGCCCGTCGCTCGCTCAGCATCTTGGTGATGAGGTCTGCTGTAACAGGCTTTCCGAACAAATAGCCCTGCAGGCAGTCGCAGCCGAAAAGGCGCATGGCGATCGCCTGCTCCTCGGTCTCGATACCTTCGGCCGTCACCGGAATGTCGAGCGAACGGGCAAGCGCCACTGTCGCCTGCAGCATCTCGCGCTGGCGCTTATCCTCGTTGACGCCCATGACCAGCGAGCGGTCGATCTTGATGCGGTCGAAGCCGAACTGCCTGAGATAACCGATCGAGGAGAAGCCGGAGCCGAAATCGTCAAGCGCCACCTTGACCCCCAGCCCCTTCAGCCGTTCGATCGACTGGCGGGTCCGCTGCGGATTCTGGATCATGTAGCCTTCGGTAATCTCGAGCGTGATGCGGCTGGCTTCGATCTCCGTCTGCTTCAGCACGTAACGCACATAGTCGCTGAAGGCGGGATTGCGGAACTGGCCGGGCGAGACGTTGACCGAAACGTTGAGTTCCGGCCATTGCTTGGCCGTCTCGCATGCCTTGCGCAGCACGAACAGGCCAAGCGATTCGATGAGGCCGCTGGTCTCCGCGATCGGGATGAACAGCTCGGGCGAAACAGGACCGTGGCCCGGGCGATTCCAGCGCACCAGTGCTTCGACGCCGGTCATCGCCTGGGTGGTCGCATCGATCAGCGGCTGGTAGGCGAGCGTCAGGTCACCGCTTTCGATGGCGATCCGGAGATCGAGTTCCAGCGCGTTGCGCTGCTCTCGATCCGCATCCATCGACGGATCGTAGAGCGTCATCCGCGCGCGGCCGGCCTCCTTCGCCTTGTACATGGCAAGATCGGAGCGGCGCACCAACTCCTCCCGGCCGATCGAACCGAAGGGTGACATGGCGATGCCGATACTGGCCCCGACGACGACGACGCGGCGCCCGATCTCCAATGGCTCGACAAGAAAATCGAGGATCTGCTCGGCAAGCTGCAGTGCGGCGGCATTCTCGCTGTCGGAGAGAAAGGCGATCGCAAATTCATCGCCGCCAATGCGCGCCAGAACCGCATCCTGTGGAATGAGCACTTCGAGCCCGGCAGCGACCGCACGGATCAACTGGTCGCCGGTGCCATGGCCATAGCTGTCATTGACTTCCTTGAAGCCATCGAGGTCGAGATAGAGGAGCAGCACGTTGCGCCTGGTCTGGCGTGCTTCGACGACAAAACGATCGACGGCGAGCCCGAGCCCGTCGCGATTGGAAAGGCCGCTCAGCCTGTCGCGCAACGCCTCCTCGCGGGCGCTGCCTTCCTCTGCCTTCAGGCGGCGGCCGGCAAGCAAGCCGATGACCAGCAGTACCGCGAAAAACAATCCGACGAGGCCGAGCGCCTGGATGACCATCGGCCGCACCTGCGCATAGGCGATGTCGCCGGGTGAACGCGAGGTCCAGACGAGCTTGCCGAGCGTTGCCCCCGTCGGATCGACGATCGGGACGCGATAGTCGGCCGCAAAGCTGGGTGGCGCCAGCCTCAGGCCGCCAATGACATAGGTCTGGCCGAGAGCGGTCACCCTGTCGTCATCGAGATGGCGGGCGAAAACGAGATACCGGTGCTGGCCGGCGGGCACGTCAAGCGCACCGGACTTCTTCCGAACCAATGCCACGCCGACAGCGGCAATGCCCCGCTTGGTGGTGACGAAACCGACCGCTTGAGGACGATCTGCCGGGCCGGCCGCCTTCACCGTGTCGAGCAGGGTCCAGAGCGACGGCGCGAAGAAATCCGTGAGCGGCTCCTCCATCGGTTTGCCGTCGCGATAGGCGATGATCGCCTTCTTCGCGTCATCGATGACGATCGCCATGTCGAACAGCGAGCTGTTGAGCGACATCTCGCCGTAATTGCTCACCGTCCAGTCCATACCGTCAGGCGCGTAGACGTTGACGGCAGCGTCGTCCCAGGCGGCATAATCGTCGAGTGTCGCGCCGAGCTGATCCTCGAAAGTCTTCACCGCGCCGATCGTCGTTTCGCGCGAGCGCTCGTCATCGAGGAGATTGGCATTTTCGGCCACGCGTTCAAGCGCCGTCAGCACCATGATGGTGACGACGGCGACGACGACCGCGAAGGAGAAAAGCACGCCGGTGACGGCGATGTGGCGGCCTATTCCCGATCCCTTGCTTTGCGACTTTCCGACTGTCTGCATTACGACTCCCTGACCGTTGGACTTTGCCAGTCAAGGGTTCAAAAACGTTTAAGCAACCGCCTGTTGTACGTTTCTGACAATCTATTTTTATGCGTGCCGCCGGCCGCCGTGACATTGACGGCAGGCAGCGTCAGCTTGCCGTGCCGGCCGGTAGTTCGAGTTCAAGAGGCGCCTTATCAACTGCCCGCGCGAGGAATGGCGCTAACCCGCTTTGTAATTGCCCTTCGGGAATTGAGCCGCAAGGTCGCGATACCATTTGCCGCTCTTCTTCACCGTGCGCTGCTGGGTCTCGTAATCGACGTGGACGAGGCCGAAGCGCATGCGGTAGCCTTCCGCCCATTCGAAATTGTCCATCAGGCTCCAGGCGAAATAACCGCGCAGGGGATAGCCGTCCTTGACGAGGTTGGCGACGACATCGAGGTGCTCACCGACATAGTCGAGGCGCATCGCGTCATCGACCTCGCCATCGACGACATCGGTGTTGTCGCAGGCACCGTTCTCGGTGATGTAGCATTCCGGCAGTTCGTAGCGGCGGTAGAGGTCCTCGACGGAGAGCTTCAGACCCGGCGCATAGATTTCCCAGCCGATATCGGTCTTGACGTCGCTTGCCGGCGGCGCCTCCACCGTCCAGGGGAAATCGCCTTTGCGATCGGCATCATCAGTGACTCGCTCGGGCTTGTAATAGTTCAGGCCCCACCAGTCGAGTTTCTGGCTGATGAGCTTCATGTCGCCATCTTCGATGACGGGCATGCGGTCGCCGAGCGCTTCGACGAATTCCTTCGGATATTCGCCCTTGAAGACAGGATCGAAGAAGGCGCCGTTGTGGAACTGATGCGCACGCTCGCCGGCGGCAAGATCGGCGGGGCTGTCGGAGCCAGGGATGATCGAGGCGGCGTTGAGCACGAGCCCGACAGGCACATCAGGGGCTTCCGAGCGGATCGCCTCGACGCCGAGGCCATGGGCAAGGTTCATGTAGTGCATGGCGTGAAGGGCGGCCTGCATGTTGCGCTCGCCCGGAGCATGGATGCCGTAAAGGTGGCTCAGCCAGACGATGCACCAGGGTTCGTTGAAGGTCGCGACGGCATCGAGGCGGTCGCCAAGGCGGTTCATCACCGTCTTGGCATAGCGGTGATAGGCATAGGCGGTCGAGCGCGCCGTCCAGCCGCCGTCGCCGGCGAGCAGCAGAGGCAGGTCCCAGTGGTAGAGCGTCGCAAAGGTCTTGATCCCCCGCGCCTTGCAACCGTCGACCAGCCGGTCGTAGAAATCGAGGCCGGCCTCGTTCACCGGACCCGTGCCGTCGGGGATAATGCGCGGCCAGGCAATGGAGAACCGGTAGGCTTCGACGCCCATATCCTTGATGAGATCGAGATCCTGCTCCAGGCGATTGTAGTGATCGCAGGCAACGTCGCCATTATGGCGATGATAGACGCGACCCGGCATATTGCAGAAGGCATCCCAGATGGACGGCTTGCGGCCGTCTGCCTTGCTGGCGCCTTCGATCTGGAAGGCGGCGGTGGCAACGCCGAAAGTGAAATCGCCTGGAAAGCGGTCTGCGAGTTTTTTCGGATCGATCATCTGTAAATCCCGTTCTCGGCGTGTGGGTGAACCGTTTGGGTTCGGATTTAGCCAAGCCGAAAAGCAAAGTACAGGCCCGGACGCAGAAAAACTGCAACGTTACAGTACGGCCGCGAAGCGGCGGTGACTGCAGTATTCGGTCGCCCTGACCTGCGGCACTTTCCGGCGCGGACTGCTCCCATAACGTGAACGTCAGAAGTCGTGACTTGCCGGCGCGCCCGCGATCGTTGCACAGCCAAGACATCACAAACAGGAAAGGAATCCAATGCTGTCTTCGATCCATCTGCTGCAGCCGCATCTGTTGAGCTTGCTGCGCATCATCTCCTCACTTGTGCTTTTTAGCTACGGAACGCAGAAGATTTTGCATTTTCCGGTTGCGGCAAGCGTGCCTCCCGTCGGCTCGCTGTCCTGGGTTGCCGGTCTTCTCGAACTCACCCTCGGCTTCCTGGTGCTGGTCGGATTCCAGACCCGTATCGCCGCCTTCGTGCTCTCGGGCCTGATGGCCTTCGCCTATTTCATCGGGCATGCGTCGAAGGGCATCTATCCCGCGCAGAACGGCGGCGTCGCGGCAATCCTGTTCTGCTTCGTATTTCTTTATCTGGTGGCGGCAGGCGCCGGACCCTTGAGCGTCGACAACCTGCTGAAGCGTGGCCGCACGGCTGCGGCCTGATCGAGAATAAACAAAAACGCCGAGGCGACTCGAGCCCGCCTCGGCGTTTTTCATTGAGTGACTGGGAACGTCAAATTCAGACCTTGACCCAGGCGCCGTTCTTCTTCGAAGATGCGACGCAAGCCTCGACGAAGGCCACGCCCTTCACGCCGTCATCGACCGTCGGGTAGACCACCGCCTTGTCGACAGCTTTGCCCTTCTTGCGGGCGTTGATGGCATGCGCCGCTTCCGTATAGATCGTCGCAAAGGCTTCAAGATACCCCTCCGGATGCCCTGACGGCACGCGCGAGACACGGCCGGCAGCCGCGCCCGAACCGGCGCCGCCCCGGGTGATCAGCCGCTTCGGCTCGCCGAAAGGCGTGTACCAGAGATAGTTCGGGTCCTTCTGGGTCCATTCCAGCCCGCCCTTGGTGCCGTAGACGCGCACCATCAGGCCGTTTTCATGGCCGGGCGCCACCTGGCTGCACCAGAGCATGCCCTTGGCCGGCTTCTCCGAGCCTTTTGCCTTGAAGCGCAGCAAGACATGGGCGTTGTCATCCAGCCGGCGGCCCGGGACGAAGCTGTCGAGATCGGCGGCAAGGCTGTCGAGTTCCAGGCCCGATATGAAGGCGGCAAGATTATAGGCATGCGTGCCGATATCGCCTGTGGACCCACCGACGCCGGATTGCGCCGGATCGGTGCGCCAGGCGGCCTGTTTCTGGCCGGTCTGCTCGACCGCTTCCGTCAGCCAGTCCTGCGGATATTCGGCCTGAACGACTCTTATATCGCCGAGTTCGCCGTTCGCGATCATCGCGCGCGCCTGGCGGACCATCGGATAGCCGGTGTAATTATGCGTCAGCACGAACAGCGCACCGCTCTCGTCGGCGATCTTCTTCAGCTTCTTCGCATCGGCCAGGTTTGACGTCAGCGGCTTGTCGCAAATCACATGGATGCCGCGCCTCAGGAATTCCTTGGCCGCATCGTAATGCACATGGTTCGGCGTCACGATCGCCACCGCCTCGATGCCGTTCTTCAGCTTCGCCTCGCGGATCGCCATCTCGCGATAGCTGGAATAGGTCCGCGACGGATCGAGGCCGAGGTCGCGGCCGGACTGCACGGCCTTCTCGGGCGTCGACGACAGCGCGCCGGCGATGAGATCGTACTGATCGTCGATGCGCGCAGCGATACGGTGCACGGCGCCGATAAACGCGCCCGCGCCGCCGCCCACCATGCCGAGCCGGATGCGCGGCTCGCGTGTCTGTTCGGATGATGCTTCGATTGCCATTAATTCCTCCTGAAATTTAAACTTGGTGCGGACGCATGCCCCTCATCCGGCTGCCGCCACCTTCTCCCCGTAAACGGGGCGAAGGGGATATGCCGCGATGTTTACGCCCATCTCAACGGCTGGTGCGGCAACTCCCCTCTCCCCGTTTACGGGGAGAGGGTTAGGGTGAGGGGCACCCACGAGATGCCCTGTTTTAGGAAAGCCCCAGCATCCGCCGGTTCGCCGCCTGATCCGTGCCGCTGCCGGCGAAATCGTCGAAGGCTTTCTCGGTGACGCGGATGATATGGGCGGCCACGAATTCGGCGCCTTCGCGGGCACCGTCTTCCGGATGCTTCAGCGCACATTCCCATTCGACCACGGCCCAGCCGTCGAAATTATTGGCGGTCATCTTCGAGAACACCGCACCGAAATCGACCTGGCCGTCGCCGAGCGAGCGGAACCGGCCGGCGCGTTCCACCCAGCCCTGATAGCCGCCGTAGACCCCCTGGCGCCCGGTCGGATTGAACTCCGCATCCTTGACGTGGAACATCTTGATGCGGTCCTTGTAGATGTCGATGTTGTCGAGATAATCCAGGCACTGCAGGACGTAGTGCGAGGGGTCATAGAGCATGTTGGCGCGCGGATGGTTCTTCACGCGCTCCAGGAACATCTCGAAGGTGATCCCGTCATGCAGGTCTTCACCGGGATGGATCTCGTAGCAGACGTCGATGCCGTTTTCGTCCGCATGGTTGAGGATCGGCGTCCAGCGGCGGGCGAGTTCGTCGAAGGCCGTTTCGACCAGACCGGCAGGGCGCTGCGGCCAGGGATAGATGAACGGCCAGGCAAGCGCGCCGGAGAAGGTCGCATGCGCCTTGAGGCCGAGATTTTTGGATGCCGTCAGCGCCATCTTGACCTGCTCGACAGCCCATTCCTGGCGCGCCTTCGGATTGCCGCGCACCTCCGGTGCCGCGAACCCGTCGAAGGCTTCGTCATAGGCCGGATGAACGGCGACGAGCTGGCCCTGCAGATGGGTGGAGAGTTCGGTGATCTCGATGCCGTTTTCGCGCGCCTTGCCGGCGAATTCGTCGCAATAATCCTTCGACGTGGCAGCCTTCTTCAGATCGATCAGCTGACTGGCCCAGGTCGGCACCTGGACACCCTTATAGCCGATGTCGGCCGCCCATTTGGTGATGGCGTCCCAGGAGTTGAAAGGGGCAGTATCGCCCGCGAACTGGCCAAGAAAAAGGCCCGGGCCCTTGATCGTCTTCATGTCAGATTCCTCCCTGAATATGGACCGTAAACGTTTCTGAAGTGTTGTAGCACGCTATTTTGCGGGCGCAAGGCGCCTCCTCGCCCTTGCCAGCGGATTTGGCGCAAAGCCATATGCGGTATGGCCGCGAGCTAATCATGATGGGCTTTGGCGGGCAAGAGGTACGTGCAGCATTTTCGGCCGCACACTGTGTGGAAGCATTAAAAATGCGCCCATCCTTACGAATGGGCGCATGTCTCCAATCGATGGATCAGAACGGCGAATCCGGGAAGTAGAAGTCCTTGGCATTTTCCTTGGTGACGAGCGTCGCGTCGAGGATATAGCTGCCGTGAACCGGGACCTGATCGTAAAGGGCTGCCGCCGTCAGTTCCATCGCCGTGCCGACCATTGCCGGCGGATAGAGGACGTCGACCGGGATCAGCTTATCCCCGTCCATGACCTTCTTGACCATATCCTTGGAGCCGGCACCGGCGACAACATATTTGATGTCGGTGCGCTTGGCCTGCTCGATCGCCTGCAGAACGCCGACGGCCATGTCGTCGTCCTGGCACCAGACGACGTCGATCTTCTGGTACTTCGTCAGGTAGTCCTGCATGACCTTGAAGGCATCGTCGCGGTTCCAGTTGCCGTACTGGCGGTCGAGAACCTTGACGTTCGAGCCGGCAATGCCCTTGTCGAAACCGTCCTGGCGCTGCTGGTCGATCGGGATCGGCAGACCGCGGATGATGACCACTTCGGCATCAGGCGTGTTGTCCTTGATGTATTTGCCGGCGACTTCGCCGAGAGCCGGGTTGTTGCCGGCGACATAGAGGTCGCGCACGGAATTGTCGTTGTTGCTCGGCGCACGGTCGACGAGGGCGACAAACTTGCCCTTGCCCTTGACTTCCTTGATGGCGTTGACGAGCGGATCCGGATCCGACGGCAGGATGACGAGGGCGTCGATGCCTTGCGTATCGAGATCCTGCACGGCGTTCGCCTGGCTGGCGGCATCCGGCGAGGTCTTGACGATGACGTTGAGACCGGGATGTTCGGCCATCAGCAGCTTGGCGACGCGCTCGGCATGGAACACCACGCCCGAAGTCCAGCCGTGGTCGGCCGCCGGAATGGAGACGCCGATGGTGAATTTCTTGTCCTGGGCGTGAGCGGCGCCGGCGAACGTCACCGCCGCAACCGCGAGACCCAACATCAATCTACGCATGCTATTTCCTCCCACTAACTTCAGGGACTTTTCCATATCGGGACCGGACGCCCTGTCAGCCCGGTCAATTCATGATTTGCGCACCAGCGAGCGCTGGACGAACATGGCAATGATGATGATCGCACCCTGGATGGCGCCGATCAGATATTCGCTGATGAAATTCGAAAGCAGCATGATGTTGCCGACGAGTTCGAGAATAAAGGCGCCGCAGATCGTGCCCCAGACCCTGCCCGCGCCGCCCTTGAGCGCCGTGCCGCCGACGACGACGGCGGTGATCGCCTGCAGCTCCCACAGGATGCCCGTCGTCGCCGAGGTCGAGCCGAGACGCGGAACGTAGAGCAGCACGGCAATGGCTACGCACAGTCCCTGGATGGCGAAAGCAATCGTCCTGACGCGGTTGACCGCGATGCCCGAATAGCGGGCGACATCGCTGTTCGATCCCACTGCGACGACATGGCGCCCGTAGCGGGTGCGATAGAGGATGAAGGCTGCAACCGCCGTCACCGCCAGGATCACCACGATCGGTATCGGCACGCCGGCGATATTGCCGAAATAGGCAGGACGATAGAGCGTCTGGATATCGGCGGAGCGAAGCGTGATGGCGCCGCCCTGCGACAGCCATGTCGTCAGGCCGCGATAGATGCCCATCGTGCCGAGCGTCGCGATGAACGGCTCGATCTTGCCCACTGTGGTGATCAGGCCGTTTGCCAGGCCGCAGAGCGCGCCGGCGACGATGGTGAAGGCGACCGCGACCGTCAGCATCAAAGCCGGGTTTTCGACGGCGCCCGAATTCATCAGCAGGATCATCAGGCTGGCGACGAAGGCCACCATGGAGCCCACAGACAGATCGAGGTCGCCCGCTGATATCACGAAGGTCGCGCCGACCGCGATGATGGCGATGAAGGCGCTACGCGTCGCGACATTGGCAAGGTTGGTGATGCCGATGAAATTGGGATTGACCAGGGCTCCGACGATCAGGAGCAGGGCCAGGGCGACAAAGGGCGCGACCGCACGCAGGTCGACATCCCGCCAGGATCGGCGCCGGATTTCCCTGGTCTCCTCGTTGACACTCATTTCCAAAACCAACCTCCCGTCCCATATTTTCTGGGCATCTTATCTGTCGTCCTGATCGGCGAAGCCCTGCTTCAGCCTCAGGCGGCCGCCTTCTTCTTGAGCCCGGCGGCGTAACGCATGATCTCCTGCTCGGAAATCTCGTCTCCTTCGAGCATGCCGACGATACGCCCTTCGCGCATCACCGCCACTCTGGTGCAGAGACCGATAACCTCCGGCATCTCCGACGACACGACGATGATCGACCGCCCGTCCCGGGCGAGCGCCGAAATGAAATGATAGATTTGCTGCTTGGTGCCGACATCGATGCCGCGCGTCGGCTCGTCGATGATGATGATATCAGGATCGGTCTCCATGACCTTGGCCAGCAGCAGCTTCTGCTGGTTCCCGCCCGACATGCGCCCGGCGACGATATTGCCGTCGCGAACCCTGATGTCGAAGCGGCGTTTGGCCTTTGCCATGGCGGCCGCCTCGCTTCCCGGGCTGAGATAGCCGTGACGCGCATGCCTTCCGAGCGATTGCAGCGTCAGATTGGTCACCATGCCGGAGCGCAGCAGCAGGCCCTTCGACTTGCGGTCCTTGGTCATATAGGCGAGCCCGCAGCGATTGGCGGCATGCACGTCGCCGGAGGGAACCGTTTCGCCCTTGATGACCACCTCGCCCTCGAGACGGGTCCGCAATCCGGCGATCGCTTCCATCAGTTCGGTGCGGCCGGAGCCGATCATGCCGGAGAAACCGATAATTTCGCCCTTGCGCACCTCGAAACTCGCATCCTTCACATAACCGGTCGACACCGAATCGACGCTGAGAACGACCTCCTCGTCGATATCGGGCTCGACCTTGGCGGGATAGAGGCTGGAAAGTTCGCGGCCGACCATCAGCTGGGCGATCGATTCCCCGTCCAGAATGGACGTCGGCGACGTCTTGATCCATTGGCCGTCGCGCAGCACGGTGACGCGGTCGGTCAATTCCATCACCTCGTCGAGCTTGTGGGACACGAAGACGAAGCTCGTGCCCTGGTCGCGCAGCTTGCGAACCTGCTTGAAGAGCATGCTGGTCTCTTCCCGCGACAGCACCGCGGTTGGCTCGTCCATGAACACCACCCGCGCATCGCGGCTGATCGCCTTGGCGATTTCGACCATCTGCTTGTCGGCGATGGAAAGCGTGCTGATCAATGCGTTCTCGTCGACATGCGAACCGAGCACGTCGAGAACCTTGCGGGTCTCCGACCGCATATATTTGCGGTCGAGCACACCGAAGCGCGTGACTTCTCGCCCGAGGAAGAGGCTCTCCGTTACGGTCAGGTGGTCGGCGAGGTTGAATTCCTGGTGAATGATGACGATGCCGAGCGCCTCGGCAGCACCATTGGGCGGCAGGACGACGGGCTTGCCGTCGAGCAGGATCTCGCCGGAACTCGGCTGTTCGAAACCGGACAATACCTTGACAAGCGTGGATTTGCCGGCCCCGTTTTCACCCATCAGGGCATGGATTTCGCCGGCGCGAAGATCGAAGTTCACGCTGAAGAGGACCTGCACCCCACTGAAGGATTTGCATATGCGCCTGGCGGACAGCACCACGGGTGCGGTGTCGGCGGCTTCCACGGTCATCTGATCCTCCCCAAAGCGGCTCTCCATCCGCTCTGGACCCTATGTAAACCTTTACATACATCGTGTAAAGGTTTACATCGTTGATTTACACAGATCAGTTGAAGCCTGCCTTTGACCTCTCGACAAGTCTGTGTAGTGTCTCGGCGAAGACAGCCCCAAGGCAGAGCCCAGTGTCGAATTCCACGCCCGCAACCATCGAAGACGTCGCCCGGATCGCCGAGGTCTCCATCGCGACGGTGTCCCGGGCGATCCATATGCCCGAGAAGGTCGCCAACTCCACACGGCTCAAGGTCAACCAGGCGATCGCCATCACCGGTTATACGACCAATGCGATGGCGCGCAGCCTGAGGCTTGGCCGCTCCAACATGATCCTGGTGGTGGCGCCGGATATCGGCGATCCCAATTTCTCCAACATTCTCGTCGGGCTGGAGAACGAGGCGCGCGCGCATGGCTACGGCATCCTGATCGGCCACACGCAGAACGACGCCCAGCGCGGCCTCGAATATCTGAAATTCTTCAATTCCAACCAGGCGGCCGGATTGATCCTCTTCACCGGCATCCTGCCCTTCGGGCATCAGACGATGACTGCGCGGCTGCCGCCGAGCGTCGGCGTTTTCGAGCCTGTCTTCAACGGCGGCATTCCCTATGTCGGTGTCGACGATACCGAAGGCGCCAGGAAAGCGGTGGATCTGCTGCTGGCCGAAGGGCATCGCAAGATCGCCTTCATCGGCGATTCACGCACCCGGCTTGCCTATACCAGGCGCCGCATGGGTTACGATGCCGGTCTCGACGCCGCCGGCATCCCGCCCGACTTGAGGATCGTGCTCGAAGGCGACGGCACGATCGAAAGCGGGCGGCATGCGGTCGAACAGCTTTTCATGCGTGACACGCTTCCCACAGCCTTCATGTGCGTCAACGACCAGACGGCGATCGGCGTCATGGTCGGGCTCGGCGCGCGGGGTTACGACATTCCGCGGGATTTCTCGGTGACCGGTTTCGACGACGTGCCGCAGGCCGTCTTCATATCCCCGCCACTGACCACGATCCGCCAGCCGAGAACGGCAATCGGCAAACAGGCAATGGCGCTGCTGTTGGAACTGCTGTCCGATGGCCGGCCGACCGAAACGGAAATCCTGCTGAGGCCGGATCTGGTGGTTCGAAACTCCGTCTCGGCGCCGTCGCGCAACTGGTTGAAACGGTAAATCCATATAGGCTTCCGGCCGGAGAGGGCTGCGCCGGCGGCCGATGACCGCCGGCGCGCTTTATCAGACGTAACGATTGACGACGTTTTCCAGCAGCTCCTGCTTGCCGGATCTCGGCTGCGGGTTGACGTCGTGGCTTTCGACATAATGGCTGATCTCATCCAGCGAATACTCGCCGCGGAAGAGCTTCTGCGCCTCGGCGGATTCCCAGCCGGCATAACGATCGGCGAGCGGCTGCGACAGAGCCTTGTCCTCGATCATCTTAGCAGCGGCCTTCAGACCGCGGGCGCAGCAATCCATGCCGCCGATATGGCCGATCAGTAGATCCGCCGGGTCGAGCGACTGACGGCGAAGCTTCGAGTCGAAGTTGGTGCCGCCGGTCTTGAAGCCGCCGCCTGCCAGAACGTGATAATAGGCCAGCGCCATTTCGGGAACATTGTTCGGGAACTGGTCGGTATCCCAGCCGGACTGGTAGTCGTTGCGGTTCATGTCGATCGAGCCGAAGATGCCGAGCGCATTGGCAAGCGCCAGCTCGTGCTCGAAGGAGTGGCCGGCAAGAATTGCGTGGCCCTGCTCGATATTGAGCTTCACCTCGTTTTCAAGGCCGTGCTTCTTGAGGAAGCCGTAGACGGTCGCGACGTCATAGTCGTACTGGTGCTTGGTCGGCTCCTGCGGCTTCGGCTCGATCAGGATCGTGCCCTTGTAGCCGATCTTGTGCTTGTATTCGACGACGAGGTTGAGGAAGCGGCCGAGCTGGTCGAGCTCGCGCTTGATATCGGTGTTGAGCAGCGTCTCGTAACCTTCGCGGCCGCCCCAGAGCACGTAGTTTTCGCCGCCGAGCTTCTGCGTGGCATCGATGCAGGTCTTGACCGTCGCGGCTGCGAAAGCAAAGACATCTGGATCCGGATTGGTCGCCGCACCCGACATGTAACGGCGGTGAGAGAAGAGGTTCGCCGTGCCCCAGAGCAGCTTGGTGCCGGTTGCGGCCTGCTTCTCGGCGAAATAATCGACGATCTCGTTGAGGTTTTTGGTGTTCTCGGCGAAATTCTTGCCCTCCGGACGCACGTCGGCGTCATGGAAGCAGTAGTAGGGCGAGCCGAGCAGCGAGAAGAATTCGAAGGCGACGTCGGCCTTGAGCTTGGCGGCCTTCATCGTGTCCTCGAACCAGGGACGCAGGAAGGTCTGGCCGCCGAAGGGGTCGCCGCCCGGCCATGTGAAGGTGTGCCAATAGGCCACCGCAAAGCGCAGATGGTCTTCCATGCGTTTGCCCATGACGATCTCGTCCGGCTGGTAATAGCGGAAGGCCAGCGGATTGGTGCTGTCGGGGCCTTCGTATTTCACTTTCTGGATATCGCCGAAAAATCCGGTGCTCATGTTGGGTCTCCTTGGGTTCGTATCTTTTCGAAGTTCTGAATTGTTAGTCTATGCCAGAGGCCCCCTCATCCGCCTGCCGCACCTTCTCGCCGGCGGGGAGAAGAAACCTGTGGCAACGTCGCGGCTCCCTCGAATGAGGGTAGGGTGAGGGGCGCCTCGATCTCAATGCGCCAGCGACTTGATCGCCGGATAGAGCGCCCGATAGCGCTTGTAGGCATCCTCGTAAGCGCCGCTCAGCGCCGACACCGGCTCGATCGTTCCGGCCGTTACCGGCGGCGTGCAGACGGCAATGGGATCTGCCCCCGTTGCCGCGATCAGGCCGAGGCGGGCAGCGCCGAAGGCGGCGCCGAAATCGCCGTCGGCCGGCAGGTCGACGGGAACGCCGAGCGCGGTCGCAATCGAGGCCAGCCAGTAACGCGAGCGCGACCCGCCGCCGATTGCCGTGACCCGGGATATGCCGGTGCCGGCCGAACGCAGCGCTTCGAGATTGTCGCGGATGGCGAAGGCGACGCCTTCGAGCACCGCCTGGGTAAGCACGACACGGCTGCTTTCATGCTCAAGGCCGATGAAGGCGCCGCGGATGACGGCATCGTTGTGGGGCGTGCGCTCGCCGGAGAGATAGGGCAGGAAGGTGACGCCGGCGGGCGCCTTCAGCGTCTCGCCAAGTTCGCCGGTGAGATCGGCGGCCGACTTGCCGGTCACACCGGAATGCCAGTTGAGCGCATCGGTCGCCGACAGGATGACTCCCATCTGGTGCCAGGTGTTCGGCAGCGCGTGGCAGAAGGCATGCACGGCGCTTTCCGGCTTCGGCAGATAGGAACCGTTGGCGGCAAAAAGCACGCCTGACGTGCCGAGCGAGACGAAGGCGGCGCCATCGCTGACCGTGCCCATGCCGCAGGCCGAGGCCGCATTGTCGCCCGCGCCGCCGGCAACGACGACATCGCCTGATATACCCCATTGCGCCGCGAGTTCAGACCGCAGCTTGCCGGCCTGCGCGGTGCCTTCGACAAGCGCCGGCATCTGCTCCTCGGAAAGGTTGGTGGCGGCGAGCAGTTGCGACGACCAGGCGCGTTTGCCGGTGTCGAGCCAGGACGTGCCGGCCGAATCCGACATTTCCGAAATATATTCGCCGGTCAGCCAAAGACGCAGATAATCCTTCGGCAACAGCACCTTGGCGATCTTGGCGAAGACATCGGGCTCATGCTTTGCGACCCAGGCGAGCTTCGGCGCCGTGAAGCCCGGGAAGACGATGTTGCCGGTCAGCGCGCGAAAGCGGGGATCGGCATCGAGCGCCGCGGCCTCGACGTAGCTGCGCGTATCGTTCCAGAGGATGCAGGGGCGCAGGACCTTATCGCTGGCATCGATGAGCGTCGCGCCGTGCATCTGGCCGGAAAGGCCGATGCCCCTGACCGCGGCGAACTCCTTCGGATGTTTCGCCTTGAGACCGGCGATAGCCTCCTCGGTGGCCCGCACCCAGTGGGCCGGCTCCTGCTCCGACCAGCCGGAATGCGGACGTGAGACGTCGAGCGAACCATTGGCCGAGCCGACGATCTTCTGATCACCATCGATCAGCATCGCCTTGACGCCGGAGGTTCCGAGATCGAGACCCAGATACATGTGGTATTTCTCCCTTTGCCGCTACGGCAGATTGTCTTTCAGAAATATGTCGAGGCGGATGCGCTCCTGCGCCTCGATGACGGCAAGCCCGTCCGCCTTGGCTTTCAGCACGCGGATCGCGCTGCGCACCTCATGGCCGGCATCCTGGTTGAGGATCGCATCGATCGTATTGTCGATCAGGGCTGCACGCGTGTGGGCGGTCAGTTCGTGGGCAATCACCGTCAGCACGCGATCGACGGCCTTCTCCTTCAACGCCCGGATGAGGCCGCGATTGCCGGCGCCAAGGCTGTAGACGCCGATGATGCCGGCATTCCTGGAAAGCGCGTCGGCAACGAGCATATGGGCGATCTCGGGGTCGTCGCGGCCTTCGAGGACTGGCAGAATCGCCAGATCGGGAAATTCCTCGGCCATGACGGCGGTGAAGCCCTCCAGCCGCTCGCGATGGTCGCGCACCAGCATGGAGCCGGCAAGCACGGCAATCTCGCCTTTTTTCGGTCCGAGGAATCGGCCGAGCAGGCGAGCCGCCGTGCGCCCGGCGGCGATATTGTCGACGCCGGCATAGTGATGGCGCAGCGAGCCGGTGAGATCGGAAACCAGGGTGACGATGGGAAAACGCTCGCGCACCAGCCTGTCGACGACAGCGCGCACGTCAGGCGCATCGGTCGCAACCAGTGCGATGCCACAGGGCTTTTCCCGGGAAAGCTCCTCGAGCACCGAGACAAGCGCTGCGGGATCGAAGGCCGGCACCTCGATCGTGCGGATATCGGTGCGCTCGGCCGACGATCGGAGGACTGCCTGGCGGATCTCGGCATTGAGCCCGTGCATGAAGGAGTTGTCGCTGGCCGGCAGGATGAAGACCAGCGGATAGGTGCGCCCTTTGGCAAGATTGGCGGCGGCGACGTCTCTGACATAACCGAGCTCGCGGATCGCGGTCTCGACCTTTTCCCGCGTGACGTGGCGCACACCGGGCCGCTGGTTGAGAACCCGGTCGACAGTCGCCAGACTGACACCGGCGGCGGCGGCGATATCGTGAACGGTTGGTCTCATCATTCCTCCTGACGAGACCATTAGCGCCAATTTTGATGTACGTAAATCAAAAAATCGAACGGGCCGGTTTCCGCGTGGTTTTCCGGCATGGCCTACCCGATTCGGATCGATCCGACCGGCGATCATTCGCCTGATGACACGACGGCCGGAAAACAGCAACAAAAAGGCCCTCCGAAGAGGGCCTTTTCAAGGGGCGGCAGGCCGGAGGTCAGTGGCCGCCACCGCCTCCCCCGCCTTGCGGCGCGGGTTTCTTGATCATGGCGACACCGAGGATCATCGCCAGGAAAAGCGCGGTCAGGATCAGGAATACGTCGCTGAAGGAGAGAACGATCGCCTGCTTGGTGGCAAGGCCGACCATCTGCTTGACTGCGACCGAGGCGCCATCCATGCCGTAGGTGTTGAAATTGGCGGCCATGTTGTTCATCTGGTCGACCGCCGCCGGATTGCCCCAATCCATATTCTCCCGCAGCCGCTCGTAGTGCACGTCCTGCCGGTTGGTGAGCACGGTGTTGATGACGGCAAGGCCGACGGCGCCGCCGAGGTTTCTGGTCAGGTTGAACAGGCCGGACGCGCCGCGAATGCGCGAAGGCGGCATCGTGCCGAGCGCGATGTTGTTGATCGGCACCATGCACATCATCAGCCCGAAGCCGCGCAGGATCTGCGGGATGAAGAGTTCGTAGAAATCCCAATCCGCCGTCAGATGCATCATGATGAAGGTGCCGGCGGCAAAGCTGACGAAGCCGATCACCATCATCAGGCGCAGGTCCATCTTGGTCGACAGTCGGCCGGCGATCGGCGCGGTGAAGAACATCGCAAGCCCGGAGACGAACATCGTCTCGCCGATCATCAGCGAATCATAGCCGCGGATGCGGCCGAGATAGACCGGATAGATATAGGTGAGGCCATAGAGGCCGATACCCATGACGAAGGAGAAGACCGAGCCGAAGGAAAAATTCCGGTTCGCAAAGGCCTTGAGGTCGACGACGGGGAATTCCACCGTGAAGGCGCGATAGAAGAAGATGATCGCGGCAGCGCCGGAAGCGACCGCCGCTATGGTGATCGAGCTGTCGTTGAACCAGTCGTTCGAATTGCCCTCTTCGAGCACATATTCCAGCGCGCCGAGAAAGACGCCCATCGAGATCAGACCCCACCAGTCGAACTTCTTGAAGAGCGACAGTTCCGGTTTGTCGAAATCGATGAAGTTCCAGGTGACGATCGTGACGATGATGCCGGGCACGATGTTGACGAGAAACAGCCAGTGCCAGGAGAAGGCGTGGCTGAGGTAGCCGCCGACGGTCGGGCCGATGGTCGGCGCCAAAGTCGCGATCAGGCCGATGATCGGCGAGACGATGCTGCGCTTCGACGGCGGGAAGATGGTGAAGGCGGCCGCGAAGACCGATGGGATCATGCCGCCGCCGATGAAGCCCTGAATGACGCGGTAGACAATCATCTGGTCGATATTCGTCGCCGTCGCCGCCAGCGCGCTCGCCATGGTGAAGCCGGCAGCCGAGATCGCGAAGAGATAACGCGTCGAGATGATGCGCGCCAGCGTGCCGGATAGCGGGATCATGATCACTTCGGCGATCAGATAAGACGTCTGCACCCAGCCGATCTCGTCGCTGCCGGCCGAAAGGCCGGCCTGGATTTCCGCAAGCGAGGCCGAGACGATCTGGATGTCGAGGATCGACATGAACATGCCGAGCACCATCGCAAAGAAGGCGATGAGCTTCTTCGGGTCCATGCGCTCGTCGGCATGGGCGGGTGCCGCCGGCATCGTCCCCGCCGTTGCTGTCGCGCTGCCGGCCATCAGATCACCTCTGCCTTTCCTGAAGGCTTACTTGCTCGGCGCCGTACGGGTGTCAACATCGACGACGACGCTCAGGCCCGCGCGCAGACGGCCGCTATCGAGCGCATCCTGCGGCAGCGCGATGCGCACCGGCACGCGCTGGATCACCTTGGTGAAGTTGCCCGTGGCGTTTTCCGGCGGCAGCAGCGAAAAGACCGAGCCGGATGCCGGCGAGATCGATTCGACGGTGCCGACGATCGGATGATCGCTATAGGCATCGACATGCACGTTAACCTTCGATCCCGCCACCAGATGCTGGATCTGCGTTTCCTTGAAATTGGCGTCGATATAGAGCTGGCGCACCGGAACGAGCGCCATCAGGCGCTGGCCGGGCGAGACGAGATCGCCTTCCTGGACCGAGCGGTTGCCGACAATGCCGTCATAAGGCGCCTTCAGCACGGTGAAGGAAAGGTCGCGGGCAGCCTTGTCGCGCGAGATCTCGAGCGAACGGACCGAGCCTTCGGCCTCTTTGCGCTGGGCCTGGAGAATGGTGACATTGGCCTGCGCAGCCACGATGTTGGCATCGCCGCCGGAAAGATTGGCCTTGGCCTGATCGAGAGCGATGTTGGCGTTGTCGAGATCGGCGGCAGTGCCGACCGACTTCGCCTGAAGCTCGCTCTGGCGCTTCTGGGTGATCTCAGCACCGCGAACGGCCGCTTCGAGTGCCACCTTCTGCGCCCGCGCCTGCACGAGGCTCGCATTGGCGCCTTCGATCTGCGCGTCGATACGCTGCAGCGAAAGCTGTTCGGTGGCGATCTGGGCCTGGGCCTGGTCGAGGGCGTTCTGATAGTCGCCGTTATCAAGCGTGGCAAGCACGTCGCCCGCTTTGACTTCCTGGTTGGCGACAACATTCACCTTCGCGACGTAGCCCGTGACCTTCGGCGAAATCGTTGCAATATCGCCCTCGATATAGGCGTCGTCGGTCGACACCATGAAGCGGCCGTTCGTCCACCATTCATAACCATACCAGCCGCCGCCCGCGAGAAGGGCGAGCACGACGATCGGCAGCACCGGGCTACGGCGCTTCTTCGCAGCCGCAGGTGCGGCGACCGAAGCCGGCGCCGACTGCGCGGGAGTGGAAGGGACTTCGCGGGCTTCCGCCGTCGGAGCTTCCGCAACAGCCGCGACCTCGGCCTTGACCTCTTCGGTCTCGGCGTTTTCGCTGACAATCCGCGCGACGTTGCTCTTCTGGTTGCTCGACATGGCCACTTTACCGATCTTGGAGTAAATAATCGAACTGAACGGTTCGGTTCAGTTGACTTAAACCTGTTTTACCGTCATATCAAGATGTATAGAACCAATCGGTTCGATTTCTTTTAAAGAAAATACGAAACCGTCAACACGGTTAAGGAGACATGACGCTGAACCCCGACCACGCCGCCGTCTTCAGCCCTCCCGCGCCCGGAGGCCGATTTGCCGCAGGCGAAGATCCGGCCAAGCGCCAGCAGATTCTCGCCGGCGCCAAGCGTGTCTTCATGAAAATGGGTTTCGACGCCGCCAGCATGAACGACGTGACGCGCGAGGCCGGTGTCTCCAAGGGAACGCTCTACGTCTATTTCACCAACAAGGAAGAATTGTTTTCGGCGATGATCGAGGCAGAGCGCGCCGCCTTCGTGGCGGCCGTGCGCACGGCGCTTGCCGAACATGACGATCCCGAAGCCGGCCTGTATGAATTCGGGATAAGCTTCGTCACCCATATGACCGATGAAAAGGTCATCAACGCGATGCGCACCGTTCTCGGCGTTCGCGACCGCATGCCGGTTCTCTGTCAACGCTTCTTCAAGGGTCCGGAAAACCTGCGCACCATCATGCGCGACTTCCTGGAACGGCACATCGCCGGAGGCAGATTTGAGATCGACGACATCGATCTGGCCGCCGGCCAGTTTCTCGATCTCGCCAGCGGCAGTTTCTTCAAGCTCCGCCTGTTCGGAAGCATGGAAGAACCGCCGTCTCGCGACGAAATCGAGCGCGTCATCCGCGGCGCCATCCGGGTCTTCATGGCCGCCTACGGTGCGCCCCGGCACAAGACCGACTGACCGCACCTTGACTGCCCGCCTCCATCGGCCAAAATTCCGCAACTGCGATCAAACCCGGCTGCAGGCTTTTCTTTAAGGAAGAAGCCGCAACCAGGGGAGTGAGGATGAGCGCCGTTGGACGGGCGATCTGGTTCATAGAGAGCCATTTCGAAAACGATATATCGCTGGAAGAGATTTCGGAAGCCGCCGGATTGTCGCGCTACCATCTGTCGCGCGTCTTCGGGCTCGTCACCGGCCACTCGATCAGCGGCTATATCAGAGGGCGGCGCCTCAGCCGCGCCGTGCCGGCCTTGGTCGGCGGTTCATCGACCATTCTCGAGGTTGCGCTTTGCGCGGGCTACGGCTCGCACGAGGCTTTCACCCGTGCCTTCCGCGACCAATTCGGCATGACGCCGGATGCGGTGCGCAGACAGGGACACGCCCGTAACCTTATCTTGCTGGAGCCGATCAGAATGGACCCCGCCCACCTCAACGACCTCGAACCGCCCCGCTTCGAAACCCTTCCGCCGATGCTCTTTGCCGGCCTGCAGGAGATCTATCCCTATGGTGGCAATGCCGCCATTCCCTCCCTCTGGCAGAAGTTCAATGCCCATTTCGGTCATATCCCCGGCCAGAAGGGCAACGTCGCCTACGGCATCTGCACGCATATCACCGGCGAAGCGGAGAAATTCCGCTATATGGCCGCCGCCGAAATCGCCGATGCTGGCGATCTGCCGGCGGATTTTGCAACGCTCAAGCTTCCCGGCCAGCGTTACGTCGTCTTTAGCCATCGCGGCCATGTCTCGGGCATTCCGGCGACGATGAACCGGATTTTTGGCGCATGGTGGCCGACATCCGGCCTGGAGCACGGCGAGATACCCGACATGTTCGAACGCTACGACGAGCGCTTCGATCCCTATACCGGCATGGGCGTCACCGAAATCTGGTTGCCGATCAAGGAATAAAAGTCACATCACTTTCGTATACCCCCTTGCGGCGCTTGTCTGGCAGGCCGGTGTCATTACATTGCGAGCGTCATTTATCCATATGACGCAAAAGGGATATACGCTGATGCAGGAAATCATGACGCTCATTCAGGATCCGGCCGCCTGGGTGGCGCTCATCACGCTGGTGGTGATGGAAGTCGTTCTCGGGATCGACAACCTGATCTTCATTTCCATTCTCACCAACAAGCTGCCGCCCGAGCACCGGGAGAAGGCCCGCAAAATCGGCATCGGCCTTGCGCTCGTCATGCGCCTGGCTCTGCTCGGCACCATCGCCTGGATCGTGCAACTGACCGAACCGCTATTTGAAGCCTTCGGCCACGGCTTCTCCTGGAAGGATTTGATCCTGATTGCCGGCGGCCTGTTCCTCGTCTGGAAGGCCACCAAGGAAATCCATCATACCGTCGACCCGGAAGACCATCAGGAGGATTTCATCGCCACGTCGGCAACGACCGGCTTTGCATCGGCCATCGGCCAGATCCTGCTGCTCGATCTCGTCTTCTCAGTCGACAGCATCATCACCGCCGTCGGCATGACGCCGCATCTGCCGATCATGGTGGTCGCAGTCGTCGCCGCCGTCACCGTCATGCTGGTTGCGGCGACCCCGCTGGCCAACTTCATCGAGAGGAACCCGACGATCGTCATGCTGGCGCTCGCCTTCCTGCTGATGATCGGCACGACGCTGATCGCCGAAGGCATGGGCTTCCACGTGCCGAAGGGCTACGTCTACGCCGCCATGGCCTTCTCGGCGCTGGTCGAGGTGCTGAACATGTTCGCGCGCAACGCCCGCAAGCGAAAACGCGACGCCGCCCATTGAGGCTTGGACTGGAGGGCGCGGCCGAACCGCCGCGCCCTCACCCGCCGCCATCAGGCCTTTGCAAACGTGGTTTTTCTTGACGCGCCCGGTTGAATATGGCCTAAGGCCAGCCGAACGGACGATCGGCGGAGAGTGCGGGCGCATGCCCTTTCCGGCCGGTTTGCCGATGAAGATATCTGCATCCTTCCGGCCGAACGTCGCTTTCCCATGAAAGCCGTCCGGCATTCATTGACGGGCACACACAATGACAGTTTCCGGGACAGCTACCGGCGTCCGCGTCCGCATCGCTCCCTCGCCGACCGGCGAGCCGCATGTCGGCACCGCTTATATCGCTCTCTTCAACTATCTTTTCGCCAAGAAGCATGGCGGCGAGTTCATCCTGCGCATCGAGGATACCGATGCGACGCGCTCGACCCCGGAATTCGAAACGAAGGTGTTGGACGCACTGAAATGGTGCGGGCTGGAATGGAAGGAAGGCCCGGATATCGGCGGCCCCTACGGCCCCTATCGCCAATCCGACCGCAAGGAAGTGTACCAGCCTTACGGGCAGGAATTGCTGGACAAGGGCCATGCCTTCCGCTGTTTCTGTACGCCCGCTCGGCTGGAGCAGATGCGCGAAACCCAGCGCGCCGCCGGCAAGCCGCCGAAGTACGATGGTCTCTGCCTCAACCTCACGGCCGAGGAAGTCACCTCGCGCATGGCCGCCGGCGAAACGACCGTCATCCGCATGAAGATCCCGGCCGAAGGCTCCTGCGACTTCACGGACGGCGTCTACGGCGATGTTTCCATCCCGTGGGATTCGGTCGACATGCAGGTCCTCATCAAGGCCGACGGCATGCCGACCTATCATATGGCCAACGTCATCGACGACCATCTGATGAAGATCACCCATGTGGCGCGCGGCGAGGAATGGCTGGCTTCGGTGCCGAAGCACATCCTGCTCTATCGCTACTTCGGCTGGGATCAGCCGGTCTTCATGCATCTGTCGCTGATGCGCAATGCCGACAAATCGAAGCTGTCGAAGCGCAAGAACCCGACCTCGATCTCCTATTACTCCGCGCTCGGCTATATCCCGGAAGCGCTGATGAACTTCCTCGGCCTGTTCTTCATCCAGATCGCCGAAGGCGAAGAGCTGCTTGAGATAGACGAGCTCTCCGAAAAATTCGACCCGGAAAACCTCTCCAAGGCCGGTGCGATCTTCGATATTCAGAAGCTCGACTGGCTGAACGGCCGCTGGATCCGCGAGAAGCTGTCGGAAGAAGAATTCCAGGCGCGCGTGCTGAGCTGGGCGATGGAAAACGATCGTCTGAAGCAAGGCCTGCGGCTGTCGCAGACGCGCATCTCCAAGCTCGGCGAGCTGCCCGATCTCGCCGGTTTCCTGCTGAAGTCCGATCTCGGCCTGCAGCCTTCCGACTTTGCCAAGATCAAGTCGCCGCCGGAGGAGATCCTCGAGATCCTCAACACCGTTCAGCCGGATCTCGAAAAGATCCTGGAATGGAATGTCGAGACGATCGAGGCCGAGCTGCGCGCGATCGCCGACCGCATGGGCAAGAAACTGAAGGTCGTGGTCTCGCCGCTCTTCGTCGCCGTGTCCGGCTCGTCGCGGTCCCTGCCGCTCTTTGATTCCATGGCGATCCTCGGCCGCTCCGTCGTACGCCAGCGCCTGAAGCTCGCCGCACAGGCGGTCGCCGCCCTCGTCGGCTCGAAGTAAGAACAGTCAGAGGATTTCGACAGTGGCTGACAACAAGACCGAAAACACCCTCTCCTCCGACGCGACTGAGGTGCGCGCCCAGAAGCTGAAGCTGCTGCGCGAACAGATCGGCGAGGTCTATCCGGCGCATTTCCATCGGACGATGGGCAATGCCGAGCTGACCGCGAAATACGAGAGCCTGGAGCCGGATACAGAGACGCAGGATGTCGTCACCGTCGCCGGCCGCGTCTATTCCTCGCGCAACTCCGGCATGTTCATGGATATCCATGACGCCTCCGGCAAGATCCAGATCTTCTCGCACAAGGACGTCACCGGCGAGGAGGCCCGCGCCCTGCTGCCGATGATCGACATCGGCGACATCATCGGCGTCACCGGCATCGTCCGCCGCACCAAGCGTGGCGAGCTGACGATCAATGCGCAGAAGATCGAAATGCTGACGAAGTCGCTGCTGCCGATGCCCGAGAAGTGGCACGGCCTCTCCGACATCGAGCTGCGGTACCGCAAGCGCCATCTCGACATCATGACCAACGAGGATTCGAAGCTCCGCTTCCAGCAGCGCTCGAAGATCGTCTCCGGCATCCGCCGCTTCATGGAAAATGACGGCTTCATGGAAGTCGAGACGCCGATGCTGCATTCGGTCTATGGCGGCGCCACCGCCGAGCCGTTCAAGACGCATCACAACACGCTCAAGCTCGACATGTATCTGCGCATCGCGCCGGAACTGTTCCTCAAGCGCACGCTGGTCTCGGGCCTCACCGACAAGGTCTTCGAGATCAACCGGAACTTCCGCAACGAGGGCGTCTCCACCCGGCACAATCCCGAATTCACCATGATGGAATGCTATTGGGCCTATGCCGACTACGAGGACGTCATGGACCTCGTCGAGCGGCTGTTCGAGACCCTGGCGCTCTCCATTCACGGCACGACGGAATTCGACTTCGGCGACAAGCGGATCTCCTTCAAGGGACCGTTCAAGCGCGTGCCGATGCCCGATGCCGTCAAGGAAGCCACCGGCATCGATTTCCGCGCCATCAAGACCGATGACGAGGCACGCGCCGCCGCCAAGGCTGCCGGCTTCGCGGTCGAGAAGGATTGGACCTGGGGCGAATGCCTCGCCTTCATCTTCGAGGAAAAGGTTGAATCGACACTGATTCAGCCGTCGCATGTCACGCATTTCCCGAAGGACATCTCGCCCTTCGCCAAGGAAGTGCCGGGCGAGCCGCGCCTCGTCGAACGTTTCGAGACCTATTGCAACGCCTGGGAACTCGGCAACGCCTTCTCGGAACTCAACGATCCCGAAGAGCAGCGCCGCCGCATGGTCGAGCAGCTCGAACAGGCGCATGCCCGCGGCGAGAAGGAAAAGCAACTGGACGAGGAATTCCTCGACGCGATCGATCAGGGCATGCCGCCGGCCGGCGGCCTCGGCATCGGCGTCGACCGCCTCATCATGCTTCTCACCAACGCGCCGTCGATCCGCGACGTCATCCTCTTCCCGGCCCGCCGCAACAAGGCCGACTGACGGAAAAAGACGCAGAGAAACGAAGCGGAGTGCCATTGCATAATTCCTTAAATCGGAATCGATTTACGGATAAAATTATGCAGCCATTCAAAGTGCGACAGCGTCCTTTGCGCGTCTGAAAGACGCGCGGCGCTGTAGCCGGCGCTCCGCTTTTTCATGCCGTTTAATCAGTGTTTCTTGGCAGGCGCGGTTTCCGGCGGCTCTTCGGCCGGGGCCTCCGCCACCACATCGGCGCTCCCGCCCTCTGCGGCAGGCGCAGCTTCGCTTTCGCCCGCCGGTGCGCCACCATGGCCGCCGCCGGCGGCCTTCGTTTCCTTGGCTTTTTCCCCATTCTTCGTCGAGCCCACCGCGACCGGATCGACGCAATCCTCGGGGTCCTTGAAGGCAGCGCTGATCATGGCGACCTCCTCGGACGGCATCTCTATCCGTTCGCCGAAGAACAGCCCGTTTTCGCTGGCCTTGCCGTCATAATAGCGCGCCGTATAGGACTTGTCGTCGAGGCCGGGAACGGTCTGATCGGGATGCGGGATATAGACGACATCGGCGCCGATCGCCCGGCCGCGAATGTCGGCACGCAGCGTCGGCCCGTTCTCGTCGAGCACCACCACCTGCACCAGATCCGGCTTTTGCGCGGCGTAGACGGCCTGGGCGACACGAAGTGCTGTCTTGACGCGTGTCATCCCGTCGGTCGGTTCGGTCTTGATGTATTTCCGTATCCAGATGTGGTTCTGCTTGCGGATGGTCACGAGGTTGACGTCGCTGCATTCGAGCCCGTAGCCACCGCCAGTTGCACCGATCAGCCTGTCCTTGCCGACATAGACCGCCGCGCCGCCGGAAACGCCCGCCAGAAGAGCGACTCCACCGATGATGATTGCCAATTTCCGGGAAGGCCGGAAGATGCGCAGTAAGGCCTTCACGCCAACTGCTCCGCCATCTGAAACTCCAACGCAGGACTAGTGCTGAGAACGCTAAGGAAATGACGTTTCAGAAAGTTTAAGTGGGCGCATAAAGCCTGCGCCATTTTGGAAAAACACCAAAAAAGGTCCACTTTTTTAGGCCGCTTGCCACGGCCTGTTCCGCCATGCTCTAAACGCCCATGGCCTTCACGCTTCGTCAGGTTCAATATTTCGTCGCCGTCGCCGAACAGGGTTCGGTAACGCGCGCCGCGCAGAACCTTTCGATCTCGCAATCCTCGGTAACGGAAGCGCTGAAGGAGCTCGAAACCGACCTCGGCGTCGAGCTGTTCGAGCGCCATCCACGCGGCCTGACGATCACTCACAACGGCCACCAGTTCCTGCGTCACGCGACGAAGATCCTGGCTTCCGTCTCCGATGCGCGAACCAGCTTCTCCGGCCAGCAAAGCACCCTTTCCGGCACGCTGAACATCGGCGTCACCTCGCTCGTCGCCGGCTACGTCCTCTCCGATCTCCTGGCGCGATACCGACGCGCCTGCCCGGGCATCGAGGTCAGCGCTATCGAGGACAATGGCGGTTACCTCGAACATCTCCTGGTCGGCGGCGAACTGGATGTCGCCGTCATGGTGATCTCAAACCTGCGCGACCGCATGGCGCTGCAGGCGGAAATCCTCGAAACCTCCCCCTATCGGCTGTGGCTGCCGATGGGCCATCCGCTGGTGTCGGCCGACATCATCTCGGTCGCCGACATCGCCCGCGAACCGTTGATCATGCTGACGGTCGACGAAATCGAGGAGAATACCGGCAAGCTGCTCTCGGCACTCGGCGCCCGCCCGCATGTCGCCTTCCGCACCCGCTCGGTGGAGGCAGTGCGCAGCCTGGTTGCAACGGGCGCCGGCGTGGCGCTGCTTCCCGATCTCGTCTACCGACCATGGTCGCTCGAAGGCGACCGCATCGAGAGCCGCGACGTCTCCGGTTCGCTGCCGGTCGTCCAGGTCGGCATGGTCTGGCGCAAGGGCTCCAGCCTGCCGCAGGCGGCGCGCGATTTCGTCGGCATCGCTGAAAGCCTGCGTTCCGGCCGCATCCGCTGATATCGGAATTTCCGATAACGCCCTTCTGATAAATGAATTTGCGAAAGCGACCTTTTCGCGTCACCTTTTCATCCGGGAACAAACCGCCACAAAAGTGGCATCAGACCGGGAGACGATGATGACGAATCTCTTGAAATCCTGCACGGCAGCGCTTGCCTGCCTGAGCTTCGCGACGCAGGTGATCGCCGCCGAACCGCTGAAGGCGCTCGGCAAGGGCGAAGGTGCGGTCAGCATCGTCGCCTGGGCCGGTTATATCGAACGCGGCGAAACCGACAAGAACTATGACTGGGTCACCGATTTCGAAAAGGAGACCGGCTGCAAGGTTTCCGTCAAGACCGCCGCCACCTCGGATGAAATGGTCTCGCTGATGAACGAAGGCGGTTTCGATCTTGTCACGGCATCCGGCGACGCCTCGCTGCGCCTCATCGCCGGCAAACGCGTCCAGCCGATCAACACCGATCTGATCCCGAGCTTCAAGACCGTCGACGAGCGTCTGCAGAATGGCCCCTGGTATACGGTCGGCGGCGTCCATTACGGCGTGCCCTATCTCTGGGGCCCGAACGTGCTGATGTACAATACCGATGCCTTCAAGGACAAGGCGCCGACCAGCTGGGGCGTCGTCTTCGAGGAGCAGACGCTGCCCGACGGCAAGTCGAACAAGGGCCGCGTCCAGGCCTATGACGGCGCGATCTACATCGCCGACGCCGCCATGTATCTGATGGCCCACAAGCCGGATCTCGGCATCAAGGATCCCTACGAACTGACCGAGGACCAGTACAAGGCCGCCCTCGACCTATTGCGCGGCCAGCGCAAGCTCGTCTCGCGCTACTGGCACGACGCAATGATCCAGATCGACGACTTCAAGAACGAAGGCGTCGTCGCTTCCGGCTCCTGGCCCTTCCAGGTGAACCTGCTGCAGGCCGACAAGCAGAAGATCGCCTCCACCTTTCCGGAAGAAGGCGTTACCGGCTGGGCCGACACCACCATGCTGCATGCCGACAGCGAACATCCGAACTGCGCCTATATGTGGATGGAACATTCGCTGAAGGCCAAGGTCCAGGGCGATGCCGCCGCCTGGTTCGGCGCCGTGCCCTCGGTTCCCGCCGCCTGCAAGGGCAACGAACTGATGGGTGAAACCGGCTGCGCCACCAACGGCTTCGATCATTTCGACAAGATCAAGTTCTGGAAGACGCCCGTGACCAAATGCGCGACGCAGAGCGAATGCGTGCCCTATCATCGCTGGGTGTCGGATTATATCGGCGTGATCGGCGGGCGATGAACAGGGCCGGTCCGCGCGCATAAGATTCCCTTCCCACAAGGGAGAGGGCGTTGAGCGGCACCGCCGAATCCTGCCGAAACACCAAGGTATTTGCGAAAGGGTACGGCAGGTTAAGCCCCTCCCCCTTGTGGGGGAGGGGTTTGGGGCCGGGTCTTTATTGACCAAGACCGAGCCTCTCTCTGAACACACAGGACCCGGAACTCCCATGACGTCAGCCGTCCGCTTCCAGCAGGTATCGCGCCATTTCGGCCAGGTTCGCGCCGTCGACGGCGTCGATCTCGAGATCGCGCCCGGCGAATTCTTCGCCATGCTCGGACCTTCCGGCTCCGGCAAGACGACCTGCCTGAGATTGATCGCCGGCTTCGAACAGCCGACATCGGGCCATATCCAGATCTTCGGCGAGACGGCCGACGGCGTTCCGCCCTATCGCCGCAACGTCAACACCGTATTCCAGGACTACGCGCTTTTTCCGCACCTCAATATCTTCGACAATGTTGCCTATGGGCTGATGGTCAAGGGTGTCGGCAAGGCGGAGCGGATGAAGGCGGCGGGCGATGCTCTGGAACTCGTCAAGCTGCCGGGCTACGGCGCCCGCCGCCCCGGTCAGCTGTCCGGTGGCCAGCGGCAGCGCGTGGCGCTCGCCCGCGCGCTGGTCAACAAGCCGAAAGTGCTGCTGCTCGACGAGCCGCTCGGCGCGCTCGACCTGAAGCTGCGCGAGCAGATGCAGGAGGAATTGAAGAGCCTGCAGCGCGCGCTCGGCATCACCTTCGTCTTCGTCACCCACGATCAAGGCGAGGCGCTGTCGATGGCCGATCGCGTCGCCGTCTTCAACGATGGCAACATTGTCCAGCAAGGCACGCCGCAGGATATCTATCGCTGCCCGAAGACCCGCTTCGTCGCCGATTTCGTCGGCTCCTCGAACGTCATCGCGCCCGATCTCATGGCCTTGCTCGGCGGTGAGAAACGCTGGGCAAGCCTGCGTCCCGAGGCGATCCGGCTGACAGGCGACGGCGTCGAGGCGAAAGTCGAAAACGCAAGTTTCCTCGGCGCAGCCACGCGTCTCAGCGTCGACCTCAAGGGCAGCCGGCTGCATGTCATGCTGCCGGCAGGCACGCCGGTGCCGGATGTCGGAGCCGGCATCCACCTCGCCTGGCAGCCGGCCGATATCCACTATATGGACGATGCGGCATGACGGCGCTCACCATGTCAGGCGGCAAGACATCGATCCTTCCGGGGCGCGGCGGCTTCTTCGGCCAATTGTCGGATGCCTTCTGGCGGCACCCGAAGCTGCTGCTCTTGCTGATGCTGACGCCGCCGCTGCTCTGGCTGGGGATCATCTATATCGGCTCGCTGATCGCCCTGCTTCTGCAGAGCTTCTTCTCGATCGACGATTTCTCCGGCCTGGTGAATTACGAATTCACCCTCTCGACCTATGCCCAGCTGCTGAATCCTGCGAATTTCGACATCATCATCCGCACCGTCGTCATGGCGGCGCTGGTCACCGTCGCTTCCGCCCTGATCGCCTTTCCGATCGCCTATTACGCGGCGCGTTATGCGCAAGGCAAATGGAAGGCGCTCTTTTATCTCGGCGTCATGCTGCCGCTCTGGTCGAGCTATCTCGTCAAGATCTACGCCTGGAAGCTGATCCTCGCCAAGGAAGGCATCCTCACCTGGATCTTTGAGAAGCTCCATCTCTCCTGGCTGCTCGACGCCGTCCTGAATCTGCCCGTCATCGGCGGCAATTCGCTGTCGGTGAGCTACCTCGGCACCTTCATCGTCTTCGTTTATATCTGGCTTCCCTATATGATCCTGCCGACGCAGGCGGCCCTGGAGCGCGTGCCCGGCAACCTGATCGAGGCCTCGGCGGATCTCGGCGCCACGCCGCGCCAGACCTTCCGCACCGTGCTGCTGCCGTTGGCGCTGCCCGGCATCGTCGCCGGTTCGATCTTCACCTTCTCGCTGACATTGGGCGATTACATCATCCCGCAGATCATCGGCTCGTCCAGGCTGTTCATCGGCCAGGCGGTGTATGCCCAGCAGGGAACGGCCGGCAACGTGCCGCTGGCGGCCGCCTTCTCCGTCGTGCCGATCGTCATCATGGCGCTCTACCTGTCGCTCGCCAAGAAGATGGGGGCCTTCGATGCGCTCTGACCTCAAGACATCGCCGCTGGCTTTGAAGATCGCCGCAGCCGTCGGACTGCTCTTCCTGCATCTGCCGATCCTGTTGATCTTCGTCTATGCCTTCACGACCGAGGAAAAGAGCTATCAATGGCCGCCACCGGGGCTGACCCTGCAATGGTTCCCCGTTGCCTGGAACCGGCCGGACGTCTGGTCGGCGCTCAGCCTCTCCGTACAGGTCGCAGTCATCGCCACGGCGATCGCGCTGGTGCTCGGCACGCTCTGTGCTGCGGCCGTCAGCCAGACGAAATTCTTCGGCCGCGAGGCGATCTCGTTGCTGGTCATCCTGCCGATCGCCCTTCCCGGCATCATCACCGGCATTGCGCTGCGCTCCGCCTTCAGCCTGTTCGACATCCCGTTTTCGGTCTGGACCATCGTGCTCGGCCACGCCACTTTCTGCGTGGTCGTCGTCTACAACAATGCGGTCGCCCGCTTCCGCCGCACCTCCGGCTCGCTGATCGAGGCTTCGATGGATCTCGGCGCCGACGGCTTCCAGACCTTCCGCCATATCATCCTGCCGAACATCGGCACCGCTCTTCTTGCCGGCGGCATGCTCGCTTTTGCGCTGTCTTTCGACGAGGTCATCGTCACCACCTTCACCGGCGGCCAGCAATCGACCTTGCCGATCTGGATGCTCGAAGAACTCATCCGCCCACGCCAGCGCCCGGTCACCAACGTGGTCGCCATGCTCGTGGTGCTCGTCACCTTCCTGCCGATCCTGGCAGCCTACTACCTCACCCGCGACGGCGACCAGATCGCCGGCGCCGGCAAATAACAGGGAGAACATCATGGATACCCAAATGCTGATCGGTTCCCGCTTCGAAAAAGGCACGGAGACGGAAGAGCACATCCTGAACCCGAAGACGGGCGAGACGGTGATCGACCTTCCAGAAGCCTCGCTTTCCCAGATCGACGCCGCCGTCGACGCTGCTGAAAAGGCCTTCGCACGCTGGTCGCAGACGACGCCGGGCGAGCGTTCCGGCTACCTGCTGAAGATCGCCGACGCCATCGAGAAGGATGCTGTCGGCTTCGCGACTCTGGAAGCGCTGAACTGCGGCAAGCCGATCAATGCCGTGCTGAACGACGAAATCCCGGCGATCGTCGATTGTTATCGCTTCTTCGCCGGCGCCGTGCGCAACCTGCACGGCCCGGCCGCCGGCGAATATCTGCCTGGCCACACCTCGATGATCCGCCGCGATCCGATCGGCATCGTCGGCTCCATCGCGCCATGGAACTATCCGCTGATGATGATGGCCTGGAAGCTGGCGCCGGCGATCGCCGGCGGCAACACCGTCGTCTTCAAACCATCGGAACAGACGCCGCTGACGTCGCTGAAAATGGCGAAACTGCTCTCCGAAATCCTTCCCGAAGGCGTCGTCAACGTCATCCTCGGGCGCGGCGAAAGCGTCGGCAACGCCCTGATCAACCATGCCAAGATCGGCATGGTCTCGATAACAGGCGATGTCGCCACCGGCAAGAAAGTGCTGCAGGCCGCCGCCAAGACGGTCAAGCGCACCCATCTGGAACTCGGCGGCAAGGCCCCGGTCATCGTCTTCGACGACGCCGATATCGATGCCGTCGTCGCCGGCATCCGCACCTTCGGCTATTACAATGCCGGTCAGGACTGTACCGCGGCCTGCCGTATCTATGCTGATGCCAGGGTCTACGACAACTTCGTCGCCGATCTCTCCTCGGCCGTCGGAAGCATCCGCTTCAACCAGGCCGACGATACCGAAAACGAGATCGGGCCGCTGATCTCCAGGCGCCAGCGCGACCGCGTCGAAAGCTTCGTCGCCCGCGCTTCCGAACACAAGCACATGGAGATCACCACCGGCGGCAAGGTCTCCGGCGACAAGGGCTTCTTCTTCGCCCCGACCGTCATAGCAGGCGCTCTGCAGGACGATGAGATCGTCCGCCGCGAAGTCTTCGGTCCGGTCGTCTCGATCACCCGTTTCTCCGATGCCGATGATGCCGTTGCCTGGGCAAACGACAGCGATTACGGCCTCGCCTCCTCCGTCTGGACCAAGGATATCGGCCGCGGCATGAGAACCGCCGCCCGCCTGCAATATGGCTGCACCTGGATCAACACCCATTTCATGCTGGTCAACGAGATGCCGCATGGCGGCCTCAAACAGTCGGGCTACGGCAAGGACATGTCGGTCTACGCGCTGGAGGACTACACTGCCGTGCGCCATGTGATGATCAATCACGGCTGATCGGGAGAAGGCAAGGATACGAAATTCGACGTTAGACCCATCAGCAGCGCCGGGAGGGGCAGGCCGAAGATCAGCGCCATTGCATTCCGACGATCTGGAACATTTTCCCGGTTGCTGCGTCTTCCCAGGCAAAACGCAAAGGATGACGCCATGCTGAAATGGGCTCTGATATTTTTCGTGATTTCGATCGTCGCCGGCTTCTTCGGTTTTTCCGGCGTATCGGCAGCAACCGCGACGATCGCCCGCGTTCTTTTCGGCATCGCGCTGGTGATCTTCCTGATTTTCCTTGTCCTTGCGCTGATGGCCGGGCAGGCGATCTTATAACGGAAACGAGGCGGCAATGAGCGTGGACGCAGAACATGCCCACGCGCTTTGACTCCACCGGCTATTTCAACTCCGCAAGGAGCGCGTCGGCGCCTTTCCGGACGCCGACCATCGAGGCATCCATCGCCGTGAAGCTTGCACCGATATTCATCGCATTCGGATATTGCTTGGTGACATAGGAAGACAGGAGACGATTGCTCGCAGCATCATAGATCTCCACGGCATAGTTCACCGAACCGGTCATCGAGCCTTCTCGGCCGCGCGCCGCCTGGACGGTGTTGTACAATCCGCCGGCGACGTCGATGCGCGTGACCGTTCCGAGCACCGCAGTTGTTGCCTTCGCGCCCGTCAGCGTCAGATGCAATCTGAGCGTTGCCGGAGCAGGGGTGCTGACGACGGCAAAGCGTGTCTTCAATTTTTCCGTGAATTGCTGCTGCATGTAACTGGCGAGGAAAATCCTGTCCTTTTCAGAAACCTTGCCGAACTGATTGTCAGGGCCGTTATAGACCGTAACGGGATCTACGATGATCCTGTTGTACTGGCTCCAGATGACATTCGTCTGATAGCGATATGGCACGCGGCCGGTCTTATCCTCAATGTTCGGTCGAAGCTGTGATGCCGAAGCAAGTCCGGAATACACCGTCGGGTCAGGGGTCGTGCATGCGGCAACGCTCAAGCAGGCTAGCATCAGTGCGGCGCCGATTTTCAAATTTTTTATCAATGGCTTGGCTCCAGCTTTGGAAATGCCGAACGGCATCTGCTGGCACCGGTTTTATGGAATTCGGATGTTGCTGTGTTTGTTATGATATGCGGAAATGTTCGCAAACCCTCTTTGCGACCAAGCAGCGCGACGCGACGCATGACCACGCCGTCGGTCGGCCGGCAGTCAGTGTGATGAAGGGATCGACGGCGAGCCTTCGGGCTGGATCACCTGACGAGCGGGCAGATCGATCACGACGACCAGGCCGCGTGGTTTCCCGTCCAACAACGTCAATTGTCCGTTATGCGCTTTGGTGACGATCCCTTGGGCGATCGGAAGACCAAGCCCAAGCCCGGAACCGCCTGCGGCGGCGATCTGCCGCGATTTGTCCCCCTTGAAGAATGGCTCCAGAACCTTCGCCTTGAGCTCGTCCGTCAGACCGGGACCATTGTCCCTCACCTCTATCCGGATCCCGCCATCGTCACGGCCTTGCAACTCGATGTCGACCTGCGTTGCATAACGGGACGCGTTTTCGACCAGATTGGTCATCGCGCGGGTCAGCGCCTGAGGTTTGCAGACAAACGCCAATCGCCGCGGACCGATGAACCGCACATCGACGCCGGTGTCGGAGAAATCGGTCGCAATCGTCTGCAGCAGGCTTGAGATATCGACCTTTCGATCGACCGCCCTCACCGAGGGATCTTTGAAATAGGCCAGACACTCGTCGATCATGAAATTCAAAGTGGCGATATCGGCGAGCATCAGGCTGCGAAGTTCCGGCTCTGCGGAACGCTCGGCACGCATCCGCAATCGCGTCAGCGGTGTCCTGAGATCATGGCCCACGCCGCTCAGCACTCTTGTTCGATCCTCCGCCATGCTCTGGATCCGGTCGCTCATGACGTTGAGCGATTCCGCCAGGCTTCGGATCTCGGCTGCACCATCCGGTTCGAAAGGCTTTTCCAGGCTGCCTTCCATGCTCGCGCGTTTGGCAGCGGCGGCAAAGCGCCTCAGAGGTTCGGTAATGAGCCGGCTGCTGAAATATGCGAGCAGCACCAACGGAATGACGATTTTCAAAAATCCGCTTGCAGCTGCCGGAACGAACCACAGATAGCTGGGAAAAACCGGCAGTTGAAAGATGAGAGCACGCCTGTCGTCAATTCCGACAGTCAGCACGTCTGGATGCGATGGACCCATGACGAAACGATGAAATGCCGCGAAAATATTGTCGGCGAGCAGCGCGTCGATGCGCGCCACGATCTCGCTTGCAGCTATCATCGGCTGTTTGCCGGCAAGCGGCTGATCCAGGGACAATTTTTCGACCTCAACGCCGAGTGCCGCTGCTCTCTTGAGAACCGCGGCTTCGTCCTCGACTGACCTTGCCTGTGCAAATTGCTCGGCGACCATCGCCGCCCTGCCGGCAAACAGGCCGTTTTGAAAGCCGCGATCATGACGGCCGTAGATATAGGGCTCCATCGCGGTCGCCACGACGGAAACCAGCACGACAAGAAAGGTCGCCAATATGAGGATCTGGCTCTGGATCGAAGCGCGCCGGAAATTTCTCACGAGAGACGCTCTACCTTGGATGCGAAAAGATAGCCCCCCAAGCGCACAGTCTTGATGAACGTCGGGTCTTTCAGATTTGGCTCTATTTTTTGCCTGACCCGGCTGATGTGGGCGTCGATGCTGCGTTCCACCGGCCCTGCCGACCCTGCATGTGTCATCGACAAAAGCTGTTCGCGCGTCAGAACCTTATTGGGATTGCAGCAGAAGGCCAGGAGGATATCGAACTCCGCGGTTGTCAGGGAAACCTGCGCGCCGTCCGCGTCGAGAAGTTGACGGCTTTTCGGATCGATGCGCCATCCCGAAAACGTCATAGGCCCAAGCGTTTCCTCGTGATGGTGCGCATATGATGATCTGCGGAGAATGCTCTTGATCCGGGCCAGCAGCTCGCGTGAGTTGAATGGTTTCGTGACATAGTCGTCAGCACCGAGCTCCAGGCCGAGAATGCGGTCGATATCCTCCTGGAGCGCCGTCAGCATCAGGATCGGCACCGAGCGCGAAGCGCGAAGCCGCCTGCAGATGCTGAAGCCGTCCTCCCCCGGCAACATCGCATCGAGGACGATGAGATCGAATTGCTGTCGCGCCATCATTCGGTCCATGGCCGCGCCGCTCTCCACCGACAAGGCTTCGAAGCCGCTGGTCCGGACGAGGTCCACCAGCATATCGGCGATCGCGGAATCGTCTTCGACGATGAGGATATGAGCCTGATTGGGAACTGCCATTTCATATGCCATCGTCATTTGCTCTCTTGCCAGGAGTCCTGTCGGCGCGAAATTATCACGTTTCCGCCTTTATCAATCAGGCGGCCTCATCCGCCATCGATCACGGTGGTTAAAATCTCCAATGTCGTGTCGCCAGGCATTTTTCTCCGTACGATATCAGCTGCCACACCGATACGGCTCCGCCTTATCAGGTCTCGTGCAATGCTATGTTCGATAATGTTGCGAAATGTTGCGAACAGGGATGCCAACGTCGCCGACACGGCGCCCGGTATCAAAACTGCCTTTCGGGATCGCCACTGACTTTCACATGGTCATCTCGGATTGTGCTGTCGATGATAACCGTGGCGACGAAACAGACGCGGATGACCAGCAGACAAAAGAATAACAGCGAGAGGCTCGCCGTCGCATAGTGCTTCAACGCGGAACGCTTGGGGAGCCGGGCGGTGAGTTTGTGAAGGGCGTTTCTGGCGAGACGACCGATCGCCACGAGCAGAAACAGTGCCGTAATGATGTACCCGCTTGCCGAGGCCGCCCCCAATAGCTGGAACATCAAAAGACACCCGCACCAAGTGAAGACTTCGCGTTTTGGAATGACGCCTTCAAACCGACGAAACCCGATGGAACGACGCCGATGAGATCCGTCCGCAAGGCGCGTGATCGGTCGGCAAGGCGGGGCCGGATGGTCCGGATCCAGGCCCAGCGAAGTCCGGTTCTGCGACGGGAATTCGGCCACCGCTAGTCGGCTCGCTCTGCGCGGGGCGAGGCGCGGCGACTTAGAAGCAGAGATGTGGCGGCACGCCACCGGGATGCCTTCGCCGCGGCTGCAATCACCGTCTCATTGAGAGTTGGCGTTCTTTGGACCGCAGCAATCCTGGCTGTCTTTGACTCCGTGAGCGCCGCGATCCTTCTCAGAAAGGCATCGCTGTCGAATTCTTTCGAGGAAGGAACCGACTTTGCTGTCGGCTTGATGGCATGGAAAAACACCTCCAGATTGATGACTGGTATCGGCTTGATGTTTCGCACCAGGTCGATATCCGCCCGCATCGTTACCGCCAGACAATATCGGTCCGAGCGCAAAGCGTCGAAGAGCTCCGGTATGGAAGACACAGCCGTCGCGGCATATCCGTTCTCATTCAGCTTCGAGACGATACCGCAGGCAGCGCCTTTGCCGAGAAAGACGAGAATTGGCTTTTGCTGGTTGCTTTGCACTGATGACATCACTGGCATACTCCTGACCTGTCGCCAGAAGTTTAGCCCGCATCGGCGCTGCTGTTTGTTCGGTTTTATTCGGTTTTATTGCGCCGCGAAGCGCCCGCGAAGTTCAGGCAAGCGCGGCGGACCTCGCTATTTACGACAACGCTGCCCTGAGCCAGGGATGCATCGAGGCCCTCTTTCTGAGCAGCCTGTCGATCGATATCGATCCCGCGCCGGAAGCCGAAAGCACAAACATGCCGCCGGCAATCGCCAGGTCCTTCTCGAAATGCAGCAACTCGTTCTGGCTTGCGAAATTCGTATGGAAGAGCAAGGCGGTCGCCAGGCAGAAGAGCGCCAGCGCCAGTGCGCCAAGCCGGGTGAGGAAACCTGCCGCGACGGAAAGGCCGGCGCCGATCTGAAGGGCGATGGTAGCAAGTGCCATCGGCGTCGACAGCCCCAGTTTTGCGAAAGTGTCGATGGTCGCAGTGAGATCTGCCGCAAGGGACCAGCCCTCATGCAGAAAGATCAGCGCCAGCAGAAACCTGCCGAGGAGCAGAACGAAATCGGCCGGTCGGGACCGGCTTGAGGCGCTTTCCATCATACCCTCCGGTTTGAAGAGCAGGCGGCGCGGCCCGCTCATGCCTTCGGCTCCTCAGATCCTCGCAGCCGCTCTGGCAAGATGCATTATAGCAGGCTTGCCCCGACATTGATCGCCAGCGCCAGGATCGTCGTATTGAAGAGGAACGACAGCACGGCATGCAACAGCGTCAGCTTGCGCATGCTGGTCGAACTGACCGCGACATCCGCCGTCTGTGCGGCAACGCCGATGGTGAAGGAGAAATAGAGGAAATCCCAGTAGCCGGGCTCTTCGATCCCATCGGGAAATTTGAGCCCGCCCTCCTCGTCCGCCCCGCCGTAGAAATAATGGGCATAGTGGATGGTGAAGAGCGTATGCAGGAAGAACCAGGAGATCAGGATCGTCAAAATCGCCGCACTTGCCCGTGCCAGCGCGACGTCAGGTGCCGCCTCCTTGATCGAATGAAGCTCGATGCCGATGCCGGCGATGCTGGCAAGTGCGGCACCGATCGAAAGCGCCAAGAGCACGGTATCGGAGAAATCAAGATCCGCGGAGCGTTTTCGGATGCTGTCAACCGTCGCCCGCAGCATCTTGCGCCAGCTCAGCGCGACAAAAACGCCGGCGCTGACATTCCAGCCGAACAGGATATTGCCGGCGCTGACCTCGCGCGAGGTCACAGCCAGGAAGACCGCCAGTCCAGCAAGAGTGGCGATGATGAAGCTCGCATGCTTGTAGACAAATGCCGCAAGCGAATTCGTCCTTTCCTCATCCGCCATATCGGTCTCCGACAGCATATGCCCTTGATAACAGCACGAAAAAGGCGCGCCTGCCAGCCGGCAGCCGCGCCTCCGATTGCATGCCGTGCCGATCAGGCGGCGGCGAGCTGCAGTTCCTTCTGCACCATGGTCCGCAACGTCCCCAGATCCTTGGCGAAGGCGCGAATGCCTTCGGCGAGTTTTTCCGTCGCCATCGCATCTTCGTTCATCAGCCAGCGGAAGGTCTTCTCGTCGACGGTGATCTTCGCAGCCGGCTTGATGATCTCGGGCGAAAGCTTGCGCTCGAGCTTGCCTTCGTCCTTGGAGAGTTCGTCGAGCAGGTTCGGAGCGATCGTCAGGCGGTCGCAACCGGCCAGCGCTTCGATTTCGCCAGCGCTGCGGAACGAAGCACCCATGACGATCGTCTTGATGTCGTTGGCCTTGTAATAATTGTAAATGTCGCGAACCGAAATGACGCCCGGGTCTTCCTCAGGGGTGTAATCCTTGCCCGTCGACTTCTTGTACCAGTCGAGGATACGGCCGACGAAGGGCGAGATCAGGAACACCTTGGCGTCGGCGCAGGCAACGGCCTGTGCCTTCGAGAAGAGAAGCGTCAGATTGCAATCGATGCCTTCCTTCTGCAGCACTTCGGCAGCGCGTATGCCTTCCCAGGTGGAGGCGAGCTTGATCAGGATGCGATCCTTCTCGATGCCGCGTTCCTTGTACCCGGCGATGATGCTGTGAGCCTTGTCGATCGAAGCTTGTGTATCGAAAGAAAGGTCGGCATCGACTTCGGTCGATACGCGTCCCGGAACAAGCTTGGAAAGCGCAGCGCCGACGGAGATGGCGAGGCGATCAGCGACGGCGGATGAAACGGCTTCGGGATTGCCGCCTTGCTTCTTGCCCCAGGCGACGGCTTCCTTGATGGCGTCGGCGAACATGGGCGTGCCGAGTGCCTTCAGCACGATGCTCGGGTTCGTCGTGCAATCAACCGGCTTCAGGCGGGCGACGGCCTCGATGTCGCCGGTATCGGCGACGACGGTGGTAATCTCGCGAAGTTGGTCAAGCTTGGATGTCATGGTCAATAATCCTTGTTGAACTTGGGCTGCGACCGGCGCGAGTTCCGCCCGGCAAAGGTGATCTACCGGCAGGTTGTTTGCATGCTGCAGGCGAAAATGCGCGCATCCGTCACGGATGATTTATAAACGTGAAGGACAGTCGCCGTGTTCCAGCCGCCAACGAACGACGGCTCGAACGCAAGCGATGCCGCCTGCGGCTGGAAGGCCGGTCGTGACTTTCGGCATGCCCGCACTATGTCCTCCTCGACGGACAAGAACGACTTGTGTCACCCGGACTATCGCCACTCACCCAAGGAAAAGTCAAGGACATTTGTGCATTTCAATTGACATAAGTGTCACACCCGTCATTATCCCCCAACAAAAGCGTCGTTACGGCCCTTCATCCCATGGGGGATTGAGGGCGGGCATCCTGCGGAGGAGATGTGGTCAAGCTCAAACGCGGCACGCACACGGCCTATTCCGAAGCATCCTCGCTGCGGCTGAGGGCGGCATGGCTCTATTATAACGAGGGCCTCACCCAGAAAGACGTGGCCGAACAGCTCGGCATCAGCCGCACCACCGTGATCCGCCTGCTCGACGAGGCGATGAAACGCAGCGAAGTCCAGATCTGGATCAACGATTCGATCGGCGATTGCGTTGAACTTTCGGTGAAGCTGGAGCGCGCCTACGGCCTCGACGAGGCGATCGTCGTACCCGCACCGATCAGCTGTGATGTGAATTCGCTGGCGAAAAATGTCGGCCTGGCGCTTGGCCAGTTCCTCTCCGAAGCCATTCCCGACGACTATACGATCGGCGTCGGCTGGGGCCGCACCATGACCGCCTCGCTGTCAAGCTTCCGGCCGCCGCGCCGCACCAATTGCAAGGTCGTGTCGCTGCTTGGCGGCATCGTCGCCGTGCACCAGACCAACCCGATCGACTACACATGGCGGCTGGCAAATCAGCTCGGCGCCGAATGCTACATGTTCCTGGCGCCGCTTCTCGTCGATTCCATCGAGACCAAGCGCAATCTGATCGAAAAATGCGGGCTGGACACGATCTATCGTCTCGCCGAGAACCTCGATCTGGCGATCGTCAGCTGCGGCGATATCGGCCCGCATTCGACCTCACTGTCGGAGGGCTGGATCTCCAAGGCCGAGTTGCAGGAACTGATCGATGCTGGCTGCGTCTGCGACACCATGTTCAACTTCCTCGACAAGGACGGCAATTCGGTCGACCACTCGATCAATCGGCGCGTCATGTCCGTCGATCTCGACACGCTGAAGGAGGCCAAACATATCGTGCTCTCTTCCGGCGGCGCTCATCGGGCCGTGGCGATCCGCGCCACGATCAAGCGCATTGGCTGCAATACGCTGATCACCGACGAAAGGGCTGCACGGGCATTGCTGGAACTGGCGGAGACATCGCCGTCCGCGCCTTCTCCCCAGTGGGGAGAAGCGCAGGAGCGATAGCGAGCGGAGCAAGACGAACGGGTCGGGGGTTGAACGGCCCGCCGCTCCGCCCGGGAAGCCATCAGGCGTGCGCCGATTCCCAGCCGAGCATCGCCCGTTTGCGGGTGAGGCCCCAATGGTAGCCCGTCAATGCGCCGTTCTTGCCGAGCGCCCGATGGCATGGCACCACGAAGGAGATCGGGTTAGCCCCCACCGCCGCACCGACGGCGCGCTGCGCCGTCGGCCGGCCGATATCGTTGGCGATATCGGAATAGGTCACGGCCTTGCCGAACGGGATCTTCAGCAGGCTCTGCCAGACGCGCACCTGGAAGTCCGTGCCGATCAGCACGACGCGCAGCGGCTGCTCCGAGGACCATTTGCCGGGTTCGAAGATGCGGGCCGCATAGGGAACCGTCGCCTGCAGGTCTTCGACATAAGAGGCGTTCGGCCAGCGGCAGGTCATATCCTCGAGGCAGGCCTTCTCGTCGCCGGAATCGCTGAAGGCAAGGCCGGCAAGGCCGCGGTCGGTCACCATGATCAGCGCGACACCGAAGGGGCAGATGTGGAAGCCGTAGCGGATGGTGAGGCCGCCACCCTTGGCCTTCCATTCGCCGGGCGACATCGCCTCATGGGTGACGAAAAGGTCGTGCAGGCGGCTCGGCCCGGAGAGGCCGACCTCGATCGACGTCTCGAGCAACGGCATGTCTTCGCTACGCAGCAGCCGCTTGGCATGGTCGAGCGTCACCGCCTGCAGGAAGCCCTTGGGCGACAGGCCGGCCCAGCGGGTGAAGGTCTTTTGCAGCTGGGTCGGCGACTGGTTGAGCCGCGCCGCGATCGCCTCCAGCGAAGGCTGATCGCGGTAATCCTCGGTGATGAGTTCGATTACCCGACGGACAATGTCATAATCAGGGCCGTCA
This sequence comes from Rhizobium anhuiense bv. trifolii, assembly GCF_024346605.1. Taxonomy (NCBI): domain Bacteria; kingdom Pseudomonadati; phylum Pseudomonadota; class Alphaproteobacteria; order Hyphomicrobiales; family Rhizobiaceae; genus Rhizobium; species Rhizobium anhuiense. The sequence continues at coordinate 4,419,828 of NZ_CP098803.1, forward strand.
GGCGTGATGTCTGTCTGAAGGTTGGCAATCATATTCATCGTCTTTCTCCTTGTCACAAGGAGATAGTCAATAGGGGGTGAGCAAACCACCCGATTCTTGCGCATCCGCCGGATAGTCTCAGATCCGCTGCTTGACCGTCGCGAGTGCGCCCTTGAAGGCCTTGGCGAAGCTTTCCCGATCGTCGGGATTGAGGAAGGATCCGATATCCGTGCGCCGCCCCTCGCCGAAGATATGCATGGAGAGGATGCCGATCTCCTGGTGCCGGCGAACGAGGAAACGCGCCCAGAACGGATTGAAATGATGCTCCACCATCCGTCCCGATGGTGCAAACTTGCGCACCGACACGTCCATGCGCGACACCGTCACCTGTTCGCGCGCTTTCCCGGAGCGGTAATTCAGCCAGAAGGCGCCGTACAAAAGCACGAAATCCAGTCCGAAGAAGAAGCCGATCGGCCAGGCGCCTGTCACGACGAAGAACATGCCGTAGAGGAAGCAGACGGCGCCGGACAAAGCAAGCAGCACCTTGAAGCCCCGACGGCCAAGTGACCGGTGGGGAAAGAGCTCGGCGGCGAAAACAGGCTGCTCGTTGGAGCTGTCGGCGTTGCTTTCCATCATGGCTGCTGAGTATAGAGTTTCCATGGCAAATCCGAAACTCAAATCCGTTACCAAGATGCCTCAGGGTGCGAATGTGATCGCCCGCCGCAAACCGGCGGCAGCGGTGCGCACGGTCTATTCACTGGCCGAGCGCGAGGAGATCTTCCGCCGCTTCTCCGTTCAGCGGCCGGAACCGAGAGGCGAGCTCGAACACACCAACGCCTTCACACTCGTCGTCGCCGTGGCACTTTCGGCGCAGGCGACCGATGTCGGCGTCAACAAGGCGACACGCGCGCTCTTCAGGATTGCCGATACGCCGGAAAAGATGCTCGATCTCGGCGAGGAACGGCTGCGCGACTATATCAGGACGATCGGCCTCTATCGCAACAAGGCGAAAAACGTCATCGCGCTCTCACAGATGCTGGTTGAGCAATTCGGCGGCAAGGTGCCTGAGACGCGCGAGGAGTTGGTCAGATTGCCGGGCGTCGGCCGCAAGACCGCCAATGTCGTGCTTTCCATGGCCTTCGGCCAGGCGACGATGGCCGTCGATACGCACATCTTCCGCATCGCCAACCGCATCAGGCTCGCCCCCGGCAAGACGCCCGATGAGGTCGAGGCACGGCTGATGAAGGTGATCCCGAAACATTACCTCTATCACGCCCATCACTGGCTGATCTTGCATGGCCGCTACACCTGCAAGGCGCGCCGCCCCGAATGCGAACGCTGTATCATCGCCGATCTCTGTAAGTCGCCGGAGAAGAGTTCGGATATACCGGCGGCGCTGGTCACGCTACCGCCGCAGGTGATCGGCGAGGCCGTCGAGTAGAACAGCGATCGCCTGCTCGTATTCCCGCCTTTCCCCGCCCGCCTCGATCGCGATCGCCGCGCGGTCAAAGGCTGCCGATAGCAGCAAGGTCAGCGGTGCGAGCATAGCACCGGCTTGCGGAAGCATGGCTGCAAGCCCTGCCCGCAGCGTCGCTTCCGCATTTTCTGCGTCGATCGTCGCGGTCGCCGGCAGGCCGAGAACGGCAGGCGCCTCGATCAGCAGCAGCCGTGTGCGCCCTTCTGCCATCATCGCGTCGAAATAGGCCGAGGCACCGGCGATCAGCGCGGCACGCGGCGCGTCGTGCGACGCCGAATGCGCCTCGATCGTCCCGGCCACTGCGCGCGCCTCGCATTCGATCACCGCGCGAAAAAGCGCCTTCTTGTCTTCAAAATGATGATAGAGCGCGCCTCGCGTCACACCCGCCGCCGCCACGATCTCCGGCGTCGCGGTCTCGGCATAACCCTTCTCGACGAAAAGACGCCGACCGGCATCGATCAGCGCCTGCCTCGTCTGTTCCGTTCTCTCGCGATTGCTGCGGCTCATGCGTTTTCTTTACATACAAACAGAATGTATGCTAATGGAAAAACATACAGAATGCATGTAAATGGAAAGATGGAGGAAAAAGATGAAATCGACGAGCTATTATCCTGTCATCATGACTGGCGATGTCGCCGGCACTGCCAGCTTCTATTGCAGGCATTTCGGCTTCAAGGCGCTGTTCGAAAGCGACTGGTACGTTCACTTGCAATCGATAGCGAAAGAGCATATCGCGCTTGCCATCCTTGACGGCAGCCACGAAACCATCCCGGCCATGGCCCGCGGCAGGGTGTCCGGCCTGCTCCTCAATTTCGAGGTCGCCGACGTCGATCCGATCTATGCCGCCTGCCGGAGCGCCGGCCTGCCTATACTGAGAGAGATCCGTGACGAGGATTTCGGCCAGCGGCATTTCATCACCGCAGATCCGAACGGCGTCCTGATCGACATCATCAAGCCGATCCCGCCGAGCGCCGAATTCGCGGCGATGTACGACACCGCCGCCCTGCCGGGCTGAGCCTCAGGGGTGGTGCAACGCGACATCCCTGGCGGAAACCAGCTTGTGCAGATGCACCATCATGCCGGCGGCAAAGAGCGGCGTCAGAAGATTGACGAAGGGGATCGCCAGGAAAAGGGCGATCACCAGCCCGCCGAGAAAGACGGTGGAAGCATGCTTGGCGCGGAAGAGCCGTGCCTCCTCAGGCGAACGGAATCGCATGGCGGCGAATTCGAAGAATTCCCGTCCGAGCAGATAGCCGTTCACCAGAAAGAACGCGACCAGATTGACCCCGGGGATGAACAGCAGCAGCAAGGCGACGATATTGCCGAGGATCACCACGCCGAGGAACTTGATCGAGCTTGCCATCGCCGGACCGAGCGGCATGGCGGTGCCCGGCGCATCCCCGGGATAGTCGCGTTTTTCGATGACGTCGGCGACATCGTCGAGAAACAGGCCGGCGATCAGCGCCGTGACCGGCGAAAGCAACAGCGCCAGCATCAGGGCGAGGCCGATACCGGCAAGGATCGCGAAGACGAAAGCGAACCACCCCGCCCAATCCGGCACATCGGGAAAGAAGCTCGTGAGCCATGGAAAGAGAAAGGCCACGAAGGCCCCGCGCAGCGCAAACCAGAGGCCGACGAGCACGAGAATCGTCAGGCCGAGCACCTTCCAGAAGACCGAGCGCGTTTCCGCCGCGAAGAGATTGGTGAGCGATAGTCGAGCGGCGTCAAGAATCATGTCTCAGGCGTCTCCGGTTGCGCGCAAGATGTAGGAAAGGTGGGGGTCGCCGACAAGAGAATAAAATTACATGCAGTAATAGAAAACTTGTCGAAAACTAAATACTAATATAATATTGTGACGTATATGAAATACGCACAGGCCTGAGAAGCAGCTTCCGAAATAGTTGCAAAGACAAGGGGTCGCAACAGCGCATCCACGGAACGCCTCTGAGGGAAGACGGGGAGGCCGATGTGGAAGACTTTGTGCAAAAACTCAGGCAATACGCAAAAAACGGCACACCAGCCGAACGCCGTATCGCGAAATATTTCACCGAACACCTGAATGACCTGCCGTTCGAGACAGCTGCATCCGTCGCTGACAGGCTGGATCTCTCGCCGATGACCGTCGGCCGGTTCCTGCGCGCGCTCGGCTATCAAGGGTTGGACAGCGTCAAGGTCGAGATTCGCGAGACCGTGACCACATCGCCGGCGCAATTGCAGAGCGCCATGAGCGAGCTGCATCAGGACGCCGCGGAGGGCAAACCGCTCGCCGTGCTGGTTGCCGAACAGATCCAGGCGCTCCATCATATCTATCATCTGACGGCGCAGCCGCATTGGTCAGAAGCCGTCGGCTTGATCAGCACGGCCCGAGAAGTATCAATCGCCACGCATGCGCGGCTCGCGAGCCTCGCCAATCATTTCTGCCAGCGGCTGACACAGGCCCGCGACGGCGTGCGCACGCTCGACGCCGCCGACAACCGTTTTGCCGAGCTCTTCGCCCGGCTGGCGGTCGATGACGCGCTGCTTGTCATTATCGACTGTCGCCGCTTCGCCAAGGCGCGACTGCTGGCCAGGACGGCGCGGCGCTACGGCTATAAGGTCGTGCTCATTTCGCCGCAACAGGCGGACTGGATGGCGGACCAGTCGAACGTCATGCTGCCCTTGCCGCCAGCGCGCGCGCCCGATCTCGACAACCTTCCGCCGCTGATCGCGCTGCTCGATTGCCTGTCGGAATCCGTTATCCTCGAAGTCGGAGAAGAAGCGGCCCTTCGCCGTCGCCGCATGATGGAATTCGCGACCGTGCTCGGCGAGGCCGCAAACCACTGAGGTCCTTAGCGCGTCTCAAAAGACGAGCGGCGCGCTATAGCATCGTTTCCAGTTCGGCGCGGTGGCGGTGCATGGCGAGAAGACGGCGGTAGTCGCGGTCGTAGAGCGCCTGTTTCGCCTTGTCGGGAAGCCGTTCGTCGCCACCTGGATACATCGCCTCGCCGGCCGCCGCCAGATCCTTGTACAAACCGCAGGCGACGGATGCGGCGACCGCCGTGCCGAGCAGCACCGCCTCGTTCATTTTCGGCACCACGACCTTGCAGCCGGTCGCATCGCTGTAAAGCTCCATCAGCACCGGGTTCTTCACATGCCCGCCGGCAATATGCAGCGTATCGGGCATGTAGCCATATTCCTTCATCATTTCCAGGATATGGCGGATGCCGAGGGCAATCCCCACCGCAGACCGCCAATAGAGCGCGCAGAGCCCGTCGAAGGACGTATCGAGCGTCAGCCCGCTGACGACGCCGACGGCATGCGGATCGGCGAGCGGCGAGCGGTTGCCATGGAAATCCGGCAGCACGAAAATCCGCGCACCGAAGGCATCGCCCTCCTCGGCCCTCAATTCGGCGATGCGCGCGACGATCCTCTGATGCAGCGCCGCCGTCGGCTCGCCGCCGGCCGCATGCATACGCACGATGTGGTCGAGCAGCGCGCCGGTCGCCGATTGCCCGGCCTCCACCAGCCAGGATTGCGGGAAGACCGCCTCGTAATAGGGTCCCCACATGCCATGGCTCGGCTTGCGTTCCCGGGAGAAGGTAACGATGCAGCTCGACGTTCCGGCAATCAGCGCCAGCTGGTGCTCGCGTTTTACAGGATCGGCGGCATAGCCGCCGAGCGCGCCCAGTGCACCCGCATAAGCGTCGATCATCCCGGCAGCGACATGGCAATCCGTCGTCAGCCCCAGCGCTTCCGCCGCTTCCGGTGTCAACTGCCCGACACTGTCTCCTACAGGCGTGGTCTCGTCCGGCAGATGGCCGCGCTCATGAAGGTCCTCGAGGCCGATCCGCTCCAGGAAATCCTGCTGCCAGCCCTTTTCGAGATGGGCGAGATAATTCCATTTCGCCGTCAGCGTGCAGCGTGAACGGGCAGGCGAACCGGTCGATTTCCACGTCATGAAATCGGCGAGATCGAAGAAGTAGCCGGACTTTTCCCAGGTGGCCGGCAGCTTCTTCTTCAACCACATCAGCTTCGGCATTTCCATCTCGGGCGACATCACATGCCCGGAATGTTCGAGCACCCTGTGCTCCGTCGCCGTGCAGAAATCGGCTTCCTTCAGCGCCCGGTGATCGAGCCAGACGATCGTGTCGAAACGCCGCTCGCCGCCGGTGGAAACGCTGAGCTGACGTCCCTCGACGTCGCGGACGACCAGCGAACAGGTGGCGTCGAAGCCGATCGCTCCAACCGAGGCGGCGGCGATGCCGGATTGCTCCATCGCCCTGCGCACTGCCGTGCAGGCGGCCGACCAGATATCTTCGGAATCGTGCTCGGCATGGTTTTCACGCGGCCGGTTCATCACGATCGGATGTTCGGATTTGGCGAGCAGGCGGCCGCGTGCGTCGAAGACGCCGGCGCGCGCGCTGCCCGTGCCGATATCCACCGCAACCACATGATCACGCATCAAATCTTGGTCCCGTCCAGCTTATGGTTGCGGACAAGGTGTATCAAATCCGGCATGGCGTCAAACACCACCTCAGGCGAAAGACGATCGAGTTCGGCGCGGTATCCGGCGAAATTGGCGTGGGACCCACCGGTGAAGGCGAAGACCGTCATGCCCGCCGCCTTGGCGGCAGCAATACCGGCCGGGCTGTCCTCGACGACAAGGCAATGTGCCGGCTCGACCCGCATTTCACGCGCCGCATGCAGGAAAAGATCGGGCGCCGGTTTGCCGCGCTTGACCATCGTCGCGCTGAAGATGTCGGGCAGCTTGCCCAGAAGTCCGGTCACCGACAGCGACAGGCGGATTCGCTCCATCTGGCTGGACGAGGCAACGCAACAGGGCACGCCAAGTCCGTCGATCGTCGCGGCGACACCCTCTATCGGCTTCAACTCGGTGCGGAAACGGGCATAGAGATCGGTGCGGATGCGCTCGAGGAATTCCTCGCCGGCATGGACGTTGAATTCGGTTTCGAGCGTATCGATGAGGGTCGACAGGCTACGGCCGAGAAACCGCTCATAGGCCTGGTCCTCGGTAATCGAGACGCCGAGATCGTTCATGGCGCCGACGAGCACGCTGATCGAAATCGGCTCGCTGTCGACAAGCACGCCATCGCAATCGAAGATGACCAGCCGTGTTTCAGCATCAGCCATGGAAGACCCAACCTGAGTTCAATTCGGACGCATGACCGTCCCGCTTTGCTCGCAAGGCCGGATGGATGGTGACAACAGCGTGCCGCCATCCCATTCCCTTACACTGCGAGCTTGCCGTCGAGATAGAGTTGCAGCGTCTCCCGCGTGCCCTTTTCCCACAGGGTTTTGAGTGCGTGGGCGAAACGCTTGCGGAAAAGTTCGGATTTTGCCACTTCGCCAAAAATATCGTCGAAGGCGAGGAAGGCTGACGGATCGTCCTTGGCTTTCAGCGCCGCCGCATGCAGGCGATCGGCACTGGCGTCGTTGAAGACGATATCCTTGCCACTGTCGGTCTTGCCGGCGAAATAACGGCACCAGAGTGCTGAAACCAGCGCCAGGCCGACGACGTCCCTGCCCTGATGCAGATTGTCGAGCGTCGACGGCAGGATGAATTTCGGCTGGCGGTTCGAGCCGTCCTGCGCCAGTCGCGGAATGGTGTCGGCAATCTTCGGATTGAGCAGGCGGTGCTCGATCAGGGCGAAATAATCCGTCAGCGACGTGTTCGGCACCGGCGGGACGATCGGGATGATCTCATCTTTTTCGAGCTTGGCGAGGAAGGCGCGGATCAGCGGCTCTTCCATGGAATCGTGAACGAAATGAATATCCATCAGCGCCGCCGGATAAGCGATCGCGGCATGCCCGCCGTTGAGGATGCGGATCTTCATATGCTCGTAGGGCGTGACATCGAGAACGAAGGTCACCCCGACCTTTTCCAGCGCCGGCCGGCCGGCAGTGAACTTATCCTCCAGCACCCATTGCTTGAATTCCTCGCAATAAACCGGCCAATTGTCCTCGATCCCAAAATTGTCGCGGAGGAAATCGACCTCACGCTGGCTGGTCGCCGGCGTGATGCGATCGACCATGGCGTTCGGGAAGGCGACATTCGCCCTGATCCAGTCGGCAAGGGCAGGGTCTGAAAGTGCGGCCGTGCCGACGACGGCATTGGCGGTGACAACGCCGTTGTGGGGAATGTTGTCGCAGGACATGACGGTGAACGGTCCGATGCCCCTGGCCTTGCGCGCCTTCAGGCCGGCGACGATCAGGCCGAACACCGTCTTCGGCGCATCGGGATTCTGTCCGTCGGCAGCGATCGCCGGATGAGCCGGATTGAACCTGCCCGATGCGTCGATGAAATAGCCGCCCTCGGTGATCGTCAGCGAGACGATCCGGATCTCGGGATCGGCGAGCCTGGCGATGATGGCGCTCGCATCGCCGACCGGCAGGATGTCGATCATCGGCGCAGTAACGCGCGCCGCCGTCTTGTTGTTGTCCTGCTCGACCACCGTCGTCAGGAAATCCTGCGCCGCAAGTTTTTCGCGCATGGCGGCATCCGACGGCAGCACGCCGGCGCCGACGATCGCCCAATCGTGATCCGTGCCTGCATTGAAGAGATCGTCGAGATAGATCGCCTGGTGGGCGCGGTGGAAATTACCGACGCCGAAGTGCACGATGCCGGCTTTCAGCGATGCCCTGTCATATCCAGGGATAGCCGCCGTGCGGGCCACATCCGAAAGCGTTGCCAGCGATAATTTGCACGTCATGTTTCAGTCCTCTTGAAGGTCTTGCCGAGACGGCCGGGCGTCATCGTCCGGCTCGCATGCCTGCCCCCCGGCCGCCTGCTCAGATGGCAAGGCCGCCCTCGTTGAATTTATGGATGCGTGAACGGTCCGGCGTCAGATAGACCGTATCGCCCGCCTTGGCCGCGAAATCGCCGCTGCCGCGCGCCGTCACCATGCCGATGCCCTCGGCATCGATATGCAGGAAAGTGTCGGAGCCGAGATGTTCGGCGACCACGACCCTGCCCTTCCAGTCGCCGCTCTCCATCGACAGCAGCACATGCTCGGGACGGATACCGATCGTATGGGCTCCGAGCTGGGCCGCATTCTGGCCCTTGATGAAATTCATCTTCGGCGAGCCGATGAAGCCGGCGACGAACAGGTTGCGCGGGCGGCTATAGAGCTCGAGCGGCGAGCCGACCTGCTCGATATTGCCCCTGTTCAACACGACGATCTTGTCGGCCATGGTCATCGCCTCGACCTGGTCGTGGGTGACGTAGACCATCGTCGTCTTCAGCTGCTGGTGCAACTCGCTGATTTCGAGGCGCATGTTGACGCGCAGTGCCGCATCGAGGTTCGACAGCGGTTCGTCGAACAGGAAGGCCGAAGGCTGGCGCACGATGGCGCGGCCGATCGCCACGCGCTGGCGCTGGCCGCCGGACAGCTGGCGCGGCTTGCGTTCGAGATAGTCGGTCAGGTTCAGCACCCGGGCGGCATCCGTCACCTTGCGGTCGATCTCCGCCTTGTCGACACCCGCCATCTTCAGTGGGAAGGCGATGTTGTTGCGCACGCTCATATGCGGATAGAGCGCATAGGATTGGAACACCATGGCCAGGCCGCGCTCCGAGGGCGCCTTTTCGGTGGCGTCCCTGCCGTCGATGACGATCTTGCCGCCGGAGACGTCCTCGAGCCCGGCAATCAGCCTAAGCAAGGTGGACTTGCCGCAGCCCGACGGGCCGACGAAGACGACGAACTCGCCGTCCTTGATGTCGAGATCGATCGACGGGATGACCTTGGCTTCGCCGAAGACCTTCGAAACCTTCTGAAGGGTAATGCTGCCCATGTTTCTCTCCCTTTATCTTATTTCACAGCGCCGAAGGTCAGGCCGCGGACGAGTTGTTTCTGGCTGAACCAGCCAAGGATCAGGATCGGCGCGATCGCCATCGTCGATGCCGCCGACAGCTTGGCATAGAACAAGCCCTCGGGGCTGGAATAGGAGGCGATGAAGGCCGTCAGCGGCGCCGCCTTCGAAGCGGTGAGGTTGAGCGTCCAGAACGCCTCGTTCCAGGCCAGGATGATGTTCAAAAGCAGCGTCGAGGCAATGCCGGGCACCGCCATCGGCGTCAGCACGTAGACGATCTCCTTCATCAGCGATGCCCCGTCCATGCGCGCCGCTTCGAGGATCTCGCCGGGGATTTCCTTGAAATAGGTGTAGAGCATCCAGACAATGATCGGCAGGTTGATCAGCGTCAGCACGATCACCAGGCCGGTGCGCGTGTCAAGCAGACCTGAATTGCGGAACATCAGATAGATCGGGATCAGTGCGCCGACCGGCGGCATCATCTTGGTCGACAGCATCCACATCAGCACGTCCTTGGTCCGCTTGGTCGGCGAAAACGCCATGGCCCAGGCGGCCGGAATGGCGATGATCAGGCCGATCAGAGTCGAGCCGAAGGAGATGATCACCGAGTTCATGAAGTGGCTGAGATAGTTCGACCGGCTCTGCACCTCGGCATAGTTTTCCGTCGTCCAATGGAAAAACAGGAACTGCGGCGGCGAGGCGATGGCGTCGGCTTCCGACTTGAAGCTGGTGAGAAAGGTCCACAGAATCGGGAAGAAGATCAGGATGCCGAGCGTCCAGGCGATTGCGGTGACGATGAGCTTGCGCTTCGTTGTGACTTTGTCTGGCCATCTCAAGCCTCCAGATTCTTGCCGACGAGGCGCACGAGGAAGATCGCAACGATATTGGCGAGGATAACCGCCACGATGCCGCCGGCCGATGCGCCACCGATATCGAACTGCAGCAGCGCCTGGGCATAGACGAGATAGGTGAGGTTGGTGCTGTCGGTGCCCGGCCCGCCATTGGTGGTGACGAGGATTTCGGCGAAGACCGAAAGCAGGAAGATCGTCTGGATCAGGATCACCACGGTGATGGCGCGCGCCATGTGCGGCAGGATGATGTAGATGAATTTCGAGATCGGCCCGGCGCCGTCCATCTCTGCCGCCTCCTTCTGCTCCTCGTCGAGCGACTGCAGCGCCGTCAGCATGATGAGGGTGGCAAAGGGCAGCCATTGCCAGGCGACGATGAGAATGACGGAAAACAGCGGCACATTGGCCAGCCAGTCGATCGGCTGCAGGCCGAGCGCCTTGGCGAGATGGGCAAACAACCCGTTGACCGGGTTCATGAACATGTTCTTCCAGACCAGGGCTGCCACCGTCGGCATGACGAAGAACGGCGCGATCACCAGGATGCGCACGATGCCCTGGCCGTACATCGGCTGGTCGAGCAGCAGTGCAAAGGCGATGCCGCCAATGACGGTGATCAACAGCACGCCGGCGACGAGCAGCAGCGTGTTGATCAGCGCCGCAATAAAGGCCGGGTCGGACAGGAAATATTCGTAGTTCAGAAAACCGACGAAGCTTTCCATGCCGGGGCTGAGCAGATTGTAGTTCAGCAGCGAGAAATAGATCGTCATCGCCAGCGGGACGATCATCCACGCAAAGAGCAGCAGCACGGAGGGCGCAATCATCAGGCGCGCAGCGGAGCGGGTATGTAAGGTCGCCATGGCAATCACCGATCTGGACTGAAGCGGGGAGCGGCCGCAAGGCAGCTTTGTCTGAAAAAAGAGGCCGCCGATGCAGTTCGGGCAATCGGCGGCCCAGAGAGGCGGATTGTCAAGGATCCGCCTCTTGCTCGGGAGGCTTTTATTTAATGTAGCCGGCCTTGGTCATTTCGCGGGTGGCGAGCTGCTGTGCGCTCTGCAGGGCCTGGTCGACCGAAATCTGGCCGGCAAGGGCTGCCGAGAACTGCTGACCGATCGCCGTGCCGATGCCCTGGAATTCCGGGATCGCCACGAACTGGACGCCGACATAGGGGACCGGCTTGACAGTCGGCTTGCTTGGGTCGGCCGAGTTGATCGAGTCGAGCGTCGTCTTGGCGAAGGGGGCCGCCTTCTGATACTCCGCATTCGCATAGAGCGAGCTGCGGGTGCCAGGAGGTGCATTCAGCCAGCCTTCCTTTTCGGCAACGAGGTTGGTGTAATCCTTGCTCGTGGCCCAGGCGACGAACTTCTCGGCCGCTTCGGCCTTCTGCGAACCTGCCGGGATGGCGAGGCTCCAGGCCCACAGCCAGTTGCCGCGCTTGCCGAGGCCCTTATCCGGAGCGAGCGCGAAGCCGACCTTGTCGGCGACGGTCGATTCCTTCGGGTTGCTGACGAAGGATGCAGCAACGGTCGCATCGATCCACATGCCGCACTTGCCGGTCTGGAACAGCGCCAGGTTCTCGTTGAAGCCGTTGGAGGAGGCGCCCGGAGGGCCGGCATCCTTCATCAGCTTGACATAGAAGTCGAGCGTGTCCTTCCACTCGGGCTGATCGAACTGCGGCTTCCAGCTTTCATCGAACCAACGAGCGCCGAAGGAGTTGGACATGGCCGTCAGGAAGGCCATGTTCTCGCCCCAGCCGGCCTTGCCGCGAAGGCAGATGCCGTAGACTTCCTTATCCTTGTTGGTGATCTTGCGGGCAGCGTCGGCAATGAAGTCCCAGGTCGGGGCGTCGGGCATCTTCAGGCCGGCGGCGTCGAACAGGTCCTTGCGGTACATGACCATCGAGCTTTCGCCGTAGAACGGCGCCGCATAGAGCTTGCCGTCCAGGGTCAAGCCGCTGCGGATGGCCGGCAGCAGGTCGTCGACGTCATAGTTGGCGCCGAGATTGTCGAGCGGCACCAGCCAGCCCTGCTTTGCCCAGATCGGAACTTCATAGGTGCCGATCGTCAAGACGTCGTACTGGCCGCCCTTGGTCGCGATGTCGGTCGTGACCTTCTGGCGCAGCACGTTTTCTTCGAGGGTTACCCATTCAAGGTCGATGCCGGGATTCTTCGCCTTGAAATCATCCGTCAGCTTCTGCATCCGGATCATGTCGCCGTTGTTCACGGTCGCGATTGTCAGCGTCTCGGCCGAAGCCATGCCGGCAAACGCCAGTGCTGAGCAGGCGCCCAGCAGAAAAGTTCTCAATGTCATATCTTCCTCCCAGAAGATGGAGTGTGAGCATTCGCTTTGCTCATGGGCAATTACTCAACAATCAACAAAGAATGTCAATCGGCAATCGTTGCTGCGATGCCGAAGGCGATAGTCATCTCATTGATTTAACTAGAATATTTTTTGCTCAATTCCTGAGCAAAAACTCAGCAGTTTCTTCATCGGTGATCAGAGCATTGATTTGATGGCCGACAATGGCAGCCCTGATCGCCTTGAATTTGCGCTTGCCCTTGGCCAGTCCAATGACGATCGACGCGTCGCGGGACGGGATCGGCGCCGACGCGACGCGCTCGTTGATCGGGTTGTCGAGCAACCTGCCGTCGACATCGAAGATCCAGCCGCAGATCTCGCCGACCGCGCCGCCGCGCATCAGCTCCATCATCTCGTCCTTCTCGAGAAAACCGTCGACGCAGAGCGGCCCGTCGATGCCGAGTTCGCCGATGCCGACGAAGGTAACATCGGCTTGCGCACTCATGTCGAGCGTCGAACGCACCAGTTGCTGGCCGTGCAGCAGCTCCCGTTCCTCCGCCGAGGTGACGAGCACCGGCAACGGCATCGGATAGTGCCGCGCCTTCACCGCATCGGCCATGCTGAAGATGACGTTGTAATAGGCCGCCGACCCGTCCGGGGCGATATTGCCGGTCAGCGAAACGATGCGGTGATTCGGACATTCGATCGCCGGCAGTTGGTCGACGGCCGCTTTCAGCGTGCGGCCGGTGCCGATGGCGAGGACGATTGGCTCCGGCCGTTTCAGCCACCGCTCGATCTCGGCGGCCGCCGCCTCGGCGATACCGACCGTCGTCGATGACGACGCGGGATCACTCGGCACCACCTCAACATGTTTCAGCCCGAATTTCCGGCGCAACTGACTGCCGAGTTCCAGGCAGGCGGCGATCGGATGATCGAGCCGCACCTTGATCAGGCGCTCGGCGACCGCCAGCGACACCAGCCGCTGCGCCGATTGCCGCGAGATGCCCATCGCAGCGGCGATTTCATCCTGCGTGCGCCCGGCGACGTAATAGAGCCAGCCAGCCCGAGCCGCATCGTCGAGCCGTGCAGGGGTCTCTGATCTTTTTGCCATTTAATGCCTACCGCGCAAAGTGAGCCGGCGTGCCGCCGCCGAACATGATTTGAATTTGTATCGCGCCAGATCAAAACAAAATTCCGGCAAATGTCGAGCCTGTTGCAAAGAGCCCCGCCAAATAACCGCTATCCCCGATGCAAACTCCGCTCATGCAACCCCGCTTAGGCAACCCGCACTTAGCCAAACCTCACTCAGGCGAACCATTGCACGACGAGATAGATCGCCGCCTTCACCAGCCCGTAGATCACCCCGCCGGCGATGACGAGCGACACGGCCGTCATCACGAAGCCGATGAGCGCGAAGAGACCGTCACGGCCCAATATGCCGAAAGCGAAGACCGAGATCGTGATCGCCGGCAGGATGTTGCCGAGCGGGACCGGCAGCAGCAGCACGATCGACAGCAGCAGGCATGCGGCCCCGGCGAGATATTCCGCCGGCGGCTCGGCAAAGATCGCAAGCCTCGGCTTCAGCATGCGCTCGGCCCAGGCGAGCCAGCGGTGAATGCGGCCGACGATATTCTCGAAATCCTCCCGCCGCATCGAACGGTCGGCAATCACCCTCGGCAGCCAGGGTTTCAGCCCGAAGGTCAATTGCGCGGCCAGGAAGACCAATGGCGCGCCGAGCACGGCCGAAGTGCCGGGCGGCGTGGGAAAGGCGTTCGGCAGCGCGAAGATCAGCATCAACGCGCTGATCGCCCTGTCGCCCATCGTGTCGAATAGATCACCGATCGAGATCCGCTCACGGCTCTGGTCGGCGGCCATCTGCCGTAAAATGGATGAGAGGCGGCGGCCTTTGGGACGTGGTCTTCGGATGGTACTGTTTTCTCTCGTATCAATGATCGTGGATCCGGCGGTTGATGAAAGTGTAGGGCCGGATTCTGGCGATGCAATATGCCAATTGAATGACTTGCGGGTTAGAAATTGTAGCTGCGATCGGAGCCGATCCCGGCTATCCAATCGCCCCACCCGTGGGCGAGATATCCGACAGAACAGCGGGGTGCCACACGGCACGCCCCTGAAGCAGCCAACACCGCCGCCGAATGAGCGCTTGAAATTCCCCGCCAACAATGCAAGCAGACGCGGAGACCAGAGAAACGGCAGAGTGCAATGATCATTTCATTCGACATCGGCGGCACCGCCATCAAAGGGGGCATCGCCCGCTCCGAGACAGACATCGTTCCCCTCGGCCGCCGCCCGACGCCGAAGGATGATTTCGCCGCTTTCGTCGAGACCCTGCGCGACATTATCGCTGAAACCGGCGAACGGCCGAGCCGCATCGCGCTTTCCATCGCCGGCGTCGTCGATCCCGATACCCAGCGCCTGATCTGCGCCAACATTCCCTGCATTCACGGCCGCACGCTCGCGGCCGACCTCGAAACCGAGCTCGGCCTGCCGGTGCTGATTGCCAACGACGCCGACTGTTTCGCCATGGCCGAAGCCGGCCTCGGCGCCGGCCGCGGCCACCGCATCGTCTTCGGCGCCATCCTCGGCACCGGCGTCGGCGGCGGCCTGGTTGCCGACGGACGCCTCGTCAATGAGGCCGGCGGTTTTGCCGGCGAATGGGGTCACGGGCCGATCATCGCATCCGCAGCCGGCAATCCACCCGTCGCCATTCCCGCCTATGCCTGCGGCTGCGGCCAGAAGGGCTGCGTCGACACCGTCGGCGGCGCTCGCGGCCTGGAGCGGCTGCATCAGACGCTGCACAATCTCGACCTTTCCAGTGAGGAGATCATCGCCCAGTGGCAGCATGGCGAGGAGAAGGCGACACGCACGATCGACGTCTATGTCGATCTCGTCGCCTCGCCCTTGGCGCTGACGATCAACATCACCGGCGCGACCATCGTCCCGGTCGGCGGCGGGCTTTCCAATGTCGAGCCGCTGCTGGCTGAACTCGACCACGCCGTGCGCGCCCGCATCCTGCGCAAGTTCGAGCGCCCGCTGGTGGTGCGCAGCGAATGCCGCATCGAGCCCGGCCTGATCGGCGCAGCCCTGCTGGGGTTGAAGGCCGAGGCGGCCTAAATCCAGAGGACTCCCTAAAGCACCGGCCACATCCGCACGATCGCTGCGAACCGATCCCAGTCCTTGCGCGCCAAAGGCGTCCAGGCAGCCTCGGCAACGGCCGGAAGGCGCGGAAAAGCCAGCCGGTTGAAATAGGCGCGGGACAGGAAGTTCTCGGTCCAGATGCAGGCCTGGATGCCGCGCATCTTCTGCTGCAGCGCCTCCGGCAGCTCGCCCTCGGCCTCATAAGCATAGGTGTGTTCCGGCGGGCTGAACCCCGCCCAGCCCGCGCCGGGTTCGGCCCAGGCTTCGGCCTGCGCCATGTCGAGATAATAGGCCTGGCCCGGCGTCATCACCACGTCGTAGCCTTCCTGTGCCAGCTCGATGCCGACGGCAGGCTTTTCCCAGGCCATCAGCAGCGTGCCGTCGCGCTCGACGCCGCCGCCATGCGAGACCTCGTTCCAGCCGGCGAGCTTCCTGCCACGCTCCGACAGCATGGCTTTGATACGTTTCAGGAAATAGGATTGCAGCTCGGCGGTGCCGGCAAGTTTCTCCCGCTCCATCAATGCCTTGCAGAGCGGCGAGGAAAGCCAGGAACCCTGCGCCACTTCGTCGCCGCCGATATGAAGATATTCGCTGGGAAACAGCGCCACCATCTCGTCGAACACCTTGCCGAGGAATTCATAAGTGAATTCGACAGCCGGATTGAGGGCATTGTTGGGATAACCCTGCACCGAGCGGTAGCTGTCCGGCGCCTCCTGCCCGTCGACAAGCGCAGGTAGCGACAGCAGCGTCGCGCTGCTGTGGCCGGGAATATCGATTTCCGGCACCACCTCGATGTGCAGAGAGGCCGCATGCGCAACGATCCGCCTGACATCGTCCTGGGTGTAATGGCCGGAGCGCGGTTCCGCCCCGTCGCCGAGCTGGGGCATGAGCACTTCATCCGGCCCGCGCCGCGCGCCGATCTCCGTCAGTGTGGGATAGGCCTTGATCTCCAGCCGCCAGGCTTCGTCGTCGGTCAGATGCCAGTGGAAGATGTTGAGCTTGTTCCAGGCGAGAATATCGATCAGCCTCATGATATCGGCCACCGGATAAAACTGCCTGGACACGTCGAGATGACAACCGCGCCAGTCATAACGCGGCTGGTCGGCGATCGTGCCGAAATTGGGGAATTTGAAGCTCTCACGATCGGCGCGGCCGCCATGCAGCAGCTGCGCCAGGCTGATCAGCCCGTATTGCCGCCCAGCGGCATCGGCACTCGACAGAACGATCTCATGCGCGGTGAAACGCAATTCATAGGCAAAGGCGGCGATCGAGGATTCGGTGACGAAACGAATGGCCCGTCCGCCTTTGACGGCACTGAGGGAGAACGGCACGCTGTCGGCCGGATAGAGCCGCTGGTAGAGTTCCAGAACCAGGGAGAGCGCCTTGACCGCATCGGGCCGCGTCCGCTCGGCCGGATAAAGGACGACAGGCAGCTCTCCCGCCTTCAGCCCGAGAGCCAGCGGCCAGGGCAGCAGCGCATAGGGCTCCTCGGCCCGACCCGGCGGCAGAAGCGGCGGCGCCACGCCGCCTTCCCGGCCTTCGAGCATGAGATCGCCGAAACCGACGGGAACATGGCGCCCGTCGCCAAGTGTCAGATAGGCCGATTTGATACCTGATGTCGCATGTTTCGGCTCTCTGGTCAGGCCCTCGACGGTGAACCGCCAGCGCCCCCCGGGCGCCACGCTCAGGCCGTCGCTCGGTAGGAATTCGTGGAAATGCGCGAGCTGCTGTTTGAGGCTGCCGCCATCGCAGACATGTTTGTCGGCAACGCGCGTTTCCGAGGTGTAGGCCAGCGAGAAGCCGGAGAGCGGCTCGGCCGAAAGATTGAACAGCGTGAAGGTCAAGCGCCCAAAGCTGCCCTCGATCGGGCTCCAGCTTGCTTCCAGATGGTAATCGGCCATGGTCGTGCCCTGCCCCGTCGATGAGTGACCGGGATCGCGACTGGACTCCCGGCGTGCTTTCGCAGCTTAGCTTTTTCGAGGCGGCAATGGAATCGGCGCGCAGGTTCAGGGCGGGCTGCAGCATGAAAACCGTTCAAAGCCTTCCAACCAGGCCCTACGGGTTCAACAGCGGTGCATCTTGGTCGGGATCTGCGGGCCTGCAAGGAAAACGGCGCGGCTTTCGCCGCGCCGTCCTCACTCTGCTGCCAACGCCGGCGGATGTCTGTCATCCGCCTCTTCCTGGATGGCGTCGGCATGCTGGCCTGGCTCGTCCTTCGCCTTCGGCTCCCGGCCGAAGAAAAGGGCGTAACCGGCGGGCAGAACCAGAATGGTGAGCACTGTGGCAACCAGGATGCCGCCCATCATCGCGTAGGCGAGCGGACCCCAGAAGACGCCGCGCGAGATCGGGATCAGCGCCAGCACGGCGGTCAGCGCCGTCAGCATGATCGGCCGGAAACGCCGCACGGCCGCGCCGACGATCGCCTCCTGCCGGTGCATGCCGGCCTTGATATCCTGGTCGATCTGGTCGACCAGGATGATCGAGTTGCGCATGATGATGCCGAGCAGCGCGATGACCCCGAGGATCGCCACGAAGCCGAAGGGCGCGCCGCTGATCAGCAGTGCCGCCGCCGCACCGATAATGCCGAGCGGCCCGGTGGCGAGCACCAGCATCGCCTTGCCGAAATGCTGCAGCTGTATCATCAGCAGCACGATGATGACGGCGAGCATGATCGGCGCCTTGGCGGCGATCGACATCTGGCTTTCCGCCGCATCCTCGGCGCCGCCCTGGATCTCGACTTTATAGCCGGCCGGCAGGCTGTCGCGCAGGTCCTTCATGTCGGCATACATCTTCATCACCACATCGTTCGGCTGCACATCGTCGGGCAGCGTCGCACGCACGGTGATCGTCGGCAGGCGGTCGCGCCGCCATTCGATGCCCTGCTCCATGACCGGCACGACCTTGGCGACCTGCGAGACCGGCACGAAGCCGCCGAAGTCCGTCGGCACATAGACAGAGTTGACCGCCGACAGCAGCGAACGGCTGGCATCCGGCTCGCGGGCGACGATCGAGACCGTCTCCTCGCCGTCGCGGAAATCATCGAGCGCCGCACCCGACATGGCAGTCTGCAACATCTGGCGAACGCGCTGCGAAGTGACGCCGAGTGCCCGGGCGCGATCCTGGTCGATCACCAACTTCATCGCCGGCACCTGCTCCAGCCAATCGTCATGGATGGCGCCGAGCATCGGATTGGCCTGGAAACGCGCCTTCACCTGATCGGCGATCGCCCTGACTTCCCCGCGGTCCGGCCCCATGACGCGCATTTGCACGGGCCAGCCAGTCGGTGGGCCGAGGAAGAGGCGGTCGACCTTGCCGCGAATGTCGGGGAAGTCTTCCGCCAGGATCGTCCGCAGCTTGGTGATCAGCCGCTCGCGCGCCGGTTCGTCATTGGCCATGACGAGCAACTGGGCGAAGTTCGGATTGCGCAGCTGCTGGTCGAGCGGCAGGAAGAAACGCGGCGCGCCTTCGCCGATATAGGTGGCGATGAACTTCTTGTCGGGGTCGTCCATCATCTTGGCTTCGAGCGCCTTTGCCTGCACCTCGACTTCCTTGATGCTGGTGCCCTCGGGCAGCCAGAGATCGACGAGGATTTCCGGCCGCGAGGACTGCGGGAAGAAATTCTGCGGGATGAACTGGAAGGCCCAGAGGCTGGTGACGAAGGTGCCGAGCGTCAGAAGCAGCACGATGACCCGGTGGCGCACCGCCCAGCCGACCGTGCCGCGCAGCCGGCGATAGAAGCCGGTGTCGAAGGCATCGTGATGCTCGCCGGCGTGATGGCGCTGCTTGAGGATCATATAGCCGAGCCACGGCGTGAAGTAGACCGCGACGAACCACGAGGTCACCAGCGCGATACCGACCACATAGAACAGCGACCGCACATATTCGCCGGCCGTCGATGCGGCAAAGCCGACGGGGATGAAGCCGGCCGTGGTGATCAGCGTACCCGTCAGCATCGGGAAGGCGGTCGAGGAATAGGCGAAGCTCGCCGCTTCGATCTTGACGAGCCCCTCCTCCAGCTTTCGCTCCATCATCTCGACGACGATCATCGCATCGTCGACGAGCAGGCCGAGCGCGATGATCAGCGCGCCGAGCGAGATGCGCTGCAGGTCGATGCCGAGTTCGTACATCAGCGCGAAGGTGGCTGCGAGCACCAGAGGAATGGCGATGGCGATGACGAGGCCCGAACGCCAGCCGATCGACAGGAACGAGACAACCAGCACGATGACGAGGGCTTCGCCGAGCGCATGCATGAATTCGCTGATCGCGTCCGTCACCACGTCGGGCTGGTTGGCGATCTGATCGACCGAGACGCCATAAGGCAGCGCCTCCTCGAAGCGCTGATAGGTCGCCTCCACATCCTTGCCGACATCGGTGACGTTGAAGCCCTTGGCCATGACGACGCCGACCTGAACGCTCTCGTGGCCGTTGAAACGGTACTTGCGCTGATAGGGATCTTCGAGCCCGGAACTGACGGTGGCGATATCGCCAAGCCGCGTCACCTGGCCGCCGGCGCGAAGGCGCAACTCGCGAATATCGGTCGCCTTCTTCACGTCGCCTTCGACGGATATGCGCACCGAGCGCAAGCCGGTATCGACGGAGCCGGCCGGATCGACATTGTTCTGGCCCTTGATGGCATTCTGCAGATCGAGGATCGTCAGGCCGCGCTCGGCGAGCGCCTTGGACGAGACGTCGATATAGATCTTCTCAGGCTGGTCGCCGATGATCACGGCCTTCTCGACGCCCGGCGTCGTCAGCAGCATGTCGCGCGCCTGGATCGCGAATTTCTTCAGTTCCGGATAGGAATAGCCGTCGCCGCTGATCGAATGCAGTGTGATGAACGTGTCGCCGAACTCGTCGTTGAAATAGGGGCCGAGCAGGCCCTGCGGCAGCTCGCTGGAGATGTCGCCGACCTTCTTGCGCACCTGGTAGAAAGCGTCCGCCACATCCTTCGAATTCGTATCGCCCTTGACCTGCAGGGTGATGATCGCACTGCCCGCCCGCGTATAGGACTTGACCCAGTCGATATGCGGAGTTTCCTGCAGCTTGCGCTCGATCTTGTTGACGACCTGATCTTCCATCTCCTGTATGGAAGCGCCCGGCCAGATCGCCTGAACGACCATGACGCGGAAGGTGAATTCGGGATCCTCGCGCTGGCCCATGCGCATCAGCCCGAGCACGCCGGTGATGATGATCAGCCCGAAGAGGAAGCGGGCGATGCTCGGATGTCCGATTGCCCAGCGCGACAGGTTGAAGGGCCGCTTCTCGGTGGTGGTGGCGTCCATGGTCTTATTCCCTATCCTATGGCCCGATCAGCGGACGGTCTGGTCCGTGGCGGCCAGGGCCGACTGCTGGTCCGGCACCTTCACCTTCAGGTTTTCGCTCATGAACTGCGTGCCGGCCGCAACGACGAGATCGCCGCTGTCGAGGCCCTCGATCACATGCACGCCGTCGCCGGTGAAATCGGCGACCTTGATGTCGCGGCCATGCACAGTCGACGTATCGCGATCGACGGTCCAGACCATCTTCTTGCCGTCCTTCTCGGCGAGCGCGCTGAGCGGGATCGAGACATAGCTGTTGCCATTGCTGACATTGGCCTCGATCGTCGCCGTCATGCCGAGTAGCACCTGCGGATCGTTCGGCAAGCTCACGCGAACCGCAAAGGTGCGCGATTGCTGGTCGGCGCTACCGGAAACCTCCCGCACCTTGCCGTCGAGCACCAGCCTGTCGTCGGCCCAGAAACTGGCCTTGACTGTCTTGCCCGGCTTGAATTCGGCAATGTCGTTTTCCGGAACCGCGATCTGCACTTCCTTCTCGCCGTCGACGGCAACGGTGACGACGGCGGTGCCGGAGCCGACGACCTGGCCGGTATCGGCATTGATCGCGGTGACGATGCCGTTCTGACCGGCCTTGAGCTCGGTGTAGCTCACCTGGTTTTTCGCCTGGTCGAGCGCCGAAAGGGCGGCATCGCGCTGCGAGATCGCCTGGTCATGGCTGAGTGAGGCCTGTTCAACCTGCGACTTCGGGGCGACACTCTTGTCGAAAAGCTGCTCGGCGCGTTTGTTGACGAGATCGGTGGTTTCGACACCCCTTTCGGCCGCGGCGAGATTGGCTTCGGCCGTCCTGACCGCCAGCTGGTAATCCGTGGCGTCGACGCGGGCAAGAACATCGCCCGGTGTCACCCGGTCGCCGATATCGACGAGGCGTTCGGTGATCTTGCCGGCGACGCGGAAACCGAGGTTCATCTCCGTGCGCGCCTTGACCGAGCCGGAATAATCGAGCTTGCGCGTGTCGCCGGCCTTGGCGATCTCGACGACCTTCACCGGCCGGACGACTTGCTTGACCTCAGCCTTCTCTTCCGAGCACGCGGAAACGCCGATGCCGATCGCGCCGACGAGCGCGAGACTGGTGACGGACGGCATGCGGTAGCTGAGGGTCTTGAGCGAAAACATCTTCCGCACTCCTGGATCGTTTCGGGGGTCTCGACGGCGGCTGCCGTCCATTATTTCTTCAGCGCCCTGATCACGTAGTCGATCAGTTCGTCGACGCTTGCGCGGTTGGTTTTGGCAAGGCATTGGGCCACCATTTGCGGATGGCAGAGATTGATCGTCGCCGCGCCGAAGCAGCGCGAGGCAACGACCGGGTCCTGCTCGACGAACTCGCCGGCGGCAATGCCTTCGGCAATGATTTCGGCAATGAGATCATGGACGCGGTCGATATGTTTTTCGATGACGTGCCAGTCGCGCTCAATCGCGACGATGATCATCTCATGCACCTTCATCTCATCGAGCATCAGATCCAGCGTCAATTGATGCTGGGTCTCGACATAGCGGCGCAACCGCTCACTGGCGCTGATCGGCTGATGGCGGATGTCGTAGGCGATCTGATACGCGGTGGCGAGCATGCGCCCGCAGAGCGCCTGGTGGATTTCCACCTTGGAGGCGAAGAAACGATAGATATTGGCGGGCGACATGCCAAGATCGCGGGCAATGTCGGCCACCGTCGTCTTGCTGTAGCCATAATGCCGAAACAGCCGCTCGGCCGCATCAAGAATGCGGGTGACATTCTCCTGCCGAGTGATGTCGAGCGTGTTTTCCGCAATCTCGTCCATGATTTTCGATGCCTCGAATTACGACTGACGAATTTTGAATTTCGTCAGTCGTAAAATATCAGGCGTCACTTGTCAACATCCCTGAGCGCAGTACAGCTCTCGGCAGGACGGCCATTTGGTCGTGTGAGGGATTTTCTGAAGCAGATGGACGATGGCGATCGGGCGCAATTGAAAAGTGCCGCGACGCGAAACGCGCGCGGCACCTCATCGGCGGCCGGAAATCAGGCGAGCTTGACGTCGAGCGTGATCGGAACGGAGGCGAGCGCCTTGGACACAGGGCAACCGGCCTTGGCCTTGTTGGCAAGCTCGGTGAAGGTCGCCTCATCGGCACCGGGAATACGGCCAGAGAGCGAAAGATGGATGGCGGTGATGGCAAAGCCGCCCTCGACGCTTTCCAGCGTTACCTTGGCGGAGGTTTCCATATGCTCGGCGGTAAAGCCGGCTTCGCCGAGGATCAACGACAGCGCCATGGTGAAGCAACCGGCATGGGCTGCGCCGATCAGTTCTTCCGGGTTGGTGCCGGCAATGCCTTCGAAGCGACTTGCGAAGCCGTAGGGATAGTCCTTCAGGGCGCCGCTCTGCGTCGAGATCAGGCCTTTGCCGTCCTTGAGGCCACCGGTCCAATGGGCCGAAGCCGTACGATTGATCTGCATGCCGTCCTCCTGTTTCGATTGTGCTTTCGAGCAAGCGGCAGGGCGCCGCTCCATGCCCGCGGGAGATCAAATAGCCTTCCCGAAGGGCAATATAATGCTCTATCCGGAGAAGACGACAGGCCTGTAAAAATCAGCGAAAATCGAAGCCCTTTCAGCCGGGATGCTGCAAGACGCTGAGACCACCGTCGATCGTCAGGCAAGTGCCATTCATGAACGGGCATTCGTCCGAAATCATGAACACGGCCGCCATGGCGATCTCCTCCGGTGTCGCGATGCGCCCGCCGGGATGCAGCCTCATCGTTTCGGCCTTTGCCGCTTCCGGATCGGGGAAGCTGTTCCAGTAATCGATCACCTTCTGTGTCGAGACATAGCCCGGCGCCAGTGCGTTGACGCGGATATTGCGGGCCGCATATTCGAGACCCAGGGATTTCGTCATCCCGAGCAGGGCGTGTTTTGCCAGCGGATAGGGAAATGTGTGCGGGATGATGGTGAAAGCGTGCGTCGAGGCAATGTTGAGAATGACGCCGCCGCCCTGTTCGATCAGGCCGGGCAGCACCGCCTTGCAGCAGTTCCAGGCGCCCTTGAGATTGATGTCGAAGCAGCGGTTCCATTCCTCGTCCGTCGTCTCGAGTGGTTCGGCAAAGACATTCACCCCGGCATTGTTGACGAGCGCGTTCAGCTCTCCGATCTCTTCCTTCGCCTGGGCCACCAACGTCGTGATCGTTCCGGCATCGGTAATGTCGGCCGGCAGATAACCAAGCCGGCCGCCACTGCTCTGAAGCGCTTTCGCTGCCTTCGCCAGCCGCGCCGCATCGCGATCGACGAGAAAAACGGCGGCATCCTCCCGCATGAAAGCCTTTGCCATCGCAAGACCGATACCCTGCGCGGCACCCGTGATCAGGATGTTCTTGCCATGCAGGCGGCTGCCCATCTATCTCACCTCCGATTGAACCGGCAGTTCCGACATCAGGATCGTCACCGTGCCGGCAAGAGCCTCCCCCGGCGCAAGCCGCCTGAGCCCACCGAAATCGGGCAGGTGGTGGCCGTTCGGCAAGTGGCTCATCGGCTCGAGGCAGAAGAAGTCGCCGCGGGTGACGGGCATATAGAGCATGAAGCGATCGAGCGCACCATCGGCTTCGAGCGCCGCCTGAATTCCAAGTTCCGGCCAGGTGATAGCAGCCCGTCCGTTCCAACCCTCGAAGGCATTGTTCATCCATTTCTGCGGCAACAGCCTGCCGGACCTGAAATCGAAATCATCGGGCACGGAGCCGGGCATATCGGGAAGATGGTCGGGTCGCTCGTTCCAGTAACGATCGGCCGCAATCATCAGCCTCGTCTTTGGCGTCCGCGCGAAGAAGGGATGCTGACCGAGCCCGAAGGGAAGAGCGGTTTCGCCCCGGTTTTCCACGAAAAGTGTCAGCACCAGCGCATTGCCGGCGAGACGGATCTCCTGCCGGGTGAGATAGGCATAAGGTGAAACACTGTCGGCGCCCCGGGAAAAGCAGAACTGCGCGTGCTCCGGGCTCGAGTCTTCAAGCTGCCAGAGGCTGAGCCAGCCATCGCCATGCCGATAGAGCGAATCGGCAGTATTCGGCTGGAAGGTATAGTCGCGACCGGCAAAGGACATGACATTGCCTTCCACGCGGTTGCCGAACGGCACCATCGCGAAATTCGCCATCGTTTCTTCAGGCCCGCCGGCCGCAACGAGAAAGGGCACGTCCCGATATGTTGCGGCGGTGACGGCGGCACCCCGATGGCTGACCCGGACGACGAGGTCGCCGTGCCGCAATTCGATTTCGTCGCCGGCTCTTCCTTGGTTCATCCGCGTCGCCCCGCAGCTGAAGACCTCAAATTGTCGAGCAGCACCGCGATCAGCAGGATCAGCCCACGTACGACATATTGATAGAATGCCTGGATATTCAAGAGGTTCATGACATTTTCGGCAATGCCCATGATCAGCACGCCGACGATCACACCGCTCATCGCCGCCCTGCCGCCGGCCAGCGAAACACCGCCGAGAACGCAGGCCGAAATCACCGAGAGTTCGAGTCCCGTCGCTGCATTCGGCTGGCCGGAGGTGATGCGCGAGGCAAGCAGGATGCCGGCAACGCCGCAGACGAGACCCTGCAGCGCAAAGATCCAGATGCGCATGTTGACGACGTTGACGCCCGCAAGCCGCGAGGCCTCGGGATTGCCGCCGATCGCCAGGGTGTTCTTGCCGAAGACGGTGCGGTTGAGAACGAAACCGAAGAGGATGAAAAGGATCAGCATGATCCAGATCGGCGTCGGCACGGTCAGGAAACGCGACAGGGCAAGCTGGTAGAAGGCAGGATCGTTGATGCCGACGGCGCGACCATCCGAGGCGATCAGCGCCAGCCCGCGCACGATCTGCATGGTCGCCAGCGTGGTGATCAGCGCATTGATGCGAAAGCGGGCGATGACGATGCCGTTGACGAAGCCGACGAGGGCGCCGCACAGCAAGGCGGCGAGCAGCCCGAGGGGAATGGAGCCCGTCGCATTCGAGACCATCACCGCGATCATGCCGGAGAAGGCGACGATCGATCCGACTGAAAGGTCGAAATCGCGAGACGCCAGGCAGAACATCATCGTACAGGCGACGATGCCGATCGTGACGACCGACTGAAGCAGCCCCAGCATGTTTCGCTCGGTCAGAAAGTTCGGCACGAAGAGCGAGACGATCACGAAGGCAGCAGTGAAGATCACCACCAGTCCCTGTTCGCCGAGAAGGATTTTTTTCACCGAATGCATCGTCCGTGTTCCCAGTCTTAAATGGTGCCTGCGGCATTCTTGTCGGGGAGCGCCGCCGTCAGGATGCTGCGCTCGTCGAAATCTTGGCGGGCGACATTGGCCGCCACCCTGCCCTGGCACATCACCATGATGCGATCGGAGATGCCCATGACTTCGGGCAACTCGCTTGAAATCACCACGATCGCCATACCGCCGGCGGCAAGCTCGTAGAGGATTTCGTAGATTTCCGATTTCGCCCCGACGTCGATGCCGCGCGTCGGCTCGTCGATGACGAGAACCTGGATGCCCTGCTCGGACAGCCAGCGGCCGAGAATGACTTTCTGCTGGTTGCCGCCGGAGAGATTGATGATGTCCTGCTTGCGCGACGGCGTTCGCACCCGAAGCTTGGCGATGAACTGGTCGGCGAGCGCCGCCTCTTGTCTCAGGCTCAGAATGCCGAAGGGCGAAAAATGCCGGCGCGACGAGATCGCGATATTCTCTTCGATCGATCGGCCCTGGACGATGCCGTCGAACTTGCGGTCCTCGGGGCACAGCACCATGCCGGCATTGATCGCCGCTTTCGGATTGTTCGGCGAAACGGCGACGCCGTCGATCGTCACTTGGCCCTGATGCCGGGCATCGGCGCCGTAAAGCAGCCGCGCCATCTCGCTGCGGCCGGCGCCGATCAGACCGAAGAAGCCGAGAATCTCGCCCTGGCGGACCGAAAAGCTGATCGGGTGGCGCAGCCTCGGCCCCGACAGGCCCTTGACCTCTAGCCGAACGGCGCCGAGCGGACGTTCGCGCCATCCCCAGACATTGCTGATCTCGCGTCCGACCATTTCCGAGATGATCTGTTCGCGCGTCGTTTCGCCGATTTGAGGATGGTGGGCGGCAAGCTTGCCGTCGCGCAGCACCGTCAGGCTGTCGCAAAGCCTGAAAATTTCGTCGAGACGATGCGAGACATAGAGGATGACAGTTCCCTTCGCCTTCAGTGTCTCGATGAGAGAAAACAGGATCTCGCTTTCGCGCGAGGAAAGCGAGGAGGTCGGCTCGTCGAGCGCGATTACCCGTGCATCGAGCATGACGGCCTTGGCGATCTCGACCATCTGCCGCGCGCCGATCGAAAGTGAGGCAACCTTGGCCGCGGGATCAACTTCGATGCCGATCTCTTCCAGCTTCGTGCGCACCGTCTCGATCAACGTCTTCGAATGGATGACGCCGCCCTTGGCCGGAAAGCGCCCAAGCCAGAGATTTTCGGCGACCGTCAACTCCGGAACGAGCTGTAGTTCCTGATGGATGACGATGACGCCGGCATGGAAGGCGTCGCGGACGGAGCCGTATTTCTGCTCCTCGCCGTCGATGAGGATGGTGCCGCTATCGGCGGCCTGGTCGCCTGACAGCACCCGGATCAGCGTCGATTTACCGGCGCCGTTTTCGCCCATCAGGCCGTGGACGGCGCCCTTCTCGACAGGGAAGGAAACATCCGCCAGCGCCTGCACGCCGGGATAACCCTTGGAAATATTGTTGAATTCGAGGAAAGCCATCGTCGCTCCGTCGAGAAAGACCCGGCGGCGCTGAGCGGCCGCCGGGCATACATCATCCTCAAAGGACGATCACTCGATGCCAAGATCCTTGCGAACCTTGTCGTAATCGCCGCGCAGCGCCAGGGAACCGGCGGTCAGCGTCAGTTTTGCCGGCTCCTTGCCGTTGGCGATCCAGTCATACATGTTGAGCGCCGTCTCATAGCCGTGACGCTTCGGTGAGATGATGACGGTGCCGAAGAAGCCCGTCGCAGCCGGCTTCTTGAATTCGTTGATCGCCGATTCCGCGCCGCCGATGCCGACACCGATGACGTTGGCCGCCGGAATGCCGACCGACTCGGAGGCACGGACGGCGCCGAGAACGGCTTCGTCGTTGAGGCCGAAGGCGACCCAATATTTCACATCAGCATGTTTGTTGAGAACGGTGGTTGCCGCATTGAGCGCCGCTTCCGTGTCGGTCTTTGCCTGCGGCGCGTCATAGATGTTCTCGGCCGGGAAGCCGGCGGACTTCAGCACCGAGATCGCCCCTTCGACGCGGTCGACGGCAGTCGGTAGCTGGTCGTAGGAGACCCGCACCGCACCGACATTTTTCATATCCCAGCCGCGCTTCTTGATTTCGTCGACGATGGCCTGGCCGACGGTCTCGCCGATCTTGGTGGCAGAAATGCCCATATGCGGTACGTCTTCCAACGGCTTGCCATCGGCGCTGACGAGGCGGTCGTCGACCGTCATCAGCTTCAGTTGGTTGGCTTCAGCCTTGGCGACAATGCCGGGGCCGAGTTTGACGTCGGGCGTGCAGATGATGAAGCCCTGCGCACCCTGGGCGCCGAGATTGTCGATTGCCGACTGCACCTTCTCGCCGTCTTCGGCGCCGATCTTGACGACGGTGAAGCCTTTTTCCTTGGCGGCCTGGTCGGCGAATTTCCATTCGTCCTGGAACCACGGCTCCTCGGGCTGCTTGACGATGAACCCAATCTTGACGTCTGCGGAAAATGCCGAGCCGGCCGCCAGAATGGCGAAGGTGCCAGCCAGGATGGCTGCTTTGAACAAGCGCATGTCTCTCTCCCTGAACTC
Source organism: Rhizobium anhuiense bv. trifolii (assembly GCF_024346605.1). Classification (NCBI taxonomy): domain Bacteria; kingdom Pseudomonadati; phylum Pseudomonadota; class Alphaproteobacteria; order Hyphomicrobiales; family Rhizobiaceae; genus Rhizobium; species Rhizobium anhuiense. Next base: position 4,448,513 of record NZ_CP098803.1, read on the forward strand.
TAAAAACCGAGCAGCTGCCTCCCCGGCAGCGCCCTATGAATTATGATAAATCATCATACCAGTCAATTGCCAATGTATGATGATTGGAATAATAGGATTATTGACGAGAGGCCGGGAGGAAGCGTCGCAAAGCGGATCGAATTCGGATAATGAGGTTCGATTGCTTCGCGCCGGAGATAGAGCGGAGAGGTGAGTTGGAAACAATCGAGCGACAGGACGCGGCCGAAAAGCGCCGACCGCGCGTAGGCCGCAACGTCACGGCGGCGATCGCTCAGGATATCTGCGCGGACCGCTATCCCTCAGGCACGCCGCTGCCGCGCGAGAACGACCTGTGCGAGCTCTACGGCGTCAGCCGCACCGTCATTCGCGAATCGCTGAAGGTGCTGGAATCAAAGGGCCTCGTCCGCGGCAAACCGCGGGTCGGAACCACCGTCTGCGACCGGGACGACTGGAATATACTCGATGCCGACGTGCTCGAGTGGATCGGCCCTTACATCAAGGATTTCGACCTGCTCGGCTGCATTCTCGAAGCCCGCCGCACCATCGAGCCGGCAGCTGCGGAATATGCCGCCGAGCGGGCCAGCGCCCAGGAGATCGCCGATCTCGACAAGGCCTGGCGGCAGATGCGCGACAGTGCCCGCGACCCGGAAAGCTTCACCGAGGCCGATGTCATGTTCCATACGGTGCTGCTCACCGCCAGCCACAACCAGGTCTTCCGCCGCCTGTCGAGCGCCATCCATGCGGCGCTGAAATATGCGCTGCATGCCTCCAACATCGCCGTCGAGAATCGCGAGGATGCGGTGCTCGTTCACGGCCAGTTGGTCGAGGCCCTGCGCATGCGCGACAAGGCGGGCGCCCGCGAATGCGCCAACCGCATGCTCGATCTTGCGGTGCGCGACCTTGCCGCCGCCGAAAAGGCGATCGGCAGAACGAAATGATGGATCACCACCTGCGGACATGCCGATCGCAAACCCGGGAAGAGACTGAAAGACAGCGATGAAGATCACCAAACTCACCACTTATATCGTGCCGCCGCGCTGGCTGTTTTTGAAGGTCGAGACCGACGAGGGCATCGTCGGCTGGGGCGAACCGGTCGTCGAGGGCCGGGCGCTGACTGTTCAGGCGGCCGTCCACGAACTGGAAGACTATCTGATCGGCAAGGATCCCTTCCTGATCGAGGACCACTGGACCGTGATGTATCGCGGCGGCTTCTATCGCGGCGGCGCCGTTCATATGAGCGCGATGTCGGGCATCGACCAGGCGCTCTGGGACATCAAGGGCAAGGCGCTCGGCCAGCCGATCCATTCGCTCCTCGGCGGCCAGCTCCGTGATCGTATCAAGGTCTATTCCTGGATCGGCGGCGACCGTCCCTCGGATGTCGCCAACAATGCCAGGGAGGTGGTTGCCCGCGGTTTCAAGGCGATCAAACTCAATGGCTGCGAGGAGATGCAGATCGTCGACACCAACGAGAAGGTGGAGAAGGCAGTCGAAACCATCGCCGCCATCCGCGAAGCGATCGGCCCGCATATCGGCATCGGCGTCGATTTCCACGGCCGTGTGCACAAACCGATGGCGAAGGTTCTCGCTAAGGAGCTCGATCCCTACAAGCTGATGTTTATCGAGGAGCCGGTGCTTTCGGAAAACAAGGAAGCGCTGCGCGATATCGTCAACCATACCTCGACGCCGATCGCGCTCGGCGAACGGCTGTTTTCGCGCTGGGACTTCAAGCAGGTTCTGTCCGACGGCTATGTCGACATCATCCAGCCGGATCTCTCCCATGCCGGCGGCATTACCGAATGCCGCAAGATCGCGGCGATGGCCGAAGCCTATGACGTGGCGCTGGCGCCGCATTGCCCGCTCGGCCCGATCGCGCTCGCCGCCTGCCTGCAGGTCGATGCCGTCAGCTACAACGCCTTCATCCAGGAACAGAGCCTCGGCATCCACTACAACAAGGGCAACGACATCCTCGACTACATCTCCAACAAGGAGGTGTTCCACTATGCCGATGGTTTCGTTTCGATCCCGCAGGGTCCCGGCCTCGGCATCGAGGTCGACGAGGCTTATGTCATCGAACGCGCCAAGGAGGGCCATCGCTGGCGCAACCCGATCTGGCGGCACGCCGACGGCAGCTTCGCCGAGTGGTAAGAGATAAGGGTCGCGCAAGCGGCCCTTTTTCATTCATGGTGTCGGACATCGAGCCTCTCATCCGTCATAGTAGAAGCTCAAGAGGAGGTTTCCATATGGCCAGAGCGATCGCAATCATCGTCGCCCGCATCATCTTCAGTTTTATCTTCTTCATGGCGGCCGGCTTCAAGTTCGCCGATATCGGTGCGACGGCGGACTACGTCGCCGCCGCCGGTTTTCCGATCGCGACATTCCTGGCCTGGATCGCCGCCTTCTTCGAGATCGCGCTGGCGCTCGCCTTCATAACAGGTGCCTTCTTCACGGAGGCCAGCCTGCTCGCCGGCATCTATGTGATCTTCCTCGCCTTCGCCTTCCACGGCCCATCGCATTGGCAGCAGAACCAGGCCGAGTTCGGCTTCTTCGTCGATCACTTCACCTTCCTCGCCGGCCTGCTCTTTGCCGCCGTCCACGGGCCGGAGAAGTGGGCATTGAGGCAGAGCCTCCTCGGAAAGCTCTGACGACCCGCTCTACCTCCTTGCCGATGCTGCTGCGATCAGCCGTTCAGCCGGGCGCTATCGAGCGTATAGAGCTCCTGCGCACGCTGTACGCCGCGCAATGCGTAGCGGCCGATGCAGGCGAGTGTCGCGCGCTCCTCCTCCGGGATCGCCGAGGCGAAATCGGAGGACATCAAGAGGTTGAGATCGACCGAGCGGCAGATCGAGGCGATGCGGCTGACCTCGTTGACGGCAGGCCCGATGACGGTAAAGTCCAGCCGGTCCTGGCTGCCGATATTGCCGTAGAAGACGTCGCCGATATGCAGGCCGATATAGACGTCGGTCGCGGCCCGGCCGGCCCTTCGGCGTTCATCATTCAACGTGCCGAGCTTTTCGCGCAGAAGGGATTCGGCGCGTAGGGCCGCGGAACAAGCCTCCGCCGGAACCTCGCCCTTGAAGATCGCCAGCACGCCGTCGCCGATCAGCTTCAGCACGTTGCCGCCGGATGCGTGGATCGCCGTGATCACAGCCTCGCTGTAGTCGTTGAGCAGCGGGATGATCTCCTCCGGCGGTACGCTGTCGGAGATCTTGGTGTAGTTCAGCAGATCGGAAAACCAGAGTGCTGCGGAAATCCGCTCCGATTTGCCGCGGCTGATCTTGCCTTCCATGACCTGGCGCGCGGCGTCCTCGCCGAGATAGACCTCCGCGATGGTGCGGGCGATGCGCCCAAGCGCGATGCATTTGATCGCCAGCCCCAACACCGGCACCAGCTTGCGCAGGATGGCAAGGTCGTGATCGGAAAAGCCCTCAGGATGTTTCGTCGCGAAATGCGAGAAGAAGCAATCCATCTCGCCGATCGTGCCAGCCTCGGAAAAACGATGCATCATCGCCACGAAATCCGTGTGGCCGGCTTCAGCGATCGTATCGAGCAGGCTGAAATCGATCGGATCGCCGAAACCGAGACGCCGGCGGATCTCCCGCTCGTTGCGAGACCAAAGATGATAGAAAGCCGAACGCTGCCAGTTCGACGCCGCTTCCCCCGAGCTCGTCGGACCATATTCGAACTCTGTCTGGATCTCCTCGACGCTGTCCCAGCGGAAAGCACGGCCCTCATGCACCGGATGCAACGTATCCATCAGCGCCAGACCGCGGTCGAGCGGCAGGCCGGCATTACGACAGGCCGCGCAGAAACCGGTCATGAGCTCGGCTTCGGAAACACCCTTCAGTCCCTGCTCGGTCACCCAGGCTGCAATCGTGCTGACGTCGCTGTAATCCATGGCGCTCACCTTCACTCGTGCTTGGTCTGAGCTGTAGCCCGAATTCGGCACGGAAGGAAAGTCAATTGGCTCAATCGCCCGCAGGCATATTGTAGGGCGTGATGATTTCGACCGTTGAAAGCGAGGGCGAAACCGCCCGCCCCGACGCTTGTGCCCGGCTCATGATCGCCCTAAAGGCCGAGCGCGCATCGGTTCTGAGATCGTGATGCAGCACGAAGCCGATCCGACGCGCGGCAAGCAGGGCGCGATTATCGGCATCGAGATCATGGGCGACGAAGACGCGGACGGGACGTTGGGCCGCATCGAAGGCCGAAAGCACCGCCCGGTTGCCACCGCCGATCGAATAGACGGCGTTGATGGCGGGATCGGCGGCAAGCGCTGCCGCCGCAAGCGTTCCCGTGGCGGCATCGGTGCCGTGCCCCTCGCTGATTTCGGTAATGCCGATGTCGGGATAATGGGCGCGGATGCTGCGGCGAAAGCCGATTTCGCGCTCCTCCTCGCCGCGGAACCGCCCGCTCGACAGAGTCACCAGCACCTTGCCGCCATGGTCTCCAAGGAATTCGCCGATCAGATAGGCGGCGGTCTCTCCCGCCGCCCGGTTGTCGGCGCCGGCATAGGCGATGCGGGCCGAATTCGGCAGGTCGGTCACCAGCGTCACCACGGGAATGCCGGCCACATCCGCCCGGGCAACCGCGGCAGCCACCTCGGCAACGTCAGGCGCCTTGAGCACGATCCCGTGCGTGCCACGCAGCCGGATGCGATCGAGAAGCTGCACCAGTTCGGCCGGCTTCATCACCTCGGCGAAATGGAACCGGCAGCGGAAGACGCCCGGCAGGAAGGCCGCCATCTCCGCTTCGAAGGCAGTGCGCACCGCATCGCTGAAACGCTGGGGCGTCTCCATGACGATATCGATCGCCAGCACACGCCCGCTGCCCATCGCCCCCGCCTGCTGCTTCTCCAGCTCGGCGATCGCCGCCTTCACCCGCATCTCCGTCTGCCGGCGCACGCCCGGCCTGCCGTTCAGCACCCGGTCGACAGTTGCGGTGCTGAGCCCCGCCTGGAAGGCGATGTCCTTGACGAGAAAGAGATGCGCCATCGGTCCGGCCTGATGGTTTTTTGATGGATTTCTGATCTATATCACCTGGCATCGCGGCGTATAGTGCCTCCATCGGAAAGAGGGAGGAGCCCGCCATGAAAACCGACAACCCGCAGACACTGCGCGCCGACCGCGTTTGGCTGAGCGAAGAAGCCTGCGATCTCGACGATTTCCGCAGCCTTGCGGAAAAAACGACGGTGCTTGCCGATTATCCCTTGGCGTCCGCGGTCGAAAAAAACGTGCTGATCTATGACAGCCGAAAGGTGATGGCCGAAGTCGCAGCGCCGGGAGGCCGGCGCGCCGTGTTGGCCGAAATCTGCGAAGCCTTCGGCGAAGGCCCTGGGGTCGTCGTGTTCAAGCGCGCTTACGAAGACACCGGCATCATCGACCGCGCCAGCACGATCTTCGACGCGATCATCGAGGAACAGCACCGCACTGCGACCGGCGGCGGCGATCATTTCGCCAAGCCCGGCGCCAACGACCGCATCTGGAATTCGCTGGAAATACATTGCCTCGCCGATCCGGCAAATTTCGCCGAATATTACGGCAATCCCATCATCGCGCTGGCAAGCGAAGCCTGGCTCGGCCCGAGCTACCAGATGACGGCGCAGGTCAATCGCGTCAATCCGGGCGGCGCGGCGCAGTCGGCGCATCGCGATTACCATCTCGGGTTTCAGTCGTCTGCGGTGATCGAGCAGTTTCCGGCGCATGTGCACCGGCTCTCGCCGGTACTGACACTGCAGGGCGCGGTCGCCCATTGCGACATGCCGCTCGAAAGCGGCCCGACGCTCTTTCTGCCGCACAGCCAAACCTATGTGCCCGGTTATCTCGCGCTGAAACGGCAGGAGTTCCGCGATTATTTCGAAACCCATCATGTCCAGATGCCGCTCGAAAAAGGCGACGTCGTCTTCTTCAATCCCGCCCTTTTCCATGCCGCCGGCACCAACCGCTCGGCCGACATCAAGCGTGTCGCCAACCTCCTGCAAGTCTCCTCCGCCTTCGGCCGGGCGATGGAAACCGTCAACCGCGAGAAGATGAGCGCCAGGCTGTTTCCCGCCTTGAAGAGCTTGCAGGAAAAGCTCTCGCCTGATGAAATCGCCAACGCCGTCGCCGCCTGCGCCGAAGGTTATTCCTTCCCGACCAATCTCGACCGCGACCCGCCGCTCGGCGGACTGGCGCCGAAGACACAGGCGCAACTGATGCACGAGGCGCTGAAGGAAGGCTGGAGCGACGAGGCCTTTACCGCAGCACTTGCGGCGCAGGCGCAGAAGAAGCTGAGCTGATTGGAAGCGTAAGTCTCTTGTATCCGTACTGACACAAGCCTCCCGCATCCGCGGGAGGCCATTCGCACATCATCACAACGGAGGAACCACATGAGCACAGACCACGGCCGTCTCGACGGCAAGATCGCCATCATTACGGGCGGCACGCAAGGCTTGGGCGCCACCATCGCCCGCCTCTTCGCCGAGCGCGGCGCAAAGGGCATCGTCATCTGCGGCCGCAACGAAGCCAAAGGTAATGCGAAGGCCGCGGAGATTTCGGACGTGACCGGCGCCAGGGTCGTTTATATGAAGGCCGACCTCGGCAAGGTCGAGGAGGCGCAGAATGTCGTGCGCGCCTGCGATGAGGCCTTCGGCCGTGTCGACGCGCTGGTCAATGCCGCCGCCATTACCGATCGCGGCACCATTCTCGATACCAGCCCGGAGCTCTTCGACGCCATGTTCGCCGTCAATGTGCGCGCGCCGTTTTTCCTGATGCAGGAAGCGATAAAGGTCATGCGCCGCGAAAAGATCGAAGGCACCATCGTCAACATCGGCTCGATGTCGGCCAAAGCCGGCCAGCCCTTCATCGCCGCCTATTGCGCCTCCAAGGGCGCGCTGGAAACGCTGACGAAGAACACCGCCTACGCGCTGCTGCGCAACCGCATCCGCGTCAATGGTCTGAACATCGGTTGGATGGCCTCCGAAGGCGAGGACCGGATCCAGCGCGAATATCACGAGGCACCGGCCGACTGGTTGGAGAAGGCGGAGGCAAGCCAGCCCTTCGGCCGTCTCGTCGATCCGCACGAGGTGGCGCGCGCCTGCGCTTACCTGTCGTCTTCCGAATCCGGCCTGATGACCGGCTCGGTCATCTGCTTCGATCAGTCGATCTGGGGCGCCTACGACGGCTCGCCGCATCCGGTCGCAGCCCTCTGAGAAAGGCAGAGCCCGGCAATTCCGTCGCCGGGCTCTGGCACCTCCAGGTTTTTGCCGCTAGGAAAAGAACGGCAGCATTCAGGGAGGAAACCGGCATGGGCGACAATCCGATTTATGAGATCCGCGACGAACGCTTCGGTGCAATGATCATCGGCAGCGCCACCCTCGAGGAGCTTTATTCCGGCTGCCGCTGGACGGAAGGCCCGGTCTGGTTTTCCGACCTGAACTGCCTTCTCTGGAGCGATATCCCGAATGAACGGATGATGCGATGGACACCGGATGGAACGGTCTCCGTCTTCCGTTCACCATCCAACTACGTCAACGGCAATACCCGCGACCGGCAGGGCCGGCTCATCTCCTGTGAACATGGCGGCCGCCGCGTCACCCGTACCGAGACGGACGGCACCATCACCGTTCTCGCCGACAGCTATGAGGGCAAGCGGCTGAATTCGCCGAACGACGTCGTCGTGCACTCCGACGGCGGGGTCTGGTTCACCGATCCGACTTACGGCATCCTGTCCGATTACGAGGGCCACAAGGCCGAGCCCGAGCAGCCGACCCGCAACGTCTACCGGATCGACCCCGTAAGCGGCGAGATCGATGCCGTCGTCGAGGATTTCATCCAACCGAACGGCCTTGCCTTCTCGCCCGATGAGACGAAGCTTTATATTGCCGATTCCGGCTCGGCAAAACATGACGTGCCGCGCCATATCCGCGTTTTCGACGTCATCGACGGCAGGAGGCTTGCGAATAGCCGTTACTTCTGCAGCCTCGACGTCGGCAATCCCGACGGCTTCCGCTTCGATGTCCAAGGCAATCTCTGGACGAGCGCCTCCGACGGCGTCCACTGCTTTTCGCCCGAGGGAACGCTGCTCGGCAAGATCAGGGTGCCGCAGACGGTGTCCAACCTCACCTTCGGCGGCCCCAAGAAAAACCGGCTCTTCATCACCGCGACGCGTTCGGTCTATTCGATTTATATCAAGACGACCGGCGCACAATATCCATAGATCAGGCCTTCAGCTGTCGGGACGCCCATGCAGCGGCTCGGCCCGATGCCAGTTTTCCAGGATGCGGCCATCTGTGTGTTTCTGCTGCGCCCAGCGGATGCCGTTCGAGATCACCTTATGCACGATCTTGTCGTGATAGATCGGGTAGGTCTCGTGGCCGGGGCTGAAGAAGAAAATGCGCCCGCGCCCGCGCTGGAAGGTGCAGCCGCTGCGGAACACCTCGCCACCGGAATACCAGGAGATGAACACAAGCTCGTCCGGCTGCGGAATATCGAAGGGCTCGCCGTACATTTCCGAGGCATTGACCTCGAAATAGGGCGGCAGTCCCTCGGCGATCGGATGCGAGGGATTGACCACCCAGACGCGTTCGAGGTCGCCATCCGGCGTCTCGCGCCAGGAAAGGTTGGCGTTGGTGCCCATCAGCCGGCGGAAGAGCTTGGAATGATGGCCGGAATGCAGGACCAGCAGGCCCATGCCCTTCAGCACACGCTGCTGCACGCGGTCGATCAGCCCGTCGCTGACCTCGTCATGCGCCATATGCCCCCACCAGAGCAGCACGTCGGTATCATCGAGCACGCTGTCCGGCAGGCCTTCATCGGGATCATCCAACGTGCCGCGGCGGATTTCGAAATCCGGATGGGCAATACCGGCGGCGATCGCGCCGTCGATACGGTCGGGGTAGATCTCCTGGACCTCCCTGTGGAGCTGTTCGTGGCGTCCTTCGTTCCAGATGGTGATCTTGATTGTCATGGCATTCCTCGATGTTTGGGCGATGGTTCAGGTGTCAGGCAGTTGCCGGACGGATCACTCGGCCGGCGGAATCGAACAGATGGCAGGCAGCCGGATCGGCCATCAGCGGCACGCGGTCGCCCGGCCGCACCGCGATATCGCCTTCGGCGCGCACCACGATCGGTTGCTGCGGCGAGCCGACGGTCATGTAGGTCTCGACGCCGAGGCGCTCGACGATGACCACCTCGGCGGTGAAATTTCCCCGCCCCTCCGGCGCGATCTTCAAATGCTCCGGCCGGATGCCGAGCTTGGCCTCGCCCTGCGGCACGACCCCGTTCGCATCGGCAAGATCGAGCGAAAGCCCGATCGGGCTGTCGAGATGCAGCCTGCCCGCTGAGGCCTGCGTCGCGGTGACCGGGATGACATTCATCTTCGGCGAGCCGATGAAGGTCGCGACAAATTCATTCTCCGGCTGATGGTAGAGCGCCATCGGCGCCCCCGCCTGTGCCACCAGGCCCTTGTTCAGCACGACGATGCGGTCGGCCATCGTCATCGCCTCCACCTGGTCGTGGGTGACGTAGACGACAGTTGCCTTCAGCTCGCGGTGCAGACGCTGCAGCTCGGCGCGCATCTGCACGCGTAGCGCCGAATCGAGGTTCGACAGCGGCTCGTCGAACAGGATCAGCGCCGGTTTCTTGATGATGGCCCGGCCGATCGCCACACGCTGGCGCTGGCCGCCGGAAAGGGCGGCAGGGCGGCGGTCGAGATAGTCGGTCAGCTGCAGGATCTCGGCGACGGCTTCGACCTGCCGGCGGATTTCCGCCTCCGGCACCTTCTTCAGGCTGAGGGAGAAGCCGATATTTTCGGCAACACTCATATGCGGATAGAGCGCATAGGACTGGAACACCATGGCGATGCCGCGCTTGTCGGGCGGCACGTCGTTGATACGCTTGCCGTTGAGGATGAGGTCTCCGTCGTCGATGCCTTCGAGGCCGGCGATCATCCGCAGCAGCGTCGACTTGCCGCAGCCGGACGGGCCGACGAAGACGGCGAATTCGCCGTCTTCCACTGTGATGTCGACGCCTTTGATGACCTCGAGCGCGCCGTAGAATTTGCGAACGTTTCTGAGATTGATCATCTGTTTCTCTTTCTTGATCTCAGCCCTTCACGCCGCCCGAGAATGTCTGGACGAGGAAGCGCCGCGCAAAACCGAAGGCGACGACGGCAGGCAGCAGGTAGATGAAGGCCAAAGCCGTCAGAAGGCCGTAATCGATCTCGTTGATGCGCAGGAAGGCCCGGAAGAGACCGAGCGGCAGCGTCTGCAGTTCCGGTGACGACAGGAAGATCAGCGGCAGAAGGAAGTCACCCCAGGCCGACATGAAGGCGAACAGCCCGGCGGCCGCAAGCCCCGGCAGCGCCAGCGGGATCAGCACCCGGCGGATGCGCTGGATCAGTGTCGCTCCATCCATCAGCGCCGCCTCTTCGTAATCCCTCGGCAGCCCGTCGAAGAAGGTCTTCATGATCCAGAGCGCCAGCGGCAATTGCATGGTCGCCAGCACCAGGATCAGCCCGAGATAACCGTCGATAAAGCCGGTCCAGCGCATGATGTCGCGGGCATAGCTGCCGAAGATCGGCCTGAGCACTGCCGCTTCCGCATTGTTCAGCGTCAGCAGGAACTTGTAGAGCGGCACGACCAGCGCCGTCGGCGGCAGCACCCGGATGAGCAGGATCGCGTAGAGGAAGGGCAGCTTCCACCAGGCCCTGGTGCGTGACAGCGCATAACCGCCGAGCCCGGCAAGCACCATGACCAGCAGCGTCGCACCGCCGACCACGAAGAGCGAGTTGAACAGCCACTTCGCCCCGTCCTCCTTGGTGAAGACCTTGATATAGTTGGCGAAGGTCCACTGCTCCGGCCAGTGCAGGAAAAGCTGCGCATTGCCGTCGAGAGAGGCGAGCAGCACCCAGAAGAAGGGAACCGCGCAGAAGATCGAGATCAGCGACAGCGTCGCATAGGCGATGAGGTCGGAGCGGCCTTTGTTTGCGGTCTCGCTCGGGGAAACGACGGCCATGTCAGACCTCCACCTTCATGGCCCGGACATAGGCGATGCCCAATATCAGCGAGATGACGAGCGCGACGACCGCGACCGCCGCCCCATATCCCAGCTGGAAGGCCGTGAAGGACTGGTTATAGATATAGATGCTGACGACCTCGGTCGCCCCGCCCGGCCCGCCGCGCGTCAGCGCATAGACGAGGCCGAAGACGGCAATGGTGGAGACGGCCGAGATCAGCATGTAGAGCAGGATCGTCGGCATCATCAGCGGCAGGGTGATGCGGCGAAACATCTGCGACGGTGTGGCGCCATCCATGCGGGCCGCCTCGTAAATCTCCCCCGGTATGGTGCTGAGGCCCGCGGTCAGGAGGATCATCGCCGTGGCGATGCCGCGCCAAGTGTTGACGACGATAATCATCGACAGCGGGAAGACCTGCAGCCAGTCGGCCGGCGCGACACCGAAAAAGCTGACGATGCGGCTGAGCGTGGCATTGTCGCCGCCGGCCAGCATCGAGATCCACATGAAGCCGGCGACGACCTCAGGGGCGGCATTCGGCAACAGGATGATCGACGAGAACAGCCGCCGGAAGCGGATCGGCCGGCGCAGCGCCATTGCCGAGATCAGCCCAAGCACGAACTGGCCGATCACTGCCGAACCGATGACGAAGACGAAGGTGACGAACAGCGCGTTCCAGAACTTCGCGTCGTTGAGGAGCCGCGTATAATTCCTGAGACCGACGAAGCGGGGCCGCAGCGCCGCCGCCCCGGTCAGCGCCTCATTGGTAAAACTCAGATAGATGGAATAGAGGGCCGGATAGATGACGAAGGCCAGAAGCAGCACCAGCGAGGGCAGCAGGATCAGCAGCCACTGCCGCTCGGCGCGCTTTTCATGAGAGTTTCGGGCCATGGAAGCTCACAACCTTGTCGAATGAAGCCGGCTTATCGAATGAAAAGGGGAAGACGCGGGCGATGTCGCCGCGTCCCCGTTCGCTGGGAAAGAAAGCGGAGGCTTACTTGACCATGTCGTCGCCGAGCGTTTCCTTGACGTAGTCGACAAGGATCTTCTGGGCGCCGGCGGCGTCGGTTTCCTTGCGCAGCAGCGCTTCGGTGGCCCGCGCCACACCTTCGGAGACCGTGCCGAAGCCGGAGGCCTGCTTCAGGAACACGCCGTTCCCGGCCGCCGCATGGATCGGAACCAGTTCCGTCAGCTTCTGGAACTCGGCATTGTCGGCCGCGTCCTTGCTGGCGGGAATATTGCCGATGCGGGCGGCGTAGGAAACCTGTGTCTCGATCGAGCCGATCTCCATCAGCGCCTTGATCGCCAATTCGGTGTTGGCCGACTTGGAATTGACCGCCCACGGCGCGGCGAGATTGGCAAGCACATACTGGCCGCTGCTCTGGCCCGGTACTGTCCAGGTGCCGACCACCTTCGTCACGTCGGGAATCGGATTTTTGCTCTCGCGGCCCCAGTCGAAAATATAGCACCAGGAGCCGCAGGTGGTGGCGGCAAGCTTGCCTTCCGGGAACATCTGGTACTTCGGCACGACCCAGGGCTCGGGTCCGAGCAGCGGCTGCGTCGGCATCAGATCCTTGTCGATCAGTTCCTTGTAGACGTTGAAGACATCCTTGATGCCTTCGCCATTCAGATCGAGCTTGCCGTCGGCATCGACGAGCTGCGGCGTCTTCGAACCGACGAGCAGGTGCTGGAAGCCTTCGTCGAAGGCACCGCTTCCCCAGGAAACGCCGGCCGGGAACAGCAGGCCATAGGCGCCGGTTTTCTGCTTGATTTCGGCGGCACGATCGAGAAGCTCCTGCCAGGTCTTCGGCTGTTCGGTCGAGATGCCGGCCTTTTCGAGTACGTCCTTGCGATAATAGATTTCCTGGATGCCGAGCATGAACGGCATCACATAAGTCTCTCCATCCGGGCTGACGGCAAGCTCCTTGGCGACATCATAGAGTTTGGCGTAGCCATCCCAGGCCTTGAACTCCTTGGTCACCGGCGCGAGGTAGCCGGCTTCCACCATGTCGGCGACGGCGGCCGTCGTCGGGATGGAGAACAGGTCGGGGGCGTTGCCGGCGCCAAGCTCCGTCAGGAGTTTCGTCAGGTAATCCTTGTCCGGCGCCGGATATTCGATCACCTCGACGGTGACGCCATATTTCTTTTCGATCCGCTCGACCGTCGACTTCATCGCGTCGATGCCGGCCTGACCGTGATTTGCAATTCGGATTGTTTCAGCCTGCGCCAGCGTCGAAACCGCGCTCAGCAGAACGGCGCACAGGCCGCCAAGAACCATCTTCTTCAACGGAAGTCCTCCCTTTTTTAGAGACACGGCGCCCTCCAGCACCGACCGCGAAAATGTACACGCATTCCCAATGCTGACAAGACGGTTTTTAAAAAGATTCGTTATTGGGTATTAATACACTGATATTACTTATTTAATTAGATATTGCCATCACCGTAACGTTTGTGTAATCGTGTGCACAAATGCAATCAGGGAGGAAATTTCATGACTGAGAAATTGCGCCTCGGCGTCATCGGTGCCGGCCTGAAGGCGGCGGAATATGCCACGAGCTGGGTCAAGATGCCGGAGATCGAATTTGCTGCACTCGCCGACACCACGGCGGCTTCGCGCCAGCGCCTGCTCGACGTCTGCCTCGCCGCTGGCGCCCCCGAACCGAAGAGCTTCGAGGACTATCGTCAGATGCTCGGCCAGTGCCGGGACGAACTCGACATCGTCTACATCTCCACCCCGCATGCCTTCCATGCCGAGCAGGCAACTGCCGTTGCCGAGGCCGGCCTCGACCTCTTCCTCGAAAAGCCGATGGTGACGACAGTCACCGAGGCCGAGAGGCTGATCGCCGCGCAGAAGAAGAGCGGCGTCACCATCGTCACTGCCTTCCAGGGCGGCCTCTCGCCGCTGGTGCTCGACACGCGCCGGCGGGCGCTCGCCGGCGAATTCGGCGAACTGATCGCCATATCGGGCATGATCTGGGAAAGCTGGTCGTCGAACTATCATGGTCATTGGAAGCAGCAGCCTGAAATTTCAGGCGGCGGCTTCATGTTCGATACCGGCGCCCATATGATGAACACCGTCTGCCTGCTCGCCAATTCCGATTTCGACAGCGTTTCGGCCTACATGAACAACCACGGCAGGCAGGTCGACATCGCCACCGCCGTCTCCGCCCGGCTGAAAAACGGCGCGCTGACGACATTGACAGCCGCCGGCGAAGGCCCTCCGGGCTGCGCTTCCTACATCACCTTCTTCTATTCGAAGGCGATCGTGCGCATCGATGCCTGGGGCGGCTGGCGCGAGATCAGCGTCGGGCGGAGCGCCGAGCCGCGCGAGGAGGCCGAGATTCTCGGCAATCCGATGAAAAATTTCCTCGCCATTCGCGCGGGAAAGATGGAAAACTCCGGCTCCGTTGAAATGGGCCTCAGATTCGCTAGGCTATGGGATGCAATCAAGGAATCGGCAGCGGCCGACGGCGCTTCCGTCAGGATCGTCGCCTGATAGGCGCTGAAGATGAGCGGAATGAACAGACGGCGGATCACTTCGAAGGAACTGGCGAAACTCGCCGGCGTCTCCTCCGCCACCATTTCCCGCGCCTTCTCCCCGGATTCACGCATCGGCAGCGCCACCCGCGATCGCATCCTCGCCGTCGCCCGTGAACATGGCTACCAGCCGAATGCGATCGCCCGCTCGCTGAACAACCAGCGCTCGCGCCTCGTCGCATTGGTCGTCAATGCGATCGGCAACCCCTGCGAAGCCGAGGAACAGCAGCTTCTCGTCCACCGCCTGCAGGCAAGACAATTGCTGCCGATCATCCTCTGCTGCGCCGATCATTCCGACCGGCTGCAGCTGATGCGCCTCGCCTCCACCTATCAGGTCGATCACGTCGTCGTCTTTTCCGACATGGTGTCGATGCAGGATGCCGTCGACATCTTTCACACGACGAAGCCGATCATCGTCTCCTTCGAGCCGCTCGACAACGAAAACGTCTCCAGCATCCGCATCGACGGCTCTGGGGCCGCCGACGAGATCATCGACAAGATCGTCCGCGACGGCAAGAAGCGTTTCGCCTACCTCTCCGGCACCAATTCAAGCTGGATCGACAAGCTCAGGCGCAAATGGTTCGCCGATGCGCTCGCCAAGCGCGGCCTCTCTTTCGAGGCGCAGGCCTTCGGCGACTATTCCTATGATTCCGGCTTCAAGGAAGCCGTGCTGCTGCTGCACCGCGACAAGGTCGATGCCATCATCTGCGGCAACGACGTCATGGCGATCGGCGCACGCGATGCCGCCCGCCGGGTGATCGGCAAGAACACGCCTGACGATATCGCCATCGTCGGCCAGGACGGCATCGCCATGGCCGCCTGGGATTGCAACGACCTCACCACGCTGAGCCTCGACCACGTCGCCTTCATCGATGCCGTCGTCGAACTGATCGAACGCCATGACGCCGAGATCGAAGGCCCGCACAGCATCACACTCACCTGCACCGCCCGCTGGGGCTCGACCGCATAGCGGCACACATCCATTGCATCGAGGAGGAATACCGATGACCAGATTTTCACGCGCCGAAAGGCGCCGCAATGTCCCTGATGCCGTAAGCTGGAGAGCCTGAAATGCGTTCCGTCGTCTCCTTCAATGAAGGCTGGAGTTTCCATGAGGGCTTCGGCCAGCGTTTGCTCGAAACTTTCGATGCCGCCAAATCGGTCAGCCTGCCGCACACCGCCGTCGAACTGCCCTTCAACTATTTCGATGAGACCAGCTACCAGCGCGCCTTCACCTATCAGAAGGTGCTGCGCTGGCTGCCGGAGTTCGAGGGGCGCGAGGTCTCGCTCGTCTTCGATGCCGCCATGGCCGACAGCGTCGTCTATCTGAACGGCGAGGAAATCGTCGCCCATAAGGACGGCTACACGCCCTTCGAGGCCCGCCTCACCGGCAGGCTCGCCAGGGGAGAGAACCTCGTCACCGTCAAGATCGACGGCAGCGAGAACCCGGCCATTCCGCCTTTCGGCGGCCGCATCGATTATCTCACCTATGCCGGCATCTACCGCGACGTCTGGCTGAAGGTCACCGACCCGGTTTCGATCCGCAATCTCAAGATCGAAACCACGGACGTTCTTCGCCCGGAGAAATCGGCAACCGTGCGCGTCGATATCGCCAATCCCGAGAGCCGCAGCTTCTCGGCGACCGTCACCGCCACGCTGAAGCAGGCCGACGGCACGGTGGTCGCCACCGCCGCCACCGAAACGATCGGCAGCCGCACCACGCTCTCCTTCGGCGGCCTCACCGGCATCACCCTCTGGGACATCACCGATCCCACACTCTATGACGTCACCGTCGAACTCAGGACCGAGCACGGCTCCGACCGTGTCTCGACGCGGTTCGGCTTCCGCACCGCCGAATTCACGCCGGAAGGTTTTCTCCTGAACGGCAAGCCGCTGAAGCTGCGCGGCCTCAACCGTCACCAGGCCTTCCCCTATGTCGGTTATGCCGCCGGCCGCTCCGCCCAGGAGCGCGACGCCGACATCATGAAGACGGTGCTGAAGTGCAATATCGTCCGCACCTCGCATTATCCGCAGTCGAAATGGTTCCTCGACCGCTGCGACACGATCGGCCTGCTGGTTTTCGAGGAAATCCCCGGCTGGCAGCATATCGGCGATGCCGATTGGCAGCAGGAATCGATCGAGAACGTCCGCCGCATGATCGAGCGCGACTGGAATCACCCCTCGATCATCATCTGGGGCGTGCGCATCAATGAATCGCAGGACAATCACGATTTCTACGCCGAGACCAACCGGCTCGCCCGCGAGCTCGACAGCACCCGCCAGACCGGCGGCGTGCGTTATATCACCGAGAGCGAACTGCTCGAGGACGTCTACACGATGAACGACTTCATCCTCGGCAACGAGGAACTGCCGGGCGCCAACCGCCCTCGCACGACGCTGCGCGGCCAGCAGGAAAATACCGGACTGTCCCACAAGGTGCCGTACCTCATCACCGAGTTCAACGGCCACATGCACCCGACGAAGATTTACGATCAGGAGCAGCGCCAGGCCGAGCATGTACGCCGGCACCTGGACGTGCTGAACGCCGCCTACGGCGATGCCGATATATCCGGCGCCATCGGCTGGTGCATGTTCGACTACAACACGCACAAGGATTTCGGCTCCGGCGACCGCATCTGCTATCACGGCGTCATGGACATGTTCCGCGAGCCGAAATTCGCGGCCTATGCCTATATCAGCCAGTGCGATCCATCAGACGAGATCGTCATGAAGCCGGCAACCTTCTGGGCGCGTGGCGAACGCAATATCGGCGGCGTGCTGCCGCTGATCATCCTGACCAACTGCGACGAGGTGGAGCTGCAATATGGCGCGCTTTCCAAACGCATCGGCCCGGACCGCGAAAACTACCCGCATCTGCCGCATCCGCCCGTCGTGCTCGACCATCGCCACTTCACCGCCGATGAGCTCGGCACCTGGGGTCTCGAATGGATCGACGGCACCTTCACCGGCTATATCGACGGCAAACCGGTGGCCAGCCTGACGCTGGCGGCCGATCCGTTGCCGACGACACTTGAGGTCGTTGCCGACAGTTCGACGCTCAGAGCCCGCGAACGCGACAGCACACGCGTCATCATCCGCGCCCTCGACCAGAGCGGCCAGCGCCTGCCCTTCATGAATGACAGCATTTCGCTGAAGGTGCACGGCCCGGCAAGGATCGTCGGCCCGGCCACTGTGCCATTGCAGGGCGGCACATCAGGCTTCTGGCTGGAGGCGACGGGCTTCACCGGCGAGATCACCGTCGAAGTCGTTTCTACGCGTTTCGCACCGGTGACAACAAGCGTGACGGCCGCCTGACGGCCATCACCCGATCCTCGCCTGGCTTTCTGGATCGAAGAAGACGGCCTTATCGAGATTGAAGGCCAGTCGGGTTGTCTGGCCAGGTGCAATGCCGGCATCGGCGCGCAGGCGGGCGACGACGGACTTGCCGCCGAGCTTGGTGACGGCGAAGGTGTCGGAGCCGGCCGGTTCGACGACTTCGATCAGGCAGTCGCCCTCGCTCAGCATGCGCGCCTTGCGGTCGGCGCCATCCGGATCGGTCAAGGCCTCGGGGCGGATGCCGAAGATCACCTGTCTGCCGGTATAGGTGGTCAGGCCATTGTTGCCAGCCATGACCGGCAGCTTGAGCGGGGCGGCATTCGGCCGCTCCAGCGAGACTTCGAGCCCGCCGGCGCCGTTTTCGACGGTGGCGGTCAAGAGGTTCATCGCCGGCGATCCCATGAAGTCGGCGACGAAGATGTTGGAGGGGCTGTTATAGATCTCGGCCGGCGTGCCGAACTGCTGCAGCACGCCGTCCTTCAGCACGGCGATCTTGGTCGCCAGCGTCATCGCCTCGATCTGGTCATGGGTGACATAGACGAAGGTGGTGCCCATGCGCTGATGTAGCCGCTTGATCTCGGTGCGCATGTCGACGCGCAGCTTGGCATCGAGATTGGAGAGCGGCTCATCGAACAGGAAGACCTGCGGGTTGCGCACCAAGGCTCTCCCCATGGCGACGCGCTGGCGCTGGCCGCCCGACAGCTGGCTCGGCTTGCGGTCGAGCAGATGGCCGATCTGCAGCATGTCGGAGACCTGTTTGATCGCCTTGGCACGTTCGTCCTTCGGCACGCCGCGGATCTCCATGCCGAAGGCGATGTTGCCCGCCACCGTCATGTTCGGATAGAGCGCATAGGACTGGAACACCATGGCGATGTCGCGCTTGGAGGGATGCAGGCCGCTGATGTCGCGCCCGTCGATCCTGATATCGCCCGAGGTGATCGTCTCCAGCCCGGCAATGGTGTTGAGCAGGGTGGACTTGCCGCAGCCGGACGGGCCGACCAGCACGAGAAAGCCGCCCTTGTCGAGTTCGAGGTCGATGCCCTTGAGAATGTCGACGGCGCCGAAGCGCTTTTTAAGACCGGAGATTTCGAGGAAGGCCATGGATTACCCTTTGACAGCGCCCGCCATCAGACCGCGCACGAAGTAGCGGCCGGCGAGGATATAGACGATGAGCGTCGGCACGGCGGCGATCATCGCCGCCGCCATGTTGACATTGTATTCGACCACCCCGGTCGAGGTGTTGACGACATTGTTCAGCGCCACCGTCATCGGCATGGAATCGCCGGTGCCGGCATAGGCCGAGGCAAACAGGAAGTCGTTCCAGATATTGGTGAACTGGTAGATGACGGTGACGACGATGATCGGCAGCGAGTTGGGCAGCATGATGCGCCGGAAGATCTGGAAGAAGCTGGCGCCATCGACCTGGGCGGCCCGCACCAGCTCGGTCGGAAAGGCCTCGTAGAAATTGCGGAAGAACAGCGTCGTGAAGCCGAGGCCATAGACGACATGGACGAAGACCAGATTGACGGTCGGATTGCCGAAGCCGAAGGCAAAGCCGGTGGCGTTCTGCAGCGTCATGCCGAAGCGGCCGAGCGAACCGAGGATCGTTGCCATCGGCAACAGCACCGATTGGAACGGAATGAAGCAGGCAAACAGCATCAGCCCGAACACCAGCGTATGGCCGGGAAAGCGCCATTTTGTCAGCACATAACCGTTCAGCGCCCCCATGATGGTGGAGATGGCGACGGCCGGCACCACCATCTTGATCGAGTTCCAGAAGTAGCCCTTGATGCCGGCGCAGGTCAGACCCACACAGGTCTCGCCCCAGGCCTTGATCCAGGGATCGAAGGTCGGGGATTGCGGCAGCGCCAGCATGTTGCCGTTCTGGATCTCGTCCATGGTCTTGAACGAGGTGGTCAGCATGACGAAGAGCGGCATCAGGTAGAGGATGGCGAAGATCACGAGCAGGCCGTAGATGACGGTGCGGCCGATCCAGCGGCTGTTGCTGCTGTTGTTGTTGCTGTTGTCGCTGGCCTGCGGGGTTGCGATTGCCGGAGAGGTCACGCTGCTCATCGCGCCTTCTCCTTCAGTTCGGAATAGAGATAGGGCACGATGATCGCCGAGATGGTCATCAGCATGATGATGGCGCTGGCCGAGCCGACGGCCATCTCGTTGCGCTTGAAGGTGTATTCATACATGAAGTTGGACGGCAGCCAGGCCGAGCCGCCCGGCCCGCCCGAGGTCAGCGCCACCACCAGGTCATAAGACTTGATCGCCATATGGGCGAGCACGATGAAGGCCGACAGAAAGATCGGCCGCAGCAATGGAATGACGATGCGGCGGTAGAGCTGGAAGGGCGAGGCGCCGTCGATCTGGGCCGCCTTCATGATCTCGCCGTCGATGCCGCGCAGGCCCGCCAGGAACATCGCCATGACGAAGCCCGACGCCTGCCACACACCGGCGATGACGACGGTGTAGATGACGAAGTCCTTGTTCTTGATCCAGTCGAAGTGGAAGCTCGTCCAGCCGAAGTGGTGCAGCGTCTGTTCCAGGCCGAGGCCGGGGTCGAGGAACCATTTCCAGGCAACGCCGGTGACGATGAAGGAGAGCGCCATCGGATAGAGGAAGATCGGCCGGAGCAGCCCCTCGCCGCGGATCTTCTGGTCGAGCAGGATGGCGAGGAAGAGACCGAGCGCCAGGCAGATGCCGACATAGAGGAAGCCGAAGATCGCCATGTTGGTGATCGAGGTATACCAGGAGGACGGCGGATCGCTCTCGAAGGTCCAGCGCCACAGCCGCTGATAGGCGCGTGCGCCGGTCAGCGCATAGGAGGGAAAGGTCTTGGAATTGGTGAAGGACAGATAGGCCGTCCAGATGATGAAGCCGTAGACGAAGATGATGGTGATGACGAAGCTCGGCGCCAGCACGATCTTCGGCAGCGCATCCTGCAGCCGGCCGCGCAACGAGATACCCGTCGATTGCCGCGGCGTCAGAACCGGATCGGTAGTCGCAACTGTGCTCATGGAATGTCATCTCCTCCCCGCATGATGGCTCCTCGATATCGTCCGGGCATGATCATCCTGCATGATCGGCGCGGAGCCTGAAGCTTCCCCGCGGGTCACGCGGGGAAGCATTGTCATCACAAGTGATCTCAGCGGGCGTCGTCGATCGCCTGGACCAGCTGGGTCACGGCCTCGTCGGAGGTCTTGATCTGGCCGTGGACGAACTTCGAGACGACGTCCTTGTAGGCATTGGCAATCGCCGGCGGTGCGCCATAGCCTTGCGCCAGCGAGCCGAACAGCGTGCCGCCTTCATTGGCAGCCTTCAGGTCGGCGATACCCTTCTTGCCGCAGGCGTCGAAGTCGGTATCGGGAACGTCGGTACGAGCCGGCACCGAACCCTTGACGACGTTGAAGGCCGACTGGAAGCTCTTCGACAGCGTTGCGGTTGCCAGCGCCACCTGCGCCGCCTTGCGGTCGTCGGGGACGTTGAACATGCCGAACATGTCGGAGTTGTAGATCACGCTGCCGTCGGTGCCGGGGAAGCGGTAGCACAGGAAGTCGGTATCCGGCGTCTTCTTGGCGGCGACGAATTCGCCCTTGGCCCAGTCGCCCATCACCTGCACCAGCGCGTCACCCTTGATGACCATGGCGGTGGCGAGGTTCCAGTCGCGGCCGGAGAAGTTCGGATCGACATATTTGACGATCGTCGCCAGATTGTCGAAGGACTTCTTCATCGTGTCGGACTTCAGCGACTCTTCATCGAGGTCGTTGAAGGCCTTCTTGTAGAACTCCGGACCGCCGGTCGACAGCACGATGGAATCGAACATCGTCGCTTCCTGCCAGTTCTGGCCGCCAAGGGCGAGCGGGATGACGCCGGCGGCCTTGGCCTTGTCAAGCAGGGCGATCAGATCGTCAAAGGTCTTCGGCTGGGTGCCGCCGATCTTGTCCATCACCGCCTTGTTGATCCACAGCCAGTTGACCGAGTGGACGTTAACAGGGGCTGCGACCCACTTGCCGTCATAGACCGAGAACTTCTGCAGCGCCGCCGGCACCGACTTGTCCCAGCCTTCCTTCTTCGCCGTCTCCGTCAGGTCGCCCATGACACCGGCCTGGGCATAATCGAGCACGGTATACCCCAGCATCTGCGAGGCTGTCGGATAGGTGCCGGCCGCCACCATCGCCTTCAGCGCCGTCATCGCCGCGTCACCGCCACCGCCGGCCACCGGAACATCCTTCCAGGCAAAACCTTCCTTCGACAGGTCCTGCTTCAGAACGTTCAGCGCCGCTGCCTCACCGCCCGACGTCCACCAGTGCAGCATCTGCACTTCCTTCACGTCGGCAGCCTGCGCTGCGCTCAGGCCGGCCATCATCACGACAGCAATCGCTGCCGAGCTCAAAAACTTGCGCATGAATTTCCTCCCATTTGCAAATCGGCGGCGGGACCCTCCCTGCCGCCCGATGTTTTCCACCCATTGTGGCGGTCGACATACGACCGCGCTCCTCCGCGCGGTTGCTAATTTAAAACGTTATAACTCTTTGATCGTCAAGTCCTTTCTCGACTGTCGAGAAAAATATGGTTATTTCGCCATGGCATTGAAACTAATAGATATTTTCTGTAAGATTAACAAAACGTAGAAATTTAAAACGTTTTCATTCGTTGATTGCGTGCCGGATTCATCGTGTTATTGTGTCGGCAAATCCACCATGGAAAGCTCAGGGTGACCGAACCGTCCCGGCCGCAACGCGGCGAAAATTTCGATATCGCACACAGGCGCGGCAAGCCGACCTTGCGAACGATCGCCACGATCGCCGGTCTTGCCGTGACGACGGTGTCACGGGCGCTTTCCGACGCGCCGCAGATTTCGCTGGAGACCCGTCAACGCGTGCACCGTATCGCCCGCGAGATCGGCTATCTCCCCGACCGGGCCGCGCAGCGTCTGAAGACCGGCCGCACCAACGTCATCGCCATTCTGCTCGATTCGCACGAGGAGGTGGTCGGCTTCAGCACCTCGATCATGTACGGCATCGCCAAGGCGCTGAAAGAGACCGCCTACCATCTAGTCGTCGCACCGAACTTCCTGTCGACGACCGACGTCGAGGCCGCCGAATACATTATCCGCAACCACCTCGCCGACGGGCTGATCTTCACACGCACCGAACCGCTCGATGCCCGTGTCCGCCTGCTGCTCGAAACCGGCTTTCCCTTCATCTGTCACGGCCGCACCGAATTTTCGACGCCGCACCCCTATGTCGACTATGACAATTTCACCTTTGCCTATGAGGCGACGCGCCGGCTGATCGCCAAGGGCCGCAGAAAGGTGGCGGTGATCCTGCCGCCGAAACGGCTGACCTTCTGCCAGCATATTCTGCATGGTTTCATGACGGCGGTGCGCGAAGCAGGCATCGCCTATGAGATCCCCGAAGCCATCGATCTCGATACACCGGCGGGTGTGCTGCGCGACTTCATTCGCAGCCGCGCTGATGCCCCGGATGCTCCTGACGGTTTCATCTGTCCCGGCGAAGTTTCGGCGCTCGCCGTCATCAGCGGCATGAGCGATGCCGGCCGTTTACTGGCCATCGATTACGATATCGTCGCCAAGGAGACATCCCGCCTTCTCAGCCAGTTGCAGCCGAAGGTCGACACGATCCACGAGGACCTGACGGCCGCCGGCGAGGATCTCGGCCGCATGCTGCTGCAGCGCATCAACAATCCGGACGCCGAAGATCTGCAGCTTCTGCTGCCGCCGCAGATCAACTTTCCGGTCGGTTAACCGCTCGGCTGTGACGGCCGACCTCTTAAAACTGTTTGCATGACGCGTGATTTGTCCTAGAAGCACCGCGTAATCCGGTCGCAGCCCACCCGGTCAAAACAAGGGATCCAAAATATGAAAACCATCGTCGTCTGCTCCGGCGGACTGGACTCCGTTTCGCTTGCCCACAGGATAGCCGCGGAAAAACAGCTTATCGGCCTAATTTCCTTCGACTACGGCCAACGGCATCGCAAGGAACTCGAATTCGCCGCGAAGTGTGCCGCACGTCTTTCCGTTCGCCATCATATTATCGACATTGCCAGCATCGGCGGCCATCTCAGCGGATCGGCCCTGACCGACAATGTCGAGGTTCCCGACGGCCACTATGCCGAGGAGACCATGAAAGCCACGGTCGTCCCGAACCGCAACGCCATCATGCTGGCCATCGCCTTCGGTCTGGCGGCAGCGCAAAAGGCAGATGCCGTTGCCGTCGCCGTGCATGGTGGCGACCACTTCATTTACCCCGACTGTCGGCCGGGCTTCATCGACGCCTTCCAGCGCATGCAGAACGAAGCGCTGGAGGGTTATGCCAGCGTGAAATTGCTTGCACCCTATGTCGATGTTCCCAAAGCGGCGATCGTGGTTGACGGCGCAAAACACGGCACGCCGTTTTCGGAAACATGGTCCTGCTACAAGGGCGGCAGGCTCCACTGCGGGCGCTGCGGAACCTGCGTCGAACGCCGCGAGGCCTTCCATCTGGCCGGCGTTCCCGATCCGACGGAGTACGAAGACCGGGACTTCTGGAAAGCGGCCGTGTCGCAATATTCGGCGACGAAGGTGCATTGATGTACCGCATCACCAAGGAGTTTCACCTCTCCGCCTCCCATCAACTGGATCACCTGCCCGCCGACCATCAATGCGCGCGGCTCCACGGCCACAACTACATTGTGGTCATCGAGCTCTCCGCCGAAAGCCTGAATGATGACGGCTTCGTTCGTGACTACCACGACCTCTCGTCGCTCAAGCGCTATATCGACGAAACCTTCGATCATCGGCACCTGAACGACGTCTTCGGCCATTCGAAAGTCACCTCCGAGTTCCTGGCAAGGCACTTTTACGACTGGTGCAAGCAGCGCTTCCCGGAGACATCGTCCGTTCGCGTCAGCGAGACGCCGAAAACCTGGGCGGAGTACAGGCCGTGAGTGGCGGAACCATTCGCGTCAGCGAGATCTTTGGCCCGACCATCCAGGGTGAAGGCGCCTTGATCGGGCTGCCGACGGTGTTCGTCAGAACAGGCGGCTGTGATTATCGATGTTCCTGGTGCGACAGCCTGCACGCGGTCGACAGCGCGTTCCGCGATCAATGGATTCCGATGTCCCCCGAGGCGATCTGGCATAAGGTCACCGAACTCTCCGGGGCAAAGCCACTGACGGTTTCCCTTTCCGGAGGCAATCCGGCGATACAACCCTTAAGGCCGCTGATCGAACTTGGCCATTCCCAAGGATACCGCTTTGCACTGGAAACGCAGGGAAGCATAGCCCAGGCCTGGTTTCGCGATCTCGACGTCCTGGTCATCAGCCCCAAACCGCCATCCAGCGGAATGCTGACGGATTGGGACCAGGTGGACAACTGTCTTCGACTGGCCACCGGTGGTCCTGAGATCGCCTTGAAGATCGTCGTCTTCGACGATGCCGACTACGAATTTGCCCGACGGGCAGGTGAGCGCTATCCGCAAATTTCCCTGTTCCTCCAACCCGGCAACCACACCCCGCCGCCGCCCGACGATGACGACGCCCGCATTGATATCGACGGTGTGATGGATCGGATGCACTGGCTTGTCGACAAGGTGACGGCGGACCAATGGTTTGCAGCCCGCGTGCTGCCTCAACTGCACGTGCTGCTTTGGGGAAACAAGCGAGGGGTCTGAGCTACCTGCCCTCTGGAAAGGCGAAGACATCGACCG
This sequence comes from Rhizobium anhuiense bv. trifolii, assembly GCF_024346605.1. Classification (NCBI taxonomy): domain Bacteria; kingdom Pseudomonadati; phylum Pseudomonadota; class Alphaproteobacteria; order Hyphomicrobiales; family Rhizobiaceae; genus Rhizobium; species Rhizobium anhuiense. Next base: position 4,474,090 of record NZ_CP098803.1, read on the forward strand.
GTTCGCCGAGCCCGCGCAGCGGGAAGGTGCCGAGACTGTCCATCTCCTCCGCGCAGCCCGCCATTTCGACGAAGGCCCGCGATAGCAGCACCGGACGCTTGACCTCCTTGGTCAGGCTTTCCAGCCGCGAGGCGACATTGACCGCCGGCCCGATGACGGTGAAATCCAGCCGCCGGCGCGAGCCGATATTGCCGTACATGACATCGCCGACATGCACGCCGACGCCGTAGCGCAGCGGTTCGCGCCCATTGCTCGCATGCTGCTGGTTCAATTGCGCCATCAACTCCTGGCCCTCACGGATCGCCTGCAGCAGATCATGACAGGCCGTTTCCTTACTCAGCGGGAAGATCGCCAGCAAGCCGTCGCCCATGAACTTCAGGATCTCTCCGCCATAGCGCTCGATCGGGTCGGACATAGCGTCGAAATAATCGTTGAGCAGATGGATGACGTCGTCGCGCGGCCAGAGATCCGAAATCGCCGTAAAGTCGCGCAGATCGCAGATCATGATCGCCGCGCCGACGGTCGCGCCGCTGCCACGCGTCGTAACACCCGACAGGATCTGCTCGCTCGCATGCGGTCCCACATAGGTCTGCAGCAGCGTGCGCGCCATGATGTTCTTCAGCCGGATTTCGCTGACGAGGGTCAGGGCCGGCAGCAGGTCGCGCAGGGAATCGATATGATCATTCGTAAAACCGCCCGGCCGGCTGGTGGAAAATGTCGCGACGTGCCGTTTGCCGAACGTATGCTCGACCGGCCAGGCGATATACTCCGTGAGACCGTCGTCGCGCAGTTCCTGGTAGAATGAATCCTCGTCGCCGTCGGCTGTGTCTTCCAGCTGTTTGCGCACCTCCTCCGCACCCTGATGGATCGCATTGACGGGACTTTTCAGGAACTCCGGGGTATTTTCGACACCATAGGCGAAAGTGTTGATCTTCGCCTCCGTCAGACCCTCCTTCCAGAGGATGCGGGCGCCAATCCATTGCGGATGGTTCGTCCTGAAATGCAATGTCGCGCGCGCCACCGGCACCCCTGATGCCAATAGCTTCTCGCACATCTCCACCAGGATGTTGTCGATGAACCGCTCGCCGCGCGTCTCGTTCACCAGCCAGTCGAGGATCCGTCTCCTGCGGATCGGCCAGACGCCATCATCCGCTTCGACGGTAGTCCCGGCCTTGTCCAAAAGAGACGACATCAAAAACTCCTGCTGCGCCATATCGGCGAGTACTGAATTTAGTTTCAGCTGAATGTGGGCGATAGGGAAGCAAATGATAAGGGGGAGACGGCGATCAAACCTCAGAAATCCCAGTCCTCGTCCTCGGTCGCCACTGCCTTGCCGATGACATAGGAGGAGCCGGAGCCGGAGAAGAAGTCGTGGTTCTCGTCGGCATTCGGCGAAAGTGCCGACAGGATCGCCGCGTTGACCTTGCAGGCATCAGCCGGGAAAAGCGCCTCATAGCCGAGGTTCATCAGCGCCTTGTTGGCATTGTAGTGCAGGAACTTCTTGACGTCCTCGGTCAGCCCGACGCCGTCATAGAGCGCTTCGGTATATCTGGCCTCGTTATCGTAGAGTTCGAGCAGCAGCTCGAAGGCGAAATCCTTGATCTCCTGCCTTCTCTCATCACCGAGCCGCTCCAGCCCGCGCTGGAACTTGTAGCCGATATAATAGCCGTGCACCGCCTCGTCGCGGATGATCAGGCGGATCATGTCGGCCGTGTTGGTGAGCTTGGCGCGGCTCGACCAGTACATCGGCAGGTAGAAGCCGGAATAGAACAGGAAGCTTTCGAGGAAGACGCTCGCGACCTTCTTCTTCAGCGGATCGCCGGAGCCGTACTGCTCCATGATCAGCGCCGATTTCCGCTGCAGGAATTCATTCTCCTCCGACCAGCGATAGGCATCGTCGACATCGGGCGTCGAGCACAGCGTCGAGAAGATCGAGGAATAGGAGCGCGCATGCACAGCCTCCATGAAGGAGACGTTGGAAAGCACCGCCTCCTCATGCGGCGTTGCCGCATCTTCCATCAGCCTTATGGAACCGACGCCATTCTGGATCGTGTCGAGCAGCGTCAACCCGGTGAAGACGCGGATGGTCAGTTGTTGCTCGACCGGCGTCAGCGTCGCCCAGGAAGGAATGTCGTTCGAAAGCGGCACCTTTTCCGGCAGCCAGAAATTGCCGGTGAGCCGGTTCCAGACTTCGAGATCCTTATCGTCCTCGATACGGTTCCAGTTGACGGCGCGCACGCGGCTGATCGGCTTTACGGCGATGTTCATGGTGATTATGTCCTCAATAGATCTGATGGCGCTCGGAGCCCCCTCACCCTGCCCTCTCCCCCAGGGGAGAGGGGATGTCGCGCCTGCCGCAAATGTCTTCTCCCCATCGGGGAGAAGGTGCCGGCAGGCGGATGAGGGGGCCATTTGCTTAAAGGCTCGCGGCCGAAATCAACTCACAGCGTACAAGACACACAGCCCTGCACCTCAGTGCCGGACAGCGCCATTTGGCGAAGGCGGATGTAGTAGATCGTCTTGATGCCCTTCTTCCAGGCATGGATCTGCGCCCTGTTGATATCGCGCGTCGTCGCCGTGTCGCGAAAGAACAAGGTCAGCGACAGCCCCTGGTCGACATGCTGGGTCGCCGCCGCATAGGTGTCGATGATCTTCTCCGGTCCGATCTCGTAGGCATCCTGATAATAATCGAGATTGTCGTTGGTCATGAACGGTGCCGGATAATAGACGCGGCCGATCTTGCCTTCCTTGCGAATTTCGATCTTCGAGACGATCGGGTGGATCGAGGAGGTCGAGTGGTTGATGTAGGAGATCGAGCCTGTCGGCGGCACCGCCTGCAGGTTCTGGTTATAGAGGCCGGAGGCCATGACCGCCTTCTTCAGCGCGGCCCAGTCTTCCCTTGTCGGAATATGGATGCCCGCCGTCTCGAACAGCGCCATGACCTTCTCCGTCGCCGGCTCCCAGAGCTGGTCGGTATATTTGTCGAAATAGTCGCCGGAAGCATATTTCGAATTCTCGAAGCCCTTGAAGCTCGTGCCGCGTTCGACCGCCAAGAGGTTCGAGGCGCGGATCGCGTGATAGGTGACCGTATAGAAATAGATGTTGGTGAAATCGACGCCTTCCTCCGAGCCATAGAAGATGCGTTCGCGGGCGAGATAGCCGTGCAGGTTCATCTGGCCAAGGCCGATCGCATGGCTCTCGTCATTGCCCTTCTCGATCGAGGGAACCGAGGAAATGTGGCTCATGTCGGAAACGGCCGTCAGCGCCCGGATCGACGTCTCGATCGTCTTGCCGAAATCGGCCGAATCCATGGCCGCGGCGATGTTCAGCGAGCCGAGATTGCAGGAAATATCCTTGCCAAGATATTTGTAGGAGAGGTCGTCATTATAGTCGCTCGCCTCGCTCACCTGCAGGATCTCCGAGCAGAGATTGCTCATCGAGATGCGCCCGGCGATCGGGTTCGCCCGATTCACCGTGTCCTCGAACATGATATAGGGGTAGCCGCTCTCGAACTGGATTTCGGCAAGCACCTGGAAGAATTCGCGCGCCTTGATCTTCTTCTTTGAAATGCGGGCATCCGCCACCATCTCGCGGTACTTTTCCGTCACCGAAATCTCGGTGAAAGGCGCGCCATAGACGCGTTCCACGTCATAGGGCGAGAACAGGTACATGTCCTCGTTGTTCTTGGCGAGCTCGAAGGTGATGTCGGGCACGACGACGCCGAGCGACAGCGTCTTGATGCGGATTTTCTCGTCGGCATTTTCACGCTTGGTATCGAGGAAGCGCATGATATCGGGGTGATGGGCGTTGAGATAGACCGCACCCGCGCCCTGCCGCGCCCCGAGCTGGTTGGCATAGGAGAAGCTGTCTTCGAGCAGCTTCATCACCGGGATGATGCCCGACGACTGGTTCTCGATCTGCTTGATCGGCGCGCCGGCCTCGCGGATATTGGTCAGCGACAGCGCCACGCCGCCGCCGCGCTTCGACAATTGCAGCGCCGAATTGATCGACCGGCCGATCGATTCCATATTGTCCTCGACGCGCAGCAGGAAGCAGGAAACCAGCTCGCCGCGCTGCTTCTTGCCGGCATTGAGGAAGGTCGGCGTCGCCGGCTGGAAACGGCCGGAAATGATCTCGTCCACCATGTCGCGGGCAAGGCCCTCATCGCCGCGTGCCAAGGCCAGCGCCACCATGCAGATGCGGTCCTCGTAGCGCTCGAGATAGCGCTTTCCGTCGAAGGTCTTCAGCGTATAGCTGGTGTAATATTTGAAGGCGCCGAGGAAGGTCGGGAAACGGAATTTCCTGGCATAGGCCTGGTCAAACAGGTCGCGCACGAAATTGAAGGAATACTGGTCGAGAACCTCCTGCTCGTAATAGCCCTCGGTCACGAGGTAATCGAGCTTTTCCCGCAGATTGTGAAAGAACACCGTGTTCTGGTTCACATGCTGCAGGAAATACTGCTTCGCCGCCAAACGATCCTTGTCGAGCTGGATCCGCCCATCCTCGTCATAGAGGTTCAGCATGGCGTTCAGCGCGTGATAGTCGAGCGTTTCGGCCGCTTTCAAAGGGCGTTCGCCAGCGGGATGAGCAAAAGTGTTATGCGGTTTTGCGCCCGCATCCCGCGTCAGAGTTGTTCCCGTGTCCAAAATCGTTCCATCCCGTGTTTGACCTTGGCGACGTCGTCTTCCGTACCCATGAGCTCGAACCTGTAAAGGTAAGGCACCTGGCATTTCCGCGAGACCACGTCGCCGGCGAGCCCGTATGTCTCGCCGAAATTGCTGTTGCCCGCGGCAATCACGCCGCGGATGTGTCCTCGGTTTTCCGCATCGTTCAAGAAACGGATCACCTGCTTGGGAACGGCGCCCTTGCCGCCGTCGCCGCTATAGGTCGGCACAACAAGCACGAAGGGTTCGCGGATATGGAACGCGTCAACGCCACCGGTCGGAATGCGCGCCGCGCGCAGTCCGAGCTTGGCGACGAACCGATGGGTATTTTCGGATCGGCTGGAATAATAGACGATCAACCCCACCGCTTGTCCTCACTCAGGAGAGCGCGCTGATCATGTCGGGGCGGAAGCCCGCCCAGTGCTGCTCGCCGGCGATGACGACAGGCGCCTGCATGTAGCCGAGGCTGCGGACCCGATCGAGCGCTTCGGCATCCTGCGAGATATCGACGATGTCATAATCGACACCCAGACGGTCGAGGGCGCGGTAGGTGGCAGTGCACTGGACGCAGGCAGGCTTGCTGTAGACGGTAATGGTCATAGTATTCCTCGTGACGACGCGATTGGGACGCAGGACATCGATCGGAAATCTCTCGATATCCGTCGAAAAGGCTCTGTATTTTGCAGCGATGCGGCTCGTTCAGCCGCCGGGCGCGACGTGCCCTTTATATTGCGCGGGTGGCGGCCTGAATTGAGATACTGACATGACTTCACCCCGAAGTGGCTCAATGCGAAGGTTTCAGGGGCGGAGGTTCGGGCCTGCGAAACGCGATGCGGAGATCCCCGCAGCCATGCAAACGCGACCTTCCGGACACCCCGCCCGTGGACGTTTTGTTCGAGGCAGGTCTCCTGGCTCACGGGTCAAAGCACCCTGCCCCAGCCTTCCCAAGGCCTCATGCCTCAGTGACCTGAAATCGGACAGTTGCTCTCCGCTCACAGTTGCGGGGGCAGCTCCGGCGTTGTTGCGCCGTCATGGCGAAACGCACCGTATTCCCGTCTTAGCCCGCGATTCCTGACGAATCGAAGGAACCTCGAACACTAGATATAGTACGCCAATCCAAATTCGCGTCAACGGATGGTTTGTGCATTGCGTTACGACAGGTTTGAAATCGCTACATTCCTGTGAAGAACATGGATAACCAAAGCTTAAAGACAGCAGGCTGTGGAGAAGCCCCACGAGGGGAGCCGACCTATGACCGGTCCAAAGATTTCGGTTCGAGATCAGGCCCGAATCGTCGATGGGACATCCCGCCGGTGACGGGCGCCGGAGGATGAAGTCGGGGAATGCTTATATCTTTATCCGAAGCAGCCGCAGCGCGTTGATCGTCACCAGCACGGTGGCGCCGGTATCGGCGAGGATCGCCGGCCAGAGCCCGGTAATGCCCATGATCGTCGTCACCAGGAACACCGCCTTCAGCCCCAGCGCGATGCTGATGTTCTGCAGGATGTTGCCCATCGTGCGTTTGGAAAGTTCGATCATCCGCGCCACGTCGCCGACGCGTCCGTGCAGCACGGCGGCATCCGCGGTCTCCAGTGCCACATCGGTGCCGCCGCCCATGGCGATGCCGATATCGGCAGCCGCCAGCGCCGGAGCATCGTTGATGCCGTCGCCGACCTTGGCGACGATCAAGCCCTGGCGCTTCAATTCGCCGACGACACGCTGCTTGTCCTCAGGCATCATCTCCCCGAGCCAGTCGATGCCGAGCATGCCGGCCACGGCTGCCGCCGTCCGCTTGTTGTCGCCCGTCAGCATCATCGCCTTGACGCCTGCCGATTTGAGGCTAGCGAGCCCGGCCTCGGCATCCTCGCGCGGCTCGTCGCGCATGGCGATCAGGCCGGCCGCGATACCGTTGACAAGCAGCACCGATACGCTCTTGCCCTCGTCGTTGAGCGCCGTGATGCATGCATCCTGCTCCGCGCTGAGCGCCCCGAGCGCACGGGCAGCCGGCGGCGACAACAGGTCCAGCGTCTCGCCGCCGACCTTGCCGCTGACACCCTTGCCCGGCAGCGCTTCCAGCTCAAAGGCTGGCGGCACGGGAACGCCGTCCGCCTTGGCGCGGTTGAGGATAGCCAGGGCCAAGGGATGGCTGGATCCCTGCTCCAGCACCGCCGCGCGCGACAACACCTGCGCCTCCTTCAATCCGAAGGAAATGATGTCGGTCACCTGTGGCCTGCCCTCGGTCAGCGTGCCTGTCTTGTCGAAGGCGACCATCGTCACCTTGCCGAGCGTTTCCAGCACCGCGCCGCCCTTCATCAGCAGCCCGCGCCGCGCCCCCGCCGAAAGCGCAGCGGCGATTGCCGCCGGCGTCGAGATGACAAGCGCGCAGGGGCAGCCGATCAGCAGGATGGCGAGACCCTTATAGATCCATTCGCCCCACGACCCGCCGAACAGCAGCGGCGGAACGATGGCAACCAATGCTGCGACCACGACCACGCCGGGCGTGTAATAGCGCGAGAAGCGGTCGATGAAACGCTCGGTCGGCGCCTTCGATTCCTGCGCCTCCTCCACCAGCTTGACGACTCGGGCGATGGTATTGTCGGCCGCCGCCGCCGTGACGCGAACCCGGAGCAGCACATCGCCATTCACCGTGCCGGCAAAAACAACGGCATCGACACCCTTGCGCACCGGCGTGCTCTCACCCGTCACCGGCGCCTCGTCGATCGCACTCTCGCCGGAAACAATGATGCCGTCCGCCGAGATCCGGTCCCCCGGACGCACCATGATGATGGCGCCGACGGCAAGGCTTTCCGCCGGCACTTCCCGCGTCTGGCCATTGTCTTCGAGCAGCGCATTCTTCGGCACCAGGGCCGCCAGCGACTGGATGCTTTGGCGCGCCTTGCCCGCCGCCACCCCTTCCAGCAGCTCGCCGACGAGGAACAGCAACACGACGGTTGCCGCCTCCTCGCCGGCATTGATGATGACGGCGCCAACGGCGGCGATCGTCATCAGCATCTCGATCGAAAACGGTGTTCCCGAGAAAGCGGCCATGACGGCGCGCCGCGCAATCGGCACCAGGCCGACCAGCACGGCGACGATGAAGGCGTAAGAACCAATCGCCGGCACCAGATGGCCGACGGCATAGGCGGCAACGAGTGCGACACCCGAAAGGATGGTCAGCCGGCCCTTCCGGCTCTGCCACCAGGGACCGGCCATCGGCGCATGGTCGTGCCCGTGCAGGCCCTCGATTTCCTTCGCGCCATGATCGTGCGAGTGGTCATGACTTACATGATCATGGCCGTCATGGTCATGGTCATGGCCCGCGTGATCACCATGGTCATGCTGATGGTCGTGACGATGCTGCGCACCGTTTTCCTGCGCGGGTGCCGCGCTTCCGGCAAGCGGCGCGACGGAATAGCCGAGCCCTGTCACCTTCTTCTCGATCGCCTTGAGATCGCTGCTGCCGTCATGCCGGACGGTCATCGTGCCCGCCATCACCGAAACGGAAACATCGGCGACACCCGCCACGCGTCTGACCGCGGTATCGATCTTGGTTGCGCAGGCGGCGCAATCCATGCCGCCGACCCGGTATCGTGTCTCGCTCTCAGCCATGATCCGCTTCCTTGTCAAATAGAAGCATCTCTCCTACATCCTCTAGCGACTAGAGGTGCAAGAGGAAAATCATGAAAAAGATCACGATCGGCGAAGCCGCGCGCCAAAGCGGCGTCAAGGTGCCGACAGTGCGCTATTATGAAAGCATTGGCCTGCTCGCCGCCCCGAGCCGCAGCGAGGGCAACCAGCGCTCCTTCGAACCGGCCGATGTCAGCCGCCTCGCCTTCATCCGCCACGCCCGCGAACTCGGCTTCGAGATCGAGGCGATCCGCACGCTGCTCACCCTGCAAGATGATCCGCACCAGTCCTGCGCCTCGGCCGACGCCATCGCCAAGGCCCGCCTCATCGAGGTCGAGCAGCGCATCCGCAGCCTGAAGGCGCTGAAGGCCGAGCTGGAAACCATGGTGGAAGGCTGCGGCCACGGCCGCGTCGATCAATGCCGCGTCATCGAGGTTCTCGCCGACCACGGCCAGTGCACGCATCCGCACCACTGATCTCAGCCCTTGCAGGCGATCCGCGCCCGCGCCAAAACTCAATGCAGACAGAATCGGGCGAAGACCTCTATGAACCAGAAGCGGATTGCCATCATCGGCGGCGGCCCGGCGGGTCTCGCGGCTGCCGAACTGCTTTCCCGTTCCGGTCATGCGGTGACGGTCTACGACGCCATGCCGACCTTCGCCCGCAAGTTCCTGCTGGCCGGCAAATCCGGTCTCAACATCACCCATTCCGAGGATTATGCCCGTTTCGCCACGCGTTTCGGTCCCGCCTCCGTCCATCTACGCGCCGCCCTTGATGCCTTTACCCCAGATGATATCAGGGATTGGGCCGCAGGCCTCGGGACCGAGACCTTCGTCGGCTCATCCGGCCGGGTTTTCCCGAAGGTGATGAAGGCCTCGCCTTTGCTGCGCGCCTGGCTCAGGCGGCTGGAAGCACAGGGCGTCACGCTGCGCACGCGCCATCGCTGGATCGGTTTTGCTGAAGACGGCTATGTCTTCGAAACGCCCGAAGGGCGCAGCATCATCCGTTGTGACGCAGCCCTGCTGGCGCTCGGTGGCGCAAGCTGGCCGCGCCTCGGCTCCGATGCAAGCTGGCTACCCTTGTTATCGGCAAGGGGCGTTGAGATCGAGGCTTTCAAACCCGCCAATTGCGGCTTCGTCGTCGACTGGAGCAAAAACTTCGGCGAGCGTTTCGCCGGCGAGCCGGTGAAATCGGTCACCGCAACCTCCGAGGCCGGCACCTTTCCCGGCGAATTCGTCATCACCGGAAGCGGCATCGAGGGCAGCCTGATCTATGCCCATACCGCCAGCCTCCGCGACCAACTGCTGAACCATGGCAGCGCCGTCCTGACGCTCGACCTCGCACCCGGCCGCACCATCGAAAGGCTGCGCCGCGACCTTGCGCGGCAGGACGCCAAATCCAGCTTTTCAAACCGCCTGCGCAAGAGCGCCGGCCTCGACGGCGTCAAGGCCGCGCTCCTGCGCGAACTCGCGCCCGAACGCGACCGGACCGATCCCGAACGCCTGGCCGGCCTGATCAAGGCCCTGCCGGTGCCGGTGATCGAAACCCGCCCGATCGCCGAAGCGATCTCCTCGGCCGGCGGCATCTGTTGGAGCGGCATCGACGAAGGCTACATGTTGAAGGCGCTGCCGGGCACCTTCGTCGCCGGCGAAATGCTCGACTGGGAAGCGCCGACAGGCGGTTATCTTCTCACCGCCTGCCTGGCGACCGGCCGGGCGGCAGCGCGCGGCATCGAGGCCTGGCTGTTGCGGTCGATGCCGATGATCTCGAACCGGATCTAGATCAATGAAATGACGGATGATGCCGTGCAAAGATCGCTGACGCTTTCCAGCATTGTGCCCTGATTGCCGGGGCGAAGGGGAGGATGGCCGTCGACACTTGCAATTGCAAACCGGCCGCTTTTCCATCAGACTATGCTGAACTTCGGTGGGAGGAGCCGATGCACGAACACTCAGCGCACGCCGAGCACGTCTACACGTCTGCCCAGCGCGATTCCGCCGCAGCCAGTTCTCCGGTCGTCGCCTCATGGCGTCGATGCATGACCATGCACCAGCTCGCGCCCGAGGACGAACGGGCACCGCTGCGCCTTACCGATCAGGAATTCCGCAATGCACGCGAGCAATCCGAACAGCTGATCGCCAGCGCGACGGGAGAGCTCGATCGTCTCTTTACCACCGTCGGCAAAGCCGGCTGCTGCCTGCTTCTGACCGACAAGAACGGCATCGCGCTGGAGCGCCGGGGAGCTGCCGGCGACGACAAGGAATTCCGCGAACTCGGCCTCTGGACCGGCTCGATCTGGACAGAGGCGAGCATCGGCACCAACGGCATCGGCACCGCACTTGCCGACGAGCGTGCCGTCGCCATATTCCGCGATCAGCATTTTTTCTGCTCGAACACCAGCCTCAGCTGCACGACGGCGCCGATCCGCGATCATCGTGGCCGGCTAGCCGCGGCGCTTGATATCTCCACCTGCCGCGAAGACGTCAACGAGATGACGCTGGCGATCCTGACGCAAACCGTGCGCGATGCGGCGATGCGCATCGAGCTCAACCTCTTCCGTTCGGCCTTTACAGGCGCCCGTTTCCTCATGGTCCCGGCCGGCGCCAATTCCGCCGCCGCTCTGCTTGCCGTCGACAGGCACGATCTGGTGCTCGGCGCGACACGCGCCGCCCGCATCGCGTTGCAGCTGGACGACAGACGCATCGCCGCCGGCATTCCGGCCGCCGATGCCCTGCATGAGGCTGGCGTCTCGCAGCAGGATGAGATCATCGAGGCGGAGAAGGCAGCGCTGCTTCGGGCGCTGTCGCGCGCCGGCGGCAACGTCTCACGGGCGGCGACCGCGCTCGGCATCAGCCGCGCTACGCTGCACAGGAAGATGAAGAAGCTCGATCTCCACTGATCAGCCTCAAGGGTTCCGCCGCTGCGGCACTCGCGACCCGATGCTGTCGCAGCTCTGCGACACTGTGCACTGCGGTATGGAAGACCCACCCTAGTCCCTGCGCCAAAACATATTCATTTTCCTCCCACTGGTTCGCTTGGGAACCTGGATCATCAAGGGAGGATGACATGCTTCATCAGAAAATCGTCGAGTCGCCGTTCAAACTGAAATACGGCAATTATATCGGCGGCGAATGGCGCGAGCCGGTCGAAGGCAAATACTTCGAAAACGTCACGCCCGTCACCGGCGGCAAGCTCTGCGACATTCCCCGCTCAAATGAAAAAGACATCAATCTTGCGCTCGACGCTGCCCATGCGGCCAAGGAAAAATGGGCCCGCACCTCCGCCGCCGAGCGCTCCAATATCCTCATGAAGATTGCCCAACGCATGGAAGACAAGCTGGAACTGCTTGCCCAAGCCGAGACCTGGGACAATGGCAAGCCGATCCGCGAAACCATGGCGGCCGACATTCCGCTGGCGATCGACCACTTCCGCTATTTCGCTTCCTGCATCCGCGCCCAGGAAGGTTCGATCGGCGAGATCGACCATGATACGATCGCCTATCACTTCCACGAACCGCTCGGCGTCGTCGGCCAGATCATTCCCTGGAATTTCCCGATCCTGATGGCCACATGGAAACTTGCTCCGGCGCTTGCCGCCGGCAACTGCGTCGTCCTGAAGCCCGCCGAGCAGACGCCCGCCTCGATCCTGCTCTGGGCCGAACTCGTCGGCGATCTCCTGCCGCCCGGCGTGCTCAACATCGTCAATGGCTTCGGCCTCGAAGCCGGCAAGCCGCTGGCGACCAGCCCTCGCATCGCCAAGATCGCCTTCACCGGCGAGACGACGACTGGCCGGCTGATCATGCAATATGCCAGCCAGAACCTCATTCCGGTGACGCTGGAGCTCGGCGGCAAATCGCCGAACATCTTTTTCGCCGATGTGATGGCTGATGACGACGACTTCCTCGACAAGGCGCTCGAAGGCTTTGCGATGTTTGCCCTCAACCAGGGCGAAGTCTGCACTTGCCCGAGCCGCGCCCTCGTCCAGGAATCGATCTACGACCGCTTCATGGAAAAGGCCGTCAAACGCGTCGAGGCGATCAAGCAGGGCAACCCGCTCGACAGCGCCACGATGATCGGCGCCCAGGCTTCGTCGGAGCAACTGGAAAAGATCCTCGCCTATCTCGATATCGGCAAGCAGGAAGGTGCGGAGCTTTTGACCGGCGGCTCGCGCAACGATCTCGGCGGCGAACTGGCGAACGGCTATTACGTCAAGCCGACGATCTTCAAAGGCAACAACAAGATGCGCGTGTTCCAAGAGGAGATCTTCGGACCGGTGGTTTCGGTCACGACCTTCAAAAACGAGAAGGAGGCGCTCGAAATCGCCAACGACACGCTCTACGGCCTCGGCGCCGGTGTCTGGAGCCGCGACGCCAATCGCTGCTACCGTTTCGGTCGCGAGATCCAGGCCGGCCGCGTCTGGACCAATTGCTACCACGCTTACCCGGCCCATGCCGCCTTCGGCGGCTACAAGCAATCGGGGATCGGCCGCGAAACCCACAAGATGATGCTCGACCACTACCAGCAGACCAAGAACATGCTGGTGAGCTACAGCCCGAAGGCCCTTGGCTTCTTCTGAGATGCAACATGGCGGGAGGGTCTCAAACCCCTCCCGAAACTTCGGAGGAAGAACAATGGAAACGACCGTCAACGGCGAACCGCGTGTTCTTGCAACCGACGCGGCACTCGCTCTGATCGGCGAGATCAGGCGGGATCATCCCGATATCCTCTTCCACCAGTCCGGCGGCTGCTGTGACGGTTCCTCGCCGATGTGTTATCCCGCCGATGACTTCATGATCGGTGACAGCGACGTCAAGCTTGGCGAGATCGGCGGCGTGCCGGTCTATATCAGCGCCAGCCAGTTCGAGGCTTGGAAGCATACGCAGCTGATCATCGACGTCGTGCCCGGCCGCGGCGGCATGTTCTCGCTCGACAACGGCCGCGAGAAGCGCTTCCTCACCCGCTCCCGCCTCCTCGGCGGCGGCGAGGCCTGCGCCATCCCGGATGTGACGGTAAGGTCCGTCTAGAGCATGATGCCGAAAAGTGTAAGCGGCTTTCGGGCGACATCATCCTCTAACTAGCTAATTTAGAACGGGATTCAGATTGTGGGCCAACCGGACCTAAAATCATCCTGTTCCAGGGAATTTCGCCTGTAGTATTCCCATAGTACCCTCTGCCTCTCGCGCTTTGCTACTCTCCGCCTGTTGGTTTCAAAGGGAGGAAACGATGCCAGCCTCAAAGATCCTGATGATTACGGGTGATTTCACCGAAGATTACGAAACGATGGTGCCGTTCCAGACGCTGCTTGCCTGCGGCTATACGGTCGACGCCGTCTGCCCCGGCAAAAAGGCCGGTGAGACCGTCGCTACCGCCATCCACGATTTCGAGGGCGACCAGACCTATTCCGAAAAACGCGGCCACAATTTTGCGCTGAACGCCACTTTCGACAGCGTGCGGGCCGAAGATTACGATGCGCTGGTCATCCCCGGCGGCCGCGCACCTGAATATCTGCGCCTCAATGCCGACGTCATCAAATCCGTCCGCCATTTCTTCGACGCCGGAAAACCCGTCGCCGCCATCTGCCATGGCGCGCAGCTGCTTGCCGCTGCCGGCGTGCTGAAGGGCCGCACCTGCTCAGCCTATCCCGCCTGCCGGCCGGAAGTCGAACTTGCCGGCGGCATCTATGCCGACATCGCCATCAGCGATGCGGTCTCGGACGGCAATCTGGTTACGGCGCCGGCCTGGCCGGCGCATCCCTCATGGCTACGCCAGTTCATGGCTGTGCTGGATGCCGCAGCCCTGTTGGAAACCAACGCCGCCTAAAAAGGCGGCACGGGAGGACGACATGTGTGAACTCTTCATCAAGGCGGATGCACGGCTCTGGGAAAGCACCACCCGGTCGCTGCGCATCGACGGCATGGTCACCAGCGTCAGGCTGGAAAACTTCTTCTGGTCGAAGCTGGAGGAAATCGCGCGGCGCGACGGCATGAATGTCGTTCAGTTGATCACCCGGCTGCACCATGAATCGATCGATGCCGGACATGATCTCGGAAACTTCACGTCCTTCCTGCGAGTATGCTGCGCCCGCTATCTCGATCTCCAGCTCACCGGCGACATCCCGGGCGATGTCACCCGTCCCATCTCAAGCCTCGACGCGCCTGTCATCCTCGGCCGCGAACGGGCGAAATATCACTGACAGCCGGCCGGCACGACCATCGGGCGATGATAGACGAAGCTGCCCGCGGCAACTCGCCGGCAGTTCCGCAAGACTTCTCGACATAACCCTTGCGGCGGGCTTGCACTGGCGCGCAGCCTGGATCAACAATGCGCGGCATCGTCCAGCAGCTGCACCGTCAGGAGATCGACTATCATGAACGACCAGAAAGCCGTGATCGTCACCGGCGCCGGCGGCAACCTCGGCAGCGCCGTTGTCCGTGAGCTTGCCGGCGCCGGCGCAAAACTCGTTTGCATGAACCGTTCGAGCGACGAGCTGGAAGCCTTGGCCGCCACTCTCCCCGCCTCCACCGAGTTTCTATCGATCGCCGGAACGGATCTCACCGACTATGCCTCCTGCGCCGCCGCTGTTGCGCGGGCCGTCAAGCGTTTCGGCGGCGTTAGCGCATTGGTCAACACCGTCGGCGGCTTCCAGATGGGGCCGGTCGGGCCGGATGCTCCCGCCCAATGGGAGACAATGATGACTGCAAACGCCCGCACTGCGCTGACGATCAGCGCCGCGGTTCTCCCGACCATGAAGGCATCCGGCTACGGCCGCATCGTTCATGTTGCCGCCGCACCCGGCCTGAAGGCCGGCGCCAGGCAGGCCGCGTACGCCGCCTCGAAAGCCGCCGTCATCCGGCTCACCGAAGCGATCGCTGCCGAATGCCGCGACGACCGCGTCACCGCCAATTGCATCCTGCCAGGGACGATCGACACGCCTGAGAACCGCGCGGCCATGCCCGATGCGAAGACGGACGGCTGGGTCTCGCCGCAATCGATCGCCCGCCTCATCGCCTTCCTGATTTCGCCGGCCGCAGCCGTCGTCACCGGCGCGGCAATCCCGGCGACCGGCCGCGAATAACGGAAGACGCGGCGTGAGCCACCGGCAGTGGGTGATCAGACGAGAGAGATCTGCAAGTTTTAGTCAATGACACACGATCTGGCTTGAGGTTCGGTTCGCCTTGAGGCAGCCTCGTCTCCGCCTGCCCATGTGATGGGCACGAGACAGCGGACGGACACAATGGTCTTAGGGATCGCATTGCGGCGACATTTGCCAGAAGACGGGTGGCTTCAATGACGCACGGTCCGGCATTGCGCGCCGTCGGCGCAAACAGCCTGCTACGCAAGGAATGGTTCCTGGGCGTCAGCGTCGCGACCAGCCTGGCGTTTCTTGTTTTCCAGGAGCAGCTCTTCGGACAGCTTTCCGATCCGCTTTGGTTCACTGTCGTTTTTGTCTGGCTGTTTGCTGCCGTCCTCGGTTCCGCTCTGTCGGTGGTGCGGCACGCGGATCACTTGGCGGAGCGGCTGAAGGAGCCTTACGGCACGCTCATTCTGACGCTTGCCATCACCTCGATCGAGGTGATGGCAATTTCGGCCGTCATGCTTCACGGCGAAAACAATCCCACGCTTGCGCGCGATACTCTGTTTGCAGTCGTTATGATCATCCTCAACGGCATGGTCGGCCTGTCCTTGCTGCTGGGTGCATGGCGGCGACCGGAACAGCAGCATAACCTGCAGGGCGCCAATGCCTATCTCGGAGTCATCGTACCGCTGGCGACCCTGAGCCTGGTGATGCCGACATTTCTTGCGGGCCCGGACGGACAACATCCATCGGCGGCGCGGCAATTGATACTTGGCATCATATCGGTCGGCCTTTACGCCACGTTTCTGTTTCTTCAGGCCGGCCGCCATCGGGACTATTTCAGCGACGACAGCAACCGTCACGAACCTCCCCGCGAACGTGCTCCTCACCATGGGCCGGTATGGCCTCATGCCATCCTGCTTTTCGCCTACATGGGTCCTGTCGTCTTTCTGGTCGAACAGCTTGCCCGGCCGATCGATTACATTATCGAAACCTTGCACGCTCCAACCGCATTTGGCGGTGTTGTCATGGCCGTCCTCGTCGCCACGCCCGAGGCCATCAGCGCCGTGCGTGCGTCCATCGCCAATAATCTGCAGCGCTCCGTCAACATCTTCCTTGGTTCAGTGCTGTCGACGATCGGGCTGACGGTGCCGGCGATGCTTGTTGTCAGTCAGCTTTACGGACACCCCGTGACACTCGGCCTCGAGCATGGAGATCTTGTGATGCTCCTGCTCACTCTTGCCGTCAGCATCATCACCTTTGCCAGCGGCCGCACCCATCTCATGCAAGGTGCCGTCCATCTGGTGCTTTTCCTGGCCTATGTGCTGCTGATTTTCCAGCAATGACGCCCGGCCGCAAGATCAGGAAAGTAAAGAGTTCCAAGCTTTGACCGTCTTCCGCTATGATAATGAGAGCTTTGCATATTTTGGCAATCATAGTGGCTGCAGGATCGTGAACGATACGGAGGCCGGACTTGAGCTCACTGTTGCTTGGCGGGCTTGTATTTATCTTTCTGTCGACGGCGACATCGATAGGATTGATAGTGCGCGCCCGCTTGCCGGATCATCATCTCAATGCGGAATCCAAGGATGTCATCAGGCTGGCGACGGCGGTGGTCGGAACGCTGTCGGCCCTGGCACTCGGCCTTCTTATCGCATCCGCCAAGTCGAGCTATGACAACGCCGAAGTGGAGATGAGAACGGCGGCGGCGCGGGTGCTCCTGCTTGACCGCGTCATGGCGCAATACGGGCCGGAAACCGACAAGGCGCGTCAATTGCTGCGTGAACTCATCGAGAAACGGCTGAGCCGCGGCTGGACGACGGAGACGACCGACGAACCATCCGCCAAGGCGCTGGGAGAATATCAGGATATCGAAGCGGTTCAGGGCGACCTTCGATCCCTGCTGCCGAAGGATGCCGTGCAGCGCTCTCTGCAGGCGCGCGCTCTTGAGGTGAGCGGCATGCTGGCCGAGACCCATTGGCTGCTGGTCGAATCCGGTAAGGAGGGTTTACCCTGGGCCTTCCTTGCCGTTCTCGTCTGTTGGCTCGGGCTGCTTTTTGCGACCTTTGGGCTGCAGGCGCCGGCCAATCCGACGGTGCTGTCCATTCTGCTTGTCTGCGCCCTGTCCGTCGCCGGCGCGATCTTTCTGGTTTCGGATATGGCCAATCCGTATGTCGGGCTGATCCGTGTTTCGGATGCCCCTCTGCAATCCGCCATCGAACGGCTCGGGAAACCGTAGTCGTTTTGACGTCTCTCAAGAGATGACTCCAACCACAGTTCAATTGTGCACCAGCAGCTATTGCAATTTTTAGCAATGCCGCGACATAATATCGCATGCCCGGAACTTTTCGGAGAGGGGTCGTCTCCGCCGAGGCACGCATCAAGACTGGGGCTCTTCAACATCGGGGCGGCGGCAATGCGTGTGAGATTGTATCAGGGTCTGTGCCTGTCTGTGGCGCTCGCCGGCATGGCAATTCTTGCTGGCTGCGAGGAAAGCGGCAACACCTATGTTGCTCCTCCACCACCTCCAGTTCGCGTCGCCCAGCCGGTCCAGCAACCGGTCACTCTCTATTTCGAGCTCACCGGCAACACGGCGCCGCTCAATTCCGTCGATATCGAGGCGCGCGTCCAAGGCTACATCCAATCCATCGACTATCAGGACGGCATGACGGTAACGAAGGGCACCAAGCTCTTCGGCATCGAGCGCGACACCTATCAGGCGCAACTGGATCAGGCGAAGGCATCACTCGCCTCGCAACAGGCGTCTCAGGTCGGCGCGCAGCAGGAATACGACCGGCAGCTCAATTTGTCGAAGCAACAGGTCACCACGCAGACCGCAGTCGACAGCGCCAAGGCGACACTCGACGAGGCGAATGCGTCCATCCTCAATGCCCAGGCCAATCTCGAGCTCGCGACGATCAACTTGGGATACACGGAAGTGCTTGCCCCCTTCGACGGCACCGTCACCGACCACCTCGTCGATATCGGCGCGCTGGTCGGCGTATCCGGTCCCACCAAACTCGCCAGCATTGTGCAGCTGGATCCGCTCTATGCCTATTTCAACGTCAGCGAAACCCAGGTGTTGATGATCAAGGAAACCCTGGCAAAGCAGGGGCACACCTTCAAGCAGACGGACCTTCCAACCATACCGGCGGAAATCGGCCTGCAGACGGAAGAAGGTTATCCGCACAAGGGCCATCTCGATTACGTATCGCCGCAGCTCGATGCCTCCACAGGCACGCTTCAGGTGCGCGCCGTGTTCGACAACAAGGACCGAGCCATGTTGCCTGGTCTCTTCGTCCGGGTCCGCGTGCCGGTCGGCCATAACGACAAGGCCCTGCTGGTGCGCGACGATGCGATCGGCACGAACCAGCTGGGCAGCTATCTGCTCGTTCTCGGCAAGGACGATGTCATCGAGCAGAAGCAGGTCAAGACCGGCCAGCGTGAAGGTTCGCTCCGCGTCATCGAGTCAGGCCTCGATGCAGCCGACTGGGTGGTGACCCAAGGTATCCAGCAGGCCATTCCCGGCAGTAAGGTCACGCCCGAGAAGATGGAAATGAACCCGCCGGCAACTGCCGCCGGCGATGCCAAGGCCAAGACCACCACGCAATGAATTCGCCATCATGGTTCATCTGAACGTCTGAGGACAGCAGCATGATCTCGCGCTTCTTCATCGAGCGACCGGTACTCGCCAACGTCCTGGCGTTGGTCTTCGTGCTCATCGGCGCGGTGGCCCTCATCCAACTGCCCGTGGCGCAATATCCGAATGTCGTTCCGCCGACGGTGCAAGTGACGACGCGCTTTCCCGGCGCCAGCGCCCAGACCCTGGTCGACACCGTGGCGCTGCCGATCGAGCAGCAGGTCAACGGCGTGCAGGACATGCTCTACATGCAGTCAACCAGCGCCAGCGACGGCACTTACTCGCTGACCGTGACCTTTGCCATCGGCACGGATCCCGACCAGGCTCAGGTCCTGGTACAAAACCGCGTTGCCATAGCGATGTCGTCGCTTCCCGAAGCGGTACAGCTTCAGGGCGTGACGACGCAGAAGAAGTCGACGGCGATCCTCGGTTTCGTCAGCCTGACCTCACCAGACAGCCGTTATGACAGCCTGTTCCTGTCGAACTACGCCGTCATCAACTTGCAGAATGAACTCGCCCGCCTGCCAGGTGTCGGCAACGTCACCGTGTTCGGCGCCGGTCAATATGCCATGCGCATCTGGATGGATCCGAACCTGCTGCAGGCGCGCGGCCTGACCCCGCAGGATGTCGTCAGCGTCGTGCAGCAGCAGAGCCAGGAGGTCGCCGCCGGCCAGATCGGCATTCCGCCGGTGCCGAAGGGGCAGGTCTTCCAATATACGCTGAACGTCAATGGCCGGCTGAACGAGGCGGCCGACTACGAGAATATCGTCGTCAAAGTGGAAAGCGGACAGGGCGGCCGTGTGACCCGGATCCGCGATATCGGCCGCGTCGAACTCGGCGCCCAGACCTACAGCCAGTCCTTCATGCAGAACGGCAGGCCGGCGGCTGGCATCGGCATTTTCCAACTGCCGGAAGCCAATGCGATCTCGGTTGCACAGGCCGTGCGGGCGAAAATGGAAGAGCTCTCGAAGAGCTTTCCGCCGGGCCTCGAATATCATGTACCGTTCGACACGACGAAATTCGTCGAGGCCTCCATCGACGAGGTTTACGTCACCTTGATCGAGGCCGGCGTTCTCGTTCTCATCGTCATTCTCGTCTTCCTGCAGGACTGGCGGGCGATGCTCGTGCCGGCGACCACCGTTCCGGTCACCATCATCGGCGCCTTCGCGGCCATGGCGGCATTGGGCTTCACCGTCAACCTGTCGACGCTCTTTGCCATCGTTCTCGCCATCGGTATCGTCGTCGACGATGCCATCGTCATCGTCGAAGGTGTCGCCCGGCACATCGAGGCGGGCATGTCCGGCCGAAAGGCCGCCGAGAAAGCGATGGAGGAACTGCTCGGTCCGGTCATCGGCATCACGCTGGTGCTGATGGCCGTTTTCATTCCAGCCGCCTTCCTGCCCGGCCTGACCGGACAGCTCTACAGGCAGTTCGCCCTCGTGATTGCCGCGACGGCGCTGATCAGCGCGATCAATGCCGTCACGCTGAAACCGACGCAATGCGCCCTCTGGCTGCGTCCGCCGGCCCCGCCCGAGAAACGCAACATCCTTTATCGCGGCTTCAACAAGGTCTACGACAAAGGCGAGCGCGGCTATGCCGGGCTGATCGGATCGATGACGCGTCACGCCGGCATCATGGCGGTCGCGGCACTGGTGCTGATCGCGGTCGCCGCCTGGGGGCTTGCCCGCCTGCCGACGGCATTCCTGCCCATCGAGGATCAAGGCTATGTGCTGATCAATGCGCAATTGCCGGACGGCGCCTCGAAGGAGCGCACCGATGCTGTCATGGACGCGGTCGGCAAGATCGCCGAAGCCACACCCGGCGTCGACCAGGTGCTGACCATCAGCGGCATCTCCGTTCTCGACAACAATGCCAGCCTGCAGAATGCCGGCGTCGCCTATGTCGTGCTGAAGGATTGGGATGAACGCGGCAAGCAGAAGGGGCAGGACTTGCTGTCGATCTACCAACATCTGAACGGCGCGCTGCAAGGCGTGCTCACGGCCAAGACGCTGGTGATCGTGCCGCCTCCGATCCAGGGCGTCGGCAATGCCAGCGGCTTTACCATGCAGGTCGAGATCAGGAACGGCATTTCCGACTACCCGCTGCTGCAATCGCTTGCCGATACGATCGTCAGGAACGGCAGTGCCCAATCGTCGCTGCAAAGGCTGAGCACGCCTTTTCGCTCGAACGTGCCGCAGCTGGCTGTTTCCGTCGATCGCATCAAAGCGGAGACGCTGGGAATTACCGTGGGCCAGGTCTTTTCCGCTCTCTCCGGCTATGTCGGATCGAGCTATGTGACCCAGTTCAACAAATTTGGCCGCACCTTCCAGGTCTATGCACAAGCCGCTTCCGATTTCCGGGTCAGCGCCGAAGACATCCGCAATCTCAAGGTCAAAGCCGGCGACGGGACGATGGTGCCGCTCGGCACGGTCGTCGATGTCACGACGACGCAAGGTCCTTCCCTGATCAGCCTCTACAATCTCTACCCCACAGCAACCATCGTCGGCGGGCCTGCCGCCGGCTTCAGTTCCGGCCAGTCGCTCGACGTCATGGAACAGATTGCCGACCAGACGTTGCCGCCGGGCACGGGCTTCGAGTGGACGGCGCTCTCCTATCAGGAGAAGGCCGTGGGCGGGCAGATCTATTTCATCTTCGCGCTCGCCATGCTGCTCGTCTATTTCGTGCTCGCCGGTCAGTATGAAAGCTGGATCTTGCCACTGGCGGTCATACTCGCCGTGCCGCTCGCTCTGCTGGGCACGGTAGCAGCACTTACCGCTGCGGGTGTTGCCAACAACCTCTATACGCAGATCGGCCTTATCCTGCTGATCGCACTTGCATCGAAGAACGCCATCCTCATCGTCGAATATGCGCGGGAAAAGCGGGCGGAAGGCATGGAAATCCTGGATGCGGCCGTCGAGGCCGCGCGGCTGCGTTTCCGGCCAATTCTGATGACGTCCTTCGCCTTTATCCTCGGCGTCCTGCCGCTGGTGCTGGCGACGGGCGCCGGCGCATCGGCCCGTAAGTCGATCGGCATATCGGTCTTCAGCGGCATGATCGCCTCGACCTGTCTTGCCGTGCTCTTCGTACCGTCCTTCTACGTCCTGCTGCAGCGCCTCGAGGAATATTTGAAACGGCGCGGAGCGACCGCAAACACGGCCGCGAGCGTGACGGAGGCGGAGATATCGAACGTCCGATAGACGACCGCAGCATTATTGGACGATCACCTGCACATAAACGTTGCCGCTCTTGGCGTAATAATACGCGCCGCATCGATAATAGTAGCCGCCGTAATAGGGACCATAGCGGCAGCCTGCCGGAAGCACGGCGATGGTCGTCGTCGTGCGTGTGACGACCCGCCGCGTCGTCCGACGGGCCACGCCCGCATAAGAGAGCGGCGTCAGCGGCCTGCCGATGACGGCGCCCGCCGGCGTGGCGAAGCCGATCGACAACGGCAGAAATCCCTGCACCTCGATGCGAATGTCGGTGAATGTCACGACGCCGGCGAGGCCGAGAGCGAAGAACAGCTTGTTATAGGTCATTTCACCTCTCCCATATCGGCAGGCGCCGGAAGCTCATCAAGCGATTGCAGCTCGCTGAGATCGACCGTCTTCGCACTGGCCGGAACTTCGATGCTGTAGGAAACGGCCGCGACATCGGCGCCGCTTTTGAAATCGCTGATTTCAAGCGTGTATTGCGGCGCCTGGACGACGTGCTTGCTGGTGATGACGTAACGGCGCGGTATCGGTTGCGAGCCGGTCTGTATCCAGATCTGCCAGTCGATTTCAGGCGTTCGGAAGGCCAGGTATGCGCATTCGACGCCATCCACGAAAGCACTGGAAATGTGCTTGGCATCGGTCACCTCAGACATCAGCACATCATAGACGTCGGAGGACAAGAGATCGGCGCCTGGCGCTTCGACCCCCGCGGTCATAAGCCTGTTGATCAGTTCGTCGAGCGAACCCTTGCCATCGATCTTGGCATAGGCGTCGAGGTTCTTGCCATGCACCGTCAGCGACGAACCGTCGAAACTGACGTCGAGATCGGCAAAACCGCCGGTTCTGGTGACACGCAGCTTGTCGGGACGGGTCAGGTTGGCTGTCCCGGAGCTGACGAACTGGAGCTTCTCGAACTCGGGCGTCACGGCTTCGAGCGACGATTGATAGGTAAAGGATATCGTCTTCTGCGCCGCCAGAAAATCGGACATCGCCTTGAGTAGGGCTTTTGCATCATCCGCCCAAGCGCTCGTTGGCAGCGCCAGGCCGGCGGCGAGCGAGGTATAAACAAGCATCCGCTTCAATCGCGGGAAACAGAAAGTCGATGACATGACAATGCCTTTCATATGTGCCGTCATTGATTTCATCGGATATGCAGGTGCCGAACCGATTCCGGCCGGAGATGAAGTGTGCAGACGCAAACTGTGCATGTGCCAGACCGGCCACCTGCCGGTCTTTACCGCGTTGCGCTCACCGAATGACGCTGAAGCGCGATGCTGTTCGGATTACCGCTTTCACAGATCGGGGTCTGACCAGGCTATAATCCCGAAGTCAACACTCTGTGGCAGGCCGGCGACACGCGTTGCAGATTGTCCCGGAGGCAAGCGATACCCCGCCCTCCGCCGAGCGGCACCATCCGGCACAAGGCCCGGAAGTCCAATCCACAGGTTTCACGCAGGATCATCAGTTCCTCGCGTGGCGAGAAGGCCGGCATCATGGCCTGAGGAGCAGGCGTGGTCGCGACCGCCGCAGCGCCGCCGCCGGTGGCCGGGGTTGATCCGGCTGCCCCTCCGAGCGCCGCAACGGCCTGCTGGCACGGTGCCGACAGAGCGGCGTTGTGCTGCTGCAAGCAGCTGAGCGCCTCTGCGCCGCCCGGCATCACGCCGGAACATTGCGCCATAAAATCGCGTTGGCAGGCTGATTTGACGGCGTTGCGCTGCGCCTGCGTCGGCTGATGCGCCGGCGCGCCGGTCGCAGGCGCCGGGGTGACCGCTCCGGTGGTTGCCGGCGCGGCCGGAGACGGCTCCGCCGATGTCGACTTCGGTTTGCTAACCGCCGACACAGCTTTCTTACAGCCGGCTGAAAGTGTGGCGCTATGCTGTTGCAGGCAGGTGAGTGCCTCCATCCCGCCCGGCGTGACGCCGGAACATTGCGCCATGAAATCGGAACGGCATTCCGCCCTGATCGCATTGCGCTGCTCCTCAGTCGGCGCCTGCGCAGACGCGACGCCTGCGAAGAGCACCACTGCGCAGAGCGGTGGCAATCCCGAGATAGCAAACCGAAGACGACGCCTTCCATGCGGAGTCGTCAGTAGAGAAGATGCCCATTTTCCCATTATTCCTCCCCCCTATAAATCTCTAATCTACTTCATGAAATCGAACGCCCTGCTGAATAGGATAATAAACGCCCGCCAATTTGAGGGACGTTGCTTGCCGCTGCGAAAATATTAAAACGCCGGCTCCACGTATATTAGAATATTGCTAATTTAGCAACTATCGTGCGCCTGAAAACTGATCAAGGGAAACGTATCGCTCATCAGCTTTCTGATCGGAAACCATGCATCTCAAAGCAAGTGCTTTGCGAATACATGCTGCCGTCATGCCGCAGCCTCGTACCCTCTTGAAGCCGGGCTCTCGCGGCCTTCAAGCCGAAAGCGTGCAATCATGTCGGTAAGTGCAAGCGCCTCGGACGATAGCTGTTGGGTGGCAGCATTCGTCTCTTCCACCATCGCCGCATTTTGCTGCGTCATACGATCAATATCATTGACCGACGCGTTGATCGAATGGAGTGTCGTTGCCTGTTCGCGGCTTGACGAGGCAATGAGTTCAATATGGCCGACGATGTGGACGATCTCGCTGGAAATCTCCATCAGCGCATCGCCGGTGCGGCCGACGAATTCGGAGCCGGACGCAACCTCGCGGACGGAATTGTTGATGAGCTCGCCGATTTCCTTGGCTGCACGAGCCGATCGCTGCGCCAGTTCCCGCACCTCCTGTGCCACGACAGCAAAGCCCTTGCCGGCCTCACCCGCTCTCGCCGCTTCGACTCCCGCATTTAGCGCCAAGAGATTGGTCTGGAAAGCGATGGAGTCGATGGCGCTGACAATCTGAACGATCTTACCCGACGCGTCCTCAATCCGTCCCATGGCCGAAACCGCGTTTTGGACCACTGAAGCCGAGGCGTCGGCACCCTGTTTGGCGCGCTGGACAAGCGCAAGCGCTGCTGCTGCCCGTCCTGACGAGGTATTGACGGCGGAAGAAATCTCCTCCACTGCCGCTGCGGTTTCCTCAAGTGCAGCCGCCTGCTTCTCCGTTCGACGGGCCAGGTCATCAACGGCTTCCGCCATCTGTCGGCCATTGTCGTTGATGAGGGAAGACGTCTCGCGGATATCGCAGAGCGTCTCTCTGAGACCCGCCACCGACATGTTGAAATCGGTGCGGATCCGGTCGAGTTCGGCGGCAAAGGGCGTATCGATCGAAAAATTCAACTCCCCGCGCGACAGCCGCGTGAGCCCCTCTGCAAGCGCCTCGATTGCGGCGTCAACCTGGACCTTGGCGCTACGTCGCTGGAGTTCGTTGCGGGCGCGCTCAGATTCCGCATCACTGCGCGCGATCTCGGCCTGTTGTTCCATTTCGACATTCGACAGCGCATTTTGTTTGAAGACGGAAAGCGCACGAGCCATTTCCCCGATTTCGTCGCCCCGTGCCTCGCCGGTGATTGTGGTATCGAGCCGTCCCTCTGCGATCTTGCGCATCGCTGCGGTAATCTGGGTGATCGGTCCCTTCAGGGTGACGACCAGTGCGGCACCCGCGGTCATAGCAATCAGGATGCCGATGACAATCGCGCCTGCGGATATCCTATTGGCCTGTTGACGATCCTGCCCAGCATTTTGCCTCTGCGTCTCGGCGAATTGAGCAAGCAGGTTCCAGGTGTTGTCGATCTGCCCCGCAGCGCTGTCGAACTCAGCCAGTTTGCGCACCGCACCTTCGGAAAGCGCTGCCGCGTTCGCCGCAAGCAGATCGAGGACGGGTTGAGCC
This sequence comes from Rhizobium anhuiense bv. trifolii, assembly GCF_024346605.1. NCBI lineage: Bacteria > Pseudomonadati > Pseudomonadota > Alphaproteobacteria > Hyphomicrobiales > Rhizobiaceae > Rhizobium > Rhizobium anhuiense. The sequence goes on from NZ_CP098803.1 coordinate 4,500,125, forward strand.
TTCTTCGGAATTTCGGCAAAGACCGGATCGTCGTTCACCACGCCGGCAAGACGGCCGAGTTCGGTCTGATACATGTAGATCGACTGCTGGACTTTCTTCACTCGCGCGTCGTCTGGATTGCCGGCGAGTTCGGCGAAGCCGACGCGGATCTCGTTATTGCTGTTAACAATGGCGCGCAGTTCGTTGCCGACATTGGTCGCCTGAGAGATATCTTTGTCCGACGCGGCAAGCGCCAACACGGAGGTCCGCATCAGATCGTCGCCAATCGTCTTGAGGCTGTCGCCAGTTGCAGCAAGATCGGCGACGGCGGTATCCGTTGCTGGGACATCCAAAGTGTCAGGCGACACCTTCGAAGCGTTGGCGACAGCATCCATAGCAGCGGCATACTGGGCGGCGATGGCTTGTTTGTCGGTCCCTACAGCAGGCGAAAGCTGTTCCTTTGCCTTTTGCAAATCGGGGGCATATTTGGCTAACAGGCCAACTTTGTCAGCCGGCGTCGTCACGCTCGCATAGTCATTGCGAAGTTTTGTCGCGATACTGGCGGCGGCGCTGATGGAGACGGAATTGCTCAGGCCGCTCTTGTTGGCATTTTCCATCTTTTTCGCACTGGCCATCAGCATGAATGAGCGCTTGCCAACCTGCCCTTGCAGGTCAAGAAGTGCCGCGGAAGCAGCGTCCACATCGCTGAGAATTTTCTGCTGTCCCGTTTCGATTTGCCAGATCGCTTCGATCTTTTGCGGTATGATTTGCGACTGATCAAGCGCCCGGTCAAGAAGCCCCACATCGGTCGTCGGCCTTAGCCTCTCGATCGTCTGCTGCAGGTTTGTCAGTTGCTCTCGGGCGTCGGCAAGCGCGGTATCACGAGCTTCCTGCGACGGCTTCATCAGAAAGCCGGTCATGCTGGAAGAAACATGTTTGAACCCGTTCAGGGACTGCAAAACATGGTTGGAGATCTCCATGCGTCCCTCGAGAAGGCTGGACGCGTAGTACCCCGTCAGTCCCACTGCGCATAGACTAATGACGAATGGCGCCAAAAGTACGAGCACCTTCGTCTGAATGCGAACCCGCGACATCAAACCATTTACCACGAATGCACCCTCACCATCGATTGGAGCTAAGCTGTCATTCTTTGCTTAAGAACCGATAAATGGGTTGATCCGAGGACTATGCACGCCTGACCTACCGGGGCGAAGGCGTGGTTCAGACACTCGAACGGGCATGTAGGCAGATCGGCTATTCATCATCGCCTGTCCCTATTGCGGACACCTGTTGAGGCGTTAACTCGCACGTCTGGAAACGCCAAAAGCCCGCACGAGGCGGGCTTTTTGTATCAGTGTGTATGGCGGTCTATGTGGGATTTGGTTGCGGGGGCAGGATTTGAACCTGCGGCCTTCAGGTTATGAGCCTGACGAGCTACCGGGCTGCTCCACCCCGCGAGATATAATTTAACACAAAAGGCCGCTTTATGGGCGGCCCTTTTGTCTCGGCTATGGGCCGTTTGGCGTGATTGAGAAGATTGATTGATATAAGTTGCGCTTTGCAGACCTGGCAGCGACCTACTCTCCCGCGTCTTAAGACGAAGTACCATGGGCGCAGGGGCGTTTCACGGCCGTGTTCGGAATGGGAACGGGTGCAGCCACCCCGCCATAACCACCAGGTCGGCAAAGCGCAACTTATTGATTTGAGAAGCTGGTACACTGAGTGACTAGTTAGTGACTAGTCGGTCGTGGTTTGTTTTGAACACGTCTTTTGAGGCTTATGAGGGCAGCCGCGAGAGTTTTCACTGCTCACTACTGCCTATTCACTACTCACTTCATCGATCCGGACGAAGGCAAAGCCTTCGCCGGGGGATGAGCATAGTCAATGAGAACGATCAAGCCAATCGAGCTATTAGTACCGGTAAGCTTCATGCGTTGCCGCACTTCCACACCCGGCCTATCAACGTGGTCGTCTTCCACGGCTCTGATAGGGAATACTCGTTTTCAGGTGGGTTTCCCGCTTAGATGCCTTCAGCGGTTATCCCGTCCATATATAGCTACCCTGCTATGCCCTTGGCAGGACAACAGGTCCACCAGAGATATGTCCATCCCGGTCCTCTCGTACTAGGGACAGATCCTGTCAATATTCCTACACCCACGGCAGATAGGGACCGAACTGTCTCACGACGTTCTGAACCCAGCTCACGTACCGCTTTAATTGGCGAACAGCCAAACCCTTGGGACCTGCTCCAGCCCCAGGATGCGATGAGCCGACATCGAGGTGCCAAACAACCCCGTCGATATGGACTCTTGGGGGTCATCAGCCTGTTATCCCCGGCGTACCTTTTATCCGTTGAGCGATGGCCCTTCCACGCGGGACCACCGGATCACTATGACCGACTTTCGTCTCTGCTCGACTTGTCAGTCTCGCAGTCAGGCGGGCTTATGCCATTGCACTCGACGACCGATTTCCGACCGGTCTGAGCCCACCATCGCGCGCCTCCGTTACTCTTTCGGAGGCGACCGCCCCAGTCAAACTACCCACCATACACTGTCCCGGACCCGGATGACGGGCCGCGGTTAGACATCCATGACGATAAGGGTGGTATTTCAAGGATGGCTCCACGGAAACTGGCGTCCCCGCTTCAAAGCCTACCACCTATCCTACACATGCCGACACGAATGCCAGTGTAAAGCTATAGTAAAGGTGCACGGGGTCTTTCCGTCTGACCGCAGGAACCCCGCATCTTCACGGGGAATTCAATTTCACTGAGTCTATGTTGGAGACAGCGGGGAAGTCGTTACGCCATTCGTGCAGGTCGGAACTTACCCGACAAGGAATTTCGCTACCTTAGGACCGTTATAGTTACGGCCGCCGTTTACTGGGGCTTCGATTCAAAGCTTGCACCTCTCCTCTTAACCTTCCAGCACCGGGCAGGCGTCAGACCCTATACGTCGTCTTGCGACTTCGCAGAGCCCTGTGTTTTTGATAAACAGTCGCTACCCCCTGGTCTGTGCCACCCCATCATACTTGCGTAAAATGGGGTCACGCTTCTTCCGAAGTTACGCGTGCAATTTGCCGAGTTCCTTCAACATAGTTCTCTCAAGCGCCTTGGTATACTCTACCTGACCACCTGTGTCGGTTTCGGGTACGGTCTATACGGTGGAGCTATTTCCTGGAACCGCTCCGCTGCCCTGATAATCCAATAAACCAGAACAACTTGTGCAATCCGTCACTACCACCAGGCCCACGAATATTAACGTGGTTCCCATCGACTACGCATTTCTGCCTCGCCTTAGGGGCCGGCTAACCCTGCTCAGATTAACTTTAAGCAGGAACCCTTGGTCTTTCGGCGAGAGGGTCTCTCACCCTCTTTATCGTTACTCATGTCAACATTCGCACTTCCGATACCTCCAGGAGCCCTCACAGGTCTCCCTTCATCAGCTTACGGAACGCTCCGCTACCACTTGCGATTGCTCGCAAATCCTCAGCTTCGGTGCATGGCTTCAGCCCCGTTACATTTTCGGCGCAAAGACCCTTATTTAGACCAGTGAGCTGTTACGCTTTCTTTAAATGATGGCTGCTTCTAAGCCAACATCCTGGTTGTTTTGGGATCCTCACATCCTTTCCCACTTAGCCATGACTTGGGGACCTTAGCTGGAGGTTAGGGTTGTTGCCCTTTTCACGACGGACGTTAGCACCCGCCGTGTGTCTGCCGAGTAGTACTCCCCGGTATTCGGAGTTTGGTTAGGATCAGTAAGACGGTGAGTCCCCATAGCCCATCCAGTGCTCTACCCCCGGGGGTATTCGCTCGACGCTCTACCTAAATAGATTTCGCGGAGAACCAGCTATTTCCGAGTTTGATTGGCCTTTCACCCCTAGCCACAAGTCATCCCAATCTATTGCAACAGATGCGGGTTCGGTCCTCCAGTTGGTGTTACCCAACCTTCAACCTGCTCATGGCTAGATCACTCGGTTTCGGGTCTAATGCAACAAACTAAATCGCCCTATTCAGACTCGCTTTCGCTTCGCCTACACCTACCGGCTTAAGCTTGCTTGTTACACTAAGTCGTTGACCCATTATACAAAAGGTACGCCGTCACCCTTGCGGGCTCCGACTGTTTGTAGGCATCCGGTTTCAGGTTCTATTTCACTCCCCTTGTCGGGGTGCTTTTCACCTTTCCCTCACGGTACTTGTTCGCTATCGGTCATGCACGAGTACTTAGGCTTGGAGAGTGGTCTCCCCATGTTCAGACAGGATTTCTCGTGTCCCGCCCTACTCTAGGACAATCGTGATATCTACGCGTACGGGGCTGTCACCCACTACGGCCGCACTTTCCAGAGCGTTCCACTTTAATCACAATTGCCACTGGCCTGGTCCGCGTTCGCTCGCCACTACTTGCGGAGTCTCGGTTGATGTCCTTTCCTGCAGGTACTTAGATGTTTCAGTTCCCTGCGTTCGCTTCTTACACCCTATGTATTCAGGTGTAGATACCTTATCACAATGCTTGGAAACCACTCGGGTTGCCCGGCCAGAGGCCAAACAACCAGAATGATTTTCCAAGCATTTAAGGTGGGTTGCCCCATTCGGAGATCCATGGATCAAAGCTCATTCGCAGCTCCCCACGGCTTTTCGCAGCGTATCACGTCCTTCATCGCCTGTGCATGCCAAGGCATCCACCAAATGCCCTTACGACACTTAATCGTTCTCATTGCCAATGCTCATCATCTCGTTGCCCGCTTCAAAGAAACGGCAACAGACCGGGTTACCTTTTACAACCCAGTCAATCCAACAATGCCATTAACGTGTTCGACAGGTCTGCTTTATTGGAGCTACGCCGAGCAGCCCACTTGCAGCCTGTCTTAAGACCAGCTTCTCGAGATTGGATCCGATACC
>NZ_CP098803.1:4510000-4746307 GCF_024346605.1 Rhizobium anhuiense bv. trifolii
TCATCCCGGTCGCCGATCGCACCCCAGACGAAAAATGGCGGCCGAAGCCGCCATTCCTCATTCATCCGCAAACCGGTTTACGCCGCTTCGCTCACCGTCTGCTGCGTCTTGAACTGCAGCCGGTCCGAACCGCTCGTCACCTTCACCGTCGATCCGTCCGGCACCTGGCCGGACAGGATCTGCTCGGCGAGCGGATCCTGCACGAACTTCTGGATCACCCGCTTCAGCGGCCTTGCGCCGTAGACCGGATCATAACCCTTGTTCGCCAGCCAATGGCGGGCGTCTTCGTCGAGATCGATGACGATCTTGCGCTCGGAAAGCAGAGCCACCAGCCGTTTCAGCTGGATATCGACGATCGCGCCCATCTCCTCACGTTTCAGGCGATGGAAGAGGATGATCTCGTCGATGCGGTTCAGGAATTCCGGCCGGAAATGCCCGCGCACGACCTCCATCACCTGCTCGCGAACCGTATCGCTGTCGTCGCCGTCCCTCAGCTGCGTCAGATATTCGGCACCGAGGTTCGAGGTCATGATGATCATCGTGTTGCGGAAATCGACGGTCCGGCCCTGGCCGTCCGTCAGGCGTCCGTCGTCCAGCACCTGCAGCAGGATGTTGAAGACGTCGGGATGCGCCTTTTCGATCTCGTCGAACAGCACGACCTGATAGGGCCTGCGGCGCACGGCTTCCGTCAGCGCTCCGCCTTCGTCATAACCGACATAGCCGGGAGGCGCGCCGATCAGACGGGCAACGGAGTGTTTCTCCATATATTCCGACATATCCATGCGCACCATCGCCGTTTCGTCGTCGAAGAGGAAGCGGGCGAGCGCCTTGGTGAGCTCCGTCTTGCCGACGCCGGTCGGACCGAGGAAGATGAACGAGCCGATCGGCCGGTTCGGATCCTGCAGGCCGGCGCGCGCGCGGCGGACGGCGCGCGACACGGCCTGAACCGCATCACCCTGGCCGATCACCGATTTCGCCAATTCGTCTTCCATCCGCAGCAGCTTGTCGCGTTCGCCCTCCAGCATCCTGTCGACCGGAATGCCGGTCCAGCGGGAAACGACGTGAGCGATATTGTCGGGGCTTACCACCTCCTGCACCATCGGGCCGCGATCGCCATCCTGCTTCTCGGCATCGACGAGCTGCTTTTCGAGATCCGGAATGACGCCGTAAGTCAGCTCGCCGGCACGCTGGAACTCGCCTTTGCGCTGGGCGATCGCCAGTTCGTTACGGGCATCGTCGAGCTGCTTCTTGAGATCGGCGGCAAGGCCGAGCTTCTGCTTTTCCGCCTGCCAGCGGGCCGTCAGCGCATCGGCCTCTTCTTCGAGGTCGGTGAGTTCGGTCTCCAGCCGCTTCAGCCGGTCGGCCGAGGCAATGTCGGTTTCCTTCTTCAGGGCCTCGCGTTCGATCTTCAGCTGGATGATGCGGCGGTCGAGTTCATCGAGCTCTTCCGGCTTGGAATCCACCTGCATGCGCAGCCGCGCTGCCGCTTCGTCCATCAGGTCGATCGCCTTGTCGGGCAGGAAACGGTCGGTGATATAGCGGTTGGAAAGTGTCGCCGCGGCCACCAGCGCCGCATCGGCGATGCGCACCTTGTGATGCTGCTCGTATTTTTCCTTCAGGCCGCGCAGGATCGAGATCGTGTCTTCGACCGTCGGTTCGTCAACGACGACGGGTTGGAAGCGGCGGGCAAGGGCCGGATCCTTCTCGACATGTTTGCGATATTCATCAAGCGTGGTCGCGCCGACGCAATGCAGCTCACCGCGGGCAAGGGCGGGTTTCAAGAGGTTGGAGGCGTCCATCGCCCCATCCGCCTTGCCGGCGCCGACCAGCGTGTGCATCTCGTCAATGAACAGGATGATCTCGCCGTTCTCCGCCTGCACTTCGTTGAGTACGGCCTTCAGCCGCTCCTCGAATTCGCCGCGGTATTTCGCACCGGCAATCAGCGCGCCCATGTCGAGCGCCATCAGCTTCTTGTCCTTGAGCGATTCCGGCACGTCGCCGTTGACGATGCGCAGCGCCAGGCCTTCGACGATCGCCGTCTTGCCGACACCGGGTTCGCCGATCAGCACAGGATTGTTCTTGGTGCGGCGCGAAAGCACCTGGATGGTGCGGCGGATTTCGTCGTCGCGGCCGATCACCGGGTCGAGCTTGCCCTCGCGGGCTTCGGCGGTGAGATCGCGTGCGAACTTCTTCAGCGAATCGAAACCCTGCTCCGCATTGGAGGAATCCGCCGTCCGGCCCTTGCGGATGTCATTGATGACTTGGTTGAGGCCCTGAGCCGTCACGCCTGAATTCTTCAGCGTCGAAAAGGTCGAGGCCGAGGATTCGATCGCCAGCGCCTGCAGCAGGCGCTCGACGGTGACGAAACTGTCGCCGGCCTTCTTCGCCGCCTCTTCAGCTGTTGAAAGTACCTTGGCAAGCGGTTGCGCAAGATAGATGTTGCCGTTGCCGCCGGAAATTTTCGGCAGCTTGGCCAAAGCCGCGTCGTTGGCAAGGCGGGCCGCCTTGGCATCGCCGCCGGCGCGCTCGATCAGCGAGGCCGCCATGCCCTGATCGTCGTCGAGCAGGACTTTCAGCACATGTTCGGGCGTGAATTGCTGGTGACCTTGCGCCAGCGCATAAGTCTGGGCGGACTGGATGAAACCGCGCACCCGCTCGGAATATTTCTCGATATTCATATTCTACCTCCATGGATCGCCCTGCCCTGACGAGGCGCAGACCGATGATTGAGATCGACCCCCTGAAAAGGCAGGCCGCGCTTTGCCCGTCTGGGATTTCGGGCGAAGCAGTTCGAGGAGAATATGGTAGCCTGTTCTGCGAGTTTAAAGCCCATAAAACGAAAATCCCCGGCGCGAGACCGGGGATTTTAAAGGCAATTTGAGCAGATGGCATGAACCTCACGCTCTCCCCTGAAGGAGAGGCGAAATCCTCATTCCGATGCGACGTCGGCCAGCACCGGCGCCTCGGCAGAGGCACCCTCGCCTTCAGCAGCAGCTTCCCCTTCTGCGCCGCGACGCGGGCGACGGGGACGGTTGCCGGTGCTGCGACGGCGAGGCTGGCGTTCGCGCGGCTGGCCGCCCGAACCTTCCTCGTCCATGGCGACTTCGGCCGGTATGCCTTCGATCTCCGGCTGCGGGCCGGTTCCATCGATGACCTCGGCCTGGGACACTACCGGCGCCGGAGCAGGAGTCGGCTGGGGCTGGGACTCAGGCTGCGGCCGCGGCTGATGCTGCCTGCTCTGCGGCGGCTGGACGATAACGACGTCGTCACCGTCATTGTCGTTGCTATCCATATCGTCGCCGTCGCGGTCCGCGCCGTCGCGATCATTGTAATCGCCGCGATCGTCGCGCTGGAAGCGCTCCTGCATCTGCGCCTGGGCGCTGGCGATGATACGATTGTAATGTTCGGCGTGCTGGAGATAGTTCTCGGCAATCACGCGGTCGCCGGAACTTTGCGCGTCGCGGGCGAGTTGCGCGTATTTTTCGGCGATATGCTGCGCAGTACCGCGAATCTTCACATCGGGGCCGGAGCTGTCATAGGTCCGGGTCAGCGGATTGCCGCCCTTGCGGTTGAAATTGTTGTTATTGTTATTTCCACCGCCGCCGTTGTTATTATTGTTGTTACCACGCCCTCGACCGCGCTTGTTCTGCTGTCCTGGCCTCATAGATCGTTCACCTGAATTCTCTGTTTGTGATGGATACATGGCACCAACCGCCATGACCGGAAAACCGGGTCAGGACCTTTGTGCCGCGAGCATACTGCGCCTTTGCGCCGACCTGCCGCTTGGTTCTCAAGTCAGTTTGACTGATTCACGCATTGGGTCGTGTTCAACCGTTGAAACTCTCATTTAAAAGAGCGGACCCCCGAGGCAAACCAAGTACCGAACGAATCTCGTTCATTCCTATCTGCCCAACACGTAACCGCAACCTATATTGCTTCCCTGGGAAATCCAAGCCTTTTCTTCGCAATAACAATAATGTCCTGTCCAGTGCAGCAATTATCGCCTGTCACGCGAGCGCGAACACGAGCACCCTGTCGTTCTGACCATAATCTTTCACGGATTTGAGGCACTTGAAGCCTTTCGCTTCAAAGATCGCCGTCACATCGTTTCGCTGATCGTAGCCGATCTCCAGTCCGACGAACCCATCGGGTCTCATGAACCTTGCCGCATCCTTGGCTATGGCTTTGTAGGCGTCAAGCCCATCCGGGCCGCCATCCAGGGCCGCAAGCGGATCAAATTTCGTCACTTCGGGAGCGAGATCGTGAATGACATTGGACGCAATATAGGGCGGATTTGAGACAATCGCGTGAAAGGACCCTTCGATGCTCTCGAACCATCTCGACTGTATGGCCTGAAACCGATCCAGCAATCCGTTTCTTTCTGCATTCGATCTTGCCGTCAAAAGCGCATCCGCCGATATGTCGCTGCCGACACCTGACGCATCAGGACACTCGCTCAAAAGCGCAAGGCATATTGCCCCGGTCCCGGTTCCTAGATCAAGGATATGGAGACCGCCTTCAGCTTTTGCAAGGTTGCGGAGATAGCCGAGCACCGTATCGACCAGGATTTCTGTATCCGGCCGCGGCTCCAGCGTTTCCGCCGAGAGCCGAAGCGGCAAGCCGTAGAACTCCCGCTCGCCGAGAATGCGATGCACCGGCTCATGGCCGAGCCGCCGCTCCACCGCCTTGAAGATCAGCTCGGACCGCTCGGGAGAAAGTCTCTCGGCCGATCGCGTCAACAGCTCGGTCGGCGACAATTTCAGAAGGCCCGCGACCAGCAGCCGCGCATCGGTCGCCGGATCGACGATACCTGCTTCGGTGAAGCAACGGCGCGCTTCGGCAAGCATATCGGCGATCGTCGAGCTCATTGCTGTTCGCCGAGCTGTGCCAGCTGGCTTGCCTGGTAATCGGCCATCAGCGCATCGACGACCTCCTCGATCTCGCCTTCCATCATCCGGTCGAGCTTGTAGAGTGTCAGGTTGATGCGATGGTCCGTCACCCGACCCTGCGGGAAATTATAGGTGCGGATGCGTTCCGAGCGGTCGCCGGAGCCGACCTGGCTCTTGCGATCGGCAGAGCGCTCGCTGTCAGCCCGCTGCCGCTCGGCATCGTAGAGCCTGGAGCGCAGCACCTGCATCGCCTTGGCGCGGTTCTGGTGTTGCGACTTTTCCGAGCTGGTGACGACGATGCCGCTCGGCAGGTGGGTGATGCGCACCGCCGAGTCCGTCGTATTGACGTGCTGGCCGCCCGCACCCGAAGAGCGCATCGTATCGATGCGGATATCCTCCGGCCGGATCTCGATGTCGATCTCCTCGGCCTCCGGCAACACCGCAACCGTTGCCGCCGACGTATGGATGCGTCCGCCCGCCTCGGTTTCCGGCACGCGCTGCACGCGATGTACGCCGGATTCGAATTTCAGTTTGGCGAAAACGCCCCTGCCGGTGATCGTCGCGATGATTTCCTTATAGCCGCCGGCTTCGCCCTCGCTTGCCGAGAGAACTTCCACCTTCCAGCCCTTTTCCGCGGCGAAACGCTCGTACATGCGAAAGAGATCGCCGGCAAAAAGGGCCGCTTCCGAGCCGCCGGTGCCGGCGCGGATTTCGAGGATCGCACTCTTTTCGTCCGCTGCATCCTTCGGCAAAAGCAGGATCTGCATGTCCTGTTCGAGCGTCTCGATCTGCTCTTTCACCTCCGGCAGTTCCAGCTCGGCGAGGTCGCGCATCTCGCGATCGACCGATTTATCCGCCAGCAGCGTTTCGAGATCGGCAAGCTCGGCGACCGCCTTCTCATAGGCGCGGATCTGCGTCACGACGGCCTGCAGCTCGGAATATTCGGATGCGAGCTTCACATAGACATCGGCAGCCGGGCCAGCCGACATGCGCGCCTCGATCTCGCCGAAACGGCGCTCCAGCTCGCGCATTTTTTCAACGGGAAGCTTCGCCACCCTTCACTCCGATTCTTCTTAATCTCTGTCTAAAGGGGAATATTGTGGCTCTCGGCGAAGCGGGCAAGCACCTCGCGCATCGGCATCACGGCGTGGTGATCGTCCAGCACCTCGTCCATCACCTTGGCCAGCGCCCCGACATCGAGCCCGAGCAGCATCGCCTTCACCGGTCCGATCGAGGCCGGCGACATCGAGATCGAGCGGAAGCCGATGCCGAGCAGCGCCATCGCCGAGATCGGTTTGCTGGCGAGTTCGCCGCAGAGCGTCACCGGCGTCTTGTTCCGATCCGCCCCGCGCACGATATCGCGCAGGATGCGCAAGAATGGTTTGCCGAGCGGATCGAAGCGATCCGAGACCCGCGCATTGCCGCGATCGACCGCCATCGAGAACTGGAAGAGGTCGTTCGAACCGACCGAAACGAAATCCACCGCCTCCATCAGTTCGTCAAGCTGCCAGAGCAGTGCAGGCACCTCCAGCATCGCTCCGAATTGCAGCTTGCGCGGCAACCCGTGACCGAAGCGCGAGAGGTGCTGCACTTCCTTCTGCAACAGCTCGCGCACGATCTTCAGCTCCGAAACCTCGGTCACCATCGGCACCATCAGCTTCAGTTCGGTGTCGGCCGACGCCTTCAATAGGGCGCGCAGCTGGGTGCGCAATAGTCCCGGCCGATCGAGCGATAGCCGGATGGCGCGCCAGCCAAGGGCGGGATTTTCTTCCTCATGGCCGCGGAAATAGGGCACGACCTTGTCGCCGCCGATATCCAGCGTGCGGAAGGTGACGGGGCGGCCCGCCGCCTGTTTTATCACATTGCGATAGAACTGCTCCTGCTCATCCGCCTTCGGCATGGTGGAGGCGATCATGAACTGCAGTTCGGTGCGGAAGAGGCCGATGCCCTCGGCGCCCGATTCCGAAAGCTGCGGCAGGTCGACCAGCAGCCCCGCATTCATCATCAGCGCGATCCGCTGCCCATCCTTCGTCACCGGCTCGACGGCGCGCAGCGCCCGGAACTGCTCCTGCCGTCTGGCACGGAAGCGGACCTTTTCCTCGTAGGAACGCCGATGATCGGCCATCGGCCGCAGATGCACATGCCCCTCGTCGGCATCGATGATCACGGCATCGCCGTTCTCGGCGAGCGCCACGACGCCGGCTGCCTGGCCGATGACCGGAATGCCCATGGCGCGCGCGACGATCACCACATGGCTCGTCACCGCGCCTTCTTCCAGCACCAGCCCGCGCACATTGGCACGTGGATAATCGAGCAGTTCTGCCGCCCCCATGGCGCGCGCCAGAATAACCGCGTCGCTGGGGAAACCCTCGGCCGTCGTCCGCCCGGTATAACCCGTCAACTGTCTGAGCAGCCGGTTCGCCAGATCCTCGAAATCGTGCATGCGTTCGCGCAGATACGGATCCGTCAGGCGCATCATCCGCGCCTTGGTATCGCTCTGCACCTTCTCGACCGCCGCTTCCGCCGTCAGGCCGTTGCGGATCGCCTCCTCGAGCTTGCGCACCCAGCCCTGATCATGCGCGAACATACGATAGGTTTCGAGCACCTCGCGGTGTTCGCCTTCCATCGACACGTCGCGACGCGACAGCATGTCGTCGATCGAGATCCGGAGCGAGCCCATGGCTTCGGCCAGCCGTCGGATTTCCTTCTCGGCATCCTCGTTGAGCAGGTTGGTGACGACGATGCGCGGCTCGTGCAGCACGACGTAACCGAGGCCGATGCCGTCATTATAGGTGTCGCCGTCGACGGTCACCGAACGCGTCAGGTCGAGTTCGAGGCCCGGCTTGGTGATCTTCTTGAGCTCGCCGGTGGCGATCATCTCGGCCAGCACCATCGCCGTCGTCTCGAGCGCTTCCAGCTCTTCCTCGCGATAGTTGCGGCTCGCCTTGTTCTGGACGACGAGAACGCCGAGCGAGCGCCCGGTTCGGAGAATCGGCACACCAAGGAAGGAATGGTAGATCTCTTCGCCCGTTTCCGGCAGGTAACGGAAAGCAGGGTGTGACTGCGCGTCGGAAAGGTTCAGCGGCTGGGCCGAGGCTGCGATCGTGCCGACGAGGCCCTGCCCCATCTTCAGTTGCGCCAGATGCACGGCCTCGCGGTTGAGACCTTCGGTTGCATAGAGTTCGAGGACGCCGTCGGCGCGCAGCACGTAGACAGAGCAGACTTCCGCCACCATGTTGCCGGCGATCTGGCGGACGATCCGGTCAAGACGATCCTGCGGCTCCAGCGGCTCCGCCATCAACTCGCGCAGCCGCCTGAGCAGCACGCGTGGACCGCCGGAAAGGTCTCTCATGGCGTCTCAAGCTCCCGAAACAACGCACTCAGTCCCGGCGGGCCGGCCCTCGTCTCCTCAACCTGAAGGGGCAGGCCGCCCACTGGGAATCAATTCTTATCCAGACCGTAGCAGGAATGCAAAGTCCTGACAGCGAGTTCTGCATAGGGACCGTCGATCAGGATGGAAATCTTGATCTCGGAGGTCGTGATCGCCTTGATGTTGATGCCTTTTTCGGCAAGTGCACGAAATGCGGTCGCGGCAACGCCCGCGTGGCTGCGCATGCCGATGCCGATGACCGATACTTTCACCAGCCCCGATTCGTTCTGCACGACATCGTAGCCGATCTTCTCCTTATGGTCGCCGAGCACCTTGATCGCCTTCTCGACGTCGCCTGAAGGGACGGTGAAGGTCATGTCGGTCTTCGACCCGTCCTCGGAGATATTCTGGACGATCATGTCGACATTGATATGGGATTCGGCGAGCGGTCCGAAGATCGCTGCGGAAACGCCAGGCCGGTCGGCAAGACGGCGAAGCGAGATCTGAGCCTCATCCTTGGCATAGGCGATGCCGGTGACTACTTCCTGTTCCACGATTTCATCCTCGTCACAAATCAGCGTTCCGGGCGGGTTCAACAGATCGCCCATGCCCGGAGCATCGGGATCTTCGAATGACGAGCGCACGAAGGTGCGCACCTTGTGCACCATGGCAAGCTCGACCGAGCGCACCTGCAGCACCTTGGCGCCGAGCGAGGCCATTTCCAGCATTTCCTCGAAAGCGATCTTCTTCAGCCTGCGCGCCTTCGGCACGATACGCGGGTCGGTGGTGTAGACGCCGTCGACATCGGTATAGATATCGCAGCGATCCGCTTTGACAGCTGCCGCGATCGCGACGGCGGACGTGTCCGATCCGCCGCGCCCGAGCGTCGCGATACGGTTGTCGGGTCCCAAACCCTGGAAACCGGCGATGACGGCAACCTGCCCCTCGCCCATCCGCTTGACGATGTCGGAGCCGTCAATCTCCATGATCCGCGCCGCGCCATGAGCGTTGTCGGTGTGGATCGGGATCTGCCATCCCTGCCAGGACCGCGCATTGATATCCATCGCCTGCAATGCGATCGCCAGCAGCCCGGAGGTCACCTGCTCGCCGGATGCGACCACCGCATCATATTCCCGCGCATCGTAAAACGGAGAATTGGCACCGATCACCTTCGGCGTGCCTTGCACCCAGCCGACCAGTTCATTGGTCTTGCCGGACATGGCCGAGACGACCACCGCCACCTCGTGCCCGGCATCGACTTCGCGTTTTACGTGGCGGGCAACGTTCTTGATGCGGTCCAGGTCAGCGACGGATGTGCCGCCGAATTTCATTACGATGCGTGCCATATGCCTCTACCACGACTGGCGCCGGGACAGCGGAAAACCGAACCCGGCATCACGAAAGCTCTGGGGCGGACCGCCTGGCCAAAGAGCCGGATTCCCAACTTCTGGAACCGCTCTAAAAGCCCAGGCCCCAAAAGGCCCCAAGTTGCGGCGTCTCTTAGCGAGTTTGGCGGGGGTAGGCAAGCGCACGCGATAAAAGCTGTTGGCGAGCGGCTCCGCGCTCGTCAGTCCGCTGATCCACGCCCCTTGACTTATGCCGTCGATCGTCCGACTTCACATTGAGCGAATGAAGGAGTGGACGATGACGGAAGGCGCCAGAAGCACGATCGACCAGGGCGAAGTGGACCGCTTCTCGGCGATGGCGGCGGAATGGTGGAGCCCGACCGGCAAGTTCAGGCCGCTACACAAGTTCAATCCCGTCCGGCTTACCTATATAAGAGACAAGGCCTGCGAGAATTTCGGCCGTGATCCGAAAAGCGCCCGCCCGCTCGAAGGCCTGCGGGTGCTCGATATCGGCTGCGGCGGCGGCCTCCTGTCCGAACCTGTCGCCCGCATGGGCGCCTCCGTCACCGGCGCCGATCCGTCCGAGAAGAATATCGGCATCGCCTCTACCCATGCCAAGGCATCAGGCGTTTCGGTCGACTATCGCGCTGTCACTGCCGAGGAGCTCGCCGACGCCGGCGAGACCTTCGATATCGTCTTGAACATGGAAGTGGTCGAACACGTCGCCGACGTCGAATTTTTCATGACGACCTGCGCGAAAATGGTCCGCCCCGGCGGTCTGATTTTCGTTGCCACCATCAACCGCACGATGAAGGCGGCCGCGCTCGCCATCTTCGCCGCCGAAAACATTCTACGCTGGCTGCCGCGCGGCACGCATCAATATGAAAAGCTGGTGCGCCCGGAAGAGCTGGAAAAGCCGCTGGCCGCAAGCGGCCTCGAGATCACCGACCGCACCGGCGTCTTCTTCAACCCACTGTCGAACCAATGGAACCTGTCCAAGGATATGGACGTCAATTATATGCTGCTGGCAAAGCGGCCGGCGTAAGTCCAGGGCAGGCGCCACATGCAGGTAGCCATTGCAGCAGGCCGCGCGGACTGCGTCAGTTCACGTCTTCCGGCAAAACCGGAATGGCTGCGATCTCGATGCCCTCTTCGAGGAGTGCCTGCGCCTCGTCGAAAGTCGCCTGGCCAATGATGCCGCGGGCATCCGCCTCGCCATAATGGATCTTGCGGGCTTCCTCGGGAAACTGCGTGCCGACATCCTCGGAATTGGCCTTGACGGCCGCGACCGCCTCTTTCAGCTTCCGCAGGGCCTCCTGGCGCATGGCATCCATCGCCAATGTCTGGATCTCGTCCTTCTTCCGCGCCGTCGACACCGAAGGCGCCATCAACAGCTTGGAAATAGCAGCGGAATGACAGACGGGGCAGGTCAGGAAGCCGGTCGCGACCTGACGGTCGAAATCGGCGCTTTCGGAAAACCAGCCTTCGAATTCATGGGCATTGTCACAGGTGAGAGAATAGCGGATCAAGCGGCGACGCCTCCTGCGACTGCCCCCGCAATCTTCTCGACCGAGAATTCCCGGCCATTCCTCAGGTTCGGGATCTTATCATGCGCGGTTTTGACCGCACTGGGATCGATCTCGGCAACGATAATGGCCTCGCCGGTGGCGCCGGCCGACGCCAGCACCGTGCCCCAGGGATCGATGATCATCGAATGGCCAAAAGTCTCGCGGCCGTCCTCATGCCGGCCGGCCTGTGCGGCGGCGATGACGAAGACACCGTTCTCGATCGCGCGTGCCCTGAGCAGAATCTCCCAATGCGCCTCGCCGGTCTGTTTGGTGAAGGCGGCGGGAACCGTCATCACCTCGGCGCCGGCAATCGCCTGGGCGCGGAAGAGCGTGGGAAACCGCACGTCGTAGCAGATCGTAAAACCCATTTCGGCAAAGGGCAGCGACAGGACACGGGCCTCCGAGCCGGCCGTATAGGCGGCACTTTCACGCCAGCTCTCGCCATTGTCGAGGTCGACGTCGAACATATGGATCTTGTCGTAGCGATTGAGGATTCGGCCGTCGGGACCGAAGAGGAAACCGCGATTGGCGATTTTGCCGTCGGCAAGGGCGATTGCCGTCGAGCCGACATGCACGTGGATGCCGAGTTCGGCGGCGAGCTCCGAGCCGGTCTTGACGATGATGTCATGCGCCTCGTCAGCAAGAACGGCGCGCGCCGCCGCGCGATCGCGCTGCAACATGCCGGTCATCTCCGGCGTCTGCACATAGATCGCGCCCTCTGCGGCAGCCTCGCGCGCCAGCCGCGCCATGGCTGCGGCGTTTTTCACCGGATCGACCCCGGAACACATCTGGATGGCGGCGGCCTTGAAGCTCATCGATTTGTCCTCAGGCCGCCAGCATCGGATCGAGCTTGCCGGCCCGATCGAGCGCGAAGAGATCGTCGCAACCGCCGACATGATCGGCGCCGATGAAGATCTGCGGAAAGGTGGTGCGGCCGTTCGACTTGCCGATCATCTCCTGGCGAAGATCCGGCGAAAAGGTTGCGTCGTGTTCGACGTAGTCGACGCCCTTTTCTTCGAGAAGGGACTTGGCGCGGCTGCAATAGCCGCAGAACTGCCGTGTATAGATCGTGACGGGTACCATAATTTCTCCAGACCGATGCCGGGTATTTCTGTCATATAGGCTCGGAGAGAGCCCTTGCAAAGGTCAAAACCGTTATCTCGGCCGCACCTGCCTTGCGCAATGTCCGGCTTGCCGCAGCAACCGTCGCCCCCGTTGTATAGACGTCGTCGACGAGGACGATGCGCTTGCCGAAAATGTCGTTTTCGCAACCCTTGGCAATCGCGAAAGCGCCCCTGACATTGTCCTCGCGCGCCTTCGCGCCAAGGCCAACCTGCTGGCTGGTGCGCTTGACGCGAACAAGCGTGGCTGCAAGCAGCGGCTTGCCCGAAAGCCTTGCCATATGGCGGGCAAGCTCGGCTGCCTGGTTGAACTTGCGCGCCAGCATGCGGGTGCGATGCAGCGGCACCGGGATCAGCGCATCGCAGCTTTCGACCGCCCCGTCGGAAGCGCGCAGCATCCAGGCGGCCATCATCGGCGCCAGATCGGTACGGTCGCGATATTTCAGCCCATGCACGAGATCGCGGACCGCATGGTCGTGGGTCGCAGCCGACCGCAGCCGGTCGAAGGGCGGCGGGTCAGCAATCGCCTCGGCACTGAGGATGCCGGCACCGAGATCGTGCGAGAAGGGAATGCCGAGCACCTCGCAATAGGGCCGTTCGATGAAGCGGATGCCGGACCAGCATTTTGCGCAGAGCCCGCGATGGCCGCCTGTGGAAATACCGCAGACGGAGCAGGCGGGCGGATAGAAGAAATCGGCAAGCGCCGACAACGGCCGCAAGAGATGCGCCCGCAAAAACTCTGCCGGTCTTTCGAAATCGATCGAGCCCATGCGGCTAAGACTAGAGCCTTTCCTGGTCAGATTGAAGCATTCTGTTGGCTCAAACGGAATCGGATGGTCGACCGGCCGGCGCGCGTCGTAGCCCAGTTCTACGGCCAAGCCGGCCGGTCGATCAGCCGGCCCGTTTCAGCCAACCCTCCCGCAGATTTGCTAGGCAAATCTGCGGGACTTTAGAATCGCCGGACGCACCTATTGCTTCGCATGGCGAAGCAGTGCGGCCGGTGGGCCGGGCATCTCTACGCCAGGACAGAGGCGATCGGCTCGGACGTACCAAGGGGTATGTCCGTCGCCAATCGCCTTTGCCCTGATGAAAACCTGCTCCGGCAGAATGCTTCAATCTGGCCAAGAAAGGCTCTGGCGCGTTCTGCGCGAAACGAAAATCGTCTTGCCGCCTAAACGACGCGGGACTAAGGACATCGCCATGGAAACGATCTTCGACAAGGCCCTGATCGCCGCACACCGCCATCGTGCGCTTGCCAGCAACGACCCGAAAGCCGCCTTCCTGCTCGACATCGCCGCTGAGGAAATGGCCGAGAGGCTTGCCGTCGTCGAGCGGACCTTCGAGACCGCCGTCGAGCTGCACGGCGCAACCGGGGCTGCCGCCCGTGCGGCGCTGGCGACGGGCAAGATCGGCACGATCATCCGCGTCGAAAGCGAGAAGGCCTATGCCGGGCCGGGCGAAACCTTGATCGAGGCGCCGCTCGAAGATGTGCCGCTCGAACCGCAATCGGCCAATCTCATCCTTGCGCCGCTCAGCCTGCATCTGACCAACGATACGCCTGGCGTTTTCATCCAGATTCGCCGAGCCCTGAAGCCGGACGGGCTGTTTCTCGCTGCGATCCCCGGCGCCGGGACCCTCCAGGAACTGCGC
Source organism: Rhizobium anhuiense bv. trifolii (assembly GCF_024346605.1). Taxonomy (NCBI): domain Bacteria; kingdom Pseudomonadati; phylum Pseudomonadota; class Alphaproteobacteria; order Hyphomicrobiales; family Rhizobiaceae; genus Rhizobium; species Rhizobium anhuiense. Next base: position 4,523,945 of record NZ_CP098803.1, read on the forward strand.
GAGGTGCTGCTGGCCGCCGAGGTCGAGATGACCGGCGGCGCAAGCCCGCGTGTCATTCCCTTCGCCGATGTGCGCGATGTTGGCGGCCTGATGCAGCGCGCCGGCTTCACGCTGCCGGTGATCGACACGGAGAACTACACGGTGCGCTATGATTCGCTCTTCCCGCTGATGCGGGATCTGCGAGCGATGGGCATGAGCAATCCGCTTGCAGCCCGCGGCCGGATGCCGCTGACACGCGCCTTCTTCCTGCGCGCAGCGGAGATCTACGCCGAACGCTATTCCGATCCCGACGGGCGCATCCGCGCCACCTTCTCGATCATCTATGTCTCGGGATGGGCTGCGCACGAGAGCCAGCAAAAGCCGCTGAAGCCCGGTTCGGCCAAGGCTCGCCTCGCCGATGCGCTGAAAGTGGACGAGCACAAGCTCAGGCAGTAATGGCCGGCTGCCTCTTCAATTCCCAGGCAGATTGTTGCCGATCGCGTTGAAAATATCCTGCAGTCTGCCGGAGAAGATACCGAGAGCAGAGACAATTGCGCCACCGATGACGGCGGCGATCAGCCCATATTCGACCGCCGTCGCACCTCTATTATCTGCAAGAAATGCCTTCAAAAAATGCATCACCCAACCCTTAGCGCGAACGGACAGCAAACGACCAATTCCACGACCATCAGGTGATGGCCGACATTTTTCAGCAACCGGCGCCGACGCCATAGCCCTGGACGACGCAGACCGAGCCGGGTGTATCCTGGAGGACGCTGCGGCGAATCGTATAACGCTTGCCGCTTTCGGCCTTCGGAATCGATCCTGTTGTCATCGTATCAAATTCAAGGGGAGCGCTGGCAAAGACACTCTTTTTCGAGGAATCCGCAAGCATCGGCGTCAGGATGAGCGTCAGCGCAACCACCGCCGTACCGAACAGAAGGGCGATATTGAGCGCACCCGTCCTGCGCGAGGCAGACGAAGCCCGTTCCTTTTCCCGGACAGCTTTCCAGAAATCATCGTCCATGACGTCAAGCCTTTTAATACACGCACGCCAGATGCTTGATTGAGGCCGATCTTTGGCAGAAGGTGTTAAACGATCCATTAATATCCACAGCCGAAAACGACACGGCGCGATAATAATCAGGTAACGCTAAAGTAAATCCTGCAGCATCGGGATGAGCGGCTCGTCGGCCGGCGGCATCGGATAATCGCGCAACGCCTGCGGCCGCACCCATTTCAGCGCCTGGCCCTCGCGGCCCTGGGGAACGCCCTCATAGCGCCGGCAGATATAAAGCGGCATCAAAAGGTGGAAGGTCTCGTAGGAATGGCTGGCGAAGGTGAGCGGCGCCAGGCAGGCGATCTTGGTCTTGATGCCGAGCTCTTCCTCGAGCTCGCGCACCAGCGTTTCTTCCGGCGTCTCGCCAGGTTCGACCTTGCCGCCGGGAAACTCCCAGAGCCCCGCAAGCGACTTCCCCTCGGGACGCTGTGCCAATAGGATACGCCCGTCGGTATCGATCAGCGCGCAGGCGGCGACCAGCAATATCTTCCGGCCTGCCTCGATCATTTCGGCTCCCGCTGCCAATAGCAATAATGATAGGCGTCGCGAAAACCGAGGCGCTCATAGAGGGCGATCGCCGGACGGTTGGAAAGCTTCACCTGCAGCCAGGCCGAACGAGCGCTGCGCATGCGTGCCCAGCGCAGCGCCGAGGTCAGGATCTCGGTGCCAAGCCCCTCGCGCCGCCGCGCCTCGGAGACCGAAAGCGACATGATGCCGGCAAGATCGTTGTCCTGAACGCAGAGCACGGTCGCAAGCGGGCCATCCGTCGCATTCTCGATCATGAACAGGCCGGATGGCGGCTTGATCGCCGTAATGATTTCGGCAAGCGCCGGCTTCAAGCTCAGTGGCGCCCGCTCGACGGCGAGATTGGCATCGACGAAACGGCCGACATCATGGGTCGGCAGGTGATCGAGCGTGTCCGGCAATTCCGCCTCGGCCAGATCGCAGGTCATCACGACAGTCTCGTCGAACTGCATCCAGTTCTGCTGGCGCAGAAGTTCGATCAGCACCGGCGAGGCAAGCGGCGTCTGGCGGACCACGACGGCGCGGCCATAGGCCTCGAACTTCCGGCTCGCCTTTTCCAGGCGGATTTCGACGTCGCGATGATCCGAAGGATCGAGCGGCACGATCGAATTCAACCGGTTGGACGGGTGGCCGGCCGTCAGCCGCACCTGCCAGCTGCCGTCATATTGCACGGACGCCGCCGGCCAGGCGCGGAAGCCGACAGCCTCCAGCCTGCGGACCAGCGGCAGATTGTGTGAGGAAATGGATGCCTGCGCCAATGACCGATCAGCTCCGATAGTCGCCATTGATCGCAACATATTCCTTGGTGAGGTCGCAGGTCCAGACCGTAGCCGTGCCGGCACCGAGCCCGATATCGACTTTGACGGGGATATCCTGCGCCTTCATGACATCAGAGGCGGCCTCCTCGGAATAATCCGGGTCACGCTCGCCGTTGACGGCGACCCTGATGTCGCCGAACCAGATGGCGAGCCGGTCGCGATCGGCCATCTCGCCGGATTTGCCGACCGCCATGACGATACGGCCCCAATTGGCGTCTTCGCCGGCGGCCGCCGTCTTGACCAGCGGCGAATTGGCGATCGACAGTGCGATGCGCTTGGCGGCGGTATCGCTCTCGGCGCCCGTCACTGTGATCTCGAGCATCTTGGTGGCACCTTCGCCGTCACGCACCACCTGCAGCGACAGATCCTTCAGCACTTCGTTGAGTGCAGCGCGGAAGGTGGCAAGGCGCGGATCATCGGCGCGTTCGATACGGGCCTGGCCGTCCTCGGCCGCCGCACCCGTCGCAAACAGCATCAGCGTATCGGAGGTGGAAGTGTCGCTGTCGACAGTCATGGAATTGAAGGTCGGGCCGACACCGTCGGACAGAAGCGCCTGCAGCGCGGCCGGTGCAATGTCGGCATCGGTGACGACGAAGGAGAGCATGGTCGCCATATCAGGCGCGATCATGCCGGCGCCCTTGGCGATGCCGTTGATCGTCACGGCCACGCCGCCGATCTCGGCGCTGCGGGTCGAAACCTTCGGGTAGGTGTCGGTCGTCATGATCGCCTTGGCGGCCTCGAACCAGAAATCGCCCGTCGCTTCGACCTGCATCCGATCCAGAACGCCTGCGAATTTGGTGGCATCGAGCGGCTCGCCGATGACGCCGGTCGAGGCCAGATAGATCTCGTTTTCAGCGCAGCCAACGGCAGCGGCAGCCGACTGCGCCGTCAGCGCGGTCGCCTGGCGGCCCTTCAGCCCGGTAAACGCATTGGCATTGCCGGAATTGACGACGACGGCGCGGGCGCTGCCATGGGGAAGATTGGCCCGGCAGAAATCGACCGGCGCCGACGGGCACTTCGAGCGGGTGAAGACGCCCGCAACGGCCGCCGGCCTGTCGAAGACCATCATCAGCACGTCGGTGCGGTTCTTGTACTTGATGCCGGCGGACGCCGTCGCCATGCGCACGCCGCGCAACGGCGGCATCGAGACGAAGGATTTCGGAGCGAGCGGAGAGACGGAACCGGACATGATAAGACCTGCCAATGAGCATTTCCAGGCGAATTGGAAACCGGTTCGCCGTCCGGAAATGCGACAACAAACGATGCCGGAGCATGATGCCGAAAGTGTCGGCGTTTTTCGACGACATCATGCTCTGCTTTTTGATTTGGAAGGGCCCGGAAGAACCGGGCCCCGATGCGATGATTACTGCTGCGGCGCCGGCGCGACGGGCTCGCTGCCCGGCTCCGGCTGCTTGTTGGCCTGGTCGTAACCCTTGCGCAGCGTCTCGTCCGAGATCTCGATCTTGGCGGAGGCCTTCGCCTTGTTCAGAAGCTCAAGATACTTGTCGCGCATGACGAGCTGACGAACCTGATCCTGCACCTGCTCGAAGGGCGGCGGCGGAGCGTCGCGCTTGTCCTCGACCTTGATGACGTGGAAGCCGAAATCGGTCTTGACGGGTGTCTTGGAATAGGTGCCCTTCTCCAACGCGAAGGCTGCGTCCTCGAATTCCTTGACCATGCGGCCGCGCGAGAAATAGCCGAGATCGCCGCCTTCCGACTTGTTCGGATCGGTGGACTTTTCCTTGGCGAGTTCGGCAAAATCCTTGCCGGCGTCGAGCTGCTTGATGATGTCCTTGGCTTCGTCCTCGGTCTTGACGAGGATGTGACGGGCGTGGACTTCTTCCTGCTTCGGCAGGGCAGCGACTTCCTTGTCGTAGCGGGCCTTGACTTCCTCAGGCGTCACGATGTCGACGACATGCTTCTTGAAATAGGCGTTGTGCAGCTCGCGATCGGTGAGATACTGCATGCGCCTCTTGAATTCGTCGGTCTGATCGAGCTTCTCGGCCGCAGCGTCGGCGGCGAGCAGCTTCACGTCGATGGCGGCGGAAAGGGCTGCGACCTTCTTCTGGTCATCAGGGAGCTGCGCCAGCTGCGGGTCGAGATTGGCGACGGCAAGGTCGAGTTCCGACTGGTGGATCTCCAGATTGCCGACCTTGGCGATGACGGCGTCATCGGCATAGGCCGGGGCCTGGAGCGCAACAAAAGTTGCGAACGCCAGAACGGCAAGTTTGTTGGTGCTCAACATGAAATACCCTTCACAGTTACATCGCCGGTTTCAGCATCGCCTGAATCCAGCCCAAAATAGCCATCAACACCGGATTGTGGCCTTTCTGTATCCGCCAAATCCGTTGACATCATTCGACCCCCCTCTTATCTGTCACGCAACCTCGCGTCCAGAACAGTTTCCGGGCGTTTTAAGGCGCGCGCCTGATTTTCGGCTGGGCCGCGAATAAGAAACGTCGGGGATGAATATTGAGAAAGGACCAGTCATATGGTCAGCTTTGGCGGTATAGCCCGCAAGTTATTTGGTTCTTCCAATGACCGCCGCGTGCGGTCCTTCCAGCCGAACGTCACTGCCATCAACTCTATCGAAGAGAAGACGAAGGCCCTGACGGACGAGCAGCTCGCGGCAAAGACCGTGGAGTTTCGCGCCCTGCTCGCCGAGGGCAAGACCCTCGACGACATTCTGATCCCGGCCTTTGCCGTCGTGCGCGAAGCCTCGCGCCGCGTTCTCGGCCTGCGACCTTTTGACGTACAGCTGGTCGGCGGCATGATCCTGCATTCGAATGCGATCGCCGAGATGAAGACCGGCGAAGGCAAAACCCTCGTCGCCACCCTGCCGGTCTATCTGAACGCGCTTTCCGGCAAGGGCGTGCACGTCGTCACCGTCAACGATTACCTCGCCCAGCGCGACGCCGCCACCATGGGCCGAGTCTACGGCTTCCTCGGCATGACCACCGGCGTCATTGTCCACGGCCTCTCCGACGAGGAGCGTCGCGCGGCCTATGCCTGCGACATCACCTATGCCACCAACAACGAACTCGGCTTCGATTATCTGCGCGATAACATGAAGTACGAGAAGAACCAGATGGTCCAGCGCGGCCATAACTTCGCGATCGTCGACGAAGTGGACTCGATCCTGGTCGACGAGGCGCGCACGCCGCTGATCATCTCCGGTCCGCTCGACGACCGCTCCGAACTCTATAATACGATCGACGCCTTCATTCCGCTGCTGGCGCCCAGCGACTACGAGATCGACGAGAAGCAGCGCTCCGCCAACTTCTCCGAAGAAGGCACTGAGAAGCTGGAAAACCTGCTCCGCCAGGCCGGCCTCCTGAAGGGCAACGCGCTCTACGACATCGAGAATGTCGCGATCGTCCACCACATCAACAATGCGCTGAAGGCCCACAAGCTCTTCCAGCGCGACAAGGACTATATCGTCCGCAACGACGAAGTCGTCATCATCGACGAGTTCACCGGCCGCATGATGCCGGGCCGCCGTTATTCGGAAGGCCAGCACCAGGCGCTGGAAGCCAAGGAAAAGGTGCAGATCCAGCCGGAAAACCAGACGCTGGCCTCGATCACCTTCCAGAACTACTTCCGCATGTACGGCAAGCTCGCCGGCATGACCGGTACGGCGCAGACGGAAGCGGAAGAATTTGGGAATATCTACAATCTCGATGTCATCGAGGTTCCGACCAACCTGCCGATCAAGCGCATCGACGAGGACGACGAGGTCTACCGGACCTTCGACGAGAAGTTCAAGGCGATCATCGAGGAAATCCTCGATGCCCATAAGCGTGGCCAGCCGGTGCTGGTCGGCACCACCTCGATCGAGAAGTCGGAGCTGCTTGCCGAACGCTTGCGCAAGCAAGGCTTCAACGACTTCCAGGTGCTGAACGCCCGCTACCACGAGCAGGAAGCCTATATCGTCGCCCAGGCCGGCGTGCCGGGTGCCGTCACCATCGCCACCAACATGGCCGGCCGCGGCACCGACATCCAGCTCGGCGGCAACCTCGACATGCGCATCGAGCGCGAACTCGGCGATGTCGAAGCCGGTCCGGAGCGTGACGCCCGGATCCAGGCGATCGTCGGGGAGATCAAGGAACTCAAGCAGAAGGCGCTCGCCGCCGGCGGTCTCTACGTCATCGCCACCGAACGCCATGAAAGCCGTCGCATCGACAACCAGCTGCGCGGCCGTTCCGGCCGTCAGGGCGACCCCGGCCGCTCGAAGTTCTACCTTTCGCTTCAGGACGATCTGATGCGCATCTTCGGCTCCGACCGCATGGACAGCATGCTGACCAAGCTCGGCCTCAAGGAGGGCGAGGCGATTGTCCATCCCTGGATCAACAAGGCCCTGGAGCGCGCCCAGAAGAAGGTCGAAGCCCGCAACTTCGATATCCGCAAGAACCTTCTGAAATATGACGACGTTCTCAACGACCAGCGCAAGGTAATTTTCGAACAGCGCCTCGAGCTGATGGAAGCGGCCAATATTTCCGAAATGGTCTCCGACATGCGCCGCGAGGTAATCGAGGACATGGTCGAAAAGCATATCCCCGAGCGCGCCTATGCCGAACAATGGGATGCTGCCGGCCTGAAGACCGGTGCTTTGAACATCCTCAATCTCGATCTGCCGATCGAGGACTGGGTGAAGGAAGAAGGTATCGGCGAAGACGATATCCGCGAGCGGCTGACGCAAGCCACCAATGCCGCCTTCACGGAAAAAGCCGAGCGTTTCGGCGACGACATCATGCATTATGTCGAGCGCTCGATCGTCATGCAGACGCTCGATCATCTCTGGCGCGAGCATATCGTCAATCTCGACCATCTGCGCTCCGTCATCGGCTTCCGCGGCTATGCCCAACGCGATCCGCTGCAGGAATACAAGTCGGAAGCCTTCGAGCTCTTCACGGCGCTGCTCAACAATCTGCGCGAGGCCGTCACCGCCCAGCTGATGCGCGTCGAGCTGGTGCAGCAGGCGCCCGCCGAGCCCGAACCGCCGTTGATGCAGGCCCATCACCTGGATCCGACGACCGGCGAAGACGATTTCGCCCCAGCGATCTACCAGGCATCGGAAGTCATCGTTTCTCCCGAAAACCGCAACCCGGATGACCCGGCCACCTGGGGCAAGGTCGGCCGTAACGAGACCTGCCCCTGTGGTTCCGGCAAGAAATACAAGCATTGCCACGGCGCCTTCGAGCAGGTCTGAGGCAAGCCGCAACGATCCTGAAAATGCCGCCTTCGGGCGGCATTTTCTTTTCTCCGGCAACGCCTCACGATCGTAACTCAGCGTCGGGCAGCAAGCCCGATCCGGAACCGTTTCTTAACCCTGTTCTGTCAAGACTTCATGCGCGATTTGCCTGACCTTAGAGTTTTGCGTGTTCATCATGGCGGTCATAGAAACAGCGGAGAAGATGCTGCCCGCGGGCCTGCGCCCGATCGGCGGCCGTACGCTGCGCATGCTTGCGGCCGTGCTCACGGAACGCGGCGAGAAGGCGGCCGCCCAGCGCATGGCGCTGACGGCCTTTTCGATCCGTATCCTCAGCGCGGCTCTCGCCTTCGTCTCCCAGATCGTGCTCGCCCGGCTGATGGGCGAATATGAATACGGCATCTTCGTTTTCGTCTGGGTGCTGGTCGTCGTCTTCGGCGATCTCTCATGCCTCGGGTTCCACACGGCGATCATCCGCTTCCTGCCGCAATACAGGGCAGCGGGCGCTTTCGAGGAAATCCGCGGCCTGACCGGGACGGCGCGCATCTTTGCGCTGCTTTCCGGCACGGCGGTGCTCGCCGCCGGCACGCTCGGTCTGCATTTCTTCGGCGACATGATCCAGGTCTATTATCTCGTCCCGATCTTCATCGGCCTGCTCGCCATGCCGATGATCGCGCTCGGCGACATTCTGGAAGGCACGTCGCGGGCCAACCACTGGCCGGTGATGGCGCTGAGCCCGGTCTATATCGTCCGCCCGATCCTCATCATCCTCTTCATGCTCATCGCCATTGCCATCGGCGCCGAGCACACCGCCGTCACTGCGATGCAGGCAGCACTCGTCGCCACCTTTGTCACCGCGCTCGGCCAGTATGCCGCAACGCTCTATCGCCTTCGCCGGCATTATGATGAAGGCCCGCGCAAGGTCGATTTCCTCGCCTGGTTCAGCGTCGCCTTTCCGATTTTCCTGATCGAGGGCGTGAGCTTCCTGCTCACCAATTCCGATGTCGTCGTCGTCGGCATCTTCCTCGAACCGCACGATGTCGCCATCTATTTCGCCGCCGCCAAGACGATGGCGCTGGTGCATTTCATCAATTTCTCGGTCAAGGCAGCCTCCGGCCCGCGCTTCTCCTCGATCATCGCCGAAGGCGACCACGGACAGCTGGCGACCGCTGCCATCGACGCCGCCCGCTGGACCTTCTGGCCGGCGCTCGGTGTCGGCCTTGCCGTGCTTGCGGCCGGCCATCTGCTGCTATCGCTCTTCGGCGGCGCCTTCACATCAGGCTATCTGGTCATGGCGATCCTGCTCGCCGGCATCCTCGCCAAGTCGCTGGTCGGCCCCGCCGAAACGTTGTTGATGATGGCAGGCAAGCAGAACCTCTGCGTCGCACTCTATGCCGGCGCACTGACGGCCAATGTCGGCCTCAACCTCGCTTTGATCCCGCATTATGGCATCGAGGGCACGGCGATTGCCACGGCCTCGGCCATGGCGGTCGAGGCGATCCTGCTGCATCTCGCCGTGCGCCGCACGCTCGGTATCGTCCTGTTCGCCTTCGCCAGCCCCTCCGCCGCAACGCCAGAAATGAGAGTTCGATAGATGGTGCGTGTTCCCCCCGTTACCGAAAGCACCAACAGCGCCGCCAACCGCATGGTGCATGATCTCGCCGCGCTGCATTTCGAAGCGCCGCAGGCCGAGGCCCGCGCCGAGATCGGCCGGCCGGGGCGCGAGCTCTGCCTCTATCCCGGCAAACTCGGCTATGAACTTCAGGATGAGCTCGATTTCCTCTCCAACCGGGCGATGGAACCGAACGTCTTCTTCTCCGGCCGCTTTCTCGCCCCCGCTATGCCGCGGCTTGAGGACCGGCAGGTGAACTTCGCCCTGATCCGCGACCACAATGCCGGCCGCAGCCGCATGCGCTTCCTGATGCCGTTTTCGGTCGACCGGCCCGGTTTTGCCGTCGGCCCGTCGATCATCCGCGGCTGGTCGAACAGTTTCGGCCCGCTCGGCACGCCGCTCGTCGATGCCGAGGATGCTGCCGAGACCCTCGACAATCTCTTCGAGGCCCTGACCGTGCGCGATCTCAATCTGCCCGGCATTCTGGTTCTGCCGGATCTGCGGCTGAACGGCATCTTCGTGCGCATGCTCAAGGCTGTGGCGCTCAGCCGCAACCTTCCCGTCACCGTCACCAATCCTTACCAGCGCCCGATGCTGCAGAGCGACGAAGAGGCGCCGGCCTATCTCGGCAAAACCATTTCCTCCTCGCATATGCGCGAAATGCGCCGTCAGTGGCGCCTGCTGGAGGAACAGGGAACGGCGGTCTATGCCGTCGCCCGCCAGCCGCGCGAAATCCATATCCGCTTCGAGGAATTCCTGGCGATGGAAGCCGGTGGCTGGAAGGGCAAGCGGCGAAGCGCTCTCGTCACCGATCGCTATCACACGGCCTTTGCCCGCGAGGCGGTGTCGAACCTTGCCGCCGTCGATGCCGTGCGTATTCACACGATCGATCTCAATGGCAAGGCGATCGCCGCCATCGTCGTCCTGATGATGGGCGGCGAAGCCTATACCTGGAAGACCGCCTATGACGAGAACTATGCCCGCTATTCGCCGGGCAAGCTCTTGATGAGCGAGCTCACCGAATGGCATCTCGACGACGCCAATATCGTGCGTTCCGATTCCTGTGCCGTCTCCGATCATCCGATCATGAGCCGCTTCTGGCAGGAGCGCGAGGAGATGGGAACGCTGGTGATCGGCCTGACGCAGAACGGCGACCGCGACATGCGCCAGGTCTCGGCCCAACTCCATATGTACCGCAGCACCCGCAATATGGCGAAGATGCTGCGCGAGAAGATCATGTCGCTTGCCGGCCGGGGCTAATTTTCGGCCGCCGCCCTTTCGCGCAGCAGCCGGCGGATCACCTTGCCGGTGGTCGTCAGCGGCAAGGCGTCGATGAATTCCACCTCGCGCGGATATTCGTGCATTGAAAGCCGCGTCTTTACCCATTCCCTGATATCGGCGGCCAGCGCTTCGCTTGGATGATGACCCGGTGACAGCACGATATAGGCCTTGACGATCTCTGTGCGCACGGCATCAGGTTTGCCGACGGCGGCGGCAAGCTGCACGGCGGGATGGCCGATCAGACAATCCTCGATCTCGGCCGGGCCGATGCGATATCCCGACGAGGTGATGACGTCGTCGTCGCGGCCTTCGAAGGTGACATAACCCTCGGCGTCCTGACGGCCGATATCGCCGGTGAGCAGCCAGCCTTTGGCGAACTTCCGCTCGGTCGCCGCCGCATCGTTCCAGTAGCCGAGGAACATGACGGGGTCGGGACTGGCAATGGCGATCTGGCCCGGTTCGCCGGCCGGCAATTCGTCACCCGCTTCGCTGACGATGGCGACGCGATGCCCCGGCACCGCCCGTCCGATGGCGCCTGCCTTGGTGACGCCATGGGCAGCACTCGACGAGAGCACGAAATTGCACTCCGTCTGGCCGTAGAATTCATTGATAGTGATGCCGAGCGTACGCCGCGCCCATTCATAAGTCTCACGGCCGAGCGCCTCGCCGGCCGAGCCGATGGTGCGCAGCACCAGATCATATTTCGAGCGCGGATCGGCAACGGATCGCATCAGCCGCAGCGCCGTCGGCGGAATGAAGGCATTGCGCACCTTCATCTCGGCCATGATGCGATAGGCCATGTCGGCATCGAATTTCTGCGCCGGCGACGAGACGACGGGAATCCCGAGCAACAGGCTCGGCAGCAGCGCATTGAGCAGACCGCCCGCCCAGGCCCAGTCGGACGGCGTCCACACCTTGTCGCCCACTTTCGGAAAGCCCTCATGGGCAAACTGCATACCGGGAATATGGCCGGGCAGAACGCGATGACCATGCAGCGCGCCCTTGGGCGGCCCCGTCGTTCCCGAGGTGAAGATCATCAGCGCCGGATCGTCCGGACCGGTCCTGGCGACGTCGAAGACAGTGGGATGGCCGTTCACCAGATCGCCAAAGGCAACCGCATCGACATCCGCCCGGTCGATGCTGACGACATGTTTCAGCATCGGCAGGCGATCGCGGATCTGCCGGATGCGCTCGAGACCGAAACCATTGGTGACGATTGCTGCAACACCTGCTGCCTTCAGCCGGTATTCCAGCGCCTCGACGCCGAAGAGCAGCGCCAGCGGCAGCGCGACCGCGCCGGTCTTGTAGATCGCCACATGTGCGATCACCGTCTCGAAGGATTGCGGCAAGAGCAGCGCGACACGATCGCCGCGCTCCACCCCAAGCGAAACGAGCGCATTGGCGAAGGCCGAGGACTGGTCGGCGAGGGCGCGATAGGTCATCGCGCGGTGATGGCCATCCGGGCTGAAATGCTCGAGACAGACGCGCTCCGGATCTCTCGCGGCCCAGTCGTCGCTGACGGCGCGGCCGATATTGAAATCTTCGGGAATCCGCCACGAAAAATCGCGATAGAGATCGTCGTAGCGATCATGGGGCGGCAGTTTCATAGGCAAAATCCGGTGAATGTTGCACCAGCTAACACCTTGTGCTGCAATTGCGCAAGCGGCCGGTCTGGGCGGCGATGACTGCCCGGCTTCAAAGCCATCACGCATAGTTGCACGCATGGCAGAACGGATTCTTCGCCAGGTGCCCTGCGACTTTGCCGGCTTTCGCACTAGATCATGGAAAGCCGCCTGGGGGCCACCAATTCATCACGGAGCCGTTTCATGGAATACGCAAAATTTGGGAAGACCGGACTGGAAGTGGCGAAAATCTGCCTGGGCTGCATGACCTTCGGCGATCCCGGCCGCGGCAATCATGCCTGGAGCCTCAGGGAAGACGAAAGCCGGACGATGATCAGGCAGGCAATCGACCTCGGCATCAATTTCCTCGACACCGCCAACACCTATTCCAACGGTTCCTCGGAGGAGATCGTCGGCCGCGCCATCAAAGATTTCGCCAAACGCGAGGATATCGTGCTGGCGACCAAGGTGTTCAATCGCATGCGGCCGGGCCCGAACGGCGCCGGCCTGTCACGCAAGGCGATCTTCGACGAGATCGACAACAGTCTGCGTCGCCTCGGCACCGACTATGTCGATCTCTACCAGATCCACCGGTTCGACTATACGACGCCGATCGAGGAAACGCTGGAAGCGCTGCACGACGTGGTCAAATCGGGCAAGGCGCGTTATATCGGCGCTTCCTCCATGTATGCCTGGCAGTTCGCCAAGGCGCTCTACGTCTCCAGGCTGAACGGCTGGACCGAATTCGTCAGCATGCAGGACCACCTGAACCTGCTCTACCGCGAGGAAGAGCGCGAAATGCTGCCGCTCTGCGAGGATCAGAAGATCGCCGTCATCCCCTGGAGCCCGCTGGCCCGCGGCCGCCTGACCCGCGACTGGGACGAGACGACGGCACGCAGCGAAACCGACGAATTCGGCAAGACGCTCTACACCCAGTCCATCGATGCCGACCGCAGAATCGTCGAGGCGGTGGCCGAGATCGCCAGGACCCGCAACATCTCCCGCGCCCAGGTCGCAACCGCCTGGATCCTGCAGAAGAGCGCGGTGACCGCGCCGATCATCGGTGCCTCGAAACCGAACCATTTGCAGGACGCCGTTGCCTCGCTCTTGGTCAAGCTTACCCCCGAGGAAATCGCGACACTGGAAGCACCCTACATCCCGCACGCCGTCGCCGGCTTCAAGTAGTCAGCCGGCCGACTTCTCAGCAGGCATGAGCGAGGCAGATCCCTCTACGCGCCCGCGCGGAGAGGGAGATCGGCATTATGACTATTCCACGACCGATCTTACATCCGGCTGCCGGGGTCGAGCTGCCGGCGCATCGTCACCAGAAATTGCTCGGCAAGCGCCCTATCCTCGACCGCGCGGGCAAGAATGACGGCGCCCATCATCGACGAGAGCGTCGTCGCGGCATTGGCCCGGCGTTCTTCTTCAGTCTCGCCGGGAACGATATCGGCGAGCGTGTCGACCAGCACGGACAGCCCGTCGCTGAAGACCGCGCGGACAGCCCCCCGGCTGCGGCTCACCTCCTGGATCAGCGTTGCGAAGACGCAGCTGCCACCCGGATCGTCGACCGTGCGCCAGTGAATATAATGGTCGAGAAGTGCTGCCAGCGGCCGGTCCGGCGATTCGGCGATGTGCTCCTTCCACCGCGTTTCCACTCTGTCGATCAGCTTGCGGCTGACCTCGAGCGCCAGATCGTCCTTCGAACTGAAATGACCGTAGAAGCCGCCATGCGTCAGCCCCGCCGCCTTCATGATGTCAGCAACGCCGACCCCGTCGAAACCGTTCTCGCGGAAAAGCACGCCCGCAACGCTCAGGATCTTTTCGCGGTTTTCGGCAAATTTCTCGCGGCTGACCCGCATTTTTCGTCTCCAGAAATAGTCGCTTGACAAAATATATGACGTCCATCATCAATACGCAAGAAATATGATGACCATCATGTAAATCGGTCCTGTACTTTCGCGAACCTGAATTCGAACGGAATCTTGCCCATGGTTTCCACAGCCCTCGCCTCCACCCTTGCCCGGCGCAACATCCATTACGGCTGGGTCGTCGTTGCCGCGACCTTCCTCACCATGCTGGTCACCGCCGGCGCCATGGGCGCACCCGGCGTTCTCATCAAGCCACTGCAGGACGAGTTCGGCTGGGAGACCTCGCAGATTTCCTCGGCGCTGGCGATCCGTCTGATCCTGTTCGGTTTCATGGGTCCGTTCGCCGCCGCCTTCATGAATTATTTCGGCGTGCGCAAGGTCATCGTCTTCGCGCTCGCCCTGATCGGCGCCGGCTTCATCGGTTCGCTGTTCATGACCACGCTGTGGCAGTTGCTGCTGCTCTGGGGCATCGTCGTCGGCTTCGGCACCGGTCTGACAGCCATGGTGCTCGCCGCGACGATCTCCTCCCGCTGGTTCACCAGGCATCGCGGCCTCGTCGTCGGCATGCTTTCGGCAAGCTCGGCCACCGGCCAGCTCGTCTTTCTGCCGCTGATGGCCGAGCTGACGGAACGCTACGGCTGGCGCTCGACGGTGTTTTTCGTCTGCGCCATGATCATGGTCGCAGCCCTTGCGGTGCTCGCCTTCATGCGCGACCGCCCGGCCGACCTCAACCTGCCGGCTCTCGGCGAAACGCACGTGACGCCGCCGCCGGCAGCCACCTCGCTCGGCGTCGCGCTGATGACGCCGATCACCGTCCTCAGGGAAATCTCGAAGACCTCGACCTTCTGGATCCTCTTCGCCACCTTCTTTATCTGCGGCCTCAGCACCAACGGCCTGATCCAGACCCATTTCGTCACCCTCTGCGGCGATTTCGGCATCGTGCCCGTGGCCGCCGCCAGCGTGCTCGCCGTCATGGGCATCTTCGATTTCTTCGGCACGATCGGCTCCGGATGGCTCTCCGATCGGTTCGACAATCGCTGGCTGCTGTTCTGGTATTACGGCCTGCGCGGCCTCTCGCTGCTCTACCTGCCCTTCAGTGATTTCAGCTTTTACGGCCTTTCCATCTTCGCCATTTTCTACGGCCTTGACTGGATCGCCACCGTGCCGCCGACCGTCAAGATCGCCGCCGACCGCTTCGGCCGCGAAAAGGTCGGCCTCGTTTTCGGCTGGGTCTTTGCCGGCCATCAGCTGGGAGCCGCCACCGCCGCCTATGGCGCCGGCCTCTCGCGCACGGAGCTTTCGAGCTATCTGCCCGCCTTCTTCGTCGCCGGCGCCTTCTGCCTGCTGGCCTCGATCCTGGCGATCACATTGAAGAAGTCCGGCCTCAGCAGCCCGGCCCCCGCTGCAGCCCATTGATATCGACCGGACCCGGCCTCGAAACGAGGCCGGGTCTCTCCACCGGATCGGTCTGATAACTTCGCTTGCCCGTCTTGCGCGCGCAGGCGCTCGCATGTTAGACAGCCGCCCGTTCGTATCCGTTGCCCCATTGGCGGAATTGGTAGACGCGCTCGACTCAAAATCGAGTTTCGAAAGAAGTGCTGGTTCGACCCCGGCATGGGGCACCACCTACGCTCTGCGAACTTCGGCTCGGCAGGCCGAAGAGCAGCTAAGCGAAGGGTTGTCGCGCCGTAGTTCCGTCAGGAACGAAGGCGGACTGGTTCGACAATGCTCCGGCTAGCTGCACCATCATCTCAAATCGCTTCGCGTAGCCCTGCCTCAGGAGACCTGATACGGGACTACGGAGCAAAATTCGCCTGCGGGTGAAGCCTACTTGTTCTTCAACAGCCACATTTTGCCGGCCATGGTGATGCCGTAGACGTCTTTTGAGACGTCGTCGTCCAGATGCCGCCGCTCGAGGAAACCCGGCTCCTTCAATTCACCCAGCGTCTTGGCAGTGACTGATTTGATTTTCTGCGGCCGCTCTTTCCAACGGTCGGTTTTTGCGTAAGTCACCTGCGCGTTCTGGTGCGTCCATTTGTTGGCTGGCTGAGGATAGAGATCTCCATCCCTGGCGAGTTTGAGTGCGGCGATCTGGGACGGGGTAAGCTCAATCATAGTAAAAATCCTGTGCGGGAGGTATTTGCGCTGGGAACGCGCTTTTACCAAAGGCGTGCTCATAACACCGACGGACCACTTCCACCACCCATTCAGACAGTCGCGCCACAAAAGGCGAAAACCCGGCTCGTGGGAACCGGGCTTCGCCCTTGTAGCGTATGTCTCGTTAATTGCAGCGTCGGACCGTCTTGGTGACCTCGCCTTCATCGGTCTGGCGCGTGACGCTCCTGGTTTCGCAGCCACTATCGCGGTAGCGGCGGTGCTCACGTTCGCGCACGGCACCAAAAGTGACGCCTCGCTCGCTGATGGTAATTCCAGGTCGTACCCGCTCGTGACGATAGCCGTCATCATAGGAACGCTCCCTGACATAGACGCTATCGGCAAGAACAGGCGCTGCAAACGAGCAGGCGGCAAGGGCCGCCACAGTACAGTTCAGGATAATCTTCCGCATGTCGTTCTCCTTTCTTGATGAAAGGGCAACGAGGCAAGCCGCAAGTGGTTCCAACATTGTGACGGCCCGGCCGTGCCGCAGACAACGTCTGCATCTGGCGGGCCAGAACTATGAGTGAGGGGGCCTCACCGCTCAAATCACTTGTTTAATTTTGCTTGCGCTTCGTCCAAAGTGGCCGCCGCTACAAATAGAGAGGGCGGACGTGCATCAGGAAGTAGGACTCATCGCGACGGTTGCCGTCAGTTTTGTTTTCGCCGCGATCCTGGGCTACGGCGCCGATCGGCTCCGGCTGCCGCCGCTCGTCGGCTACCTGATGGCCGGCATCCTGATGGGGCCGTTCACCCCGGGCTTCGTCGCCGACACCGCCCTTGCCGGTCAGCTCGCCGAAATGGGCGTCATCCTTTTGATGTTCGGCGTCGGCCTGCATTTTTCCGCCTCCGACTTGCTCGCCGTGCGCGGCATCGCCGTGCCGGGCGCGATCGGACGGATCATTCTCGCCACCCTGCTCGGCGTCGGCCTTTGCCAACTCTGGGGCTGGAGCCTCGGCGCCGGCATCGTCCTCGGCCTCAGCCTGTCGGTGGCGAGCACCGTCGTTCTCTTGAAGGCGCTGGAGGAGCGCAATCTCGTCAACGCGCCAAGCGGACGCGTCGCCGTCGGCTGGCTGATCGTCGAGGATCTGGTGATGGTGCTGGCGCTGGTGCTGCTGCCGGCGCTCGCAGAGCTTCTGGGTGGCAACGCCGCCGATACGACCAACCACGGCCTCGGCGACCTGCCGCTGGTGCTGACGATCGGCCTGACGCTGTTGAAGGTGGCGGCCTTCGCCGCCATGGCGATCTTCCTCGGCCCTCGCATCGTGCCCTGGCTGCTGACGATGATCGCCCGCACCGGCTCGCGTGAGCTGTTCACGCTGACAGTCCTGGCGATCGCGCTCGGCATTGCCTTCGGCTCGGCGGCGATCTTCGGCGTCTCATTTGCACTCGGCGCATTTTTTGCCGGTGTCGTCATGAGCGAATCCCAGCTCAGCCACAGGGCGGCCGCCGATTCGCTGCCGCTGCAGAATGCCTTCTCCGTGCTGTTCTTCGTCTCCGTCGGCATGCTCTTCGACCCCTCGATCCTGGTGCGCCAGCCGCTGGCCGTGATCGGCGCGCTGGCGCTGGTCATCCTCGGCAAGGGCATCATCACCTTCCTCATCGTTATCCTGCTCAGATATCCGATCGGCCTGGGGCTGACATTGGCCGGCGGCCTCGCCCAGATCGGCGAATTCTCCTTCATCCTCGCCGGTCTCGGCGTGTCGCTCGGGCTTCTGCCGCATGAGGGCCAGGATCTGATCCTTGCCGCCGCAATCCTGTCGATTACGCTGAACCCGATCGTGATCCTGGCGACCGACGGACTGAAGAAATATATCCATTCGACATGGCCCTCCCTTTGGGAAAATTACGGCAGAAAGAGGCAGAAAGCGCTCGGCAAGGAACTGGAAAAGATCAGGGCGCTCAGCGAGGAGCGCGAGCGTCAGCATCAGTTGAAGATGCAGCAGCTGATCGAAACTTTCCCGTTGTTCTCCGAGGTCAGCGAGGACGCGCAAGAGGAGCTGCTGCTGCTCTTCAAGGCAAAGTCCGCCCCTCCCGGCGAACGCGTCATTCGCCGCGGCGACCGCGGCGACAGCATGTATTTCATCTCTTCGGGAGCGGTGGAGGTGCGGCTCGCCAGCGGTGCGATCCGCCTGGAACCGGGCGCCTTTTTTGGCGAAATGGCGCTTCTCACCGGCGGACGACGCACCGCCGACGTCATTGCCGTCGATTTCTGCCAGTTCGAGGTGCTCGAGCGGCGAGACTTTAACATGTTCATGTCACACCATCCCAATCTGCGCGCCGCCGTCAGCGAAATGGCCCAGAAGCGCACGGAGATGAACGTCCTGCGCCAGCAATGGGAAAAGTCGATGGACCTGTCCTGAGCAAACACCGCCGCATTTCTCGCGGGAGCGCGATAGCGTGATTGCCTAGAGTAGGTCGCGCAAAACTGAGCAGCGGTTTTGCGATTCCGACATGCGTAAAAGCAAACATCTAAATCGCAAGCGAATCTGAGGATTGCGACGCGCTTTAGACCGCCGGCCAATAGCCATCGGCACGGAAATCCTCCGGGATCGGATCGAGGCGCGACAATGTCTCGGCCGCGAAATCGATCTGTAGCGACAAGTATTTGAGAGACGCCAGCATCGGCGCGCCGGTCGCAAACTCCCGGATGCGGGACAGATGATAGCCGCTGGCGCTCAGCCGCCGCGCAGCCTCCTGGCGGACATCGTCTCTGCTCGGTCCGCGCCCCTTTTCGGACCGGTCATCCATTTGCACGGCCTGCCCACGGCCGCCTTCGATCACTTCGAACATTCTCATGCCACCCTGCACGTCGACCCTATGCTCTAATACAGCTTGCCGCAGAATGGCCGATTCGCAATCCCATGAAATCTCGAGAGAGGCGCGGATGCGCCGCATCACGAAAATTTTTGGACGGCGGTGGCAGGAAGGACACGGGCGAGCATTTACAGCACCGCGCACGGCCCCTAAAGCTTTTGCACCGCAACAGGAAGGAAACGGAATGCTCCGCAGACTTTACGACTGGACCATGTCTTTGGCCTCGCGCAAATCGGCCGAAGTCTGGCTCGCCGTCATCGCCTTCGTCGAAAGCTCCGTCTTTCTCGTCCCCGCCGATGTGCTCTTCCTGCCGATGGCGCTTTCGAGGCCGGAACGCTCCTACCGCTATGCGCTGATTGCAACCGTCGCCTCCGTGCTCGGCGGCATTGCTGGCTGGGCGCTCGGCTTTTACGCCTATGAAACGGTTGCGCGGCCGGTTCTCGAATTCTACGGCAAACTCGACGCCTTCGAGCAGATGAAGGCCTATGTCACCTACGAGTGGATCCTGCTGCTGCTCGTCACTTCGGGTCTCGCGCATCTGCCGCCAATCAAGATCGTCACGATTTTGTCCGGCGTCATCCACGTCAATCTGGGGCTTTTCGTCGTCTCGGCGATCGTCGCGCGCGGCGCGCGTTTCCTCTTCCTCGCCTGGCTGCTGCGCCGTTACGGCGAGCCGATCCGCCATTTCATCGAGAAGCGCCTCGGCCAGATCGTCAGCGTCGGTGCCGCCGCCGTGATCGTGTTATATCCCGCCTACCGCTATCTCGCTCACTAGAACAGGATGATTTTCGGCCGAACAGGCCTAAAATCTGAATCCGCATCTCAGGCTTTACCAACTTTGCGGAGTTCCGCCATGACTGCCACTTCCTCGCCGCTCACCCGCCCCGGCTTTACCTATTCCCTGCTGCTCGCGATCGGCATGGCGGCCGTCGTCGGCACGGCGCTGGGCTTCCAATATATCGGCGGCTATATTCCCTGCGCGCTCTGCCTGCTGCAGCGCCAGCCTTATTATTACGCCGTCCCGATCGCGATTCTCGCCGCAATCTCCGAGCTCGTCGGCCTGCCGAACTGGATCACCCGCGCGCTCATCCTGGCGGCCGGCATCCTGATGCTGGTCACGGCAGGCATGGGTGTCTATCACGCTGGCGTCGAATGGCATTTCTGGCCGGGGCCGGCCACCTGCTCGACCACGGCAAGCAGCATGACGACCAATGCCGGCGATCTGCTCGGCGAACTCAACACCATCAAAGGCCCGTCCTGCACCGATGCGGCGCTGCGGGTGCTCGGCCTGTCTTTTGCAGGCTGGAACGTGATTGCCGGAATTCTGCTCGCAGCCTTCGCCTTTGCAGGCGTTCGCAGGGCTGCCTCTGCATAATCCCTTAAGTCGGCCGTTCTCTGTGCCTCCGAAGGACGCCGTGCTGTAAGCAACTCGATCACGGCTGCAGTTCGGTATCCCAGTAGAGATAATCGAGCCAGCTGTCATGCAGATAGTTCGGCGGGAACAGCCGGCCGTTATTGTGCAGATCCTGCACCGTCGGCTGGTAGGGCTTCTGCGCCGGGAACATGCCTGCCTGCTTGGGAAGCTTGCTGCCCTTGCGCAGATTGCACGGCGAACAGGCAGCCACGACATTCTCCCAGGTCGTCTCGCCGCCATGGGCGCGCGGGATGACGTGATCGAAGGTCAGGTCGTCATGGGCGCCGCAATACTGGCATTCGAACCGGTCGCGCAGGAAGACGTTGAACCGGGTGAAAGCGGGATTGCGGGACGGCTGAACGTAAGTCTTGAGGCACACGACACTCGGAAGCCGCATCGAGAAGCTCGGTGAGGAAACCGAATGTTCATACTCTGCGATGATATTCACACGGTCGAGAAATACCGCCTTGATCGCGTCCTGCCAGGACCATAGCGACAAGGGATAATAACTCAGCGGCCGGTAGTCAGCGTTCAGGACGAGCGCCGGCAGGGCCTGCGGGGAGACTGCAATCGTCAAGGGACTCTCCTGATCGATTCGGCATCTGCACCTGTATATTAGGCCGGTTGTTACAGGATTGTGAAGTCCAATAAATTCAGAGGATAAAGGCAAAATGAAGAGTGTTGCCGATCAGCCGATCGGCACCATGTCGCGGCGCATTTTCGTGGCGTAATAGGCCCAGAAAAGCCGTGCCGCCACCGAGCGCCACGGCGACCAGACTTCCGAAAGCTCGGCAAGCGCCTTCGCCTGCGGCCGTGCCGCAAGGCCGAATGCCGTCCCGACCGCATTCTGCAGTGCGACATCGCCGGCCGGGAAAACATCGGCATGGCCGCCGCAAAACATCAGATAGACCTCCGCCGTCCAAGGGCCGATACCCTTCAGCGCGGTGAGTTCGCCAAGCGCCTCGCCCGGCGGCTTCAGGCAGAGGCCGGAGAGATCGAGGCGGCCGGAGGCAACCGCTTCGGCGATCCGCGACAGAGTGTCGGCCTTGGCGCGCGACAGGCCGAATTCGCGCCATGCCTCTGCGTGAAGCAGCATGTAGCCTTCGGCAGTCAAAAGACCATCCGCTGGCAGCATGCGCCGCCAGATCGCGTCGGCGCTGGCGCGCGACACCATCTGCGAGACGATGATATGGGCAAGCCCGGCAAAGCCGGGTTCGCGCAATCGCAGCGGAACGGGTCCGGCGTCCGCTGCGATCGGCGCAAGGCGCGGATCGAGGCGAAGCAATGCTTCGAGCCCCTGCCTGACGTCGTCTTCGTTGCGGATGATCTGCACATTGCCTCGCAGTGGTTCAAAAGCCGAATCCATGGCAGAAGAAAGCATGACCACGAGTGAGCGTCAAAAACCCGTCTTTCGCTTTGCGCCGAGTCCCAACGGGGCGTTGCATCTCGGCCATGCCCTCTCGGCGCTGCTGAACCACGACATGGCGCGGGCTGAACAAGGCCGCCTGCTGCTCCGCATCGAGGATATCGACCAGACACGCTGTACGCCCGAGTTCGAGGCCGGCATCCACCGGGATCTCGACTGGCTTGATATCCGCTGGGAAAGCCCGGTGCGGCGCCAGTCGGAACATTTCCCCGAATATCAGGCAGCATTGCATGCGCTGATCGAGCGCGGTCTGGTCTACCCGGCCTTCCTGACGCGCGGCGAGGTGAAGGCGCGCGTCGCGGCCTACGAGGCGGCGGGAGAATCCTGGCCACGCGATCCAGACGGCACTCCGCATTATCCGGCAGGTGACCGCGACCGGCCGAAAGACGAATGGCAGGAAATGCTGACCGCGGGGAGGAAACATGCCTGGCGGCTCGATATGCGCAAGGCGCTCGACCTGATCGGTCAGCTGCTGTTCTGGACTGAAACCGGCGACGGTAGGACTGGCGAAATCGCCGCCGAGCCCGGCGTCTGGGGCGACGTCATCTTGTCGCGCTCGGATGCGCCATCGAGCTATCATCTTTCCGTTGTCGTTGACGATGCGCTGCAGGGCGTCACCCATGTCGTGCGGGGGCTCGACCTCTTCCATGCGACATCGGTGCACAGGCTGCTGCAGGTGCTGCTCGGGCTACCGCAGCCGGTCTATCACCATCATCGCCTCATTCTCGGCGTCGACGGCCGCAAACTTTCGAAAAGCGAAGGCGACACCGGGCTTGGCGAATTGCGCGCCCAAGGCATGTCAGGAGCGGATATTCGCCGTCTTGTCGGGCTCTGATGGCCTTTCGACACGCTCTCTGCCGACGATCGAAAGCGTATGGGAAAACATCCGGAAGACGCGGAACTTGATCAGCGCCGCATTGATCTCCGCCCCGATGATGAAGATGACGCCGACCATGTAGAGGAAGATCAACACGATCATGACGGAGGCCAGACCGGCATAAGTTGCCGTATAATTGGCGAAGGTCGCCAGGTAGTAGGCAAAGATCAGTGCGCCGGCGAGCCACAGAAGCAGTGTCAGCAAAACGCCCGGAATAACGTCGAAGACCCGTCGTTTGCCGGCCGGCAGCCAGAGATGCATGACCAGCAGTCCAACCGTCAGAACCACCAGCGTGCCGTAGATGCGCCAGCTGAAGACGATGTCGAGCGTATCGGCAAACAGTGGGAACCATTTCCTGGAATAATCGAGCGCCAGCGGCAGGGCGACGAGCAGAATGCTGATCGCCGCAAAGATGATGACCGCGATCAACACGTAGCCGAGGCTGAAGAGACGGGTGAAATACCAGGGCCGCGTCTCCTGCACCCGGTAGGCGCGGTTGAGCGAGATGCGCAACGCCTCGACGCCGTTCGAAGCGAAATAGGCGGCCGCCAGCACGGAGATCGTCAGCAGCCCGCCGCGCGGAATGGTCAGCACCTGCAGCACCTGGTCGGCCAGCGGCTTGGCGATCGCCTCGGGCCAGGTGTCGAAGATCAGGTGGATGGCGGTCGAGGAGAACTGATCGGCGCCGAGGAAGCTTGCAAGCGCGGTGCCGAAGATCAGGAACGGGAAAACCGCAAGCAGGCTCGACAGTGCCACGTGACTTGCCATGGCAAAGCCGTCGTCCTCGACCATGTGACAGATCGCGTCATAGACCACGTCGTAGATCGTGCGCAGCACCTTCGGCATTCCGTCTCCGGCTTTCCAGATTGTATCCTCTGGCCGAATATGGGAAACGAGTCCCATTTTGTACAGGAATCATTCCATGGCGGGAGAGCGCATCATCGTCGTCACCGGATGTTCGTCCGGGATCGGCGCTCATTGCGCGCGGGCGCTGAAAGCCGATGGCTGGCGTGTCTTCGCGACGGTGCGCAAGCCGGACGACCTCAAGGGGTTGGAAGCAGACAGCATAGAGACCTTCCTGATGGACTATACCAGGCCCGAGACGATTTCCGATCTGGTCGGCGCGGTTCTCGAACGCAGCGGCGGCCGCATCGACGCGCTCTTCAACAACGGCGCCTACGGCCAGCCGGGCGCCGTCGAGGATCTTTCGACTGCAGTGCTGCGCGCCCAGTTCGAGGCGAATTTCTTCGGCTGGCACGAACTGACGCGGCAGGTCATTCCGCCGATGCGCAAACGCGGAGAGGGGCGGATCGTCCAATGCTCGTCGATCCTCGGTGTCGTGCCCTATCGTTATCGCGGCGCCTACACCGCATCCAAATTCGCGCTCGAAGGCCTCAGCATCACGCTGCGCATGGAGTTGCAAGGCAGCGGAATCCATGTGAGCCTGATCGAGCCGGGACCGATCGCCACCCGTTTCACCGCCAACGCGCTTGCAAAGATCAAGGAGAATATCGACCTCGACAATTCGCCGCACGCGGTCGATTACAGCAGACAACTGGCAAGGCTCGACGGATCGGGGCCGGTCAACCGCCATAAACTCGGCCCGGAGGCGGTCTATTCCGTATTGAAACACGCATTGAACTCGAAAAATCCAAGACCACATTATCCCGTAACGACTCCGGCTAAGCAGGGCATGTTCCTGAAGCGGCTGCTTCCGGCAGACCTCTTCTACCGCCTGATGCGCTGGACGGACTGACTGAGAAAGCTGAGTGCCATGTCCACGTTCACCTATGTCCTCGCGATCATCGTTATGGGCGCCGTCGCCCTGGTGCTGATCCGCGGTCTCTTCAACATGATGAAGGGCGGCGATGCCAACCGCTCCAACAAGCTGATGCAGCTTCGCGTCCTGTTGCAGGCGATCGCCGTCGTCCTGATCATGATAACGCTCTGGCTGACCGGCGGCGGCCGCCCGACTTGACGGCGCTTTGAGGGGGAACCGTGGTCAAACTCAACAAGATCTACACCAAGACAGGTGACGACGGCACGACCGGGCTGGTTTCCGGCCCGCGCCGGACAAAGGACGATCTGCGCGTCGAGGCCTATGGCACGATCGACGAGGCCAATTCCGCGATCGGCCTGGCGCGGCTGCACACTTCAGGCCTGCCCGAACTCGACGCCATGCTGATGTCGATCCAGAATGATCTCTTCGATCTCGGCGCCGATCTCGCCACCCCTGACACCGGTGAGCCGCCGGCCTATGAGCCGCTGCGGATCGTCGAGACGCAGGTCGACCGCGTCGAGCGCGATATCGACCAGCTGAATGCCGCTCTCGAGCCGCTGAAATCCTTCATCCTGCCGGGCGGCAGCCCGGCCGCCGCACATCTGCATCTTGCCCGGACGATTGCACGGCGCGCCGAACGTCAGATGGTGGCGCTTGCCCGCACCGATGGCGAAATCGTCAGCGAGGCGGCGATGAAATATGTCAACCGGCTCTCCGATTTTCTCTTCGTCGCCGCACGCCATGCCAATGACCGCGGCCATGCGGATGTGCTTTGGGTTCCGGGAAAAAACAGATAGGCTTGCCGCACGATCGCCGGGGGGCCTTATGTTCATACCACTTCACGACGCCAATACGCTGAAACATATCAAGGTCCAGTGGGTGACACTCTCACTGATCGCACTGAATATCGCGGTCTGGCTTTTGACCAGCCTGGAGAGCGAACAGGCAGCCCAGGCGACAACTGTCGGGCTAGGCTATATCCCCGCGATCGCCTTCGGCGACGCTGTGCTGGCGCCGGGCTTGGAAATCGTGCCGGAACCGCTGACCTATCTCACCTATGCCTTCGTCCATGCCGGCTTCTGGCATCTGGCCTCCAACATGATCTTCCTCTGGGTCTTCGGCGACAATGTCGAGGATGCCATGGGGCATCTGCGTTTCCTGATTTTCTACCTCCTCTGCGCGGCCGCCGGCGCGCTCTGCCACGGCCTGCTGACCATGACCTCGCAAGCGCCGCTGGTCGGCGCCTCGGGGGCGATCTCCGGCGTCGTTGCCGCCTATGTCATGCTGCATCCGCGCGTCAGGGTCTGGGTGCTGGTGTTCTTCCGTGTGCCACTGCCCCTGCCGGCCTTCATTCCGCTGCTTTTGTGGATCGGGCAGCAGTTCTTCATGCTGGCGATCACCCCTGATAGCGACGTTTCCTGGGGCGCGCATGTCGGCGGCATTCTTGCCGGCGCTCTTCTGATCCTGGTGTTGCGCCGGCCGGGTGTACCGCTCTTCGACCGGCAGATCGTCACGCCCCGCGCCGTGAGAAACGACCGCAGTGCCGGTCCGGCCATCGCGGCCGGTACGGACGGGCAAACGGCGCAGCGCTTTCCCTGGGGCCGACGCTGATAGCTATATTGACGTGAACGTAAACGTCCATATATTGCCGAGGCAAATTGCCTGCCGGCGTCATGGAAGCGTTGAATTTGGAGGAAAAACGCGTATCCATGTCGCCATTCGACAATCGGAGCGGCGCCCAAGCGCGCATTTTCTAAAAAAGCCTCTGAAGCCAGTTTCTCCTGAAGGAAGGACCCCATGAAGATACTCGTCCCAGTCAAACGGGTTGTCGACTACAACGTGAAGATCCGGGTGAAGCCGGATGGCACGGGTGTCGAGCTTGCCAATGTGAAGATGTCGATGAACCCGTTCGACGAGATCTCGGTGGAAGAGGCGCTGCGGCTGAAGGAAGCCGGCAAGGCCGAGGAGGTTGTCGTGGTGTCGATCGGTCCTGCCAAGGCCGAGGAGACGCTGAGGACGGCCCTTGCCATGGGCGCCGACCGGGCGATCCTGGTCGAGACCGACGATGCGGTCGAGCCGCTGGCGGTCGCCAAGATCCTCAAGGCTGTCGCCGATGCCGAACAGCCCGGCCTTGTTATCGTCGGCAAGCAGGCGATCGATGACGACAGCAACCAGACCGGCCAGATGCTGGCGGCCCTGCTTGGGTTTGCCCAGGCGACCTTCGCCTCGAAGATCGAGATCGGCGATGGCAAGGCGACCGTCACCCGCGAAGTCGATGGCGGCCTGCAGACGATCGAGATCAAGCTGCCGGCAGTGGTCACCTCGGACCTGCGCCTGAACGAACCGCGTTATGCCTCGCTGCCGAATATCATGAAGGCGAAGAAGAAGCCGCTCGACAAGAAGTCTCCTGCCGACTTTGGCGTCTCCACCACACCGCGCCTCAAGGTGTTGAAGACCGAGGAGCCGTCCGGCCGCAAGGCCGGCGTCAAGGTCAAGTCGGTCGCCGAGCTGGTCGACAAGCTCAAGAACGAAGCCGGCGTGCTTTAAGCCAGAACCAGGGAGCCCTTATCATGACCATTCTTCTTCTGGCTGACCACGACAATGCAAGCCTTTCCGACCAGACCGCCAAGGCGTTGACGGCCGCAACCAAGATCGGCGGCGACGTGCATGTGCTGGTCGCCGGCAAGGGCGCCAAGCCCGCTGCCGATGCGGCTGCCAAGCTTGCCGGCGTCTCCAAGGTGCTGCTGGCCGAAAGCGATGCGCTGGCCAACAATCTGGCCGAACCGCTGGCCGACCTGATCGTCTCGCTGGCCGGTAGCTACGACACGATCCTCTCGGCTGCGACGTCGGTCGGCAAGAATGTGCTGCCGCGCGTCGCTGCCCTGCTCGATGTCGCCCAGGTCTCCGAGATCATCGAGGTGATCTCTGCCGATACCTTCAAACGGCCGATCTATGCCGGCAATGCCATCCAGACGGTGCAGGCAACCGATGCCACGAAGGTCATCACCGTGCGCACCGCCTCCTTCGCCTCTGCAGCCGAAGGCGGCTCCGCGCCGATCGAGACGGTTGCAGCGGTTTCCGATCCCGCTCTGTCGCGCTTCGTCGCCGATGCGCTGTCGGCCTCCGACCGTCCGGAACTGACCTCGGCGAAGATCATCATCTCCGGCGGCCGGGCGCTCGGCTCTGCCGAGAAGTTCCGGGAAGTCATCCTGCCGCTCGCCGACAAGCTCGGGGCTGCCGTCGGGGCAAGCCGTGCGGCCGTCGATGCCGGTTATGCGCCGAACGACTGGCAGGTCGGCCAGACCGGCAAGGTGGTGGCGCCGCAGCTCTATATCGCCTGCGGCATATCAGGCGCCATCCAGCATCTGGCCGGGATGAAGGATAGTAAGGTGATCGTCGCCATCAACAAGGACGAGGAGGCGCCGATCTTCCAGGTTGCCGACTACGGACTGGTCGCCGATCTCTTCGACGTCCTACCGGAATTGCAAAAGGCGCTCTGAGCGCGTCAAATGCTTTTCTTTCGCACGTGCGAATGACTGGAAAATTATCTTTTATCGGTCTACTACTGCTGCCGGGCGATCCTTCGTCCGGCAGTATTGCTAGAAAAATGCGGCAGCGCGGGGGCGGATGCCGTGCGGGGGTTTGGAGATGAATGCGGTGTTGAAGAATATTGGTATCATCGGTGCCGGCCAGATGGGTTGTGGCATCGCGCATGTTTCGGCCGCCGCAGGTTACAGGGTTCACATCTACGACCTCTCCCAGGACCGCATCGAATCCGGCCTCGCCACCATTAACGGCAACCTCGCCCGCCTGGTGACCAACGGCAAGATGACCGAAGAGGAACGCAAGTCGACCTTGTCGTTGATATCCGGCTCGTCCGACGTCAATGATCTCGCCCCGTCCGATCTCGTCATCGAAGCCGCCACCGAGGATGAAACCGTCAAGCGCAAGATCTATGCGCAGGTCTGTCCGGTCCTGAAGCCGGAAGCGCTGCTTGCCACCAACACCTCTTCCCTTTCCATCACCCGGCTTGCCGCCGCCACCGACCGGCCCGAACGCTTCATGGGCATACATTTCATGAACCCGGTGCCGGTGATGAAGCTGGTCGAACTGGTGCGCGGCATCGCAACCGATGAAAAGACCTTCTCCGCCGCCAAGGAATTCGTCGGCACGCTGGAAAAGACCATCACCGTTGCCGAGGATTTTCCGGCCTTCATCGTCAACCGCATCCTGCTGCCGATGATCAACGAGGCGATCTACACGCTCTATGAAGGCGTCGGTACGGTCGACGCCATCGATACGGCGATGAAGCTCGGCGCCAACCATCCGATGGGGCCGCTGCAGCTTGCCGATTTCATCGGTCTCGACACCTGCCTGTCGATCATGCAGGTGCTTCATGACGGTCTGGCGGACTCGAAATATCGTCCCTGCCCGTTGCTGGTGAAATATGTCGAGGCCGGCTGGCTCGGACGCAAATCCGGCCGCGGCTTCTATGACTATCGCGGCGAAGTGCCGGTCCCGACGCGTTAAGCGGCCATCACCAGAAAGGGCGAATAGACCGAGCGCCCGCTAAATGCTTTCCTTGCCGGGAACGGGAGGAAACGCCATGTCGACCGAAACACCCATGTTCCTGCTGCAATGCTGCGTCCTTATCGGAATCGCCGGCGTCTTTCTCATGAGAGGAGATGGGGACTCCTGATCAACGTCGTTACGACCCGATCGCACCCTTGATTAGCGCCTTCGCGTCTTCGCTATCCCACGCGGCCGGGCCGTTCATGGCGGAGATCAGGCAGCCCTTGTCGTTGAGCAGCAGCGTCACCGGAAGGCCGAAGGCAAGCCCTTCCTTCTTCAGGCTGTTGAAGACGCCGATCGTATTGTCGCGGTAGAGCTGCAGCGCATCGACGCCGGTTTCAGTCAGGAAGGTCTTCGGCTTCTCATCGTCGCCGGTGTCGATATTGACCGGCACGACTTGGAATTTGTCGCTGCCCATCTCCTTTTCGAGTGCGTTCAGCGCCGGCATTTCCTCGCGGCAGGGCACGCACCAGGTGGCCCAGAGATTGAGAAGCACGGTCTTGCCGGCGAAATGATCGAGCGTCAGCGGCTTGCCATCCGGCCCGTTGAAGGAAACCGCCGTCAGCTTGCGCGGCTCGGTGGCGGCAACCATGGCGGCCACCTGCCCCTTCATCAGCGGTGTGAGGCTGGCTGCGCGTTCCCTGGCAGACTTGCATTCCGCAGAAGCGGTTTCACCACCGCCATTGCCAATCCCCGTCTCCTTCACGTATACCGCTGCCGCACCGGCAACGACACCCGCAACGGCGGCCATCGCGATCCATTTCAGGGATGGCGGCCCGAGGGGTTTTCTTGTCGTCATTTCATTCTCCTGGACATGCATCCTCAAGGCGGACACCTCATGGCCGACGACACCACGGACACCAAATCCTCCAACCAGATGTGGGGCGGTCGCTTCGCCTCCGGCCCGGACGCGATCATGGAGGAGATAAATGCCTCGATCGGTTTCGACAAGAAGCTATTCGCGCAGGATATCCGCGGTTCGATCGCCCACGCGACGATGCTCGCCCATCAGGGGATTATTTCATCAGACGATAAGGACAAGATCGTTCACGGGCTAAACACGATCCTGTCAGAAATCGAAAGCGGCAATTTCGAATTCTCGCGCCAGCTCGAAGACATCCATATGAATGTCGAGGCACGCCTGGCGACGCTGATCGGACCGGCGGCCGGCCGGCTGCACACCGCCCGCTCGCGCAACGATCAGGTGGCGCTCGACTTCCGTCTCTGGGTGAAGGAAGAGCTTGAGAAGACCGAGAAGATGTTGACCGGCCTGATCGCCGCCTTCCTCGACCGCGCCGAAGAGCATGCCGAAAGCGTCATGCCCGGCTTCACCCACTTGCAGACCGCCCAGCCCGTTACCTTCGGCCATCACTGCATGGCCTATGTCGAAATGTTCGGCCGCGATCGCTCCCGCGTGCGCCACGCCATCGAGCATCTGGACGAAAGCCCGATCGGTGCTGCCGCCCTTGCCGGCACCGGCTATCCGATCGACCGCCACATGACGGCCCGGGCGCTCGGTTTCCGCGAGCCGACCCGCAACTCCATCGATACGGTCTCCGACCGCGATTTCGCCATCGAATTCCTGTCGATCGCAGCGATAACAGGCATGCACCTGTCGCGTCTGGCGGAGGAGATCGTCATCTGGTCGACCCCGCAATTCGGTTTTGTCCGTCTCTCCGACGCGTTTTCGACCGGCTCGTCGATCATGCCGCAGAAAAAGAACCCCGATGCAGCCGAACTGGTGCGCGCCAAGACCGGCCGCATCAACGGCTCGCTGGTGGCGCTGCTGACGATCATGAAGGGCCTGCCGCTCGCCTATTCCAAGGACATGCAGGAAGACAAGGAACAGGTCTTCGACGCAGCCGAGAGCCTGGAACTGGCAATCGCGGCCATGACCGGCATGGTGCGCGACCTGACCGTCAACACTGCGCGCATGAAGGCAGCGGCCGGCTCCGGCTATTCGACGGCGACCGATCTTGCCGACTGGCTGGTGCGAGAAGCGGGCCTGCCCTTCCGCGACGCCCATCATGTCACCGGCCGCGCCGTGGCGCTTGCCGAAAGCAAGGGCTGCGATCTTGCCGAACTGCCGCTCGCCGATCTGCAGGCGATCCATTCCGCGATCACCGACAAGGTCTATGACGTGCTGACCGTCGAGGCCTCGGTCGCCAGCCGCAAGAGCTTCGGCGGCACTGCGCCGTCTGAAGTGCGCAGGCAGATCGCCTTCTGGCGCGCCCGCAACTGAAGAGCAAAGGGCGGGCCGAAAAGCCGCCACGCCCTTCCTTCAGGCGCGGAAAGACCTCCAACAATCAGGGTGCACAAGGCGGATAAACTTCGTTATGAAGATGTCCATCATTCGAGATGAATGACGCCAGCACATGCCGCAGAAGAGGATATCCATGCAGAAGAGCTTGCCGCACCTCGTCCGCCTGACGGTGGTTCTCGCCGTCATCGGCCTTGCCGTTGCCGGATGCGGGCGCAAGGGCGACCTCGATCCGCCGAGCGCTGCGGCAACCAAGGAAGGCGACGTTTCCAAGCCGACGAAAAAGCCGGGAACCGTTGATAAGCCCTTCCTTCTCGACCCCCTTCTTTAAGGCATAAGCTCGTGAACCATTTCGAATACCGTGACGGCGTCCTTCATGCCGAGAATGTCTCCGTTCCCGAGATCGCCAAGGCGGTCGGCACGCCGTTTTACATCTATTCCACCGCGACGCTCGAGCGCCATTACCGCGTCTTTTCGGAAGCCTTCGCCGACATGGACTCCATGGTCTGTTATGCGATGAAGGCGAATTCGAACCAGGCGGTGCTGAAGACGCTGGGCCGTCTCGGCGCCGGCATCGACGTCGTCTCCGAGGGCGAGCTGCGCCGCGCGCTTGCCGCCGACATTCCGGCAAACCGCATCATGTTCTCAGGGGTCGGCAAGACTCCGTCCGAGATGGATTTCGCGCTTGAGGCCGGCATCTACTGCTTCAACGTCGAATCCGAGCCTGAGCTCGAAATCCTCAACCAGCGCGCCGTCAGCGCAGGCAAGAAAGCGCCGGTTTCCTTCCGCATCAACCCGGATGTCGATGCGAAGACGCATTCCAAGATCTCGACCGGCAAGAAGGAAAACAAGTTCGGCATCTCCTGGGAGCGCGCCCGCGCCATCTATGCCCATGCCGCCAGGCTGCCGGGCATCGAGGTCACCGGCATCGACATGCATATCGGCAGCCAGATCACCGAGCTCCAGCCCTTCGACGACGCCTTCAAGCTGCTGCACGACCTTGTCGCGACGCTGCGCGCCGACGGCCACACGATCCACCACGTCGATATCGGCGGCGGTCTCGGCATCCCGTATAAGGACGACAACAATCCGCCGCCGCTGCCGGATGCCTATGCGGCAATCGTCAAGAACCAGCTACGCGGCCTGGACTGCAAGATCATCACCGAACCCGGCCGGCTGATCGTCGGCAATGCCGGTATCCTGGTGACCGAAGTCCTCTATGTGAAGGATGGCGGCGAGAAGACCTTCGTCATCGTCGACGGCGCCATGAACGATCTCATCCGCCCGACGCTCTACGAAGCCTATCACGAGATCCGCCCGGTGACGATTTCGGCGGCCAACGCTCCGCGCATTCGCGCCGACGTCGTCGGTCCGGTCTGCGAGACCGGCGACTATCTGGCGCTCGACCGCGAAATGGCGATGCCGAAGCCCGGCGACCTGATGGCCGTCAGCACTGCCGGCGCCTATGGCGCAGTCCAGGCCGGCACCTATAACAGCCGCCTGCTGGTGCCCGAAGTTCTGGTCAAGGGCAGCGATTTCCATACGATTCGCCCGCGCAGAACCTACGCCGAGCTGATCGGCCTCGACTCCGTCCCGGCCTGGCTGGATTAACGCGTCGGCCCGAAAATCGGAATCGATTCTCGGAAAGCACGAAGCGTAGATTCAAAATGCTAGAGCGTCCTTTGTGCGTCCGAAAGGACGCACGGCGCTCTAAAGCATGTCGCGCAAAAGTGCGCAGCGGTTTGCGATCACGACATGCGTGAAACAAAGACTTAAAGCGCCAGGAGCGATCTGAAAGATCGCGACGCGCTTTAAGCAGCCATCACTTTTTGGCGAATAAACGTGAAAAGCCGGTATTACCGGCCGCTCGCCCTCGCCTTCGCCACAAAGAGTGTTATCCTTTCGTTCATGAGCGTATTGCCCCGCAATCGCCGGAAGCGCCCTCTGTTTCAGAACGCCAGATCGCGGAGACCGGACCGATGACAAGCCCCTCAAGGCAGAAGAAAGGTGCGTTTGCGCTCCGTCCTTCGCTTGCCCGGCTGGTGACGACCAAACGTCTGCTGGCGCGCGTGGTGCTGTTTTTCGAGCAGTTGCTGCCGCCTTTGATGCCGGTCCTGGCGGTCGTTGCCTTTTATCTCTGCGCCTCCTGGTTCGGCGTTTTCCGCAGCGTGCCGGACTGGCTGCGCATCCTGCTGCTGATCGCCTTTGCCGCCGCCTTTCTCGCCTCGCTCATCCCCTTCCGCACCCTGCGCTGGCCGAAGGTCGCCGAAGCCGATCGCCTGCTGGAGGAACGCAACGGCCTGCCGCACCAGCCGGTCACCGTCCAGGAAGACGAGCCCGCCTTCGATACGCCCTTCGCCCGGGCGCTCTGGCGCGAGCACCAGACGCGCATGGCCGAAAAGATCGCAGCGCTCGATGCCGGCCTGCCGCGACCTGATATCGCCGCGCATGACCGTTTCGCCCTGCGCGCCATCCCGGCGCTGCTGCTGGTCACTGCCTTCGGTTATTCGCTGTCGATCAACGGCGGCTCGATCAGCGACGCATTGCAGGCGGCACCCGAGCAGGTGGTCAGCGATCCGGCGGTGCGCATCGACGCCTGGGTGACGCCGCCGTCTTATACCGGCCGTGCGCCGATCTATCTGACGGCCGATGGCAGCGAGCAGGCGCCGATCGGCATTCCGCAGTTTTCAGGCCTCACCGTCCGCGTCAGCGGCGGAAAGACGGCCGAAAAAGTGGTGTTCCGCAAGGCCAATGGCGAGGCGCGGGATATATCAGTGCAGGCGGATAGCAAGCCTCAGCAAGCGGCGGCAGCAGGCGGCGAGCAGCCGAATGCCGCACCCGCCAGCCAGGCCCCAGCCAGCCAGGCACTCGTCGCGCAGACGCATGTGATGAAGCTCGAGGAGAATGGCGCACTCGAAGTCAACGGCCGCCGCTGGAGCTTCGACGTGCTTCCCGACAAGGCCCCGGAAATCGCCTTCGACGGCTTGCCGAAGCCCAGCGTCAATGGCGCGCTTGAAATCGGTTTCACCGTCAAGGACGATTACGGCGTCCAGGAAGCGCATGCGGAAATCGTTCCCGTCGACACCGATCCGACGGCGACGCCGCTCTATCCGCTGCCGGAATACCGGCTGGATATCCCCCGCCGCAACGCCCGCGACGCCAAGGGCGTGACCAGCCGGAACCTGAGCGAACATCCGCTTGCCGGCAAACGCGTGCGCATCACGCTCGTCGCCAAGGATGCCGCCGGCCAGACCGGCCGCAGCCCGCCGCATGAGATGATAATGCCGTCGCGGCGCTTTAACGAGCCGCTCGCCGCCGCCGTCGCCGAAGAACGGCAGGTTTTCGCCCTCGACACCCGCAAGATGCCGCAGGCGATCGCGCTGAACGAGGCGCTGACCATCCGTCCCGAGGAGACCATCCCCAAGCTTACCAACTACCTGCTGCTCGAATCCGCCTTGACGCGCATGAAGCTCGCAAAGGGCGAGGATGCGCTGAAAGATACCGCCCAATATCTCTGGGAGATTGCGCTGGGCATGGAGGACGGCGATCTTTCGCTTGCCGAGCGCAAGCTGCGCGAAGCCCAGCAGAACCTCGCCGACGCGTTGGACCGCAACGCCCCGGATGCCGAGATCAAGAAGCTGATGGACGAGCTGCGCAAGGCGATGCAGGACTATATGAGTGAGCTCGCCCAACGCATGCAGAACGCGCCGATGCAGCCGAACCAGAATGCGCAGAACATCCTGCGCCAGCAGGATCTGGAACGGATGATGGATCAGATCGAGAATCTCGCCCGCTCCGGCAATCGTGACGCGGCCCAGCAGATGCTGTCGGAATTGCAGCGGATGATGAACAACCTGCAGGCGGGCCGGCCGCAGCGCGGCCAGCAGAGCCAGGAAAACAGCGAAGCCCGCAAGCAGATCGACAAGCTCGGCGAGATCCTGCGCGACCAGCAGAAGCTGATGGAACAGACCTTCCGGCTCGACCAGCAGCTCAGGGACCGCATGCAGCGCGGCGAGCCTGACATGGGCGAGAGCGATCCGCTGCTCGACGAGATGAACCCCGGAGAGAACGGCGAGCCGCAGGATCAGCAGCAGGGCCAGCAAGGTAAGGAAGGCCAGCAGCCCTCCGACCAGATGACGGCCGAACAGCTACGCGAGGCGCTGAAGCAGCTGCGCGCCCACCAGGATGCACTGGGCAGGCAGCTCGGCGAATTGCAGAAAAGACTCGGCGAGATGGGCATGAAGCCCGGCCCCGGCTTCGGCCAGGCGCAGCGCGAAATGGAAGGTGCCGGCCGTGAACTCGGCCAGGGCCGCGGCCAGCCGGCCATCGAGGGCCAGGGCCGCGCGCTGGAAGCGCTTCGCCAGGGCGCCCGCGACATGATGAACCAGATGATGCAGGCGCAGCAGGGCCAGCAGGGTCAAGGTCCGAACGGCCAGGTGGGCCAGGGCGACCAGAATGGCCGCGACCCGCTCGGCCGGCCGCGGCGGACCCAGGGACCGGATTTCGGCGATAACAGCGTGAAGGTGCCCGACGAAATCGACGTTCAGCGGGCGCGAGAAATCCTCGACGCGATCCGCGAAAAGCTCGGCAACAATCCGCCGCAGGAAATGGAGCGGCGGTATCTCGAACGATTGCTGGATATCCAGTAGGCCTCACGCCACCGGATCTTGGATAGGATGATTTTAGGCCGGACGGCCTAAAATCTGAATCCGGATCTATCAACAAATAGAGCGGGATACCGTTCGAAAACCGCTCACGCCTTCCAGCATCGTCCTCTACGCGACGAGCGCCCGGGCGACCGCCTTGCGGATATCGGGAAGCGCGAACGGTTTGGCGACGACATCGATGATCTTTTCGGCAAGATCGTCGGCCCGTTCGCGTTGTTCGGCATAACCGGTCATCAGCAGGATCTTCAGGCTGGGAAAAGCGTCTTTCGCCTGATGGGCGAGTTCAATACCGTCCATCACAGGCATGCGGATATCTGAAAGCAGCAGATCGTAGACCCCATCCTTGAGCTTTTCCAGGCCCTCGGCCCCGTCGGCCGCCTCATCGGTCTCGTGGCCATCAAGCCGCAGGGCCCGGGCTACAAAAGACCGCAGGGAATCCTCGTCTTCCGTGATCAGAATTCTTGCCATATGTGCATCGCTCCGTGTCAGCCCCGCGACGGAAATCACCAGACTTTCCTTTTCGATCGGTAAAGATGACGAAGCGATGGACGAGATGGTTAACAACCCGTCTCGAACAGTAAGATAGCACCACGGGGCGCGCAAAAGCGCTGCAACATTTAGAGCCTTTCCGGGTTAGATTGCAGCATTCTGCCGGTGCAGGTTTTTGTCAGGGCAGAGGCGATTGGCGACGGGCATACCCCAAGGTACGTCCGAGCCGATCGCCTCTGATCCTGGCGCAAAGATGCCCGGCCCTTCGGGTTGGCTGAGGCGGGCCGGCTGATCGACCGGCCATCCGACTCCGCTTGAGCCAACCGAATGCTGCAATCTAACTCGGAAAGGCTCTAGCTGTCGCTCAGGCGTCCCCGGTGACCACGCCGACGAAGGGCAGTTCGCGAAAGGCATAGGCGACATCCATGCCATAGCCGACGACAAAATAGTCAGGGCATTCGAAGCCGACATAATCGGCCTCCAGCTTTTCCTTGCGCTTCACGCGCTTGTCGAGCAGCACGGCGATGGTGACGTTGCGCGCCCCGCGCTCGAAGAGCAATTCCTTGGCAAAGAGCAACGTCCGGCCGGATTCGAGGATATCGTCGATCAGCAGGACATCGCGGCCATGCACGTCGCTGTCGATATCCTTGACGATGCGCACGCCCTGCGAAACCGTACCGATGCCGTAGCTCGACAGCGTGATGAACTCGACCTCCGGGGCAAGCCCGGTGTCATGCAGGGCGCGGATCAGGTCGGCGGCAAAGATGAAGGACCCCTTGAGCACGGCGATGACCAGCAGGTCCTTGGTCGGGCCGTCGGCGATCTCGCGCGCCATCGAATGATTGCGCTCGGCGATCTGCTCGGCGGTGAAAAGCGGCTCGATGTTTTTTCCGCGCACGACAGGCATAAGGGCTTGCTCCATGAAAAGAAGGGTAAGCCGTTAGCACATATGCGAGCCTGAAACAGCCTCGCCAGCCATGAAATTAACGGGATTGGCGCGACCCGTGGCAAGAAAACCGGCCATTCCATGCCCGGCGCGCTCTATGGCAGGAAGGACAGCCGGACCTCCGGCATCTTTCCGCCGGCATGCTGGACGCGCGCCGAGAAGCCCCGGCTTTGGCCGCTATAGATGACATCGGCCGGCGGGTTGATGACAACGCTTGCGGTCAGCCGCTCGTCGGTCACGAGGTCGGCACGGATCGGCTGCACCGTCTGCGTCGTGCCGCTGTCGTTTTCGATGATGCCGTTGATGACGAGCACCCGCATGCCGTTCGCATCACGCGGCGTCACCGTGACATGGCTGAAATGCAGCGGCACGCCGGAATAGGCTCGCTCGCCGGAAAGGCCGGAAAAACCGCCCGCGAGCCCGAAGACGAGCACGATGAGCCCCAGCACCAGTGCTGCGAAGCTGCGCATCGACGCGCGCTGCAGCCAGGATTCCACTGTCTGCAGAATGGAAGCGGCCATCGCCGGCAGGAGCGGCGGCTGTGCGGCCTGTGCCGCAGCCATGCGTTTGCGGTTGTCGTTAGGGGTCCTGGCAGTGTATTCCCGAGGCCGCACTTTGCCGAGGGTGACGAATTCGGCGTCGGAGATATCGGCAGCACGCGCCGAGCGGTACTGGCGGCTGGCGGGTTCGGGCGGCAGGAAATCATAGGCCTGGCTCGGTGTCCGGCGGCTGAAGGAGGATGCTTCCATGGTGGCTGCCTCGCAGATGTCCACATGGTTTCGATGCCAGGGGAAATCTTGGCATTGAAACGAATCCCGCTCAGTCGTAAATTTTAATGGTTAATGCTTCGCAAAGATTGCCATCAAACGGGCGTCTTTCCGGCAAAATTTACCGGCTGTTAACGGTGTTGGTTAACAAGTCACGCGGTGAAACCCACAACAGACTGAGCTGCCCGTTGATCCACTTCGAGAATGTCGG
This sequence comes from Rhizobium anhuiense bv. trifolii, assembly GCF_024346605.1. Lineage (NCBI taxonomy): Bacteria > Pseudomonadati > Pseudomonadota > Alphaproteobacteria > Hyphomicrobiales > Rhizobiaceae > Rhizobium > Rhizobium anhuiense. The sequence continues at coordinate 4,562,302 of NZ_CP098803.1, forward strand.
TTTGCGCTATGGCATGGGCCCGGAAATCCTCCGGGACCTGACCTTCGACATTCCGAAGAAATCCTTCCAGTTTCTGACGGGGCCATCGGGCGCCGGCAAGACCTCGCTGCTGCGGCTGCTCTTCATGTCGCTGCAGCCGACACGCGGCCTGATCCGCATGTTCGGGCGCGACATTTCCGAAATCCCCCGGCCCGAGCTGCCGTTGTTGCGCCGTCGCGTCGGCATCGTCTTCCAGGATTTCCGCCTCCTCGATCATCTCACCACCTATGAGAATGTCGCTTTGCCCTTACGGGTGCGCGGCAAGGATGAGAGCTCCTACAAGACCGACGTCCTGGAACTGTTGAAATGGGTCGGTCTTGGCGAACGCATCAACGTGCTGCCGCCCGTGCTCTCCGGCGGCGAGAAGCAGCGCGCCGCCATCGCCCGGGCGCTGATGGACCGGCCGGAGGTGCTGCTTGCCGACGAACCCACCGGCAATGTCGACCCGCCCATGGCCAAGCGCCTGCTCAATCTTTTCCTCGAGCTGAACCGCCTCGGCACCGCGGTCGTTATAGCCACCCATGACCTGGCGCTGATGGAGCAGGTGGAGGCCCGCCGCATGATCCTCTCGGGGGGGCATCTCGATATCTATGACTGAGCCCCCATCCGGAAACCGAGACAAGGCGCCTGGTAAGGCGGAGCAGAAGCGACCGGAAATGCGCGTGCGCCCGACCGCGCCGATCCTGCCGCCATCCAACATCCAGGGCAGCGCGTTGATGGTGGTGATATCGATCATGGCCTTTCTCGCCTGCCTGACGCTCGGCGGCGTCAGCATGGTGCGCTCGACGGCGGCAAGCTGGGAGAGCCAGATCTCCCGCGAGATCACCATCCAGATCAAGCCGGACGACAATCTCGACATGGAAAAGGCGCTGACCCAGGCGCGCGACCTGGCGCTGACTTTCGTCGGCACCAAGAGCGGCCAGATCGTCGACGAGGCGGCGACCGCCCGCCTGCTCGAGCCCTGGCTCGGCCCCGGCCTCGATCTCAAGGATCTGCCCGTCCCTCGCCTCGTCATCATCACCATCGACGAGAGCAATCCACCGGATTTCGATTCGATGCGGTCGCTGCTGAAGGACAGTATCCCGCAGGCCACCCTCGACGACCACCGCACCTGGGTCGACCGGCTGGTGTCCATGGCCCACACAACTGTCATGATCGGCACCGGTATCCTGCTCCTGGTCTTCACGGCGATGGTGCTCACCGTCGTCTTCGCCACGCGTGGCGCGCTGTCGGGTAACCGTCACGTCGTCGAAGTGCTGCATTTCGTCGGCGCCGAAAGCTCCTTCGTCGCCACTGAATTCCAGAAGCATTTCCTGAAGATCAGCCTCAAGGGCTCGGCAATCGGCAGCGCGCTTGCCGCGCTGTTCTTTGCCAGCGCCGGGTTCTGGCAGAGCCGCACCCTCGCCACCCCCGAAACCGACCAGGCGACCGCGCTCTTCGGCACCTTCTCGGTCGGTGTGCTTGGTTATGCCGGCATCTTCGCGACGATGATCGTCATCGCGCTCCTGACCACCTTCACCGCTCGCCTGACCGTCATGCGGACGATCTACGAAATCGATACACTGCGCTCGGACCCGACACGCACCGACGGCATCGCAAGTTGATCGTGACCATGCCGTTTTACCACGAAAGCGTCTGTTCTGCGCCGCAATCAGCGTATAATCACGATTCATGACCATGGGACATACGACACCCAACCCGACTCAGCAGGACCCGGAGCTTGACCGCCCGGCGGGTGTGCCGCCGCGGCGCGGGCCGATCCGCCGCCTGCTGCGCTGGGGCGGCTTTGCCTGCGTGCTGGCAATGGCCCTGGTGTTCGGCGGTTTCCTGCGTTTTGCCGATTCCGTGACGACGCTGAAGCCGCCGGCCGAGCCGAAGGCGGATGCGATCGTCGTCCTGACCGGTGGCTACCAGCGTATCGACCAGGCCGTGGAACTGCTGCAGAAGGGTGCCGGCAAGCGCTTGCTCATTTCCGGCGTTCACCCGACGACGACGCCGGCGCAGATCCGCAGGATGACCCAGGGCTCGGCCGATCTCTTCTCCTGCTGCGTCGATATCGGCTATGATGCGATCGACACGATCGGCAATGCCGAGGAAGCTTCGAACTGGATCCATGCCAAGGGATACCGGAGCGTTTTGATCGTCACCAACAACTACCACATGCCGCGAAGCCTCGCGGAGCTCTCCTATGTCGATCCCGACATCGACTTCATCGCTTATCCCGTGGTCAATTCGGATTTGAAGAGCCGCAACTGGTTCACCGACCCGAATGCGATGCGCGTCATGCTTGCCGAATATGTGAAAGTGCTGCTGACCGGCGCCCGCAACATCACCGGCTTCGGCCGTCACACCGGGCTGCGCTCGGCAAATGCGTCCGGCCCGCAATAGACGCGCCGCGCGTCGAGCCGAATTCGCGCGACGCGCTTTAAGCCTTGTTTTATGCAAGTCGTTGTCCCAAAACCGCTGCGCAGTTTTGGGCGACATGCACGAGCCTTTTGCATGAGGGCGTCATCAAACGCTTTTTATGACAGACAATATCGTGTAGGCCGGTCGCGTGAGCATGCCTCGGGAAAGTTTCATGATCGCCCTGCGTTCCGTTCTCTTCAATACGATCTTCTACGCCAACCTCATCATCCGGATGATCGTGCTCTCGCCATATTATTTCGTGGTGCCGCGCAAGATCGCCTATGCGATCCCGAAGAACTGGGCCCGCTCCAACCACTGGCTGATGCGGGTGATCGTCGGTACGACCTTCGAGATCGAGGGGCTGGAGAACCTGCCGGGTGACAGTTACATCCTGGCGCCGAAGCACCAGTCCTTCTGGGATACCTACGCGCTGCTGCCCTGGCTGAAGGACCCGGTCTATATCCTGAAGCGCGAACTGATGTGGATTCCGCTCTTCGGCTGGTATGCGAAGAAACAGCGCATGATCCCGGTCGACCGCGGCGCCCGCGGCAAGGTGATGGTGGAAGTGCTGAAACGCACCAAGGACGAGCTTTCCACCGGCCGGCAGCTGATCATCTATCCCGAGGGCACTCGCCGCCCGCCAGGCGCCGAACCGGTCTACAAATACGGCATCGCCCGCATGTACCGCGATCTCGGCATCCCGGTCGTTCCGGTCGCCATGCATCCCGGTCTCTTCTGGCCGCGGCGTAGCATTCGTCGTTATCCCGGCCATTTCAAGGTGAGGATCCTGCCGCCGATCATGCCGGGAATGGATCCGGACGCCTTTTTCGCCCAGCTGATCGAGGTATCGGAGCGGGCAAGCGATGAGCTTCTGCTCGAAACCGTCGAACGAAATCCGCATCTGCCGCTGCCGCCGACGGCGATCGAAAGGCTGGCGGAGCTGCGCAAACTGAACGCCGCGACCGTCTAGATTAAGATCAGGCGGCGCGCAGCCGTTCCACCTCGTGGACGACCTGCTCCAGCCAATGGTCGCGAATGCCCATCTGCTTCAGATGCGTCAGCGTGTTGAAGACATAGGCATCATTCGGACCGGACTGGCCTTTTGCTTCGTTCACCACCCGTGCCGCGGCACGCGCATCGAGGGCGCCGGCATATTGCTCATGGTCGCGGTCGATGATGTAGGCGACCGCTTCCACCCGGCGCCGGCCGGCAAGCTGCAGCCGCACCCGGCGCTCCAGGTAGACATTGGTGACCAGCTCGCGGGCGCGGAGATAATCGATCACCTCATCCCATTTTTCCGCGGAAATGCGGAAAGCCATGCCGCGGCAGGCGCCACCCCTGTCGAGGCCGAGAACCAGGCCAGGATTGTCGCGTGTGCCGCGATGGACAAAGGAACGGACACAGAGTGAACGCCTGTAGCCATAGACCAGAGCCTCTGCCCGCTCCATGAACTCGAAGCCCGGATTCCACATCAGTGAACCGTAGCCAAATACCCAAAATTCGTCCATATCGCACGCCAATACCGGGAATCACATTCGCGATTCACCATTGGAGAACATCATGGCAGCGTCAAGCCGATCCGGCAGCAGCCAATCCGGCAGCGGCAAGAAATTCTGGTTGCTGGGTGGAGGCGTCCTCCTGGCGATCGCGCTTTATACCGGCGGCTGGTTCTATGCAGCGTCGGCGCTGAAGACCACGGTGTTGAAGGCGATCGCGCCGGGCGGAGAGGCTGGCGTCAGCGGCGAATGCTCCGATATCGAATTCCGCGGCTATCCCTTCCGCATCGGCCTGTTCTGCTCCAGGATCGACGTCGACGACAACGTCAACGGTGTCTCCGCCACCTTCGGCGCGCTGCGCTCGGCAGCCCAAGTCTATGCGCCCGGCAATATCGTGTGGGAGCTCGATTCGCCGGCCGAGATCCGCACCGGCAACGGCCTTTCGATCTCGGCCCAATGGACGAACCTGCAATCGAGCCTTGCGACCAGGCTCAGGGGCATCGACCGCAGCTCGACCGTCATCGAGGGGCTGAAGGCGATGGCGGTCTCCTCTTTCACCGGCCAGACCATCAGCTTCGATGCGGCCCGCACCGAAATCCATCTGCGTCAGAACGGCGCCGATCTCGACGGCGCGATCTCCGTGCAGGATGCGAACACGGCGATCAAGGATTGGCCGCAGATCTTCCCGAAACTGTCGGCCAGCATTGACCTGACCGTCGCCGGCAAGGCCGGACTGATCGACGGCAGCGACCCGAATGGCCTCAATGGCGCCACCGGTGAACTGCGCCGCATCGTCGCCGACATCGGCGACGGCAAGGTGATGACGCTCACCGGCCCCTTCTCCTTCGACGAGCAGGGCTTCCTTTCGGGAAAATTCAAGCTGGAGATCGAACAGCTCGGTCCCTGGAGCGACAGCCTGAAGCAGGCCTTTCCCGACCTCGCCTCGACCGTCAACACGGCGACGAAGCTCTTGAAGGCGCTTGCCGCCGGCAGCGACAAGGTCTCGGTCGATCTCGTCGTCGATCGTGGCAACGCCACCGTCAGCGGCTTCATCCCGCTCGGCCGGATTCCGCCGATCTGACCTATCTCGCCTTTCAGGCTATCGGCTTGATGAAGAAGACCTCCGGCACCGATTGCAGGCCTGGCAGCTCGATCGCACCGGTTTCAGTAAATCCGTTGCGGCGATGCCAGTCCTGGGGGCCTGCTTTCATCGCATTCGCTCGACGTCATCAGCAGACGGGCGCCTTCGCCACGCATCGCCTCTTCCCAGGCGAGAAACAGCGCGGTGCCGACGCCCGACCGGCGATGGCCGGGCAGGACGCGGATCATTTCCATATAGGGAACCCTGCCCCAGAAGCGGGAGAAGCGCAGAAAGCCGACGATCTCGCTGCCCTCCTTGGCAACGAGGTATTCGCCGAGCGTCACGCAGCGCGATACCCATGCTTCACCGGAACTGGCATCTTCGCGAACCAGCCAATCGGTATCCGCGTGGCTCGCGTTCGCCACTTCCACCATCGCGGGGCTACTTCTTATCAAGCGCGTGGGGGCGGCCGAAATCAGGCGCGTCGACATCCTGGCCGGCCTGGACGATCGAGCGGCGGATGGCGCGCGTGCGGGTGAAGAGTTCGAAAATCTTGTCGCCCTCGCCCCAGCGGATGGCGCGCTGCAAATAGGCGAGATCCTCCGAGAAACGCGCCAGCATTTCGAGGATCGCATCGCGATTGTGCAGGCAGACGTCGCGCCACATGGTCGGATCGGAGGCGGCAAGGCGGGTGAAATCACGAAAACCCGAGGCGGAATATTTGATGACCTCGGACTCCGTCACCGTCTCCAGATCGTCGGCAGTGCCGACGATATTATAGGCGATGATATGCGGCAGGTGCGAAACGATGGCGAGCACCTTGTCGTGATGCTCGGCATCCATCTCATCGACCTTCGAGCCCAGCGCTTCCCAGAAGCTGCGCAGCCGCTTCAGCGCCACCTCGTCGGTACCGGCGACCGGCGTGAAGATGCACCAGCGGCCTTCGAAGAGGCCGGGAAAGCCGGCATCCGGGCCGGATTTTTCGGTACCGGCCAGCGGATGGCCGGGGATGAAATGCACATTATCAGGCATATGCGGCAGCATCTGTGCGATGACCGAGGCCTTGGTGGAGCCGACATCGGTGACGACAGCCCCGGGCTTCAGGCTTCCCGCAATCTCCTTCGCCACGCTTTCCGAAGCGCCGACCGGCACCGAGACGATCACCAGATCGGCATCCTTGACGGCATCCTGCGACGACGTCGTGTAGCGGTCGCCAAGGCCGAGTTCTTCCGCACGCTTCAGCGTATCGGCGCTGCGGGTGGCGACGACGATCTCCCTTGCAAGGCCGAGCCGTCTGATATCGTAGGCAAGCGAAGAGCCGATCAGGCCGATGCCGATCAGCGCGATCCGATCGAACTGCACGCTCATGACTGATGTCCCATAAATTCGCTGAGCGCGGCAATGACGCCGCGGTTGGCCTCTTCGGGACCGATGCTCATGCGCAACGCATTGGCGAAGCCATAGCCGCGGACGGCACGCAGGATGTAGCCGCGGCTCGTCAGGAACTCGTCGGCATCGGCGGCGCGCTTGCCGTCGATCTCGGGGAAATGGATGAGGACGAAATTGGCGACCGACGGCGTCACCTTCAGCCCGATCGCTTCGAGCGCCCGGGTGAGCGTCTCCACCCACATCTGATTGAAGGAGACGGCCTGCTGGACGAAGGCTTGGTCGCGGATGGCCGCGGCGCCGGCGGCGATTGCCGGCGCGTTCAAATTGAACGGCCCGCGCACGCGGTTCAGCGCGTCGACGATCTCGGCGGGCGCATACATCCAGCCGACACGCAGCGCCGCAAGACCATAGGCCTTCGAGAAGGTGCGGGTCATCACCACGTTGGCATTGGAGGACACGACCTCGATGCCGGCTTCATAATCGTTGCGGCGCACATATTCGGCATAGGCAGCATCGAGCACGAGGACGACATGTTTCGGCAGCCCGGCCTGCAGGCGGCGGATCTCGCTGACGGGAACATAGGTGCCTGTGGGATTGCCGGGATTGGCGATGAAGACGATCTTCGTCTTCTCCGTCACCGCGGCAAGGATCACATCGACATCGACGGTACAGTCCTTTTCCCTGACGACGACAGGCACGGCACCCGCGCCCAGGATCTGGATCTTGTAGACGAGGAACCCGTGCTCGGTGATGATGCCCTCGTCGCCGGCGCCGAGATAGACATGGCAGAGCAGGCCGAGCAATTCGTCCGAACCGTTGCCGCAAAGGATGTTTGCCGGATTGAGACCATGCACGGCGGCGATCGCCTCGCGCAGCTCGACCGCCTGCCCGTCGGGATAACGCGCCAGAGTGTCGGCAGCCGCCTTGAACGCCTCGATTGCCTTCGGGCTGGCGCCGAGCGGCGTTTCGTTGGACGAAAGCTTGTAGACGCGGGCAACGCCCGGCGCATGTTCCTTACCCGGCACATAGGCTGCGATATCGAGAATACCGGGACGCGGAACGGGCTTGCTCATCTCAACGCTCATGGGTCGACCTTGGAATTGCCGGAAATCCGGGCTGAAAAACACCAAGTGGCATTAAAGCGGAATGCGATTGTTGTCGAGAGGTATGGGCGTGACGCAAGCAGCCTGAGAAGGCTGAGAGCGGCGTCAGCGGTTGCGTGTGGTCGGCACGCCATGCGGTGCGAGAACCGGCACGAAGACGCGGCGGGAAGCCCGCGCTGCAACCGGCAGCCCCTGATAAAGCCGCTTCTGCGCCTCGACGATGATGACGCCCGAGAAGGCCGGCCACAGCGTTCGGCCGATCCGCTCGAAGGCACGGCGAAGGCGCAGAATGGTCCTGAGCTTCGAAGGTGGGAAGAACAGCGCTTCAGCCGTCGCGCCCGGCGTGAAATTCGTCTCGCGCAGCAGATGCGTCAGCTGGCCGCGCGAATAGGGCCGGCCCGAACCGAAGGGTGTATGCTCCATGCGCGCCCAGACGCCGCGCCGGTTCGGCACGACGATAACAAGCCGTCCGCCCGGCGCCAGCACCCGCCAGAGCTCCTTCAGCGTCTCGCGCGGACTTTCGGCGAATTCCAGCGAATGCACCATCAGCACCCGGTCGATCGAGGAATCCGGCAGCGGCAACTCCTCGTCAAAGACAAGCGTCGTCGACGAGAGCGAGCCCATCGGCCAGTTCACCGCGCCCTGCCCGGCCGGCATGAAGGCGAAGGTGCGCTCGGTATCGGCCTGGAAACGGTCGAGGAAGGGCACGGCATAGCCGAGACCGACCAGACGCTCCTGCGGCAGCCGCACCCAGAGCGAGGATAGCGCCATGGCGATCGACTGCTCGGCAAGACGTCCGAGCTCGGAATGATAGAACTGGCGTAGGTCGACGATATCGGCGTGCATTGCGACAAATGTTATCAGCGGGCGGTTGGACTTCAAGGCCGGAACCTCTACATTCCCGCGAGACTCCTGAGACAAGGGATTATTGAACGATGAAACCTTTGGAATTAGACGTTTTTCTCTGCCGCACCGACAATTTCGGCGTTCTCGTGCACGATCCGGAGACAGGCTTGACCGCGGCGATCGATGCGCCGGAGGAGGCGCCGATCCTGGAAGCGGCGACTCGCCGCGGCTGGAAAATCAGCCATATCTTCACCACCCACCACCACACCGACCATGTTAGTGCCAACCTGGCGCTGAAGGAGCAGTTTGGCTGCGAGATCATCGGCCCGATCAACGAGGCCGTCGCCATTCCCGGCCTCGACCGGACGATGGCCGATGGCGACAGCTTCCTTTTCGGCGATCACACGGTCAAGGTCATCGAGACTCCAGGCCACACCGCCGGCCATATCTGCTATCACTTCGTCGACGACAAGCTGCTCTTTGCCGCCGACACATTGTTTGCGCTCGGCTGCGGCCGGCTGTTCGAACGCCCGGCCGCCGACATGTGGCATTCCCTGCAGAAGCTCGCCGTGCTGCCCGATGAGACCGCCGTCTATTTCGGCCATGAATACACCTTGTCCAATGCCCGCTTCGCGCTGACGGTCGATCCGGACAACGAGCGCCTGAAGAGCCGCGCCGCCGAGGTCGAGGCCCTTCGTGCCGACGGCAAATTCACCATTCCGACGACGCTGGGACTGGAAAAGGAGACCAACCCGTTCCTGCGCGCCGCCGATCCGGCGATCCGCCGCAATCTGATCATGGAAGGCAAGACCAACGAGGAGGTCTTTGCCGAGATCCGCAAGCGCAAGGACAATTTCTGATGTCGCCTCAGGACATCATCCGCGAACTCGGCATGCAGCCGCATCCCGAGGGTGGCTGGTATGTGCAGACGTTTCGCGATACGGCGGGCGGAGAACGCGGCCACTCGACGGCGATCTATTACCTGCTGACCGGGGGCCAGCGCTCGCGCTGGCATCGCGTCCATGACGCGGTTGAGGTCTGGCATTATTACGCCGGCGCGCCGCTCTTCCTGCATCGTTCGGAAGACGGAACCGCAAGCGAGACCCTGACGCTCGGAACGAACCTGTCCGCCGGCGAGCGGCCGCAGGCGATCGTTCCCGCCAATTGCTGGCAATCGGCCGAAACCCTCGGCGATTTCACCCTGGTCGGCTGCACCGTCTCGCCCGGCTTCGAATTTTCGAGCTTCGAGATGGCGCCACCCGATTGGAAGCCCGGCGCTAGAGCATGATGCCGAAAAGTGTGAGCGGCTTTCGGACGACATCATGCTCTAACTATATAATTTAGAACAGGATTCAGAATTTAGGCCAACCGGGCGTAAAATCTGAATCCTGTTTTAAGGCCTACTCTGCCGCAGACTGCGCCGGAACCTTGCGGCGGAACATGTCCTGGGCGGCCAGCACCGCCCCGCCGGTAACGAGCAGGCAGGCAAGAGCAATGCGCCAGCTCGGCTCGGCAAATCCGAACAGCAGCAGGATCAGCGTCGAAAGCAGAGGCGCGGCATAACTTGCCGCGCCGAGGATCTGAATGTCGCCGTTCTTGACGCCGTGATCCCATGCATAGAAGGCAGCACCGACCGGAAAAAGCCCGAGCCCGGCGACGGCAACCCATTCGAAACCCGTGGCCGGCCAGACGGTCGTCTCCAGGCCGAGATGGCAGAAGAACGACAGGATGGATGTCGCAAGGCAAAAGCCGGTGACGACATCCGTGGAGACGGCATCGAAACGCCGCGTCAGCAGCGAATAGCCGGACCATGTGAAGGCGCACAGAAAGGCGGCCCCGTAGCCGACGGCATAGGCGCCGTCGAAATCGATGCCATTGCGGCCGACGATCAGGAAGGTGCCGCAAAGCCCGGCAAGCGCACCCGCCAGATGATACCAGCGCATCCGTTCGCCCGGCAGCAGCGCCGAACCGACGACGATCAACAGCGGCCAGAGATAGGCGACCAGCCCCGCCTCCACCGCCGGTGCGTTGCGGAGCGCGGTGAAATAGAGGAAATGATAACCGAACAGCCCTGCAATACCCGTTATCCAGACCTTGGCCGGCTGCTTCAGCAGCGCCAGCCGCGCGGGGTTGAGGACAAGCACCACGAGGCCGGGGATGCTGCCGATCGCAAAGCAGATGGCCGCAAGCTGGAACGGCGGCATCTTGCCGGAGGCGGCCGTGAACAACGCCAGGAACGACCACATCAGGATGGCCGTAAAACCGATCAACGTCGCGCGAAGCCTCACCCGTCCCCCTTCACGGAGACAGAAGCTCCGTCAGCTGTCGCTGCCGTATTTGACGGCAGTGATCGTCACCATTCCATATTCGGTTGGAATACGCACATAGACGGGAGCGTATACATTTGCCGCGTCCGACTTGGCAAACCAGATTTCCATGCGGTTGCTCTTGCTGAGATAGTCGATGTCCTTGCGGCCCTTCTTGTAGCCGGAGCGCGGCACGAAGCGCACGCCGCAGACATCCGCCTTGCCTTTGAAGCCGTTGGTCGAAAAATCCTCGTCGCCCTTCGGCGAAAGCACCAGATCCATGCGCGTCTCGCCGTCGAAGATCGGCAGCGTCTGCGAGCAGACCTTGGTATCGCCGGTGAAGACCAGGCCGGAGATCGGATCGAGCACCGATCGCATGTCGCGCGGCGTGACGTCGATCCAGTTCTTCGGACGCTTCGGCGCCGGTGTCGTCGTCGCCGAAACGATGTTGCCGTCGCGGTAACTGACCTCGTAGACGCGGGCCTTCTTGCCGCTCTTGTAGTAGAGCGAATATTTCTGCGCCTGCAATCTGTCATTGCGCACGACACCGCTCACGCTGGTCTTGGCCGAAATCGTCGTGACGAGATCGGCAAGGCCGGCAGAATTGATACTGCCGGCGATCTTGTAGCTGTGATCGTCCTCGATCTGCGTCAGGAAGGCCGCGCGCGCGATCGGCAAGCCGGCGAGCGTCACCCGGTATTCCGTCCGATGTTGGATTTCGGCCGCCGATGCCGGTATGGCAAGCAGCGCGGCGATGGCCGAAATGAAAATCCGTCTGCCCGAATGAGCCATGAATCAAGCCTTGTCTTGGCGCGCGCTGGCAGCCTTGTTAAGCGCTCTATACTCCTGCCGTGAAGGGAAGAAAACAGCAGCTTTTTGACAGAATTGCGGGAAAGGCCAAGGTTTGGCTTGACGCAAGCAGCCTGTCTGACTATAGAACCGCAACTTTCCAATCATGCCTGTTGGATTGCGCGCCTGGTTTTGCCGGGAATGTCAATTCGATGGCCCGACAAAAACAAGAATAGGTGTTCCATGTCCCGCGTGTGCGAATTGACCGGCAAGGCCGTCCTGACTGGTAACAATGTCAGCCATGCCAACAACAAGACCAAGCGCCGGTTCCTGCCGAACCTGTGCCAGGTCACGCTGATTTCCGACGCTCTCAACCAGCGTTATCGTCTTCGCGTTTCGGCTGCTGCCCTTCGCTCCGTCGAGCATCGTGGCGGCCTCGATGCCTTCCTGCTGAAGGCTGGTGAAAACGAACTCTCGATGCGCGCGCGCCTGCTGCGCCGTCAGATCGTGAAGAAGACCGCCGAAGCCGCTGCTGCGTAAGCTTCTGCCTTTCTTTCATACGGCTTCAAAAGGCTTGAACGGATAATACCGGACAAGCCTTTTGCTTTGTCGGTTTACTCCTCCAACTGGTGGCATCACCCAGGATAAAAAAATGCTGAAGACCCGCTATACCATCGCCTATGTCGCGCTGATGACGCTCGTCGTCGTCGCCTCCAACTTCCTCGTCCAGTTTCCGCTGAACGCCGAAGTCGCCGGCATCAACCTTGCCGACATCCTGACCTGGGGCGCCTTTTCCTATCCGATCGCCTTCCTGATCACCGATCTGACCAACCGCCAGTTCGGCCCGCAGGCGGCCCGTAAGGTCGTCTTTGCCGGCTTCGTCGTTGGCGTGACGCTCTCCTTCTTCACCTCGGTTCCGCGCATCGCCATCGCCTCCGGCTCGGCCTATCTCGCCGGCCAGTTGCTCGATATCGCCGTCTTCAACCGCCTTCGCCGCCAGGCCTGGTGGCGCGCGCCGCTGGTCGGCTCGCTGATCGGCTCGGCGCTCGATACGGTGATGTTCTTCTCGCTGTCCTTCGCCGCGTTCTTCGTCTTCCTCGGCCCGAACGATCCTTTCGCGCTGGAAGCAGCTCCCGTCCTGGGCGTCTTCGCCACGGAGGCTCCACGCTGGATTTCCTGGGCGATCGGCGATTTCGCCGTGAAGATGATCGTCGGCCTCGTCATGCTGCTGCCCTATGGCGCGCTGATGAACGTACTGCGGCCGATGCAGGCCGCCCGCGCCAGCTAATCACCGACGCCGCCGGACCGCACCGGCGGCGATCGCCGGATGCAGCAGAGCCTCTGCAACCAGATCGTCGATATCTCGTGACGAATCGAGCCGCAACACCGGCGCTGTCTGCGTTTCCAGCCATTGCTCATGCGCCGCAAGACTGCGGCGTTCCGGACCGGCTGTGTCGTAACTCGCCGCCCACTGCAGGAATTCCCCGCTTTTAACTTCCATGTCGCCACCGGGCCCGATCCTGTTTCCATACCGGGCAATCTCCCGCGCATGGATTCGCGCCATCCGCAGTTCCGGCTCGATCCTGAGAAATACGATCAGCTCGTAAAGCGGCTCCACTGGCCCGCCCCATTTCAGCGCCGATCCGGAGAGAACCCAGCCGTCATGCCGTGCGGTTTCATCAAGGAGCAGCCGGATACGCTCGTCGGCATTCCTCGGCGTCGTGAACGGCGGATCGGTCGGCATCCAGAAGAAATCGTCGGTGTCGAGATGGGCGATATCGAGCCTTTCGGCAAGCGCACGGCCGAGCGATGTCGTACCGGAACCGGACGCGCCCATGACATGAATATGCACCATGAATCTCCCTCCGAAGACGGATCCCCGATTGCGCGGGATAGCCGAGGCATATGACATCAGTCTGACGCTCTAGCATTTTCAATCCTCGCATCGCGCTTTCCGAAAATCGATTCCGATTTCGGGCCGGTGGCTAGGATCAATTCCGCTTCTGGGAACTCGGCGCTACCCACGCGGCTTCTTCCGAAAGCCGGAATTCCAGCATCAGGTTGCGCTGCAGGATCGAATGATTGTCGTCCGACACCAGGATGATATGGGTCGTGCCGTCGGCCGCCTGAAAGGCATCGAGCCCTTCCATATTGTCGATCTGCGAGTTGAAATTACCTTCCAGCAGCAAGTCGCCGCTGACGACGGCGCCGGGCTTGATATCGGCGCCCTTGATGCGCCGAAGGCGCATGCCGATGCCTTCGGCCATGTTGAAGCGGCGTTCCAGCAGCAGCAGGTCGCCGTTCGGCAGGAAGGCGCCGTCGGTGACGTCGAAGCTGCCATCCCGCTCGACCGAGAAACGCCCTTTCAGCGGCCCGCTGAGAATGGCCGCCAGCCGGTTGCCGTCGCTGTCGAGACCGCGCTCGGAGACGATGACCACGCCGCCCTTCAGCGGGCTCGATGCCGGCGCCACCGTGATGGTCTCGATGCCGCGATTGTCGCTCAACATCTTCCGCGGGATAAGGATCGGCAAAGTGGCGATCGCGCTCGAATCGGCGAAGCCGGGGTCGGGATAGACATCGACGCGATGGCGCTGCTCGAAGGAGACCAGAATCCGGTCACCGTCCAGCGCCAGGCCCTCGGCATCCATATATCCCTTGCCCTCGAAGCTCAGCCCGGCGCTGTTCTTCATCGGCGTGATCTCGACATCCAAAAGGCCGGAAAGCCTGCCCTTGACGTCGCGCTCGATGCTGCCGGTCAGCCATTGGCCGGTATCGAGCACGACGACGAAATGTTTTTGGTCCGGCCGGAAACGGATGGAGGAGAGCGAACCGAACAGCGCGCGGCTGGACACCATCTCCAGCCCGCCGAGAAATTCCATCGATCCGAATTTCGTCTCTGAAGAGCCGATCCTGAAGTCCGATATTTGCCGGCTAATGACCGGCACCTCGTCAGCAGCCCAGGATGGAAAGGCGCCTGTGGCGATACAGAGGGCAATCGACGCCGCACCGCAGAGACGCTTGATCGTCATGCCGGGTATTTCCTTTGAGCGACATCAGCCGGCACGGCGCAGCCGGCCGCCACGCGGCTGGACGGATTGATCTTCGAATAGCGAGGCAAGCTGCTCGGTCATTGCACCGGCAAGCTCGTCCGCATCGACGATCGTCACGGCGCGGCGATAGTAGCGCGTCACGTCGTGACCGATGCCGATCGCCAGCAATTCCACAGGCGAGCGCGTCTCGATCCGTTCGATGACGGCGCGCAGGTGCCGCTCCAGATAATTGCCCGGATTGACCGACAGCGTCGAATCGTCCACCGGCGCCCCGTCCGAGATCATCATCAGGATGCGGCGCTGCTCGCGGCGTGCGAGCAGGCGATTGTGTGCCCAGATCAGCGCCTCGCCGTCGATATTTTCCTTGAGCAGACCCTCGCGCATCATCAGCCCGAGATTGGCGCGGGCGCGCCGCCACGGCGCGTCGGCCGACTTGTAGATGATGTGGCGCAGGTCGTTGAGGCGGCCCGGCGTCTGCGGCTTGCCGCCGGCAAGCCAGCTTTCACGCGCCTGCCCGCCCTTCCAGGCCTTCGTCGTAAAGCCCAGGATCTCGACCTTGACGCCGCAGCGCTCCAGCGTGCGGGCGAGAATATCGGCGCAGGTGGCGGCAACCGTGATCGGCCGGCCGCGCATCGAGCCCGAATTGTCGATGAGCAGGGTGACGACAGTGTCGCGGAACTGCGTGTCGCGCTCCATCTTGAAGGACAGCGCCTGCATCGGATCGATGATGATGCGCTGCAGCCGGGCCGGATCGAGATAGCCCTCTTCCAGATCGAAATCCCAGGAACGGTTCTGCTGCGCCATCAGCCGGCGCTGCAGCCGGTTGGCGAGCCGCCCGACCGCGCCCTGCAGATGCGCCAGCTGCTTGTCGAGGAAAGCGCGCAGGCGCTCCAACTCGGCGGCATCGCAGAGCTCCTCGGCGGTGATGATCTCGTCGAACTCTTCGGTATAGACGTGATAATCGACCTTCTCGTTGAAATCGGCAAAAGGCGTGTTCGGACGGCGGGTTTCGCCCGGCGTTTCCGAATCGTCCTCGCCCTCTTCCATCATGTCGTCGTCGGAAATCTCGGCGCCTTCGGTCTCGCCGTCCTCCATCTGCTCGTCGGCGACTTCGCTGTCCTCGACGGGGGCGGCATCGGTGCCGGCATCCTCGTCGACCTCGTCCTGATCCTGCTCGTCGCCGTTCGGCTGGTCTTCCTGCTCCGACTGGTCGTCATTGTCGGCTTCGCTGTCGTCGTCGCCATACTCCTCGGCCATTTCCATGGCCGACAGCATGTTGCGGATGACCTTGGCGAAGGCCTGCTGGTCGTTGATCGAGTTCGACAGGTTGTCGAGCTCGGTCCCTGCCTTGTCCTCGATGAAGCCGCGCCAGAGATCGAGCACCTTGCCGGCAGAGGCCGGCGGGCGCTGGCCGGTCAGCTTCTCGCGCACCATCATCGCCACGGCTTCGCCGACCGGTGCGTCTTCCTGACGCTCGATGCCGGTAAAATTCGCCTTGGAATATTTCTCCTCGGTCATCGAGCGCAGGTTCGACGCCACGCCCTCCATGCGCAGCGCGCCGATCGATTCGACGCGCGCCTGCTCGACCGCATCGAAGATCGCCCGGGCGTCCGAGCCCTGCGGCGCCATCGTCGCATGCACCTTCTCGTCATGGCAGGCGAGGCGCAGCGCCATGGAATCGCCGAGCCCGCGGGTGACCGCCAGCTCATGCGCCGTCGGCCGCTTGGAAAGCTCCGGCAGCCGGATGCGCTCGCCGGTCATCCCCGGCCGTTCGTTGGCGAAGGTCACCTCGACATCGCCGTCGCCGGCGATCGAGCGCACGCAGCCGGTTATCGCCCGGCGCAATGGCTCGACGTCGACAGGCGCGCCGGGTTTTGCTTTCGAATTGTCACCGCGAGCTGCCATGATCGGTCGATCTCAAGCTCCGAGAACGATATTGGCGGCACTTTCCTTCAGCTCGACGCCGAAGGCGCGCTGATAGTGCTCGGCGACCAGCGGCCGCTCCAGCTCGTCGCACTTGTTGAGGAAGGTGACGCGGAAGGCGAAGGCGAGATCGCCGAAGATCTCGGCGTTTTCAGCCCAGGTGATGACCGTGCGCGGGCTCATGACGGTGGAGAGATCGCCGTTCATGAAGGCGGCGCGCGTCAGATCGGCAACCCGAACCATCTTCGAAACCGTCTCGCGGCCGTTCTTGTCCTTGCCGAAGCTCTTCACCTTGGCCGCGACGATATTCACTTCGTGATCATGCGGCAGGTAGTTCAGCGTCGTCACGATCGACCAGCGGTCCATCTGCGCCTGGTTGATCTGCTGCGTGCCGTGATAGAGGCCGGTCGTGTCGCCAAGGCCGATCGTGTTCGCCGTCGCAAACAGGCGGAAGGCAGGGTGCGGCCGAATGACGCGGCTCTGGTCGAGCAGCGTCAGGCGGCCGGAGGATTCGAGCACGCGCTGGATGACGAACATCACGTCGGGACGGCCGGCATCATATTCGTCGAAGACGAGTGCGACATTGTGCTGATAGGCCCAGGGCAGGATGCCGTCCTTGAATTCGGTGACCTGCAGCCCGTCCTTGACGACGATCGCATCCTTGCCGACGAGATCGATACGGCTGACATGGCTGTCGAGATTGATGCGCACGCAGGGCCAGTTGAGGCGCGCCGCCACCTGCTCGATATGCGAGGACTTGCCCGTGCCGTGATAGCCGGAGATCATCACGCGGCGGTTATGCGCGAAGCCTGCGAGAATGGCGAGCGTCGTGTCGCGGTCGAACAGGTAGTCGGGGTCGAGGTCCGGCACATAGGCGTCGCCCTTGCTGTAGGCGGGAACGCGGATGTCGGAATCGATACCGTAGGCCTCGCGGACCGAAACGGTGGTATCGGGCAGTTCTGATATATCCAGGTCGATCTTGCTCATCATGTCTCCAAGGCGGGTGATGCCACCCGGCCATACTGTCTCAGGCCATGTCGCAACCCGGACGCCGCGATTTTATTCCACGCCCGTCCAGGTCGGAACGTCGGCGATACTTCTCCGGGACTGAAACGAAACCTCGGCGGGATGATGACCGCGTGCGAGCATTCTTGAAAGAGTCCCGGACAAGAAACGCCGCGTCCGGAAGGTCGGCGGAGGCGATGTCGGGAAAACGCACAAATATGAGCCGCGTTTGCCTGCGGCCTCAGCCGATTTGGACCATACCCGATTGAAGCCCAAGAGCAAGGATGGGAATTAACAAAAACCGTTCTGCTTCAACAATTGATAGGCCTGGATGACGGCGCGGAAACGCTCCTCCGAGCCGCGGTCGCCGCCATTGGCATCCGGATGGTGTTTCTTGACCAGTTCCTTGTAGCGGCTCTTGATCTCCGCCGACGTCGCATTGGCGTCGAGGCCCATCGTTTCGAAGGCTTTGCTTTCCAGCGATTTCAGTTTGCGGGCCTGGGGAAAACGCGGTCCGCTGCCCTTGCCGCCGCCTTCCTTGACGAAGCCAAAGGGATCGCGAACGCGGGTATAGGCGCCGGAGCGGACCTCCGAATGCAGCGGACTGTCCTTCGCCGCCTTGTTGACGCCGACGGTCCATGTCGGCCGGTGGCCGGTGATTGCCTCTTTCTGATATCGCGCGATCTCACCGTCGGAAAGACCGGAGAAATAATTGTAGCCTTTGTTGTAGTCCTTGACGTGCTCGAAGCAGAACAAAAAGAACTGGCCTTCCGCATTGCGTCCGACAGGAGCGCGATGCGTGCCTTTCTTGTCGCAGCCGTCCCACTGACAGGTAGGCGGTGCCTGCTCTGGCTCCGGCTCCCGTTTGCGGCGTGTTCGGATGCGATCGAAATATTTGGAATCAAGTCTCATGACGGCGCTAATTATGGTCCTGCCGCGAAGCGACAACAAGAATTGACAAATGGGAATGTTACTGGCTTGGTGGGAACCCTTTTCGCGAAGCTGCAAGACCGGATGATGACCCTGCGAACCCGCATTGAAGAAAAACTGGTCGAAGCCTTCGCGCCCGAACGCCTGAGCGTCATCGACGAAAGCCATCTGCATGCCGGCCATCAGCCTGATATCACGGGCACCGGCGAAACCCATATGCGGGTGAGAATCGTTTCGGCCAAATTTACCGGCATGTCGCGGCTGGCGCGCCACCGGGCAATCACCGACCTGTTGAAACCGGAGCTGGATGCCGGACTGCACGCGCTGGCCGTAGAACCGGCAGCACCTGACGAACCGACCCGCTGGTAGCGGCAGCAAAGCTTATATAGGCATTGGCGGCCGGCAATCCTACAGCGCCGCGCATCTTTTCAGATGCGCAAGGGATACTGTAGCAATTTGAATGGATCAGGCTGGCTTTGCGCCGTCTTCCCCGGCCGGGCGGATACGCAGCTTGGTGATGCGGTTCTTCTCCCGCTTCATGACGATGAAACGCTTGCCATGAAAGGTGAAGGCCTGGCGCTCTTCCGGGATGGTCATCGATTCGTGGATGACGAGGCCGGCGATCGTCGTTGCCTCCTCGTCGGGCAGGTTCCAGTCGAGCGCGCGGTTCAAGTCGCGAATCGGTACGCCGCCGTCGACGACGACGGAACCGTCGGCCTCCTGACGCACGCCCTGTATTTCGATATCGTGCTCATCGGAAATGTCGCCGACGATTTCCTCGAGAATATCCTCCAGCGTGACGATGCCCTGCACCTCGCCATATTCGTCGACGACGACGGCGAAATGCTGCTTGCGGCGCAGGAAAGCGTTGAGCTGATCCTCGAGGTTGGTGCTGTCGGGCACGAACCACGGCTTCTGCGCGATTTTCACGATATCGAGGTTCTGCGGCTCCATGTTCGGCTCGGCAAGCGCCCGCAGCAGATCCTTGGCGTGCACGACACCGATGATGTTGTCGATCGTGCCGCGCCACAACGGCATGCGCGTATAGGGGCTTTCGAGAATGGCGCGCACCACCGCTTCCGGCGGATCGTCGGCATTGATCGCCCGCATCGCCGTGCGGTGGACCATGATGTCGGACAGTTCGAGCTCGCTGAGATCGAGCACGCCACCGAGGCGGTCACGGTCGGCCTTCACCACCGATCCCTCGCGGTGCAACAGGTCGACGGCGCCGCGCAGTTCCTCATGGGCCGTCAGCATCGAGGTCTCTCGTGACAGATTGATACCGAACAGCGAAAGAATCCGGCGAACGATCGCATTGACGAAGGAGGAAGCCGGGCCGACGACGATGACGAAGAGCCTGGCCGGGATAGCGATGGCGAGTGCGAAGCGGTCGGGCGTCGAAATCGCCCAGCTCTTCGGCAGCACTTCGGCGAAGATGACCAGGATAACGGTCATCGCCAGCGTCGCCAGCGCCACGCCGGAACTGCCGAACAGCCCGAGAAAGAGGCTGGTGGCGATCGAGGATGACAGGATGTTGGCGAGATTGTTGCCGATGAGCAGCGCCCCGATCAGCCGGTCGCGCCGCTCGATCAGCTGCCGGACAAGGCCGGCGCGTTCGTCGCCATTGACTTCAAGCGTATGGATACGGCTGCGCGAAACGGCGGTCAGCGCGGTCTCCGAGCCGGAAAAGAAGGCGGACATGAGCACGAGCGCCGTGATCGAAAGGATCTCCGGCCAATATGTCGCGAGAAATGCCAGAGCGCCTTCGACCGACATCAGGGATGCTTTTCCCGGAGAAAGCTGATCACTTCGGACGCCGGAACATCGTCGGCGACGAAGGACTGGCCGATGCCCCGTGTCAGGATGAAGGTGAGCTTGCCGCTTTTGACTTTCTTGTCCTGCGCAATCGCATCCATCAGCGATTCCGCCGGCGGCAGGTCGCCCGGAATATCGGACATGCGGGTCGGCAAGCCGACCTCCTTCAGATGCCGTTCGACGCGCCGGGCGTCGTCCGGGCTTGCAAGGTTCATGCGTGCGGAGAATTCGTGCGCCAGCACCATGCCGATCGAAACACCCTCGCCGTGCACGAGGCGCGAGCTGTCATAGGCGGTCGCCGCTTCGAGCGCATGGCCGAAAGTATGGCCGAGATTGAGCAGCGCCCGTTGACCGTTCTCGCGCTCGTCGGCAACGACGACATCGGCCTTCGCCTGGCAGCTCTTGGCAATCGCCTCGATACGCGCGGGGCCGCCTGTAAAAACCGACGTCCAGTTCGCTTCCAGCCAGGCGAAGAAATCCGGCTTGTCGATCAGCCCGTATTTCGCCACTTCGGCGTAACCTGCGCGGAATTCGCGCTCGCTCAGCGTATCCAGCACATCGGTATCGGCCAGCACCAGATCCGGCTGGTGGAAGACCCCGATCAGATTCTTGCCATGGCGGGAATTGATGCCGGTCTTGCCGCCGACCGAGGAATCGACCTGCGACAGCAGCGAGGTCGGCACCTGGACGAAACGCACGCCGCGCCGGACGATGCCGGCGGCAAATCCCGAGAGATCGCCGATGACGCCTCCGCCGAGCGCGATGACGCAATCATTACGTTCGACGCGAGCCTCCAGCACCTTGTCGCAGGCCGTGATGAGATGTTTGAAGCTCTTGGTCTTCTCGCCCGCTGGCAGGACGACCTCAGCCGACACGATGCCCGCTTGATTCAGGCTTGCGACGAGAGCCTCGAGATAGAGCGGAGCGACATTTTCGTCAGTGACGACAGCCGCCTTGCGGCCCTTGAGGCGAGAGGCGATCTCGGCGCCTGCCCGTGCAATCAGCCCCGGCCCGATCAGGATGTCGTAGGCGCGCTCGCCGAGCGGCACATGCACCGTTCGGATCGTGGAGGCGGAGGGTATCGCATTCATGACGCTGCACTTTCCTTCTGAGCTTCGATCATGGCCTTCAGCACCTCGTCGGCCATGATTTCCTTGCGCACGTCGCGCGAAAGCACGGTGATATCTGCCTGCGCGTAGATCGGATAACGCGCGTTCATCAGGTTTTCGAGCGTCTGCTTGGGATTTTCGGTCTTCAGCAGCGGCCGCGTGTCGCGTTTGTTGACCCGCTCCCACAACACGTCGAGATCCGCCTTCAGCCAGACCGACAGGCCGCCCTTCTTGATATGTTTGCGCGTCCGCTCGTTGATGAAGGCGCCGCCGCCGGTAGAGACGACACGCGGCCCGCTTTTCAGCAGCCGCTTCATCACCCGCGTTTCCAGCGCCCGGAACTCTTCCTCGCCATAGGCGGCGAAAAGTTCGGGGATCGTCATCCGCGACACACGCTCGATCTCGAGGTCGCTGTCGACGAAGGGAATGGCCAGCTGGCTGGCGACGATGCGCCCGACGGCGGATTTGCCAGCGCCCATCAGCCCGACAAGGATCAGATTACGTGAACCGAGCGCGGCGCGAGCTCTGTCTTTCAGGCTGTCAGCAACGGTCAGCAGTGGTTCACTCATCGGTCCATTCACACTTTGTTTGCAAACGGTATCGACAAATGCAGATGGAGCGTCAAGTCGCGGACAAGGGAATCATGGCTTGAATACCGCTTCTTGCACTTGCAGACAGGCTTCCTATAACAGAAGCAGAGCATGAAGGAGTTGCCGGATGCCGACCCTGTTCCGTTTCCTGTTCGTCTGCGCGATCCTCGCCGGGACGGTCTACGGAGCGATGCTGGCGCTTGTGACCTTCGTGGAGCCGCAGCAGCGCGACGTGACGATCCGCATTCCGTCCGAGCGGGTCAATCCGCCCGCCACGGGCGCCATCGACACGACCAGGAAGTGACCGACATGGTGGATTTCGGCCGCGTCCACGTGGAATCCTTCCTGGAGATGATGAGCGCCGAGCGGGGTGCCGCCGCCAATACGCTGCAATCCTATGAGCGCGACCTCGATGACGTCAGCTCCTTCCTGAACGGCCGCAGCGTGCGGCTGACCGAAGCCGCCTCCGCCGATCTCGCCGCCTATCTCTCCTCGCTCGCCCAAAAGGGCTTCAAACCCTCTTCCCAGGCGCGCCGGCTTGCCGCCATGCGGCAATTCTACAAGTTCCTCTATGCCGAGGGCCTGAGGACCGACGACCCCACCGGCATTCTCGACGCGCCGAAGAAAGGCCGTCCGCTGCCGAAGACGATGGGCGTCGAGGAGGTCGGCAGGCTGCTTTCCCAAGCTGAGACCGAGGCGGAAGATCCGGCTCCGGGCCAGCTGCAGCGCCTGCGCATGCTGGCGCTGCTGGAGCTTCTCTATGCCACCGGCATGCGCGTCAGCGAACTCGTTTCGCTTCCTGCCCGCGTGCTCGATCAGGAAGGCCGGTTCCTGATGATCCGCGGCAAGGGCAACAAGGAGCGGCTGGTGCCACTGTCGCAATCGGCAATCACAGCCTTGAAATCCTATGGGCGCCTGCTGGCGACCGAAAACGCCGCGGCAAACGAGCCGCAGGAAAGCGCCTGGCTGTTTCCCGCCGCCTCGAAGGAGGGATACCTGCCGCGCCAGGTTTTCGCCCGCGACCTCAAGAACCTGGCGATCCGCGCCGGCCTGACGCCGTCGCTGATCTCGCCGCATGTCATGCGCCACGCCTTTGCCAGCCACCTGCTGGCCAACGGCGCCGATCTGCGCGTCGTGCAGGAACTGCTCGGCCATTCGGACATTTCGACTACGCAGATCTACACACATGTCCTGGAAGAGAGGCTGCAGCAGCTCGTCCAGACGCATCACCCCCTTGCCAAACAGGCGAAAAAGCACGAATAGGACCGGCGACATGGGGCGGAGCCAGGAAAACGCCCCGGGCACAAGGAACGGAAACGCACCTCATGCACAATTATCTCGACTTCGAAAAGCCGATCTCCGACCTCGAAGGCAAGATCATCGAGCTGAAGAAGCTCGCAACGGAAGACGAGAGCATCGACACCACCGATGAAATCGGCAGGCTGGAGGTTCGCGTCCGTGAGGCGATCGTCGAAATCTACTCCAAGCTCAACGCCTGGCAGAAGACCCAGGTTGCCCGCCATCCGCAGCGCCCGCATTTCGTCGATTATGCCAAGACGCTGTTCCAGGAATTCACACCGCTTGCCGGCGACCGCAAGTTTTCCGAAGATGCCGCGATCCAGGCGGGCCTTGCCCGTTTCCGCGGCCAGCCGGTCGCCGTCATCGGCCAGGAAAAGGGCAACGACACCAAGAGCCGCATCAAGCACAATTTCGGCAGCCCCCGTCCGGAAGGCTACCGCAAGGCGATCCGCATCCTTGAAATGGCCGATCGTTTCGGCCTGCCGGTGATTTCGCTGGTGGATACGGCAGGCGCCTATCCCGGCGTCGGCGCCGAAGAACGCGGCCAGGCCGAGGCGATCGCCCGCTCGACGGAAATGTGCCTCGGCGTCAAGGTTCCGCTCGTTTCCGTCGTCATCGGCGAAGGCGGCTCGGGCGGCGCGATTGCCATCGCCACCGGCAACCGCGTCTATATGCTCGAGCATTCGATCTACAGCGTCATCTCGCCGGAAGGCGCCGCCTCGATCCTCTGGCGCGATTCCACCCGCGCCCGGGAAGCGGCGACCAACATGAAGATCACCGCCGAAGACCTGAAATCGCTCGGCGTCATCGACGGCATCATTTCCGAGCCGCTCGGCGGCGCGCATCGTGATCCCGACAGCGTCATTGCCGCGACCGGCGATGTGATCGCCAATGCTCTGGCCGAAATGGCGTCGCGCTCCGGCGAGCAGTTGCGCAACGATCGTCGCCAGAAATTCCTCGCCATGGGCCGCAATCTCTAACTCAACTTCGGCTCTTCACCGATTGGGGCCAAATCTTGGCCACATTGATGTTATCTCTAACTTTCGCGCTTGCGGGGATGTTCGTGGCAAGTCATAGGCTGGTAGGGATTTATAAAGTATAAGCCGCCTATGATTCCTTCCAATGCCCGGACTCCATAGGCGGGACCGGATCGCACTATCTTTATGGGCTAGTTTGGATGCGCATACGTCATTTTGCCTATATTTCCCTCATGGCGCTGGCTCTGTCCGGCTGCAATGACGCGTTGGAAACCGCGCAGGTCGATCTTTCCAAGGTCAAGAACAAGGTGGAGCAGCCGCTTCCCCCACATATCCTCACCGCCATGGCCGCCAAGGGCATGGACCGCAATTCGCCGATCATGATCCGCATCTTCAAGGAAGAAGGTGCCATGGAGATCTGGAAGGCGAAGACCGACAACCGTTTCGACAAGGTCGCCGATTACAAGATCTGCGCCTGGTCCGGCCGTCTCGGCCCGAAGGTAAAGACCGGCGACCGGCAGGCGCCGGAAGGTTTCTACGAGCTGACGCGCGCCAACCTGAACCCCAATTCGAAATATTATCTGGCGATCAACACCGGCTTCCCGAACCGCTACGACGCGGCGAACGGCCGCAGCGGCTCCGATCTGATGATCCACGGCGCCTGCTCGTCCTCCGGCTGCTATTCGATGACCGACCAGCAGGTGCTGGAGATCTACGCCTTCGCCCGCGACGCCTTCAAGGGCGGCCAGGCAACGGTGCAACTGCAGGCCTTCCCCTTCCGCATGACCGCGGAAAACATGGTCAAGCATCGCCTCGACAGCAATTACGACTTCTGGAAGATGCTGAAGGTCGGCTACGACAATTTCGAAGTCACCAAGCGCCCGCCTGAGGTGAACGTCTGCGAGAAGAAATACGTCTTCAATCAGCAGGCAACCGACGGCAGCGCCTTCAATGCCGCCGGCAAGTGCCCTGCTATGTCGACACCGCCGGCGCTGACGGCGGCCCTTGCCTCCTACGGCAAGACCTATGATGCCGACTATGCCAAGGCGATGAGCAAATATGACGGCATGGCCTGGTACGATCCCACGGAAGCCGAGCGCAAGGCCGTGGTCGCCAAGCTGCGTAAGGGCCGCGAACTCGCTTACGCCCCGACCGGCACCTCGCTGGAAGCCGGCCGCATGGTCAAGGTCGCCGAACTCGAAGACCTGATGGCCAAGCGCACCGCGCAGGGCCTTGCCGCCAAGAGCGCGCCGGGCGCCACGCCGGCAGCGCCTGCCGGGCCGCAGGCAATCTCCGCCCAGCCGCAGGAAACGGCCATCGCTGCCGCCACACCGGCGGTCGTGCCGGTGCCGATGCAGAATCCGCTGGCCTTTACCGCGCCCGAACCGCAAGAAACGGCAGACGCCGCGGCAAAGAAGCCGTTCTGGAAATTCTGGGCGAGGAACTGAACGGCTTGAACCCCGTTCTCTACGATCTTCGCGGCCTGAAATGCCCATTCCCCGTGATCAAGACACGCAAGAAGCTTGCCGCCATGGCAAGCGGTGCACTCATTCGCGTCGACACGACAGATCCGCTGGCTGTGATCGACATGCCGCATTTCTGCAATGAGGAAGGCCACGAGCTGGTCGAGACGGAAAAGACCGAAAGCGGCCATCGCTTCCTGATCCGCAAGCGCTAAAACGCGTCGTTATCGCAACACCGCTGCCGAGTTTTTCGCGACATGCTCTAAATTCGCATGCCGGGGATAGCAAGCGGATTGTCGGACAGCGCCGCGCGGTCGGGCATGTCGATGCGCGGCTTGCCTAGGAAGGCGTCGAAGAGGTCCTTCACGAAGGCTTCCGGCAGATCCCGGGTGATCAGCACCATGCGCGTGCGCCGGTCTTCTCCCGGCCAGGCAGGCAGCCGCACCGGCGGATGGAAGATGCTCTGCACCCCATGCAGCACCAGCGGCCGATCCGGCCGGTCGGAGACCGACACGATCGCCTTCATCCTCAAAAGCTTCTCGCCATGGGCCGAACGCAGGAGATCGATGAACATGTCGAGCGCCATCGGATCGATCGGCTTCTCCTCGATGATCGAGAAAGAGCGGATCGAGGCATCGTGACGATTGACGTCGTGCGGGTCCTGATCCGCATGCCCGTGATGATGATGGTGGTGGTGCCCATGGTGATCGCCATCATGATCCTGATCGCCATCACGATTGTCATCGTGATTGTGATGATGATGCGCCTCATGCGCATCCTCGTCCTGCAGCCAGCGGCCGACATCGGCGATCTTCGTCGCCGGATCGTAAAGCCCGTTCACCAGCACTGCGGCACTGCCCGCCTCGGCACTGTCGGCATCCATAATCGCCGCCCGAGGATTGAGCGCCCGCAGGCGCTTTTCCAGCCCGTCGGTTGCCTCGGCCATCGCCTTTTTCGAGACGATCAGCCGGTCGGCGACCGCTGCCTGCTTGCGCGCTTCCTCATGATTGTCGAGCGTCTGCAGGCCATTCACGGCATCCACGACGGTCACGACGCCATCGAGTTCGAAATTTGTAGCGATGACCGGATTTCCCATGATCGCCTGCATGACGGGTGCGGGATCGGCAAGGCCCGTCGTCTCGATGACGACGCGTTTCACCGGCTTGACGCGGCCCGTCTGCACGGCATCCATCAGGTTCGCCAGCGTATCCACCAGCTCGCCGCGCACGGTGCAGCACAGGCAGCCATCGGACAGTTCGATGATCGAATCGCCGGAGCTTTCGACCAGGAGATGGTCGATACCGACATCGCCGAATTCGTTGATGATGACGGCCGCATCCTTCATCACCGGGTCTTTGAGGATACGGTTGAGCAGCGTCGATTTGCCGGCGCCGAGAAAGCCGGTCAGGATGGTGACCGGAATCCTGTCGTTGAGCGCGCTCATGTCATTTTACCTTGAAGCTTAAAAGGATGTCGGGCGCGGCATCGGCACCGGCACGTTGGCGATCGCGCTTGCGGTATCGCCCCGCGCCATCTTTTCCGGCTGCGCGGCCGGCTGAGGGTCCTGGCCCGGAATGAGGCCGGCGAAGACGAATCGCGGATCGTGGTCCATTTCCAGGATATAGGGCGACTGCACCCTCATCCGGCCGACCTCGTCGCGCGTTTCGCTGCGCACCTTGGCGCCCTTGGCGCTGCAGATATCGGCGGTGATGTCGGTAACCTGATCCTGTCCCGGGCCGTAGGGCCGCAGCGAACCCAGCGTGTCATTGCCGGGAAACTGCGCGGTGAACCCCTTCTGCAAAAGGTTCGCCGTCGCATCGGCGCGCGCCGCAAGACTGTCGGTGCCGAGCACGACGGAGACGAGAGTGCGGCCGTTACGCGTCGCCGAACCGATCTGGTTGAAGCCCGAGGCGCAAATGAAGCCGGTCTTCATGCCATCGGCGCCGGCGAAGCGGCCGATCAGCATGTTGAGGCTCGGTACATTCTGCTGGCCGGTGGTGAAGCCCTCCAGCGAGAAATAACCGGCATATTGCGGAAAATCGCGGCGCAACGCCACGGTCAGCACCGCGAGGTCGCGCGCCGTCGTATATTGGCCCTTGCCGGGCAGGCCGTTCGGATTGACGAAATGCGAATCCGTCATGCCGAGCTTCAGCGCCTCGCCGTTCATCCGCGTCACGAAGCCTTCCTGCGTACCGCCGATGGCTTCCGCGACCGCGACGGCGATGTCGTTGGCCGATTTCACCATCAGGATCTTCAGCGCGCTGTCGAGCGTCAGCTTCTGGCCCGGCTTGAAATACATCTTGGCAGCCGGCTGCGCGGCGGCGCGCTTGCTCATGACGATAGGCGTATCGAGGCTGATCTGACCGGCGCGGATCGCGTCGAACACGGTATAGACGGTCATCAGTTTGGTCAGCGAGGCTGGATACCACTTGCGGAAGGCTTCTTCATGCTCGAGCACGCGGCCGGTCTGCACGTCGACGAGAATATGCGGATTGGCCTGGGCAAGCGGAACGAAGGCAAGAAAGCTAGTTGTCGCAGCGACGATGAAGCTCAACGGTCGCAGCGCTGCAAACAAACGGAAGTGGCTCGTCGACACAGTTCGTCCTTCGGATATCAGGAAAATCTCGAAACCTTCCCCTATTTAGCCTATATGGCTATGACATGGCAAAGGTCATTGACTAAGTAATTTCCAAAAGCCTCACACCCCAGCTTCACACCGTTGTGATGCGGTGAAAGATTGTCGGGATTTCATAACAGGAACGCGAATATGCCGATTTTGAACAGAGCCGCGGAGTTGCAGGACGAAGTCGCCGAATGGCGCCGCCACATCCACGCCCGGCCCGAACTCCTCTTCGCGGTGGAAAACACGGCTGCCTTCGTCGCCGAAAAACTCAAGGAATTCGGCGTCGACGAGATCGTCACCGGCATCGGCCGCACCGGCGTCGTCGGCCTGATCAAGGGCAAGGGTGAAGGCCGCCGCACGGTCGGCCTGCGCGCCGACATGGACGCCTTGCCGCTGACCGAGATCACCGGAAAACCCTGGGCCTCGAAGACGCCGGGCAAGATGCATGCCTGCGGCCATGACGGCCACACCGCCATGCTGCTCGGCGCTGCGAAATACCTGGCCGAGACCCGCAACTTCAACGGCAATGTCGCCGTCATCTTCCAGCCCGCCGAAGAAGGCGGCGGCGGCGGCAATCTGATGGTCAAGGACGGCATGATGGAGCGCTTCGCGATTGAAGAGGTCTATGGCATGCACAATCTGCCGGGCCTGCCCGTCGGCCAGTTCGCCATCCGCAAGGGCGCGATCATGGCGGCGACCGACGAATTCACCGTCACCATCAAGGGCCGCGGCGGCCACGCCGCCCAGCCGCACCGGACGATCGACCCGATCGCCATCGGTGCCCAGATCGTCGCCAACCTGCAGATGATCGCCTCACGCAGCGCCGATCCGCTGCGCTCTGTGGTCGTCTCGGTGACCAAGTTCAACGCCGGTTTTGCCCATAACGTCATTCCGAACGATGCCACCTTCGCCGGGACGGTCCGCACCCTCGACCCCGAGGTGCGCACACTCGCCGAGACACGGTTCCGGCAGATCGTCGAGGGCCTGGTCGCAGCCCACGGCGCCGAGGCCGACATCAGCTTCCACCGCAATTATCCGGTTACTGTCAACCACCCCGACGAGACAGAGCATGCGGTCGCCACCGCCAGTGCCATCGCTGGTGAAGGCAATGTCAACGCCGAGATCGATCCGATGATGGGCGGCGAGGATTTCTCCTACATGCTGAACGCCCGCCCCGGCGCCTTCATCTTCATCGGCAATGGCGACAGCGCCGGCCTCCACAACCCGGCCTACGACTTCAACGACGAAGCCATCGCCCACGGCATCTCCTATTGGGTCCGCCTCGCCGAACAACGCCTCGGCGCTTAGCAACAATTAAGGCTTGGCTTCCCGCCAAGCCTTTTGTATGCATGGCGTGCAAGTGGTCCCGTAGCTCAGCAGGATAGAGCACCAGATTCCTAATCTGGGGGTCGCGCGTTCGAATCGCGCCGGGATCACCAGTCAAACAGATGCTTATCTCCCTTGAAAGAACGCACGTTCCTGTGGAATCGCTCGAAAGGTCTGTCCCCACAAGCGCTGTTTTGTCCCTGACGCTTCAATAGATTTGTCCCTGAGATCAAAACCTGTTTTTCTCGTTCCAGGTCTTTGATTAATTTCTCGGTGGTGGGAAGCCATATGGCTCAGCCGACGGCCGCCTCCTTGAATTGCATCACCGCTGCGGCTTCGATGTTGATGCGCCTACTCGTGCAGTAGGGAGCTTGGTTTGAAGGCTGATCCTTGCTGGACTCCCGCCTTGACCCGATCTGCTCTCCCAGGACAGGGATTTCGACGGACGCTCGTCGATGATTGGAACCGCACTGAGCGCGGCATCGAGGCTCATTTTGGATAGGCGTATGGCAGCGCCGGTTAATCCACCGGCGCGATTTGGGTGCGATGGAAACTCGATCACGCTTATGCTACCGAGCCGTCATGGATAAAGAGGATTTCGATATGCTCTTTAATGAGCGCGTGGCTGGCCGCTTAGCTCGGCTTGGCTTCGTGTCGAAGGGCAAGACGCTGTACTTCCAAGAGAAGCACTTTACAATTGCGCTCGTCCGGCTGGGTGGCCGGATGAGCAGTCCCGGGTCAATCTCGCATATTCTCTGTTTTCGGCACTCGTTTCTGCGGGACAGGACCGAACGGATTCCGAGCAAGTTCCCCACAGAAGTGTTCGATTATCCCTATAAGTTCAAGCCGCTCGAAGATGCCGATAAGGAATTGGTCTATCGGCCTCAGAATCTGAATTATGATTACGAGCGCTTTCATTGGGAGAGCGCTGATGAACGATCAGTCTGTCAAGAGCTTGATCGAATAGCGGCTCATATCGAGAACCGATTTCTTCCGTGGGCTAAGACCCTGACGCCCGCGACGGCGAGGTTAGAAATCACGCAGTTTGGTGAGAAGGCGTGGTGCGAGCAAATGTGGATCGCAGACTACGCTGCTGCGGCTGAATGACCGCTATCCGTCAAACTACGACATAGCGTTTTCGCGAAAATCCTAATATTCGCGACAGAAAGATGATCGGTAGGAACGCTTCGGGATGACGTCAGACTGAAGTCCTATAACCTGTTGATTTGCACTGAGAAGTGACCCGGCATTTGCGCCGAGAATTGACCCGTCTCTTAGGTATGTTTCGGGTCGGTGGTTGCCGTCAAGTTTTTGCTTTTCTCCTTTGTAGTTTTGGGCCCATGAGCTGAGCTGTTCTTGAATCGGAAGCTGTCGTTTCCGGTTTCGAGGATGTGGCAGTGATGCGTCAGGCGATCGAGCAGCGCGGTGGTCATCTTGGCGTCGCCGAAGACGCTGGCCCATTCGCTGAAGCTCAGGTTGGTGGTGATGATGACGCTGGTTCTCTCGTAGAGCTTACTCAACAAGTGGAAGAGCAGTGCGCCGCCTGATGCGCTGAATGGCAGGTAGCCAAGCTCGTCCAGGATAACGAGGTCGGAGTGTATGAGGCGATTGGCGATTTGACCGGACCGTCCTTGGGCCTTCTCCTGCTCGAGAGCGTTGACCAGTTCGACGGTCGAGAAGAACCGAACCCGCTTATGATGATGCTCGATGGCTTGAACGCCGATCGCCGTGGCGACATGCGTTTTACCTCCGCCGGGTCCGCCAACCAGAACGATGTTGTTAGCCTCGCCGAGGAAGTCGCAGCGATGAAGCTGGCGCACGAGCTCTTCGTTGATCTCGCTGCTGTCAGATCACGGTAGGCGGGAAAGCGTGCCGTCTTGAGCTGATAGGCTCTCGATCTGACCTCCCTTTCTGCCGTCTCCGCTTTGAGGAGCTGCGACAGGACCGGAATCGCGGCCTCGAAAGCCGGCGCTCCCTGTTCGGTCAGTTCCCCGACAGCCTGGGCCATACCGTGCATCTTCAATTGCCGCAGCATGATCACGATCGCGCCGCTTGCTGGGTTATGACGCATGGCGAATCTCCGTCTTTCTCAGGGTGTCGTAGCGTTCGACATTGGCCTTTGGTTCATTGGTGAGTGTCAGTGCTTGCGGCGCATCTATGGTCGGCGGCGTGAAGGATTTGCCGTTAACGAGGCGATGCAACAAGTTCAGCACATGCGTCTTGGTCGGAACGCCGGACTTCAGCGCCATGTCGACGGCCGAGAGGACGGCTTGTTCATCGTGCTGCAGGACGAGCGCCAGGATATCGACCATCTCACGGTCTCCGCCGGGCTTCTTTAGCAGGTGCTGCTGCAAGGTTTTGAAGGCCTCGGGAAGCTCGGTGAATGGAGCACCGTTGCGCAGAGCGCCGGGTTTGCGTTGCACGACCGCGAGATAATGTCGCCAGTCATAAACCGTCTGTCCCGGCCGATCATGGGAGCGGTCGATAATACGCTGGTGTTCGCAGATGATCAGGCCTTCGGCGACGACGACGACACGATCCGGATAGACCCGCAGGCTCACCGGTCGATTGGCGAAGGACGCCGGAACGCTGTAGCGGTTGCGCTCCAGATGCACGAGGCAGGTCGGCGAGACACGTTTGGTGTATTCGACAAATCCATCAAATGGACGGGAGACCGGCATGAGAGTCCGTGCTTCCTCCGCCCAGATATCGGCGATGGTGCCGCGCATTTGGCCGTGTGGCGTCTTCGCCCAGAACTCTTTGCAACGTTGCTCCAGCCACTCGTTGAGGGCCTCCAGCGATGGAAAGCGCGGCATGGGTTGCCAAAGGCGATGACGAGCGTCCTGGACGTTCTTCTCGACCTGCCCCTTTTCCCAGCCTGACGCCGGATTGCAGAACTCCGGTTCGAACAGATAGTGGCTGGCCATCGCCAGGAAGCGGCCGTTGACGTCGCGCTCCTTGGCGCGGCCGACCTTGTCAATCGCCGTCTTCATGTTGTCGTAGATGCCGCGCCGGGGGACGCCACCGAAGACGCGAAATGCGTGATTGTGGGCGTCGAACAGCATCTCGTGCGTCTGCAGGAGATAGGCCCGGACGATAAAGGCCCTGGAGTAGCTCAGCTTCGTATGGGCCACCTGCAGCTTGGTGCGCTCATTGCCGATGATGGCCCAATCTTCCGACCAATCGAACTGGAACGCTTCACCGGGTTCGAATGCCAAAGGCACGAATGTTCCGCGTCCCGACCTCTGAAGTTCTCTCTGCCGGTCGGCTCTCCAATCCCGAGCAAAAGCGGCGACACGGCAATAGGAACCCTCGTAGCCCAAGCTCAGCAGGTCGGCATGGAGCTGCTTGAGAGTCCGCTTCTGTTTGCGGGATTTGTTCGCTTCCGTCTTCAGCCAGGCCGATAGTCTATCGGCAAAGGGGTCAAGCTTGCTCGGGCGGGCCGGGACCTTGAACTTTGGCTCCACGCCATCAAGACCGAGATATTTGCGGATGGTATTCCGGGACAGGCCGATCCTGCGGCAAATCTCCCGGATCGATAAATGCTCTCTAAGATGCCAGCGTCGGATCACGCTCAATAACGCCATGTCGATCACTCCATAGCTCCCGCTGAAAACACGCGGAGCAAGGTTCAAAACATCGGTCAATTCTCGATGAAAATATCTCGCAATGCCGGATCACTTCTCAGTGCAAATCAACAGCAATACAATCAATGGCCGCCTATCTCCTCTGGGACAAACCTACCGAACCGCTCCATCCTGCGGACATGCAAGAACGCAATAATGATGTCATGAGAAACCGGCCTTTGATCGGTAATAGCCAGGCCAAGTGTCGCGTTGAGGCCGCACGACCGAACTCTTCGGATGCAGAAATTGGCGATCGATTGGATTCGTTCAATTGGCTAGTTTTTCGACATCGGCGTCGATCTACGGTCAGTCAGCTCAAAATGGACGATCGCGTCTCAGCACAGACTGCCCCATCGAAAAAACACTCCGGCTAGAACCGCTGGATCAGGACGATCAACGAATATATTTGCAATCAGTGTTGAGCCGGTCGCAAATCTGCGCACATCGGAGCATGCTATCGCAAAGTGGATAGAACCACGCTAGCGAATTAGCCGTCCTAAACTGAAAACAGTCTCTGCAATAACCGCGCGCAGCGTCGGCCCTGATGGTCAGCCATGCGAAGTCCTTGGCACGGCTGCCTCGGCATCCCAGCCCGTAAAGAATGGCACGCTTCTTGCGTTGTTTGGCGTAGTGCCGAGCATACTCGGCGGAAGCCCGCGAATGCCCACAATCGGAAGGTGGACGAGTTCCCGGACATCGAGAATAGGCTGATCGACGGCCAGGAGCAGATGACAACATATTCGATCGTTCTAGGACGCGAACGCCATGTCTTTCAGGATCTGAAATCGGTATTGGCTTGCGCTTCGCCATTGAAATCAGGTGACGTGCTGGCCGGGATCGCCGCGTCAAGCAACGAGCGGCGGGTGGCCGCCCGCTATCTGCTTGCGGATATGCCTCTCAAAACCTTCCTGGAGGATCTCGTCATCCCATACGAGATCGACGAGGTCAGCCGACTGATCGTCGACCGCCATGATTGGACGGCATTCGCGCCGATATCTCATATGACGGTCGGCGAGTTTCGCGATTGGCTTCTCTCCTATGACGCGACCGCCGAAAGACTGCTTGCCATTGCACCGGGCCTCACCCCCGAGATGGTCGCGGCGGTCTCCAAGATCATGCGCAACCATGATCTGATCACCGTCGCCGGCAAATGCAGGGTGGTCACGGCCTTTCGTTCCACGATCGGTCTGCCCGGCCGGCTGTCGAGCCGTCTTCAGCCCAATCATCCCACCGATGATCCTGAAGGTGTCGCCGGCTCGACGCTCGACGGACTTCTTTATGGGATCGGCGATGCGGTGATCGGCATCAACCCGGCTACCGACAATCTCGAGGCATGCACAAGATTGATGGTTCTTTTCGACCGGCTGCGCGAACAGTTCGATATCCCGACCCAATCCTGCGTGTTGACCCATGTCACCACGTCAATCAAGGCGATCGAGGCTGGAGCGCCGCTCGATCTGGTGTTCCAGTCAATCGCCGGCTCGGAAGCCGCCAATAAGGGTTTCGGCATCGACCTCGCCCTCCTGAGGGAAGGCCAGCAGGCGGCACTTTCCATGAAGCGCGGCACGGTCGGCAACAATGTCATGTATCTGGAGACCGGCCAGGGCAGCGCCCTCTCGGCCGACGCCCATCATGGCGTGGACGAACAGACGGTGGAGGCGCGGGCCTATGCCGTTGCACGTGAGCTCGATCCGTTGCTCGTCAATACCGTGGTCGGCTTCATTGGCCCCGAATATCTTTTCGACGCCAAGCAAATTATCCGCGCCGGGCTCGAAGACCATTTCTGCGGCAAACTGCTTGGCGTGCCGATGGGGGTCGACGTTTGCTACACGAACCATGCGGAAGCCGACCAGGACGATATGGACAATCTGATGGTGCTGCTGACTGTCGCGGGTGTCAGCTTTCTGATCGCGGTGCCCGGCGCCGACGACGTCATGCTCAATTATCAGAGCCTTTCCTACCACGATATTGTCGGCCTCAGGCACCAGTTCAATCGTCCGCCGGCTCCGGAGTTCGAAGCCTGGCTTCATCGCATGGGCATGCTTGATCACACGGGTCGTCTTGCGCCTGCCAGCGCCTCGGGCGCCTTCTTCCGCAATCTCTTGAGCTACAGGGCATCCGCATGACTCCCTTCGAACGCGATCCGTTTGCGCGGTTCCGCAACGCCACACGCGCCCGCATTGGGCTTGGAAGAGCAGGCGACGCCTTGCCGACATCGGCAATTCTCGACTTCCAGCTTGCCCATGCCCGGGCGCGGGATGCCGTGCATGGGCAAGTGGATTTTGTCGCCCTTGCCAAGCAGCTTGCTCCCGTGCCGACGATCCGGATTCGGTCTCGCGCCAAAGACCGGACGATCTATCTGGCGCGCCCGGATCTCGGCCGTCAGACCAACGCAGCCGATCTCCCGAGCCCAGGCGATCGTTATGATATCGCCTTCATCATTGCCGACGGACTTTCGGCCTCGGCGGTCGAGCACCACGCGGTGCCGCTGTTTAACGCATGCATGAAGCGTCTCGGGGCCTTCAGCGTCGCCCCGGTGATATTGGGCGAGCAGGCGCGGGTGGCATTTGGCGATGAAGCGGCGGCGGCGTTTGGTGCGGAAGTTGCCATCGTGCTGATCGGCGAGAGGCCGGGACTAAGCGTGCCTGACAGCCTCGGCGCCTACATCACCTTCCGACCGCAATCGGGACGGCGCGACAGCGAGCGCAACTGTATTTCCAATATTCATGCCGACGGGCTCAGCTACGAGGTCGCGGCCGACAAGATCGTCTGGATCGTCCGGGAGGCGCTGCGACTGCAGCTGACCGGTGTCGATCTCAAGGAAAATGCCGAAGGCGCCATAGAAGCGCTGCCACACCAAGAAGCATAAAGTTCAATCTACAAAACAGGGGAACAATCATGTCAAATTCTCAACCGACGCTCGCCAAGAGCCTGACCGGGCTGCACTTATGGGGACTTGCAGTCGGCCTCGTCATCTCCGGCGAATATTTCGGCTGGAGCTATGGCTGGGCGGCGGCCGGCACACTCGGCTTCTTGATCACCACGATTCTGATCGCCGTCATGTACACCACCTTCATTTTCTCCTTCACGGAGTTGACAACGGCTATTCCGCATGCGGGTGGGCCGTTTGCCTATGCGCTCAGGGCCTTCGGCCCGCTCGGCGGCTTCGTTGCGGGCTTTGCAACACTGGTGGAATTCGTCTTCGCGCCTCCGGCCATCGCGCTTGCGATCGGCGCCTATCTCAATGTGCAGTTTCCGGGGCTCGATCCGAAACTGGCGGCCGTCGGCGCCTATCTCATCTTCATGGCGCTCAATATCGTCGGCGTCACCATCGCCGCGACATTCGAGCTCTTCATTACCATCCTCGCCATTATTGAACTCCTGGTCTTTATGGGTGTCGTTCTGCCCGGCTTCTCCGTCGCCAACTTCGCGGCCAATGGCTGGGCTGGCGCCCCTGAATTATCGGTTGGCGCCATTGGAGGCATCTTTGCCGCGATTCCGTTCGCCATCTGGTTCTTCCTGGCGATCGAAGGTGCGGCAATGGCTGCAGAGGAAACCAAAAATCCCACCCGCACCGTGCCGATCGCCTATATCGCAGGGATTCTCACTCTCGTATTCCTGGCTTTCGGCACGATGATCTTCGCGGGAGGTGTTGGCGACTGGCGTACGCTGTCCAACATCAACGATCCGTTGCCGCAGGCGATGAAGGCTGTCGTCGGAGAATCCTCCGGCTGGCTGCACATGCTCGTCTGGATCGGCCTGTTCGGCCTGATCGCATCGTTCCATGGCATCATCATGGGGTATTCCAGGCAGATCTTTGCGCTGGGTCGCGCAGGCTACCTGCCGGAAGTTCTCGCGAAGATTCACCCGAAATTCCGCACGCCCTACCTTGCTATCCTCGCAGGCGGCGTTGTCGGCATTGCCGCGATCTTCTCCGACAACCTGATCCAGATCGGCGGCTTGCCGCTGACTGCCAATATCGTCACGATGTCGGTGTTCGGCGCGATCATCATGTACATCGTCTCCATGGCATCGCTGTTCAAACTTCGTCGGACCGAGCCCGAGCTTGCCCGGCCGTTCAAGGCCTGGGGCTATCCGGTTATCCCGGCCATTGCCCTTGGGCTTGCGCTGGTCGCGCTGGCGGCGATGATCTACTACAACTTCCTGATCTTCTTGATCTTCCTGGCGATGGGCGCGGTAGCGTTCGGTATCTGGCGCTTGCTGTCCGGCGGCGTCGCCAAGGAAGCGGCCGCTTCCGCGTAACAAGGCTCTCCGGCCCGATCATCAAGCAGGCAACGGGACGAGCCTGTTTCGATCGATATCAACGATCCCCCACCGACATTTGGCGGGGGAATTCGAGCACAAAGCCCAGCCCGCTCGCAAAATTCTTAATTTCCTCCTCGAGATAAGCTCGCGCCAAGCCGCTTTCGCCGTCGTTGGTTACCGCACCTCACGATGGACCCGCCGCGTCCTCACCGCCTGCCGCGCGCCTAATCCCAGCAGCGCCGCCACGATCCAGCCACCGATAAAACCGATCGCGCCCCAGACAAGCCCGGCAAAACTGACCGGCACGCCGGGCACGAAATCACGCCAGGTATTGGCGAAGACGACGTCATCGGCATTGCCCAGCAGCACGAAGGGCTTGGCGACGGGTGCGGCGGTACCGAGGTGGAGCTGCTGCGACAGCAGCGTTTCGTAGCGCGTGATCGTGCTGCGCATCGAGACGCCGCGGTCGCGCAGGAAATCATCGGACGATTGCGCATAGGCGTTCAGCGCTTGCTGGCGATCGAGATGGTGTTCGGCCGCCTGGGCATTGAAATCCTCGACGATGACGCGCAATTCGTCGATCGCCCCGCCGATCCGCTGGCGGTATTGCTGCGCAAATTCCGGCGCCTGCGAAAACACCGTGCCGCCGGCAAGCCCGGCGACAATAGCGATGATTCTTGCAATCGGACCCATGATTGATGCCTCCGGCTGTCCCCTGCGCTAACGATCCGCGGCCGTAAAGGTTTCTGCCTTCGACACAATCGGTAACGCTATGTGATTGAACCGACGGCGCTTCCGGCGAGTTGATGCCCTGACCAACCCAGAATGACCAACTCAGAAAGAGAGACTTGTCATGAAACAGATTATCCTTGCCTGCACGCTCACTGCTGCATCCATCTTTTCCGCAATGCCGTCCCAGGCGGCAAGTGTAACCATCACCACGGACGACGCGCGTCCCACCTACCGTCATGCGGAACGGCCCTATTACCGCCATCACATGAGGCCGCGCCACGTCTCCCAGGATTGCTTCACCAAGACGGAAAAAATCCGCCGTCACGGCCATACGGTCGTCAAGGAAACCCGAATCTGCCGATAAGGCAAATCCCTACGGGAAAGCCCGGCTGATCTTCGCAGCCGGGCTTTTCATCTGATCTCGCCTCGATCTCGCAGATGAGGAACTTTCGCAATATCAGCCGCGTTTATTGCGAAACGGGAGTGTTCATCATGCGTATCAAGATGATTCTTTTGGCCATCGCCTATGTCGCCGTCAGCGCCGTGCTGCTGGCCATCGCCTACCAGCCGCAGGGGTCGGGCGCCATGCAGAAGACGGATCGTCTGGCCGGCTCGTCCTTCCTCGTCGAACGCTTCGCCGGTTGACCAGCTGAGCGCGGCCCTACCGGTGACGACGTGATAGTCCTCGTCCGGGATGTTTGGCCCCGGAGCGAGCTTTCGGTTTAATGCGTGCCGTCAAGTGACAATCCACCAAGCGGGCCGCCAAGCAGGATTCGGTTCTGCACCGAATGCACGCCCTCGACCGCCTTGGCGACCACGGTTGCCCGTTCGATCTCGCCGACCGTGCCGACAGTGCCGGTGAGCACGATGTGGTCGTTTTCCATCGTCACCTCGACATCAGACGCATCAATCCCGCCGGCAATCGCCAGCGCATTGGCGACATCCGCCTCAACAGATGCACGATTGGCGATTTCCGCTTCCATCTCGGGCTCGAGCCCGTGAAATGTCTGCTCCTTGAAAACCATGATCCATTCCTCCGTGAAACCTGCTTAGCAAACGCCGTTCGACGGAGTTGGTTTCAGCGCCGCTACCACTGCACGCGATAGCGGAGATTGATGCTGCCGGTCTCACCTCCCGAAAACGGATTGTTCACCGAGGCATCGAGATTGAGGTTCGGCAGGATGGCCTGGTTGACCGCCACCGTGCTCGAGAAGTCGCCGCTGGCATTGCTGACGCCTGTGCCCGCCGAAAGCGACGTTCCCGTCCAGGGATGGATCAGTTTCAGCGCCTGCGATGCCGTCACCGAGGCCTGCCTGATATCGACCGCATCAAATTGAACGCTGATGGACCGGCTCGATTGCATATCGAGCGAATCGGACAGGATCCAGCTGCGCGAGCGGCTCAGCGTCAGCGCGCCGCTGCCGCGCAGCGTATCGACGCTGACCTTCGCGCCCTGCTGCGATTGGCCCGCTGGCGTGACGGCCGTCTTTACGATCCTGCCCCAGAGCATTGCCTGTTCGGAATCGGGCAGCGGCGCGCCGCCTTTGGTCGAGGCAAGGGCTATGTCGGCGCCGGCGCTCGTTTCCCATTCCGCCGGCAGGCGAAAACCCAAGGTCGCCTTGTAGGACCGGTCCGAAAGCTTGGCCGGCGACCAGATCACCAGATCATCAGCTCTCGCTGCAACGGTGAGCGAGAGCAGGATGGCGAAAAGAATGCATGCTATTTTGAATGTCGTCATGAAGTTAAGAACGTTTTGACCTGACACGGGGCCGCCGTGCCGAAACCGACGCAACAGCGGACATGAAGCGCTCGCAGCCGAACGCGATGGGGGATCACGGCAAGCCGTCCATCCCGGTTTCATCCTCGATTTAATGTTGGCCGAAAAGGCCGGCGGCACGCGTGCCAGTTCTTCGATGGACGCCGCAGCGCCCCGAATTGCCATGCGACCGTGACCGGCCGCAGCGGAATCGCGATTCCGCCAGCAATGTTAGAAGGATCACATCTACCTGCGGCTCTGTAAACCCCTTATGGGCTGAAATCTGCTGCACCGCACACTTGCCGCCCCTTCCAAACCCTAGTAGAGCCTGAGCCTACGAGAGAAATTTTCGCGAAATTTCACATGATGACCGGCAAAAGCGCGCCGCGGCGCCTCAGCATCTTCGGTTCGACGGGTTCGATCGGCCAGAATACACTCAATGTCGTCGAGCACCTGGGCGGACGGGAGAATTTCGAAATCTCCGTGCTGACCGGCAACGGCAATATAGAATTGCTGGCCCGACAGGCGAAATCATCCGGCGCGCGGCTGGCGGTAACGGCAAACGACCGGCACTACGAATCACTGAAAAGCGAACTTTCCGGCAGCGGCATCGCCGTCGCCTCGGGAAAATCCGGCCTGATGGAAGCGGCTGAGCGCGAAGCCGACTGGGTGATGGCGGCAATCGTCGGCACCGCAGGCCTGGCGCCGACGCTTGCAGCTGCGCGCCGCGGCGCCGATATCGCCCTTGCCAACAAGGAATGCCTGGTATCGGCGGGCGATCTCTTTATCGCAGCCGTTCGCCAGGGCGGCGGCAGGCTGCTTCCTGTCGACAGCGAGCACAATGCCATCTTCCAGGTGTTGGAGGAAACCCAGCGCCACGCGGTCGAGCGCGTCATCCTGACGGCGTCGGGTGGTCCCTTCCGCACCGCCTCGCTGCGGCAGATGGCCGATGTGACGGTGGAAAGCGCGCGCGCCCACCCGAACTGGTCGATGGGGTTGAAGATCTCGATCGACAGCGCCTCGATGTTCAACAAGGCGCTGGAGATGATCGAAGCTCGACACCTTTTCGGTCTCAGGCCCGAACAGATCGAAGTCATCCTCCATCCGCAA
The DNA here is from genome assembly GCF_024346605.1 of Rhizobium anhuiense bv. trifolii. Classification (NCBI taxonomy): domain Bacteria; kingdom Pseudomonadati; phylum Pseudomonadota; class Alphaproteobacteria; order Hyphomicrobiales; family Rhizobiaceae; genus Rhizobium; species Rhizobium anhuiense. Next base: position 4,603,357 of record NZ_CP098803.1, read on the forward strand.
TCGATCATCCATTCCATGGTCGGCTATACGGATGGGTCGGTGCTGGCGCAACTCGGCGCACCGGATATGCGCACCGCCATCGGTTATGCCCTGTCCTTTCCGCGCCGGCCGAACCTGCCGATCGAGCGGCTGGATTTCGCCAAGCTCGCCAGGCTGGATTTCGAGGCGCCGGATGAGGTGCGGTTTCCCGCGTTGCGGCTGGCGCGCCTGGCGATGACGCGCGGCGGCGTTCAGGGTGCGGTGCTGAACGGCGCCAAGGAAGTGGCGCTTGAAGCCTTCATCGAGGGGCGGCTGCCCTTCCTTGCCATGGCCGAGATCACCGAGAGGGTCATGGACGATCTCGCCGGCCTGCCGCCGGCTGCCGGCATGGACGATGTCTTCGCCGCCGACAGGCAGGCCCGGCAGAGAGCGGCGGAGCTCATGACACCGGCGATCGCCGTGTGAAATGCCCACGGGCCGTTCGCCGAGAGGCCGCCCGCTTATCCCTGGCGGCCGCCATTACCGCAACCGGTTGCCGCCCTCGTCGAACAATCTGCAATCCGACGGTTCGAACAGCAGGCTCACCTGCTCACCCGCTGCGATGCTGACCGGTGACCGATGCTCGACGGTGAGCGACTGGCCATCGGCAAGCTGGCAATAGAGATATTGCGTTCCGCCGAGATACTCCGAAAAATCGACCCTGGCCGTCAGGCTGCCCGAAAGGTCGGATGCCACCTTCAGATGCTCCGGCCGCAGGCCGAGCGTCACCGCGGCGCCAACCGGCCTGTCTGCCGGCGGCAAGCCGCTGCCGATGCGCCGGCCTGCGACTTCGACCAGACCGCCCTCACCCCAGCGGGCGTTCAAAAGGTTCATCCGAGGCGAGCCGATGAAGCCCGCGACGAAGGTATTCGAGGGATTTTCGTAGATTTCCCGGGGCGTCCCGGCCTGTTCGACACGGCCATCGCGCAGCACGACGATCTTGTCGGCGAGCGTCATCGCCTCGGTCTGGTCGTGCGTGACATAGATCATCGTGTTGCCGAGTTCGCGGTGAAGGCGGGCGATCTCGATGCGCATCGAAACGCGCAGTTCCGCATCGAGATTGGACAGCGGTTCGTCGAACAGGAAGACATCGGGCTTGCGCACGATCGCACGGCCGATCGCCACGCGCTGCCGCTGACCGCCGGAAAGCTGTCCCGGCCGCCGGTCGAGAAGATGATCGATCTTCAGGATCGCGGACGCGGCCTTGACACGCGTCTCTATCTCGGCGGCTTGCGTGCGCGCCATCTTCAAGCCGAAGGCCAGATTCTCCCGCACGCTCATATGCGGATAGAGCGCGTAGGACTGGAAGACCATGGCGATGCCGCGCTCGGATGGATCGAGATCGGTGACAACACGTCCCTTGATTTCGACCTCCCCGTCGGTCACGTCTTCCAAGCCGGCGATCATGCGAAGAAGCGTCGATTTTCCGCAGCCGGACGGCCCGACGAAGACGACGAATTCGCCCTCGGCGATCGTCAGGTCGATGCCGTGAACCACCTGCAGACTGCCATAGCTTTTTCGCACGTCCTGGAGCACGACGCTCTTGTTACCCATATCCTTCGTCATCCCCAAACGGCCTATTTGTCCGACTGGACCCAGACGAGCATCTCTCCGGGCGCGCGGTTGTCCCAGAGATGATAGGGCACGAAACGCGCGGTGGCGACCTGCCTTTCGGCCGGCGCTTTGCGGTAGAGCGGCGTTCCCCAATTCGATGTTTCCTCGCGCTCGACCTGGAGATCGAGGGCGACGGCATCGTTGAGATCCTTCAGCACCACGGTTTCGGCGGCCGGAAGCTCGCGGGGCAGGACGATGGCGTTGAGGTCTTCGCCATTGTCTGTGGTTTCGACGCAATAGACGAGCGGGCCGCGCATCAATGCGACCCGGCCGGCATCCTGACGCACCTTCGGATTGGCATATTGCGGGCGAAGCGAAAGCGGCAGGTAGAGGGCGACACGATCGCCGTCGGCCCATTCACGATCGATCCTGATATATCCGTCCTGCATATTGGCGTTGAGATCGAGCATCGTTCCGTTGATGCTGAGGGTGGCGCCCTCCGCCCAGTCCGGGATGCGCAGCGACAGCGCGAAGCGCGCCGGCCTCTCCAGCCGGGTGGTAAAGGCGACCGCGCCCTCCCACGGGTAGTTGGTCACCTGCTCGAACTCCACGTTGGCGCCGTTGGCAAGCTTCAGCCGCGCGGTGCTCTCGCCATAGAGATGCACGGCGATCTCGTTGTCGGCAACGGCGTACATATAGGAGCCGATCGAGGTCACCAGCCGGGCAATGTTGGGCGGGCAGCAGGGGCAATGGTGCCACTTCCAGCGGTGGTGCTTGCCGGCACTTTCGAGCGGATTGTCATAGAAGAACGTCTTGCCGTCGGTCGAAAGCCCCGGCAGCGCGCCGTTGTAAAGCGCCTGCTCCATGATATCGGCATAGCGCCGATCCGGACCGCGGCCGAGCATTCGGCTTGCCCAGAACACCAGGCCGACCGAAGCGCAGGTCTCGGCATAGGCGGTGGCATTGGGCAGGTCGTAATAGTCGGTGAAGCCTTCGTTGGAGGCTGCCGGGCCGATGCCGCCGGTAATGTACATCTGCTTGGTGGTCAGATCGTCCCAGAGCGTTTCCAGCGCCGCCGTCAGGCTGTCGTCCTTGTATTCGGTGGCGATGTCGGCCATGCCCGAATAGAGGTACATGGCGCGCACCGCATGGCCGACGACCTTCGTCTGCGCACGCACCGGCTGGTGCGCCTGCGCATATTCATAGGTCTTCTGGTGGTATTCGGAGACATTGCGGCCGTCGCGGCTTGCCTCGGCGGTGAAGAAATGCGGCTCGGTGCCGCGTTCGTCGATGAAATATTTCGACAGGTCGAGATATTTCTTCTCGCCGGTCACGCGGGCGAGCTTGACCAGTGCCAGCTCGACTTCCTCATGGCCGCAATAGCCTGATATCTGGCCTTCGCCGTGGCCAAAAATCTTGATCATGTAATCGGCATAGCGGCACATGATGTCGAGCAGCTTGCGTTTGCCGGTCGCCTGGTAATAGGCGACCGCGGCTTCCATGAGATGGCCGGCGCAATAGAGCTCATGATGGTCGCGCAGATTGGTCCAGCGGCGGTTCGGTTCGACGCGCTGGAACCAGGCGTTCAGATAACCGTCCTCGTCCTGCAGTTTCTCATACATGTCGATGATTTCGTCGGCGCGCGCCTCGAGCTTCGGGTTCGGCCGGCGATAAAGCGAATAGGCGATGGTCTCGATCGACTTGCCGAGGTCGGAATCCCAGAACATCTGCGTCGTCCCGCCCCAAGGCTGAATGGGAATGACGACCCCGGGGCTCGGCTGGCTGACATCGATCGCCTTGAGCATGCCGGCCTCGACGCAGCGGTCGAGCAGGGTCTCGGCGGTGGAATTGCAGACGGCGTCCTGCCATTTGCCCCAGAAGCCGCCGAGCTCGACATCGGGAACGGCGACGGGACGAAACTGGCGATCGTTGCTTGCTTTGGTCATGGCTCCACTTTCTCTCAAATCATTTCACCGCGCCGGCCATCAGCCCGCGCATGTAGTAGCGTTGCAAAAGCAGGAAGACGATCAGGCAGGGGATCGTCATGACGACGACACCGGCTTGGACCGCTCCCCAGTTGATGGCGCCGAGCCGTCCGGCGCGAACCGCCGTCATCAGCACCGGCAGGGTGTATTTCTCATTGCTGGAGAGCAGCACGAGCGCCGCGAGAAACTCGTTCCAGGCGTTGAGGAAAGCAAAGATCGCGACCGTCGCCACACCGGGAAGCACCAGCGGCAGAAGAACCCGGACCAAGAGCCTGAGGTCGCGCGCGCCGTCGATGCGCGCCGCCTCTTCGATCTCCTTCGGCACGGCGTCGAAGGCGTTGCGCATCATGAAGACCGAGAAGGGCAGTTGCAGCGTCACATAGACGAGCGTCAGCCCAAGCAGCGAATTGTTGAGGCCGAGCTTTGCCAGGATGATGAAGAGCGGCGTCAAGATCGATTGGAACGGGATCATCAGCGTCGCGATGATCAACACGAAGAGCGCATTCTTCATCGGGAACCGGTAGCGCGAGAAGCCGTAGCCGGCGAGCAGGCTGACGGCGACGGTGAGCACCACGGTGGCGACCGAAACGAACAGCGAATTGATCATGTGCCGCCATATGCCGGCGCCGAACGTATCGAGCAGCGCATAGGAATCGATGCTGACGCCGGAGGTCGGCCACGGCGGCAAGGGCGGCAGGCTGGCCTCCGTGCCATGTCGGAAGGACGACAAGAGCGTGATCGCGAAAGGGGCGAGAAAGAAGATCGATATGGCGATGCCGGTCAGGTGATAGACCGATTTCGTCCGGATCGCCTTGCGCGTGCGGCGCTCTTTTGAGGTGGTCATGGACGCTCCTCCCCGACGCGAAGCAGCCAGAGCTGCACGATGCTGATCGCCACCAGGATGGCGAGAAGCACGATCGAGAGTGCTGCGCCATAACCGAGATTGAACGACACGAAGGACTGATTGAAGATGTAGTAGACCACCGAGATCATCTTGTTCTGCGGTCCGCCTGCGGTCATGATGTAGAACTGGTCGAAGGCGAGGATCGAACCGGTGACGGAGACGATCAGCGCCAGCGCGATCGTCCTGCGCATCAGCGGCAAGGTCAGATGCCTGAACCGCTGCCAGCGGCCGGCGCCGTCGATGCGGGCGGCCTCCGTCAGCTCGGACGGAATGGCCTGGAGCCCGGTTAGAAGAATGATCATGGTGAAGCCCGCGATCTTCCAGACGACCATCACCACGATCGTCAGAAAGGCGGTGTCGAAGGTCGCGAGAAGATTGGGGCTCTTTTCCAGAAGACCGAGCGCCTTCAAGGCGGGACCGATGAAGCCGCTATCGACATTGGCAAGCCAGACCCAAAGCAGCGAGGCCGTGGCAAGGCCGACCACGACGGGCAGGAAGATGATCGTGCGGTAGGCGCTGACGAACTGCCGTTCCTTTTCGACGAAGATCGCCAGCGGAAAGGCGATCGCGAAGATCGCGACAGTGACGATCACCGTATAATAGGCCGTGAAATTCAGCGCCGTCATGAAGCGGCTGTCGTTGGCCATGCGAACGTAATTGTTGAAGCCGATCCAGCGCGACGCCCCCATCAGCGGCCAGTTGTGAAGGCTCATCCATCCAGTGAAGAGAACCGGCATGATGAAGAAGACGATGACCAGCGCCATAGCAGGCGCGATGTAGACGAGGCCGCGCCAGTTCGATTTGCGCCGTCGTCTGCGTCGAGGCAACAGGATCTCCGAACCGAAACCGGTCATCAAACGCTCCGCATCTGTCAATTGAAATTGGCCGGGAAGCTGCCACCGCTCCCCGGCCGCGGCCGAGGGAGAGTTATTGGCCGCTATCGATGATCGATTGCATTTCCGACTGGGCGCTCGAAAACGCGCCGTCGACGTCCTCGCCGAAGATCGCGGCGTTGGTGAAGCTTGCCCAAGGCCCGTTGGCGCTGTTGATCAGATCGTTGAACTGCAGCGTATAGGGCGTCTTGGCGACGGCGATCGCCTTCAGGCCAACCTGCATGCGCGGGTCGAGACCCTCCAGCACCTTGTCGGCGATATCACCGCGCGTCGGCAGGCTGCCATATTTCGCCATGATCTTCTGGCCGTCCATCGAATAGACGTATTCGAGGAACTCCTTCACCGCATCGATCTTCTTCGTGCCCTTGGTGATGACGAAATTGTCGCCGCCGGCAAAGGACGAAGGCTTGCCGTCGACACCGGGAATGAGGGTCACGCCGAAGTTGATATCGGGATGTTCGGTCACCAGCGTGCCGATGGCAAAGGCGCCGAGGCTTTGCTGTCCGATCTTGCCGTTGGTGAAGGTCAGGAAGTTGGCGCCGTTGTCGCTGGCAGCACCCGCCGGCACGAGGTCCTTCTTGACCATGTTGCGGTAGATATCGACCGCCTTGCGCATCTGAGGCGTATCCAGCGTCGCCGTCTTGCTGTCGGCCGACAGGATATCGACGCCGGCGCCCCAGACCAGCGGCGTGAAGGTGAAGATCATGCAGCCGCCGCAGCCGCCGCCGGAGAAATAGAAGCCGTAGGTATCGTCACCCAGCGCCCGGATCTTCTCGGCATTGGCGGTGATTTCGTCCCAATTCACCGGTGCTTTCTCCGGGTCGAGACCGGCCTTCTTGTAGAGGTCCTTGTTCCAGGCAAAGACCGAGGTTTCGACCGAAAGCGGCAGGCCGTAGATCCGATCCTGATAGGTGCCGAGGCGAACATGCGACGGCGAAAGCGAATTGAAATAGGGAAGCGACTTCGCCCAGTCCGTCAGGTCTTCCAGCTGGCCGGCCGCGGCAAAGGCAGGGTTATAAATCAGATCCATCGACAGGGCGTCCGGCGCCTGTCCGCCGGCGATCGCCGTCGCATATTTCTGCACCAACTCGGAGAACGGCACCTCGGTCATCACGACCTTGTTCTCGTGACCGGAATTATAGGCTTCGACGACCTTCTTGAAGGCATCGCCGATCCCCGAGCGAACCCACATCTCGACATTTTCGGCAGCCGACGCGGCCGATACCAGACATAGGGTAGCGATGCTGGTCGCCACCAATAAACGCTTGATCATGACACTCCTCCCGATATGGCGCATCTCCCTGCGCCTTTGCTCATTCCCTTGTTCTCATTCCGTGGAAGCTTTGCTCCCGCATGACTGCCGGACGATCAGCCGGCAGGGCAATTTCCTCACGCCCGGCTCGACAGGCCGTCCTTCCGCGAGCGCCAGCACCGTCAATCCGGCCTGCCGTCCGAGTTCCTTCAATTCCATGTCCACCGTCGTCAGCGGCGGCCGCGTCTGGGCCGCGACAATCTCCCAATTGTCGAAGCCGATGACCGAGACGTCCTGCGGCACCTTGACGCCGCGCTCGCGCAACGCATCCACAGCGCCGCGGGCGATCTGGTCATTGCCGCAGAAGAGCGCATCCGGTTTTTCTCCCGGCCTCTTCCACAGCTGTTCGACCGCGTCATGGCCCCAGCTTTCCGACCAGACGCCGTAGAGCACCGGTTCGCGGTGACCGGCCACCTCGTGATAGGCGCCGGCGCGTTCCCGCACCGAGAAGAAGTCCTCCGGCCCGGTGATATGGGCAATCCGCCGCCGCCCGATCTTCACGAGCCATTCCACCGCCAGCCGCGCACCCTGCTCGTCGTCCGACCGGAAGGTAACGCTGTTCTGCGTCCCCTCCGTGAAGGCGTAGACAACAGGCACATGCAAATTCGACAGATCGACGGGCAGGCGCCGATCCAGGCGCTTCCCCGTCGCGATGATGCCGTCGACCTGTTTGTCCAACATCGCATCGACATGGATCTGCGCAAGGGCCGGATCGTCTTCGATGGCGCACAGGAAGACCGAAACGCCGTGATCGACGAGCGCGTCCGAAATACCCGCCATGACAGGCAGCGTGAAACGGCCGTAGGTATCGTTCGTCAGCAGCCCGACGGTGAAACTGCGCTTGCTGAGAAGACCTCTTGCCAGCGCATTCGGCCGGTAGCCGATTTCGGCGGCGATCCGCTTCACCCGTTCACGCGTTTCCGACCCCATCCGGCCGGTATCGTTGAGCGCTTTCGACGCCGTCGAGATGCTCACCGCGGCAGCCGCCGCCACCTCGTGGATGGTGATCCTGCCCCTTTTTCCTCCCGATATGTTCAGACCTTCCTCCTTCTGAAGTGACATGAGAAAAGCTTTTACCAACTTGCATGTCAAGTGAGAAAAGGTTTTCTCATGCAATTCCAAGAGGGTCAGGAGGCGCAGGCTACAGCAAGGAAGCATAGGAAAAGACCGATGCGATCTGATCGGAGCGGATTGCAATACGTCATAGAGTTGCCAACTTTGCGACAGGCGATATCGACAAACGACAACTCAAGGCCTTCCGTACGTGACGCCTTATTGCATTTGCCTCGCGACTGCAGGTTGAATTCTTAGTAGACGTATGTGACCTTCAGAACGTCGCTGACTTCCTTGAAGAAAGCGCTTCCACAAGATCTGCGGAACGGAACACATGCCCACACAGAAATTATCGGCACGCTTTGCTGACTTAATTGTCCAAGCGAGGACGGTCGAAGCGACCAAAACGCATCATCGCTCGGAATACTCCGGTGAATATGACAGCGTGGACAAAAATCAACTCATCGGCTGGAAAGTAAAGGCGAAAAACCTCCTAGCATCCGCGTGCGCTAAGGACTCAGAACATTATCAAGCGTTTGTGGAGGCTGAAAAGCCGGAGAGCTATAGGGATAGCTGGCAGGAGCTTCAGCAGTTGAAGTCCATTCTGATGGCCGCCCAAGAGGACTACAACGGCGGTTATCTTGATAAGGTTCGTTCGCTCGTTCAGGCGGAACTATTCAGCGATGAGTTGGATCAAGCGCGACAGCTCCTTGCAGCATCGTACGCTACACCGGCCGCTGTCGTCGCTGGCGTTGTGCTTGAAACCAAACTTCGCGACATGTGTATCGCCCAAGGCCTTTCCACCGGAAAGCTCGACAAAATGAATGCCGATCTAGCCAAAGCTGGCGAGTACAGCCTGCTGGTCCAAAAGCGGGTCACCGCAATCGCAGACGTGCGGAACAGTGCGGCGCACGGCCACCCAGAAAAATTCACTGCTGATGACGTCCGAGAAATGATCGAATATGTGGAACGTTTCCTCCTCGATCATTCATAGCAACCGCCCGAGAGCCTAATTCGAGGGACCGTTGCAATCATAGCCGGCGCGCGCAAACCTTTACTTCCGAAGGACGCGGCAACGGTGACGAAGCCCGTTTTTGAAGTGCCAATAGTAAGAAAGATTGGAAGTACGCTGACTGACAAAACTTTTCGGGCGAGACGATGAGCGGAAGAAGGTTTGCAAAAGCAAAACGATGACGGTCAGGATCTCTGGCGGAGATCCTGATTCATGGGGAAACCCAAGCAATCATCGAAAAATCAGGCAACCATCCGCGCCAATGCACAGCGCGACCAGAGCGAATGCAGCGCCTCGACCAGATGGGCGATATCGGCATCGGAATGCAGCGGGGTCGGCGTGATGCGCAGCCGTTCGGTCTTCTTCGGCACCGTGGGGTAGTTGATCGGCTGGACGTAGACGCCGCAATTGTCGAGCAGCAGGTCGGAGATCCACTTGCACTTGGCCGCATCGCCGACCAGCACCGGCACGATATGGCTCGGATTGGGCATATGCGGAATGCCGCGCTGGTCGAGCAGCGCTCTCAGCTTGCGGACCCGGTCCTGATGGCGGGCGCGCTCGAACTGGCTGACCTTCAGATGCTGGATCGAGGCGACGGCGCCGGCGGCGAGCGCCGGCGGCAGCGCCGTGGTGAAGATGAAGCCGGAGGCGAATGAGCGGATGAAATCGCATAGGGCCGTCGAAGCGGCGATATAACCGCCCATCACCCCGAACGCCTTGCCGAGCGTGCCCTCGATGACGGTGAGCCGGTCCATCAGCCCTTCGCGCTCGGCAATGCCGCCGCCGCGCGGGCCGTACATGCCGACGCCATGCACTTCGTCGAGATAGGTCATCGCGCCGTATTTGTCGGCGAGGTCGCAGATCTCCTTGATCGGAGCGATATCGCCGTCCATCGAATAGACGCTCTCGAAGGCGATCAGCTTCGGCGCCTTCGGATCGGCGGTCGCAAGCTTGGCTTCGAGATCGGCCACGTCATTGTGCTTCCAGATCACCTTGTCGCATTTGGCGTAGCGGATGCCCTCGATCATCGAGGCATGGTTCAGCGCATCGGAGAAGATGATCAGGCCGGGGATCTTCGCACCGAGCGTGCCAAGCGCCGCCCAGTTGGACACATAGCCCGACGTGAAGATCAGCGCCGCTTCCTTGCCGTGCAGATCGGCAAGCTCACGCTCGAGCATGACGTGATGGTGGTTGGTGCCAGAAATATTCCGGGTGCCTCCCGCACCCGCGCCACAGTGGTCGATGGCGTTCTTCATCGCCTCGATCACCTTCGGGTTCTGGCCCATGCCGAGATAGTCGTTGGAGCACCAGACCGTGACTTCCTTTTGGCCATCGGCCGTATGGCGCGTCGCGCGCGGGAAATTGCCGCGGTGACGTTCGAGATCGGCAAAAACGCGGTAACGGCCCTCAGCATGAAGCCCGTCCAGCTCGTTTTTGAAAAACGCTTCGAAATCCATCATATGCTCCAGTATCACGCGGACGTTCTTGATGACCGGACGTCCGCGCGTCAATGCTTACCCTTTGCTTTAACATCAACTGCGGCAAAAGGCCCAGATTTTTGAATGATTCCAGATAAAAAATATGCGAGCCGAGATCAATGGAATTGATGCGGCAGAATGCAGCGAAGTTTGCCAACCATGCGAAAGGTGACGACGGCCGCATCGCAAAAAAATCAGCACATCGGATGGACAACCCTTTCTTCCGACATAGTTTTCGGTCTAGCGTGACGAAAAAATAGAAGGGACGGCCTTTGCCCGTTGGGCAACAACCTCGGAGAGAAAAGATGAAGAAAGCTGTCATACTCGCATTGATCGGCCTGTCGATCGCAAGCTGCACACCGACACAGCAGGGCGCCGGCATCGGCGCTGCATCCGGTGCCGTGATCGGCGGCGTCGTCACCGGCGATGTCCGTGGTGCGGCAGTCGGCGCCGCCATCGGCGGCGTGTCCGGCGCCCTGATCGGCAGTGTCGCCGAACAGCCCGGCCAGTGCTACTATCGCGACCGTTACGGCCGCCGCTACATCGATAGCTGCCCGCGCTGAGAGCGCTTGGAAAGCGTCAAATTCGGAAAATCCCGGACACATGTCCGGGATTTTTTGTGCTAAATTAGCGCGTTGGCAATTTAAAATGGTACACGCCGCGCGATTTTGCCGCTAAGCTGTTCACGGCTGGGCAACGAAGCTTCATTGTAGGCATAACCAAAAGCGGCGGATGCGGATCAGAGGGACAGGCCCGAAAACAGGTACTGCGTATCGGCGAACAGGCACCATGATGGTGGTCGCAGCGGCAGCTGCGTTCTCACCGGTCCTGATCGGCGACGCTTATGCCTTCAAGCTTTTCGGCATCACCATTTTCGGCAAGGAAGAAGACGAAGGTGAACAGGTGCCCGATCCGGTGCGCTACCACGTCGACCTCAGAGCCGATACCGTCGATCCCGACCTGAAAGAAGCGCTGGAAAACAGTTCCCGCCTCCTCAGTGACCAGAAACTGCCGGTGTCCGGCGATCTCGGCATCGTCGTCAAGGCGCGCGACGACCGTGAGCGGCTGATCGCCACCTTGTATGAAAAGGCCCGCTATGGCGGCCTGGTAACGATCACCATCGACGGCAGAAACATCGACGACCTGCCGCCCAATCCGACATTCGACCGGTCCGGGCCGATCCCCGTCACCGTCGACATTGCTCCCGGCCCGGTTTTCAAGGTCAGGGAGGTCCAGTTCGGCGGCGATGCCGCAAACCATAATCCCGCCGATTACGATCTCGCCCCGGGCGCCGAGGCCGGCTCGCTCGCCATCATCAGAGCCGGCGACAAGATCGTCGAACAGTTGAAGAGCGAAGGCCGTCCCTTCGCCAAACTGACCGAACGCAAGGTGGTCGCCGACCACAAAAGCGATACCGTCGATATCGTCCTTGCCGCCGAAGGTGGTCCGGTCGCCCCGATCGGCGATGTCGGCGTCACCGGCGAGAAGACCGTCAAGCCAGCTTTCATCCAGCGTTATTCCCGGCTGAACAAGGGCGAAGCCTATTCCCCGGAAGCGTTGAAGAAAGCCGGCGAGCGCCTTCGCGCCCTCGGCGTCTTTTCGAGCGTCACCATCCACGAAGGAGATGCGCTGGCGCCGGATGGCACCCTGCCGATGACGATCGAGGTTTCCGAAGGCAAGAGGCGCTATTTCGGCGTCGGCGCGCAATATTCCACCACCGACGGCTTCGGCATTCAAGGCTATTGGGGCCACCGCAACCTGTTCGGCGAAGCCGAAACGCTGAGGATCGAGGGAGCGGTCTCTCGGCTTGGCGAAACGACGGATGTGGGCAGCCTCGACTATTCCGCCGGCATCCTCTTCACCAAACCCGGCGCCTTCTTCCCCGCCGCCACCCTGAAGGCCGGCATCGTCGCCAAGACCGAAAATCCGGATGCCTATAATGCGACGCTCGTCACCGCCTCGCTCGGCCTGTCCTACGAGTTGACCGACCAGGACAGTGTCTCGGCGAGCGGCGAGCTCAGCTGGGAGCGCGACGACGACGCATTCGGCGAGAACGACTATCTGACCTTCACCCTGCCGATCCAATATGATCGCGACGCACGCGACGACAAGTTCAACCCGACGGAGGGCTATCGCGCGACCTTCTCGGCAAAGCCCGGCTACGAAATCTTCAACGCCACGCCCTATGCGGCATTCCAAGGCTCGATCTCCGGTTATCTGCCGTTCGGCCAGGACGACGGCTTGGTGCTGGCCGGCAAGGTAGCCGCCGGCGTCCTGATCGGCGGCGACAGCATCGGCGACATTCCCGCCACGCAGCGCTTCTTTGCCGGCGGCGGCGGCTCGGTCCGTGGATACAGCTATCAGGAAATCTCGCCCTATAACGACAATGGCGATGCCACCGGCGGCCGCTCCTATGTGACCGGTTCGCTGGAGGCCCGCATCAAGATCACCGATACGATCGGCATCGTGCCCTTCATCGATGTCGGTACTGTATCGGACAGCACCTTTCCGGGTTTTTCCGATATCCGCGCCGGCGCCGGCGCCGGAATACGATATGCAACGCCTTTCGGCCCGCTGCGGCTTGATTTTGCCATGCCGCTGAACAAGTACGAAGATGGCACAGATTACGGAATCTACGCCGGCATCGGCCAATCCTTCTAGAATTGCCGATCCGCTCGTGTTTTCCGATCTGCGAGCCGTCATGAAAACGGGGTAGTGTCCGCGCCGATGCAAACGCTGGCAAAAATCGTCAACTGGATCCTGCGGCTCACCGGCTATGCGCTGGGCGCCACTTTGATTCTCGCTGTCGCAGCCCTTGCGATCTTCGGCTTCACCAGTTTTGGCGCCCGCATCGTCACCGAAAGGATAGCCTCGACGCTTTCCAACCGCGACATGACGATCGAAGTGCGTGAACCGCAAGGTCTTCTGACCGGCGGGCTTCGCGCTGCCGAGATCTCCCTCTCCGACACCCGGGGCGTCTTTGCGGAAATTCATGGCATCGCAATCGACTGGAATCCGCTGGCGCTGCTGACCGGAACCTTCCACGCCAAACGCTTCGAGATCGAAGCGATCGACGTGCTGCGCAAGCCGGTGCGCACCCTGCCCTCGCGGCCCCGAACTGAAGCCTCCGGCGGATTCAGCCTGCCGATCAAGATCGATATCGACCGCGTCGCACTGCCCAATATCAAACTCGCCGCACCCATTGCCGGGCGTGCCTTTGCGCTCGCCGCCGAAGGCAGCCTTTCGGCGAACGGCGATGGCGGCGAGGCTATCGTCAATGTCAGCCGTCACGCGGTCCCCGATGCGCGGCTTGCCGCCGACATCGCCTATGCGCCGGCCGAAAACCGGCTGCGGCTAAAGGCACAGCTTTCCGAACCGAAGGGCGGGCTGCTGGCGGGCTTTCTCGGCCTGCCGGACAGCCCGGCGGTCAACATCGATCTCGACGGCCAGGGGCCGATATCCGATTGGAAAGGCAAAGTGCAGGCCGCCCTCGACGGGCAGCAACGCGCCGCAATCGAGGCCCGGCATCAGATCTCGGCAGACGGACTGCATCACCTCGACCTCAAGGGCGGCGGCGACCTGAGCTCGCTGCTGCCATCGGCATTCCGGCCGCTTTTTGCCGGCCAGACCAATATTGATCTTGCCACCACCTTCGACAACCACGGCAAGATCGATATCCAGACCGGCAATATCGCCACCGGCAGCGTCGTCATCGCTGCCTCGGGCACCCTCGATCCGGCCGGCAACAACAGCCTGAACGCCAATCTGCTCGGCACCTCGGGGCCTGTCGATTTCCGCTGGCCGCTCGCCGAAGGCGAAGCGCGCTTCCTGATATCAGGTCTCAACCTGGCGCTGACAGGCGATGCGCAGGCGGCCCGGCTCAACGTCAGCGGCTCGCTCGACACCGCAACCCTGCCCCAGGCCGATATCGGCAACGTCAAACTGACAGCCAAGAGCGACGCCTTCAATCTCGCCGCGCGTTCTGGCAGCATCCAGCTGCGCCTCGTTGCCGGTGACATGAGCTTTGCCGAGCCGAACCTCAATCGCGCTGTCCAAGGACCGGTCACGATCGCCTCGCCGCTGCAGATCACGCCCTCCGGCATCGGCTTCAACGGCACCACCGTCGAAAGCGCCAATATCAACGGCAGCCTCAACGGCTCCTATCGGCTGGCAGACCAGGCGCTGACCGGCAACCTCAAGCTCACCGTCGAACCGGCGGCCCTGCCGGCTGCGGCAACAGCCAGGTTCGACGGACCGATCTCGCTCGAAAGCCAGGTGGTCGGCACCATCCCGTCGAAATTCGCGCTGTCCAATCTCGTTCTCAAGTCCGGAACGCTGGAAGCGGCCGGCAACGTCGCGCTTGATGGCCAGATGTTGAATGCCGATCTCTCCGGCCGGCTGCCTGACGTCGGCAAGCTCATCCCCGGCGCCAGCGGCGGGGTGGGTTATGCGTTGAGAATAGGAGGTGAGCTCCCGGCAGTCTCGGTGACGGCCAATCTCAAGGCCACCAGCCTTGACATGGCCGACCGCAAGCTCGGCAACCTCAATATCGACCTGTCGGGCCTCGCCGATCCCAAGGCGCCGCAAGGCAAGATCGCCGCCACCGGCACGATCGACGGCCAGCCGATCGGCATCAACGGCGACATCAGTTCGAAGGACGGCAAGACGAGTATTCCGGCACTGACCGCCGATATCGGCGGCAACCGGTTGACCGGCAATGTGGAATTCTCGCCCGCGCTGGAGCCGACAGGCGCCCTGACCTTCGATTTCCCCAATCTCGGCCTGCTCGCCGCACTCGGCGGGCAAAGGGCCGAAGGCGACCTTAAAGGCTCGCTCGGCGTCAGCAGCGATGGCGGCAGGATCGCGCTCAAGCTGCTCGCAACAGGCGGCTCGATCCGCCGTGATACGCTTGCGATCGTCAAGCCGGATATCGATGTCACGGTCAGCGATCTCAGCGCCCTGGCCGCAAGCGGTACGGTCAAGGCCGAGGAGGTGAGTGCCGGAACGAATAAGCTTGCCGGCCTTTCGCTTGGGTTCACCAAGCAACAAGACCATACAGATTTCGATCTCAATACCGCCTATGACGGCAATCCCGTACTGGCGACCGGCAATATCGAGGCGGCGGGCGGCACGATGCACCTGAACCTCGATCGGTTCTCGGCAAGCCCCCGCAATATCCCGATCGAGCTTGCCGCACCAACGCAGGTTACAATCGCCAGCGGGGCCGCCAGCCTGAACGGACTGACGTTGAAGACCGGAACCGGCTCGGTCACCGTCACCGGCTCCGCCGGCGAAACGCTGAAGCTCGATGCCGACATCCACCAACTGCCGGCAGCGCTCGCCAACGGTTTCGTGCCCAATCTCTCAGCCGGCGGCACGATCTCCGGAAGGATTGCCGTGACGGGAACGCCGGCAGCACCCGTCGCCGACTTCAAGCTCGACTGGAAGGATGCGACGACGGGCCAGACCAAGGGCGCTGGCCTGGCGCCGCTCGGTATTGCCGCCGGCGGCAAATTCGCCGACAACAAGCTCGATTTCGACACGACGGTCGGCAGTGGTGACGGCCTCTCGTTCAAGGCCGCCGGCAATGTCTCGCTCGCCGACCCGAAGGCACCGGTGCTTGAGGTCGACGCCGATATCCTCAACCTGCCTGCCCGCATCGCCAATGGTTTCGTTCCCGATCTCGCCGCCGAAGGCACGATCACAGGAAAATTGACGGCGTCGGGCTCCCTCGCTGCTCCAACCGCCAATGTCGATCTCGATTGGAAAAGTGCTGCGACGAGCCAGACGAAGCGCGCCGGCCTTGCGGATCTGACCGTCAAGGCATCCGGAAAATACGCCGACAGCAAGCTCGATTTCGACACGGCGATATCAGGCGCCAACAGCCTCTCGCTGAAAACATCAGGCAATGTCGCCATCGCCGGCACGACGATCGGCAACGTCAAAGTCGACGCCACGCTGACGAATGTCCCGGCGAATATCGCAAACGGTTTCGTCCCCGATCTCGCCGCCGAAGGGGCGATCTCGGGAAAGGTCTCGGCCAGCGGCCCGCTTTCCGCCCCGAGTGCCGATTTCGATCTCAACTGGAAAGACGCGGCGACGAGCCACACGAAACGTGCCGGCCTTGCAGCGCTCGGCGTGACCGCGTCGGGAAAATTTGCCGAAAACAAGCTGGATTTCAACGCGGCAGCCCGCGGCGATCAAGGCCTCTCACTGACGGCCATGGGTAATGTCGCACTCGCCGGTACGGCGATCGACAGCATCAAGGTCGATGCCGAGGTCGCCAAGCTTCCGGCCAGTCTCGCAAATGCCTTCGTTCCCGATCTGGCCGCCGGCGGAACGATCTCCGGCACTGTGTCCGCCGCCGGGACACCCGCCGCACCGAAGGCCGACTTCAAGCTCGACTGGACGGATGCTGCGACCAGTCAGACCCGAAGCGCTCATCTCTCTGGCCTCGCGCTGTCCACATCCGGACGCTTCGCCGACGATCGCCTCGATTTCGATGCCAATCTCGCCGGCAAGGACGGCCTCTCGCTCAAGGCCGCCGGCAATATCGCGATATCGGGCACATCAGTTCGTAACATCGACGTCAAGGCCGATCTTGCCAACCTGCCTGCAGGTCTCGCCAACGGCTTCGTCCCCGGTCTAGCCGCCGAAGGCACGGTCTCGGGAACGGCATCCGCCTCCGGAGCACTGCCGAAACCGGCCGTCGATTTCAAGCTCGACTGGAAGAATGCCGCCACCGCCCAAACCAGGAGCAGCGGCCTGTCGGGACTGAGTGCTGCGGCATCCGGCAAATTCGCCAATGACCGGGTCGATTTCGACGCCAACCTCGCCGGCAAGGACGGCGTGCTGGCCAAGGCAAAGGGCGGCGTCACCATCGCGGGAACGGCCATCAGGGACCTTTCGATCAATGCCGATATCCCGGCGCTGCCGGCAAGTATCGCAAATGCCTTCGTTCCCGATCTTGGTGCCGAAGGCACGCTCTCGGCAAATGCCGTGACGTCGGGAACGCCGACAAATCCGATCGTCGATTTCAAGCTCGAGTGGAAAGATGCCGCGACCAGCCACACCAAGGCTGCCGGCATTTCCCGCCTTGCGCTGGCGGCGACGGGAAAATACGCCGGTGACAGGCTGGATTTCAATGCCGCCCTCACCGGCAGCGGCGGCATTGCGCTGAAAGCCACCGGCAATCTCGCCATCGAAGGCACATCGATCCGCTCGCTCGACGTCACGGCAAACACCAGCAATCTGCCGGCTGGCATCGCCAACGGCTTTGTTCCCGGCCTTGCAGCCGAGGGCGCGGTCTCGGCGACCGTCAAGGCCACCGGTGCGTTGTCTTCGCCCTCCGTCGACTTCAAGGTCGACTGGAAGAACGCAGCGACGAGCCAGACAAAGGGCGCCGGCCTTTCGCCCTTCAACATCGACGCATCCGGCAAACTTGCCGGAAACAAGCTGACGGTCGAGACCAGCCTTGCAGGTGACGCCGGCATGTCGCTGAAGGGCGGCGGCAGTGTTGCGATCACAGGCAATCGCCCCATCGACATGCGCTTCAACGGCAATCTTCCTTTCGCCGTGCTCGGCGCCCCGCTTGCGCAGCAGGGTCTCGTCGCTGACGGCGTCGCCACCGTCAATCTCCAGATCGGCGGAACGGCCGCAGCACCCGTCATCAACGGCACTGTCTCGACCAATGGCGCAAAGCTCGTCGACGTCCGGCGCAATCTGGCCGTCAACAACCTTGCGGCAACGGTGACCTTCAATGGCAGCCAGGCCGTGATATCGCGCCTCAACGGCAGCCTTGGCAGCGGCGGCACGATTTCGGCCAGCGGCACGATCGGCATCCAGCCGGCCGGCGGCTTTCCCGCCGACATTTCGATTAAGCTCGATAAGGCGGTCTATGTCGATGGAACCCTTGTCGTCTCGACCGTCAATGGCACGCTCGGCCTACGCGGGCCGATTGCAAACGCGACGCTGAGCGGCAAGCTTCGGCTGGACAAGACCTCGATCACCGTCCCGGAAAAATTGCCGACCTCGCTCAGAGAAATCGACATCCGGCATAAGAACGCGCCGCGGGCGGTGCTGGCGCAGCTGCGTGATGACGGCGAGCGCAAACCCGGCGAGAAATCCTCCGTGATGACACTGGATCTCGAAATCGACGCGCCATCGCATATCTTCGTGCGCGGCCGCGGCATCGATGCCGAGCTCGGCGGCCGCGTGACCATTCGCGGGACGGCGGCGGCACCGGTCGTCACCGGCGGTTTCACCATGCGCCGCGGCCGCCTGACCATTCTCAACCGCCGCCTGGATTTCTCCGACAAGAGCCGGATCACCTTTGCCGGCGACCTGACGCCGGCGCTCGAGATGGAAGCGACCTCGACCTCCGGTACCACGACGCTGACCGTCGACGTCGCCGGCCTCGCCACCGACCCCGCCATCACCTTTTCTTCCTCGCCCCAGCTGCCGCAGGACGAGGTCCTCGCGCAGCTGATTTTCGGCCAGTCGATGTCGAAGCTCTCACCCGTGCAGATCGCCCAGCTCGCCGACGCCGTCAGCCAGTTGGCCGGCAACCGCTCCACCTCGCTTTTCGAAGGCCTGCGCAACCAACTCGGCGTTGACGACTTTGACGTCAGCACCGATTCCAAGGGCCAGACGAGCGTCAGCGTCGGCCGCTATCTCAACGACCGCACCTATTTCGAATTGCAGCAGGGTGGTTCGGCCGGCGCCAAGGCGGTGATCAACCTCGATGTCGGCCGCGGCGTCAAGCTGCGCGGCGGAGCAGGCGGCAATGGTGAAGGCGAAGCTGGCATCGTCTATGAACGGGAATACTGATGCATCGCATCTCGCCTGAAGCTGCTGCGCGGCAGTTTTGGAATGACGGCATGCACGAGCTCTAAGCCGCCTTAGAAACCGGTCTTGCTCGTCTTGAGAAGAATGTTGGTCTCGGTCGAATTGATGCCGTTGATCAGTCGGATGCGGCGCAGCGTCTCGTCGAAGGAGGGAAGATCCCGATCCTCGAGTTCGGCGACGAAATCCCATTTGCCGTTGGTGCTGTGAAGTGCGCGCACCTGTGGCAGGCCCCGCAGCTGATCGGCCACCCTGTCGGCGAGCTTGCCGAGCACCTCGATCATGACGATGGCGCGCACGCCGGCGGACCGCGTCTCGTGACCGGTGCGGATGGTGAAGCCGACGATGGTGCCGCTGGCGACCAGCCGGTCGATCCGGGCAGCGACCGTTGCCCGCGATGCACCCGTCATCGCTGCAAGCGAGGAGACGGAAATCCGGGCATTGTGGCGAAGGGCACTGAGAAGTTCGGTGTCGAGATCATCCACGCTGATCACTTTGTCAAAATAGGTTTATCATTCTGCGCAATCATAATCCATTTCTGACAATTTTCCATCTTTTTGCCGTCAGCCCTTTATCTCACTATCGGTCGAAACAGGCCTGAACACGGAGCCCCAGACATGAATGCCCAATCGCGATCCGTCACCCTCATCGGCGCGCCGCTGGAAGAAGGCTCCGGCCGCAGAGGCGCTGCCATGGGGCCTGCCGCCTTGCGCATTGCCGGCGTCGATCAGACGTTGATCGAGCTTGGCCATGACGTCGCCGATATCGGCGATCTCAGGATCGTGCCGGCGATGGATCTGCCGAACCATCCGAAAGCCCACAATCTGAGGATCGTCGGCGCCTTCACCCGCGCGCTCGAAAGCAGCGTCCATGACGTCGCCGCCGCCGGCCGTTTCCCGCTCATTCTCGGCGGCGACCACAGCCTTTCCATGGGCAGCGTCTCCGGCATGGCCCGTTATGCCGCCAGCAAGGGCCGCCCGCTCTTCGTCCTCTGGCTCGATGCCCATGCCGACTTCAATTCTCCGGCCACCTCGCCCTCCGGCAATATTCACGGCATGCCCGTCGCCTTCTTCTGCGGCGAGGCCGAATTCGCCGAGATCCTGCCGAAGGACCGTCCGTTCGTCGATCCGAAGAATGTCTTCCAGGTCGGCATTCGTTCGGTCGATGCGCGTGAGCGCGAAGAAATCCACGAACATGGCGTCAACGTCTTCGACATGCGCGCGATCGACGAGCAGGGCATCGGCGCCATCATGCGTGAGATCCTGGACGTCGTGACCAAGGCGAACGGCCTGCTGCATGTCAGCCTCGACCTCGATTTCCTCGATCCCGAGATTGCCCCTGGCGTCGGCACGACGGTCCCGGGCGGCGCGACCTTTCGCGAGGCGCATCTGGTGATGGAAATGCTTTCGGATAGCGGCCTCGTCTCGTCGCTCGATCTCGTCGAACTCAATCCGTTTCTCGACGATCGCGGCAAGAGCGCCCGCATCCTGGTGGAGCTGACGGCAAGCCTCTTCGGCCGCCGCATCTTCGATCGTCCGACACGCGCGGCATAGAGCATGTCGCGCAAAACTGTGCAGCAGTTTTGCGATCACGACATGCGGAAACCAAAGACTAAGGGAGAACGGCCATGACCACTTCGGAAAAACTGATCGCCACCGAACAGCGGCTCGGCGCCAACAATTACAAGCCGCTCGACGTGGTATTGACGCGTGGCGAAGGCGTTTATGTCTGGGATACCGACGGCAACCGTTATCTCGATTGCCTCTCGGCCTATTCCGCCGTCAACCAGGGCCATTGTCATCCGAAGATCCTTGCCGCCATGGTCGAGCAGGCGGGCAGACTGACGCTCACCTCCCGCGCCTTCCGCAACGACCAGCTCGCCTATCTCTACGAAGAACTCGCCGCTCTCACCGGCTCACACAAGATCCTGCCGATGAATTCCGGCGCCGAAGCCGTGGAGACCGCCATCAAGGCGGTGCGCAAATGGGGATACGAGGTCAAGGGCGTGCCGGAGGGCAAGGCGGAGATCATCGTCTGCGCCGATAATTTCCACGGCCGGACGCTGAGCATCATCAGCTTCTCCACAGATCCCGATGCCCGCATCGGCTTCGGCCCCTACACGCCGGGCTTCCGCACCATTCCCTTCGGCGATGCCGAGGCTTTTGCCGCGGCAATCAATGCCAATACGGTGGCCGCCCTGATCGAGCCGATCCAGGGGGAAGCCGGCGTCATCATCCCGCCGGCGGGTTATTTCACCCGCATTCGTGAACTCTGCACTGATAACAACGTCACCCTCATTCTCGACGAGATCCAGACCGGCCTCGGCCGCACCGGCAAGCTGCTGGCTGAGGAACACGAAGGCATCGAGGCCGACGTGACGCTGATCGGCAAGGCGCTCTCCGGCGGCTTCTACCCCGTGTCAGCAGTGCTTTCGAATTCCGAAGTCCTCGGCGTGCTGAAGCCCGGCCAGCACGGCTCGACCTTCGGCGGCAATCCGCTCGCCTGCGCGGTGGCACGCACCGCACTGAAGGTGCTGACGGAAGAGGGCATGATCGAGAACGCTGCGGTCATGGGCGATTATTTCCTCGATGGCCTCAGGTCGATCCGCTCGAACATCGTCAGGGACGTGCGCGGCCGCGGTCTGATGATGGCCATCGAACTGGAACCCGAAGCCGGCGGCGCGAGGCAATATTGCCATGCGCTGAAGGAGCGCGGCCTGCTCGCCAAGGATACCCACGACCATACGATTCGTCTCGCTCCGCCATTGGTCATAACAAGGGAGCAGGTGGATTGGGCAGTCTCGCAGATCGAAAAGACCATAGGCTGAGGTAAATCGGGGCTGAAAACCTTCGCAACCCCCCTCCCGATTTAGATTTGGGCAACACTCTTTCGCTAATGTCGTCGTAACCGTAACGATGCTTCGCCGAGCGCAAAGCCATCGCGTGGTGTGAAGGCAAGGCTCGTCAGCGCCAATGGTGGCGCACCCGCTTCTGCTTTGGCTTACGACAGTTGGGAAGAATTCTAATGGCCACGATCAATTCCACTAGCTTCAGCGGCGATACGCTCGAGATCATTGCCTTCCGCCTGCATGATCAGGAATTCTGCGTCAAGACCACGACCATCCGCGAAATCCGCGGCTGGGCGCCGTCGACGCCGATCCCGCACGCCCCGGCCGATGTCATCGGCGTCATGAACCTGCGCGGCTCGGTGATCCCGATCATCGATCTTGCCTACAAGCTCGGCATGAAGAGCACCGTCGCCAACGAGCGCAGCGCCATTGTCGTCGCCGAAGTTCACAGCATGGTCATCGGCATGCTCGTCGACCGCGTCTCGGACATTCTCACCATCTCGTCCAGCCAGGTCCAGCCGGTGCCTGAGGTGACCGCCTCCTTCGACCGCGCCTATTGCGAAGGCATCATCGCTTCAGAAAATGGCATGATCTGCTTCCTGAACCTCTCCAAGATGTTCAAGGAAAACGAGACCGATGATCTGGCGGCCTGATCGGCCTAGGCATTCGTTCTAGACAATTCGCATTTGAAAAACCGCCTATCCGGGCGGTTTTTTTATTATGTACCGCAAGGCTCTTCCGCACGGCTCAATATTAGTTATTTCTTTTATACGAGATATTAACCACGTCCTATCATCATACGACACACAAGGATGATACGTTTTCCGCAAATCTCGGAGGAATGACAGACGATACGGCTGTCATTCCATCACCGGCATTCTTCGTCCGACACGCTTCGTCTTATCAGCCGAAGCAGCAGAACGCGCATTTCAGAGGGGCAAGGATGTTTGGTCTATCTTCCGACTCGAAATATATTCTCAATGCCATTTCCAAATCGCAGGCGATCATCGAATTCGATCTCAATGGAAATATCCTCACGGCGAACGAGAATTTCTGCAATGCGCTTGGTTATCGCCTGAGCGAGATCGTCGGCAAGCATCACAGCATGTTCTGCGAGCCGGCCTATACGGCAACTCCTGACTATCGCGCCTTCTGGGCGCGGCTCGGGCGCGGCGAATATGATGCCGGCGCCTACAAGCGTCTTGCCAAGGGCAACCGCGAGATATGGATCCAGGCTTCCTACAATCCTGTTTTCAAGGGCGGAAAGCCATTCAAGGTGGTGAAATTTGCAGCCGACATCACTGCCGCCAAGAAGCAGGCGGTCGAGGATTCCGGCAAGCTGCAGGCGATCTCGCGTTCGCAGGCGGTGATCGAATTCAGCCCGATGGGCGAGATCCTGACCGCGAACGAGAATTTCTGCAACGCCATGGGCTATTCCCTGGCCGAGATCAGCGGCAAGCATCACAGCATATTCTGCGATCCGGCCTATGTCGGCACAGAGGATTACAAAAGCTTCTGGCGGCGTCTGGCCAATGGCGAATTCATCGCCAACGAATTCGTCCGTTTCGGCAAGGGCGGTCGCGAAATCTGGATCCAGGCAGCTTATAACCCGATCGTCGATGCCGACGGCAAGGTCTACAAGGTGGTGAAGTTCGCCACCGACGTCACCCAACGCATGAGCGCGATTTCTTCGCTCGGCGGCGCGCTGCGTCACCTATCCGAAGGTGATCTGACAAGGACGGTCGACACGCCCTTCGTCCCCTCGATGGAGCAATTGCGCCACGATTTCAACACGACGATCAAAGTCCTTGCCGAGACGATGAAGACAATCGGCGAGAATGCCGGTGCGATCGCCATCGGCTCACGCGAGATCGGCGCATCGGCCGATTCCTTCTCCAAACGGACGGAACAGCAAGCCGCATCGATCGAAGAAACCGCCGCCGCGCTGGAGGAAATCACCACCACGGTCAACGATTCCAGCCGCCGCGCCGATGAGGCCGGCCGCCTCGTCGCCATGACCAAACAGGGCGCCGAGCAATCCGGCACCGTGGTCCGCAATGCCGTTGCCGCCATGGGCCAGATCGAACAGTCCTCGCACGAGATCACCAACATCATCGGCGTCATCGACGATATAGCCTTCCAGACCAACCTCCTGGCATTGAATGCCGGCGTCGAGGCGGCCCGCGCCGGCGAAGCCGGCAAGGGCTTCGCCGTGGTGGCCCAGGAAGTCCGGGAGCTCGCTCAGCGCTCCGCCAAAGCCGCCAAGGAGATCAAGGCGCTGATCAACACGTCGGGCGAGCATGTCAGGAACGGCGTCGGCCTCGTCGGCCAGACAGGCAAGGCGCTGGAGGAGATCGTCGCACAGGTCGGCGATATCGACGGCAACGTCGTCGCCATCGTCGAGGCCTCCAGGGAGCAGGCAACCGGCCTCAAGGAAATCAACCACGCGGTCAATACGCTCGATCAGGCAACGCAGCAGAATGCCGCCATGGTCGAAGAGAGCACCGCCGCCAGCCATAGCCTTGCCAAGGAAGCCGAAACGCTGCGCGTCCTGCTGACACGATTCCGTCTGCCGGGCCAGACCCAGGCCGCCGGCCGGCCGGAGGTGAGACATGAGGCGAGGCAAGCGGGTTCACCGGCGCTGCACCTTATTTCACGCGTCGCAAAGGCGCACGGCGCCGCTGCGACCGCCCAGAGCTGGGAAGAATTCTGATCCCAGCCGCCGCAGCCATCCTATCGTGCCGCCACCAGGCGGCACTCTGATCAGACTGAGGCGGTAGACGAAGATGAAGCGCGTCGCATGAAGCCCGTGCGACGCGCCGTGACGGCTCATCCGAACAGCGCGAACGTCGCCCTCAGCGTCACCCAGACACCCCAGAGCAGCGGAATGCCGACGACGGCCCAGGCAAGCATCGCCTTGGCGTCCAACCCGCCTGTGCCGATGCCAAAGGAACCGGTCGGGCCGGCATTGACCGCCGCAGACTTCGCCTGCAGCGCAGCAACCTCGTCGTCCGACATGAACCATTTGTCCGAAAGCGGCCTGATCAGCGAATTGGCGATGAGGCCGAGCGCCAGCATGCCGGCGAGGATATACATGGTGCCGGTATAGAGGGTTGGACCGGGTGCCACGCCGGCGGCGATCTGCGCTTCGCGGATATAGTTGACGACGACGGGACCGACGATGCCGGCCGTTGCCCAGGCCGTCAGCAGCCGGCCGTGGATGGCGCCGACGAACTGCGTACCGAAAATATCGGCGAGATAGGCAGGGATCGTCGCGAAGCCGCCGCCATACATCGACAAGATGATGCCGAAGGCGAGAACGAACAGCGCCTTGTTGCCCATGCCCGCAAAGGTCGGCGCCAGTGCATAGAGCACAATGCCGAGGATGAAGAAGCAATAATAGGTATTCTTGCGGCCGATCTTGTCGGACAGCGACGCCCAGAAGAACCGTCCGCCGATATTGAAGAGCGACAGCAGGCCGGCAAAACCGGCGGCGATCGTGGCGATCGATGCCTTCTGGCCGGCGTCCAGCTGGGCGAAACCGACATCCGGCAGGCCGATCAGCGAGCCGGCGAAGATTTCCTGCAGCATCGGCGAAGCCATGCCGAGAACACCGATACCGGCCGAAACGTTGAGGCAGAGCACGGCCCAGATCAGCCAGAACTGTTTGGTCTTGTGGGCATCGCGCAGGTGCACATGTTTGGTGGTGATCATCGTGCTCTTGGCCGCAGGTGGCGTCCAGCCGTCAGGACGCCACCCGGCCGGCGGGATGCGATAGCCGAAGGCGCCGCCCATCATGAAGACGAAATAAATCGCCGCCATGACGATGAAGGTTTGCCAGACACCGACCGAACTGTCGGTCTTGAAGGCATTCATCAGCAGGTTGGCAAGCGGCGCGCCGATCATCGCGCCACCGCCGAAGCCCATGATCGCCATGCCGGTCGCCATGCCGCGCCGGTCGGGAAACCATTTGATCAGCGTCGAGACCGGCGAGATGTAGCCGAGACCGAGACCGATGCCGCCGATGACGCCGGCGCCAAGCCACATCATCCAGAGCTGATGGGTGATGACGCCGATAGCGGCAAGAATGATACCGCCGCACCAGCAGCAGGCGGAAACGACGCCCGCCTTGCGCGGGCCGGCGCGCTCGAGCCAGCCGCCCCAGATGGCGGCGGACGAGCCAAGGAGGACGAAGAATAGCGTATAGATCCAGCCGAGGTCGGCAACACGCCAGTCGCAGGTGGTGGTGAACAGCGCCGAGGCGAGTGTCAGATCCGGGCAGGCCGTCGAGGCGGTGATCCCGAGCGACTTGGAAAGTGGCAGCCAGAACACGCTGAAACCATAGGCCATGCCGATGCAGAGGTGGATGGCGAGTGCTGCCGGCGGCACCAGCCACCGATTGAACCCAGGCCGTGCAACGATCCTTTCACGATCGAGCAGGCCCGAGCCCGCCACCCCGTCTGTACGTGTTTCGGCTGCAGTCATGAACAACTCCTCCTTGATTCAGACCTGGCTTGATTCAGACTTGTTATCACCGGCACATGCGCAGGCAGGTTGCTCCTGCCTTCCCTCCCGCATGGACCGATCCTGGCTAATCGGACCGAGAGCAATTCCAGGAAAAGTGGGAAACGGTTTTCCGTCCGAAATTGCGTAAAAACAAAAGGTTTGAAATAAAGACCTAAAGCGCGAGGAACGCGCTTTAGTGTGTCGCAGGCTCCGGCTTTCGGATCAGAGGCGCGGCCTGCAGCACCAGCGCATCCAGGCCGTTCTCCTCATTCTCCAGAATTTCGAACAATTGCCGCCGCATGCGCGGATCCCAGAATTTATTGATATGGGTGGCGACCCCCTGCGCGGCTTCGCTTTCCGGCTGGCTCTTGAAGAAGGTAGCGATTTGATTTGCCATATAGACGAGCTTGGTCTTGGTATCATGCGACATCGGCAATGCTTCCAGGCGAGATACGGTGCGGGTGGGTGAAAATCTCGAAATCCTCGCCGCGCACCAGCGCGACGAGCGTCATGCCGGCCGCTTCGGCCGTGCGGATGGCCAGAGCCGTCGGCGCCGAAATGGCGATGAGCACCGGGCTGCCGAGGATCGCCGCCTTCTGCACCATTTCGACAGAAAGCCGGCTGGTGACGACGACCGCGCCGTCCCCGCCTTTTTCGCCGGCGCGGATGACGGCGCCGCAGAGCTTGTCCAGTGCATTGTGCCGGCCGACATCTTCGCGCACGGCAATCAGTCCCCCGCCTTGACGATAAAAGCCGGCGCCATGCACCGCCCGCGTCTCACGATGCAGCGGCTGTGCCTCGTTCAGAAGCGAAACGGCGCGGACGATATCCGCATGCGACAGCGCCAGCAGTGATGGCGAGACATCAGGCACCGGCCGCACTGCCTGTTCGATCGATTCGATGCCGCAGAGCCCGCAACCGACCGGCCCCGCCATGCTGCGGCGGCGTGCCCGCAGCAGATCGGCGACGTCATCGACAAGGCTTACCTGCACATCGATGCCCTGCTCACCCTCGACGACTTCGATGGCCGATATCTCCGCCGGCCCGGCAATGATCCCCTCGGTCAGGCTGAACCCGACGGCGAAATCCTCGAGATCCGCCGGCGTTGCCATCATCACCGCATGCGAACTGCCGCCATAGGAAAAGGCGATCGGCACTTCTTCCGGGACGATGCGCGAACCGGTCTGCACGATGCCGTTGCGGCGGGCGGTTTCGAGAGCACGGGCAGTGACGGTGAAGGTCATGACGCGCGTTCCTCCTGACAGGGCCACCCCCGCATCGTCACTCCGCTGCCTCGAGATTGCCGGCGATGCGGCGCGATTGCCGCGCCTGCTCGTCATATTCGAGCTGCCATTCACTTGGCCCGTTGGAAGGCGAGACCTGCACCGCCGTCACCTTGTATTCCGGGCAGTTGGTCGCCCAGTCGGAGAAATCGGTGGTGATGACGTTCACCTGCGTATTGGGATGATGGAAGGTCGTATAGACCACACCGGGCGCGACGCGATCGGTGATCAACGCCCGGAGCGTCGTGTCGCCGGAGCGGCTGCCGAGCTTCACCCAGTCGCCGTCGCGAACGCCGCGCTGCTCGGCATCGTGCGGATGGATTTCCAGCCGGTCTTCCGCATGCCAGACGACATTCTCGGTCCGCCGCGTCTGCGCCCCGACATTGTACTGGCTGAGGATGCGGCCGGTCGTCAGGAGCAGCGGGAAGCGCGGGCCGGTGCGCTCGTCGGTCGCCACATATTCGGTGCGGATGAACTTGCCCTTGCCGCGCACGAAGCCGTTGACATGCATGATCGGCGAGCCGAGCGGGTTCTTTTCGTTGCAGGGCCACTGCACCGAGCCCATTTTATCGAGATAGTCGTAGGAGACCATCGCGAAACTCGGCGTCGTCGCGGCGATCTCGTCCATGATTTCCGATGGATGGGTGTAATTCCAGTCGAGCCCCATCGCCTGGGCAAGCTTCTGAGTCACTTCCCAGTCGCCATAGCCGTTGCGCGGCGACATGACCTTGCGCACGCGGTTGATACGCCGCTCCGCATTGGTGAAGGTGCCGTCCTTTTCGAGGAAGGTCGAGCCCGGCAGGAAGACATGGGCGTAATTGGCGGTCTCGTTGAGGAACAGATCCTGGACGACGACGCATTCCATCGCCGCAAGCCCGGCGGCGACGTGTTTGGTATCGGGATCGGACTGAAGAATGTCCTCGCCCTGGATATAGATGCCCTTGAAGGAACCGTCGACTGCCGCATCCAGCATGTTCGGAATGCGCAGGCCCGGCTCGTTGTTGAGCTTCACGCCCCAGAGTTTTTCGAAGATATCGCGCGTCGCATCGTCGGAAATGTGCCGGTAGCCCGGCAATTCGTGGGGGAAGGAGCCCATGTCGCAGGAGCCCTGCACGTTGTTCTGGCCGCGCAACGGGTTCACGCCGACACCAGGGCGGCCGATATTGCCGGTCGCCATCGCCAGGTTGGCGATCGCAATGACCGTGGTCGAACCCTGGCTGTGTTCGGTGACGCCGAGGCCATAATAGATCGCGCCGTTGCCGCCCTTGGCATAGAGCCTTGCCGCACCACGCAGATCCGCCGCCGGCACTCCGGTGAAGATCTCGGTCTCTTCGGGACTGTGGTGCGGTTCGGCAACGAAGGCAGCCCAGTCCTCGAACTCCGACCAGTCGCAGCGCTGGCGGATGAAGCTCTCGTCGTAGAGTCCTTCGGTGACGATCACATGAGCCAGCGCCGTCATGACCGCGACATTGGTGCCGGGCTTCAGCGGCAGGTGATAGGAGGCCTCGACATGCGGCGAGCGGACGATATCGGTGCGGCGCGGATCGATGACAATGAGTTTGGCGCCCTGGCGCAGCCGCTTCTTCAACCGTGAGCCGAACACAGGATGCCCGTCCGTGGGATTGGCGCCGATGACGACGACGACATCCGAATGCTCGACACTGTCGAAATTCTGCGTGCCTGCCGACGTGCCGAATGTCTGGCCGAGACCATAGCCGGTCGGCGAATGGCAGACGCGGGCGCAGGTATCGACATTGTTGTTGCCGAAACCGGCGCGGATCAGCTTCTGCACCAGATAGGTTTCCTCATTGGTGCAGCGTGAGGAGGTGATGCCGCCGATCGCCTCGCGGCCGTATTGATACTGGATGCGGCGGAACTCCAGCGCCACATGCGCGAAGGCCTCGTCCCAGCTCACCTCCCGCCAGGGATCGCTGACCTTTTCGCGGATCATCGGGTTGAGGATGCGGTCCTTATGGGTGGAATAGCCGTAAGCGAAACGTCCCTTGACGCAGGAATGGCCGCGATTGGCCTGGCCGTCTTTCCACGGCACCATGCGCACCAGTTCCTCGCCGCGCATCTCCGCCTTGAAGGAACAGCCGACGCCGCAATAGGCGCAGGTGGTGACCGCCGAATGTTCCGGCTGGCCGATCTCTATCACCGACTTCTCCGTCAGCGTCGCCGTCGGGCAGGCCTGGACGCAGGCGCCGCAGGAGACGCATTCGGATTCGATGAAATGCTCGTGCATGCCGGGGGAAACGCGCGAACCGAAACCGCGTCCTTCGATCGTCAGCGCGAAGGTGCCCTGCACTTCCTCGCAGGCGCGCACACAGCGCGAACAGACGATGCATTTGGAGGGGTCATAGGTGAAATAGGGATTGGACTCGTCCTTCGGCATCCATTTCAGATTGATGCCGCCGTTGTTGCGCGCCTTGACGTGATTATCGCCCTCGTAGCCGTAGCGCACGTCGCGCAGGCCGACGGCGCCCGCCATGTCCTGCAATTCGCAATCGCCGTTGGCCGCGCAGGTGAGACAGTCGAGCGGATGGTCGGAAATATAGAGTTCCATCACGCCGCGGCGAATATCCTTCAGCCGCCCTGTCTGCGTGTGCACCACCATGTTTGCCGCCACCGGCGTCGTGCATGAGGAGGGCGTGCCGTTGCGGCCCTCGATCTCGACGAGGCAGAGCCGGCAGGAGCCGAAAGCATCGACCATATCGGTGGCGCAGAGCTTCGGCACCTTGATGCCGGCCTCCATCGAGGCGCGCATGATGGAGGTGCCCTCCGGCACGCTGATCCGCTGTCCATCAATGGTGAGCGTCACCATGGTCTCGGATGTCGAAGCCGGAGTGCCGTAGTCGATTTCATGGATGAGAGACATGGTCGGTCTCCTTGCTTGAGATGGTGAGGTCAGCGCAGGCGTTCCATGAACAATTCGTCATTCCGCCGCCTCCACCAGAGGTGCCGGCGAAAAATCCTCCGGGAAATGCGTCATGGCGCTCATCACCGGATAAGGCGTGAAACCGCCCAGCGCGCAGAGCGAGCCGAACTTCATCGTGTTGCAGAGATCGGCAAGCAGCACCCGGTTCTTCTCCGGCTCGATGCCCTGAGCGATCTTGTCGGCCGTCTCCACGCCGCGTGTCGAGCCGATGCGGCAGGGCGTGCACTTACCGCAGCTTTCGACGGCGCAGAATTCCATGGCGAAACGCGCCTGCTTCAGCATGTCGGCCGTGTCGTCGAAGACGACGATGCCGGCATGGCCGATGAGCCCGTCCCTGGCGGCGAAGGCTTCGTAATCGAAAGGCGTGTCGAACAGCGCCCGCGGGAAATAGGCACCGAGCGGCCCGCCGACCTGCACGGCCTTGACCGGCCGTCCCGTCGCCGTCCCGCCGCCGATCCTGTCGACGATATCTCCGAGCGAAAGGCCGAAGGCCGTCTCAAAGAGACCACCATATCTGACATTGCCGGCAACCTGCAGCGGGATGGTGCCGCGTGAACGGCCCATGCCGAAATCGCGGTAGAAGGCGGCACCCTTTTCCAGGATGACCGGCACCGAAGCCAGCGAGATCACGTTGTTGATGACGGTCGGACAGTTAAACAGCCCCTTATGCGCCGGCAGCGGCGGCTTGGCACGCACGATGCCGCGCTTGCCTTCGAGACTGTTCAGCAGGGCCGTCTCCTCGCCGCAGACATAGGCGCCGGCGCCGGTGCGCACCTCGATATCGAAGGCGCGGCCGGAGCCGAGCACCGATGATCCGAGAATACCGGCCTGCCGGGCGATGCCGACGGCTTCGGTCATTACCGCGATCGCGTGCGGATATTCCGAACGCGTATAGACGAAGCCCTTGGTCGCGCCGGTGGCGAGCCCTGATATCGCCATGCCCTCGATCAGCACGAAGGGATCGCCCTCCATGATCATCCGGTCGGCAAAGGTGCCGCTGTCGCCCTCATCACCATTGCAGACGATATATTTGCGGTCGCCGGCGGCCTCGAGAACGGTCTTCCACTTGATGCCGGTGGGAAAACCGGCACCGCCGCGTCCACGCAGGCCGGAATCGGTGACTTCCTTGACGATATCGGCTGATGTCATCGAAACGGCGCGGCGAAGGCCGGCAAGGCCGCCATGTGCCTCGTAATCCGCAAGCGAAAGCGGATCGGTAATGCCGCAGCGGGCAAAGGTCAGGCGGGTTTGTTCCTTGAGGAACGGGAGGTCTTCAACCTCCCCGAGACAGAGCCGATGCTCGCCGCCGTTCATCATCCCGGCATCGAACAGAACAGCCACATCCCCGGCCTTTACCGGGCCGTAGCCGATGCGCTTGCCGTCAAGCTCGACCTCAACTAGCGGCTCCAGCCAGAACATTCCGCGCGAGCCGTTGCGCACGATCTCGGCATCGAGGCCGCGGGCGGCGATCTCCTGAGCAATCGCCTTTGCCACCTTTTCGGCCCCGAGCGCCAGCGCTGCGGCATCGCGCGGAACATATATCCTGACCGTCATCGGCGTGCCTCCGCAACGAGTTCCGCCGCCATCTGATCATCGATCCGGCCATAGACGTCGCCGTCGAGCATCGCCGCCGGCGCGCAGGCGCAGAGCCCGAGACAGTAGACCGGCTCCAGCGTCACGCCGCCATCGAGCGTCGTCTGATGAAAATCGATACCGAGCAGCGTCTTGACGCGATCAGCCAGGCCATCGCCGCCCATCGACTGACAGGCTTCGGCACGACAGAGCTTCAGCACATGCCGGCCGGCGGGATGGTCGCGATAATCGTGATAGAAGGTCACCACGCCATGCACCTCGGCGCGGGAGAGGTTCAGTTCCTCCGCGATGACGGGCATGGCCTCCTGCGGCACATAGCCGAATTCTTGCTGGACCTCGTGCAGAATGGGAAGCAGCGGCCCTTCGAGAAAGCGAAGATCGGCGACGATGGCACGTGTGCGCGCTGCAATATCGCCTTCGGCGATATGAATGGTCATAAGGCAGCCCTCCCGGCGGCTCGCTCGTTGCGGAATGGCGGGCTCCCCCGGCCGAGTGCCATTCCGCAAGCAGCATCTCAGGGAAGCAGCCGGCGATCAATAAAGCTATCACGTTGCACGATAGTTTTTTTCTATCAGAGTCCCTCGTCTTGTACGAGCACTCTCGCCTCGTGCAGCAGAGCCGAGACAAGCGGCGTGAAAGGCTCGCGATAAGGGGCAACGAGGCCGACCAGATGATGCGCCTCCGGCTCGACGATCGGGATCATGCGGATTTCCACTGGAAATCCAAAGGATTTGGCGACGTTGCGTGGCATGATGCTGGCCCAGCGTCCGGTCCTGACATGCGAGAACAGCACGATCATCGAGTTGGATTCGAGCGTCGGATGCACGGTGGCGCCGGCTTCCGTCAAGTGTCGGTTGATGATGCGGCGGTTTTGCATATCAGCAGTCAATAGACAAAGCCGAAGATCGCCGACCTCTCGCCAGGTCACGTTGTCGCGATCCGACAGTGGGCTGCCGGCTGCCGTGATCAGATGATAACGCTCGGCATAAAGGGGAACGGTGGTGACGCGGCCGAGCGGCTCGTTTTCGAGATAGGTGATGCCGGCATCGATTTCGAGATTCTCGAGCATGCTCAGCACCTGCAGCGAATTGCGCGAGACGATCGAGAAGGTCACGCCGGGATGCCGTTCCTGGAAGGGCGTGGTGATGCGCGAAAGCATGGCGAGCGCGGTCGGAATGGCGGCAAGACGAATATGGCCGGAAAGGCCGCGGCGTGCGGCGCGCATCTCCTCGCGCATGGTGCGGGCGTCGCCCACGATGCGCCGGGCCCATTCGAGCACGCGCTGCCCCTCCGGCGTCAGCCCCTGGAACCTTGAACCGCGCTGTACCAGCATGACGCCGAGTTGATCCTCGAGCTGCCGGATGGCCGCCGAAAGCGTTGGCTGCGAGATGCCGCACTCCTCCGCGGCGCGGCCGAAATGCTTTTCATTGGCAAGCGCGATGAAAAATTCCAGCTTGTCGATCATCCGGCCTCCCGCGCCATTTCGCGTCCGGACCTATCTTCGACATAGCAGCCGTGCTCCGCAAGGGCGGTCGCTAACAGTTTTCTGCAATCGGAAAAAGCTCGAACAGCGATTCGAGGAAGGCGAGCACGCTGACATTGCCGATGCTGTAATAGACCAGCCTGCCCTGACGGCGCGTATTGACCAGGCCTTCGAGCCTCAAGCGCGCCAGCTGCTGCGAGACCATTGCCTGCTGTATGCCCAGAATATGTTCGATTTCACTGACCGTCCGCTCCTCATTCGCCAATATGCAGAGGATGAGAAGTCGGGTCTGGTGCGCCAGCGCTTTCAGCAGGTCGCTCGCTTCATGGGCTTTTGCAGCGAGTGTGTGCAATTCCTGGCCGGTCATCCCCGGCTTGGGTTTGGGCAACGGCATGCGGTATCTCGGAAGGGAGGCGATGAGGTAGATCAGTACAATAGCATATTCGCACAAGCGAATTGGCCAAAATGACGAAATGCCAAAAAAGGTCCAAGCAAATCAGCAGATAAGCTGACCGCCATTGATCTCGATCACCTGGCCGGTAATGTAGCCCGAGAGGGAGGGAGCCGCCAGGAACAGATAGGCGGGAGCGCAATCCTCCGCCGTGCCGAGCCTTTGCAGGGGGATGGATTTTCTTGTCTGCTCCAGCTTTTCGCGGGAGGAATAGCGCTCATGGAAATCCGTCTCGATCGTTCCCGGTGACACGCAATTGACCCGGATTCCATCCGGTGCGAGCTCACGGGCAAGCGCCTTGGAATAGGTCGCAACGAAGGCTTTCGAGGCCGAATAGATCGAGGAACCGGGGCTGCCGCCGGTCAGCGCCGAAATCGAAACCGTGTTGACGACAGCGGCGCCTTCAGCCGCCTTTAATGCCGGCAACAGTGCGCGTGTCAGCGCCACCACCGATGTCTGGTTGAGCCGCACGATCGCCTCATATTCTGCGTCGGTGAGCGTGGCCGCGGGAAACCGGCCAAGCATGGTGCCGGCATTGTTCACGAGCACATGCACCCTGTCGAAGAAGGCGAGAACGTCTTCGGCAAATTGCGCCGCCCCACCGGCCGCCGAGAAATCGGCGTGCAGCAGCAGCGCCCGTCTTTCGGATTCAGCCGTCAGCAGGAAATCCGGCAGCTCGCGTCCCGGCTTGCGCCCGGTATGGACGATCACTTTTGCGCCGCAGTCCAGGAACTGCCGGGCCACTTCGAGGCCGATGCCGCGGCCGGCGCCGGTCACGACGACATTGCGATTTTCGAACAGTCTGGGATGAAACACGAAGCCGTCCTCCTCGCGGACAGTGCCGCCGGTTGCGTCACTCGCCCTTAACATATGAGCGCGCCGACCGAAAGAAAGGCAGGTACCGATCTTTCCCGGGAGACGCAGCCAAGTCTCCCTCTGGGGAAGGGCTCTAGCTTTCGGTCTCCAGAAGCCGCGCACCCGACCCCTCTTTGCCGAGCCGATCGCAGGGATTGCGCAACGGACAGCTTTCGATCGACAGGCAGCCGCAGCCGATGCAGCCGGTCAGACGGTCGCGCAGCAGGCTCAGCCGCCTGATTCGCGCGTCGAGATCATCCTTCCAGCGCGCCGACAGCACCTGCCAGTCGCCGACGGTGGGCGTGCGTCCCTGCGGCAGCGACTCGAACGCCGCCTGGATTTCCGAAAGCGGAATGCCGACACGCTGCGCCACCTTGATGATGCCAAGCCGGCGCAGCACGTCACGGCCGTATCGCCGCTGGTTGCCGCGGGACCGGATGCTCGAGATCAGCCCCTTGGTCTCGTAGAAATGCAGCGCCGAGACGGCAAGGCCGCTGCGCTCCGCCACTTCGCCAACCGTCAGAAGTCTGCCGAGCGGCGTTGCAGGAATCGTATCCATCGGCTCTTGACCTCAATATTAGTTGAGGTTTTATAACCCGTGCTTCGATAATCGTAAAGTCCAATCGCGACAAGGAGCAACGCATGAAAACACCCACCAGGCTGGCGGTCATCTATGGCAGCACGAGAGAGGGCCGCATCTGCGACCGGGTGGTCAAATGGCTGACGCAGGAGCTCGTCCGCTTCCCGCAATTTGATATCGACATCATCGACCCGCTCGATTTCGCGCTGCCGGTAAGCCGTGACATGGCACACCCCGAAATCGACAGGCTCGCCGGGCGGCTTGGCATGGCCGACGCCTTCATCATCGTCACCCCGGAATACAATCACAGCTTCACGGCCTCGCTGAAGTCGATCATCGATTTCTTCTTCGAGCCCTGGCAGGGCAAACCTGTCGCCTTCGTTTCCTATGGCGGCATATCGGGCGGCCTGCGCGCCGTCGAACAGCTGCGCCTCGTCTTTGCCGAACTCCACGCCGTCACGATCCGCGATTCGGTAAGCTTTACAGCACCTTGGAACCGCTTCGACACCGAGGGACGGCTCGACAATCCCACCGACGCGATGCGTCTGCTCGATCGGATGATGGCGAGGCTGGAATGGTGGACACGGGCGCTCGTCACTGCCCGCAGCGATAGCCCCTATGCCGACATCGCCGCCTGAGGCAGCAAGCTCCGGTTCCGTTCCCGGCAGGTACGGAACCTCGAGGGACACCCGGGCAGGACCTCCGTCCGGGTGTTCTCAACCGTAAGACATATCAGTCGATACCGGGCATGGCAGGCTCATCCCGACCGCATGGACGGGTTCGCAACTTTGCAGTTGCGGGGAGAAAACCCCGGTGATAGTTTCCGCGCCATTAACGGGGGAGCTCCGTATTGCCGGGGCTGAGATGTGAGGTGCAAGCCTCTGGACCCTTCAAAGCTGATCTGGGTAATGCCAGCGGAGCGAGGTTCAGATGTTCTCGGGCGCACAAGTGTCACTCTATCCGATGTCCGGCGATTTCGTCGGCATCATTCTCGATGCCGTCAAGGCGCTCGATCCCTATCGCGACCAGCTGCGCATCGAGACTGATGACATCTCTACGCTGCTGGTCGGCCCGCCTGACATTCTTTTCGCCGCCATGCACGATCTTTTCGTCACCGCCGCAAAGACCGGCGAACATTGCGTGCTGTCCGCCGCCGTCTCACGCGGCTGCCCCGGTGAGCCCGACGAGGCCATCTGCGGCGTCAACCCCTCCTCCGGCCAGGCAGAGCCGCTTGCTGACCGTATAGCGGCCGCCCTTGCCGCCGTTGAAATCACCGCCGAGACCGGACAGCCGACCGCTGCCCAATTCTCGCTCTACGTCATGGGAACCGGCACCCATATGGACGAGATCTATGGCTGCATCGACTTTCTCAAACGCTCCGGCACTTTCGACCGCGCCAAGAATTTCTGCACCAGGCTTTCTGGCGATGCCGGCGCCGTCTTCGCAACCATTCGTGAGGCCTTCTATCGCTTCGGCGACCCCGAGGGGCATGTGACCCTCGATATCACGGTGTCAGCCAATACAGCGCCGCGCGTCTTTTCAGACGCGCAAAGGACGCTGTAACACTTTAAATTGCTGCATAATTTTATCCTTAAATCGATTCCGATTTAAGGAATTATGCAGTGCCCGACGAAAGCCTGAAATCGAACGCCGATGACACCGCTACCACCACTGGGTTCGCGCCTTGCCGCGCTCCGCGCCGCTCTCTACCGGGGCATACCTGCCCTGCTCGCCGGCTGCGCCTTTTTGGCGGCATGGGAACTCTATGTCGATCTTTCCGGGATCAAGCCCTCCATCCTGCCGGCGCCGTCGCGCATCGTCATCCAGGGCTGGCTGAACCGCGAGGCGCTGATATCAAACACCTGGCCGACGCTCGGCGCGACGCTTGGAGGTTTCGCGCTGTCGCTTGCTTTCGCCTTCGCAGCCTCCATCCTCATGGATTTCGTGCCCTTCATGCGCCGGGCATTGCTGCCGATCTTCATCGCCAGCCAGACCCTGCCGCTGGTGGCGATCGCGCCCCTCGTCGTCCTCTGGTTCGGCTTCGGCCTGCTGCCGAAAGTGTTGCTGGTGGCGCTCGTCACCTTCTTTCCGCTGCTCGTCGCCCTGCTGCAGGGCTATGAATCGACCGACCGCGACATCGCCGAATTGCTGAATTCGATGAAGGCGAGTCGCTGGCGGATTTTCTGCCTGGCCCGGCTTCCCTCCTCGCTGCCCTATTTCTTCGCCGGCCTCAGAATCTCGATCACCTATGCCGTCGTTGGCGCGATTTTTGCCGAATATGCCGGCGCCGCCCGCGGCCTCGGCATCTATATCCTCAACGCCAAGAACAATTTCCGTCCCGATCTCGTGCTCGCCGCCGTCGTCGTCAGCGCCGTGCTCACGCTCGGCCTCTTCGGGCTGACGCTGTTGATCCAGCGCCTCGTCATGCCCTGGCAGCCAACCGGGGAGCGGCGCCGATGAGCGATACAATGGTTGAACTCGGTAGTATCTCGAAGTCCTTCGACGGCATGAAGGTGCTGGGCGACATTTCGCTCACCGTCGCAGACGGCGAGTTCGTTTCGATCGTCGGACCGTCCGGCTCCGGAAAATCGACGGTGCTGCGGCTGCTGACACAGGCGCTTCGACCCGATTCCGGCACCATGCTTTTCAACGGCGTGCCGCTGGAACAGGCACCGCATTCCTTCGCCTTCATGCCGCAGCGCGATGCGCTGATGCCCTGGCGCCGGATCATCGACAATGCGGCACTCGGCCTCGAGGTGAAAGGCATGAGCCGCCGCGCGGCCCGCGCCGCCGTCGCGCCTTTGTTCGAGAGCTTCGGCCTTTCCGGCTTCGAACACCACTATCCTTCCGAACTATCCGGCGGCATGCGCCAGCGCGCCGCACTGCTGCGCACCGTCGTCCAGACGCAGGACATGCTGCTGCTCGACGAGCCCTTCGGCGCGCTCGACGCGCTGACGCGCACGCAGATCCAGGAATGGCTGCAGGGCATGTGGACCGAGCACCGCTGGACGGCGCTGCTGATCACCCATGACGTTCGCGAGGCCGTGTTCCTCTCCGACCGGATCTACGTGCTTTCGGCCCGTCCGGCGCGTATCATCCGCGAATTCCGCGTTCCCCTGCCCCGTCCGAGAAGCATCGCCGACCTCGGCTCGCCGGCGGCCCAGGCGATCGAAACCGAAATCCTGCAAACCCTGCTTCATCCGCAAGAACAGGATGATTTTAGGCCGGTCGGCCCAAAATCTGAATCGCTGTTCTAATTTATAGAGTTAGAGCATGATGTCGTCCGAAACCGCCGACACTTTTCGGCATCATGCTCTAGAGACCTGAGGAGGTCACCATGCTGCTTCTCACCCGCCGCCAGACGATTTTCGCCGCCATCGCGGCAAGCCTTGCCGGCCGCACCGCCTTCGCCCAATCGGCGCCCGCAAAGGTTCGCATCGCGCTCGACTGGACGCCCAACACCAACCATATCGGCATCTATGTCGCCAAGGCGAAGGGCTTCTACGCCGATGCCGGACTCGATGTCGAGATCCTTCCCTTCACCGATACCAGCGCCGGAACACTGGTGTCGAACGGCGTTGCCGATTTCGGCATCAGCAGTGAGATCGAGACCCTCACGCAGCGCGCCGGCGGCGGTGACGTGAAGATGGTCTACGGCGTCGTCCAGACAGAAACCGCACGCCTGATCTTCAAGGGCGGACGCGACGACATCAAGAGCCCGAAAGACCTCGACGGCAAGACCTATGGCGGCTTTGGCGGCACCTGGGAGAGCGCGCTGATCTCCGCAATGATCCGCAATGACGGCGGCAAGGGCGACGTCAAGACCGTCACCCTCGGCACCTCCGCTTACGAGGCGCTGGACAATGGCTCGATCGATTTCACGCTGGAGATCTACACCTGGGAAGGCATAGCCGCCGAACTGGAGAACCGGAAGATCGGCCGCTTCCACTATTCCGATTATGGCATTCCCGACGAGCAGACGACGGTCATCGTCTCCAGCGACGCCTATCTCTCGGCAAACCGGGAACACGCCCGCGCCTTCATCCAGGCCACGCGCCAGGGTTATGCCTATTCCGTCGACCATCCCGACGAAGCCTGCGATCTGCTGATCTCTGGAAGCAATGGCGCACTGATGAATACGGAACTGGTAAAGGCGTCTCAGAAGGCATTGATCGAGGGGCACTTCCTGAAATCCGAGGCCGGCGTGATCGGTAAGCTCGATCCGGCAAAGGCCGAAGCCCTCGGCGGCTTCCTGCTCGAGAATGGGATTCTGGTCGACGCCAATGGCGCCGCACTCAAGGAGAAGCCGGACTTTTCCACCTATTATACCAACGAACTTCTCGACTGAGCCCAACGCCTGCCTTGCCCGTCGCGGCTTTCCGCTGCAAAGTCCGAGACCCGGAGCATGATGTCGTGCGAAAACCGCTCACACTTTTCGGCATCATTCTTTAGAGCGCCGCGCGTCCTTTCGGATGCGCAAAGGACGCTCTAACACTTAGAATTTAGGCATCGTGCTTTCCGAAAATCGATTCCGATTTTCGGGCCGATGCGCTAGGCAAGGCGGGGGATAGGATGCGACAACAGGAGAGACTGGCCGGAGCGGACTTTCTGCGCGCGACGGCCTGTCTGCTGGTGCTTGCCCACCACTTCGCGCTGCGGCTGGATATGCGCAGAATCCCCGACGAACTCGGACCGACCGCACATGTCCTCCGCTTCGGCAATTTCGGCGTTGCCGTGTTCTTTGTGCTCAGCGGCTTTCTTCTTGCCCATCCCTTCTGGCGCGCGCTCGACGCGGGCAGCAACCTGCCGAGCCTGCGGCATTACACGATCCGCAGGGCAGCGCGCATCGCTCCGGGCTTCTGGGTTGCCGCCACCATCAGCTTCGCCCTCAGCCTGAAGCTGCTTGCCCTGCCGCTGACACCGGAGCTTGCACTCCGCTATGTCTCCGGGCTGCTGTTCATGAGCCAGTGGCACTGGCGCACCTTCTTTCCTGTCGAAGCCGACGGGCCGCTCTGGTCCATTCCCTTCGAGGTCACCAGCTATGTGCTCCTGCCGGTCTGCTTTCTCCTGCTGTTTCGTTTGCCCATCCTGAGACAACGCCCGCTGCTTGCGCGCTTCGCCTGGCTATGCGTCATCACAGGCGTACTCCTGGCCCATCTGCTGATCCTCACCCTGTTTCCGCTCGGCGACATCGGACGCGGTTGGCAGTACGGCCTGCAGGGTGGGGCGAAGGAATGGATGCCGAGATATAATCCGATCGGCTTCTTCGCCGTCTTCGCGCTCGGTGCGCTCGCCGCCGGCCTCGAGACCATGCTCCCACGAAGACGCTCTTCCTGGTTCGATGCCGCAGCGCTTCTCGCCCTCGCCATTGCCGGCTACCGCCTCGTGATATCGCCCGGCGGCTCCGCCGAGGGTTACGGCTGGCTCGAAATCCCCTATGGCTTTCCGGTCTTCCCGCTGGCGGTCGGGGCGGCCCTCGGGTCGCTCAGCCATTCGCAACGGTTGGGCAGGCTGCTCGACAACGCGCCTGTCCGCTACGTCGCGAAGATCTCCTTCGGCATCTATATCTGGCAGGAGATTATCCTGCTATTGATCCAGAAGCTCGACCCGGGCTCGTTCGGCGCTTCCTCGGAAAATGTTGTGACCGGCTGGCTGCAGTCTTGCGGACTGGCGGCAGCGCTTATCCTTCTGGTAGCAAGCCTCAGCTACCATCTGCTGGAGAAACCGGCGATCGATTTCGGAAACCGGCTGACAGCTCGCCAATCCAATCGGGCTACTCCTTTCAAAGTATAAGTTTCCGGATAGCGCAACTACAGGCATTAAGGTTAACGCGAAATACTCCCATTTTTGGTGTCTTTAGGGTTACGGAATTCTTATTTATACCGATGACAAACGATACGTGACCATGTATCTGTCTCCTTGCTGTTCAGTATCGCATCTAAACTTGTGGACCTTGCGTAATGAATGCTTTTACTTCGAAGACGAATTCACGCTTCGATCCGTCTCAGCGTCAGGACAAAACCAAGACCCTGGTTATCGCGAACTCCAATATTCGCCAGCCGGATAGCTTTTCCCCTGTCGAAAGAAAAATGGCTGTGCGACTGAGCGTGAAGCGGTTGATCGACATCGTCGCCTCACTCAGCGCCCTCGTCGTGCTGGCGCCGATTTTTCTGGCAATCGCTCTTTTCATCAAACTCGATGATGGCGGTCCGGTGTTTTTCCGCCAAATCCGCTGGGGGCTGAACGGCCGGAAGATCACGATCTTCAAATTCCGATCGATGCGCGCGGAAGCTTGTGATCCCAGCGGCGTTCAACAGACCGTCAAGGGTGACAGCCGAGTGACCGGCATCGGCGCGGTGCTCCGCAAGACCAATATCGACGAGCTGCCGCAGCTCTTCAATGTCATCAGGGGCGACATGTCGCTGGTCGGCCCGCGCTGCCATGCCATCAACATGCGGGCAGCCGGCCGGCTCTACGAAGAACTGGTGCCGGACTATCATCACCGCCACATCATGCGTCCCGGCATCACCGGTCTTGCGCAGACGCGCGGCTGGCGCGGCCCGACGGCGCGACGGCTGGAAGCCCGCGCCCGCATTGCCTGCGATATCTATTATGTCAGGAATTTCAGCCTGCTGCTCGACTTGAAGATATTGTTCAAGACGATTGCCATCGAGCTACGCGGCGGCACCGGCTTCTGAGCCGAAGCCGGCCACTCGGTACACATCGGCAAAGCGGCCCCATCGGGCCGCTTCTTCATTTCAAGCCGCCCGCGCTATCGCGACAGCTGAACAGGCACAAAAAAGGGCGGCTGTTGCAGCCGCCCTTGATCGTCGCAGTCGATGGCGATCAATCCTGTTGGACGATGCCGCTCAGATGCGTCAGTTCCATGATGAAATGCTCGAGCTTCGACTTGTGCTCGTGCAGCTCGGCATGCTCGAGCTCCTGGCGGGCAGCCTCGATGCGGCGGGTCAGCTCGTCCTTGTGGAGTTCCTCGACCGGAACCGCGGATTCGGCAAGCAATGTGCAACCGGTCGGCAGGATATCGGCAAAACCGCCGAACACCACATAGTCCTGCTTCTTGCCGGAGGCCGAACGCACGCTCACGACACCCGGCTTGATCGTCGTCATCGTCGGCGCATGATTCGCCATGACCGTCATCTCGCCTTCAGTCGCGGGAATGACGACCTCGGTCACCATCTCCGACAACAGCAGACGCTCCGGCGAAACGAGTTCAAAGTTGAAATTGTCAGCCATCAGTGACTTACCTTCTCGGCTATGGCTTTCGCATCTTGCAATTTGGTCCCGCAGAACGGGCAGTGCATTATCGCTTGGTCGAGATAACCGAGGCCTTCCTCGCTCTGGACCAGACCCACCACCATCATCAGCACGCCGTTATCGGCGCGATAGATAGTCGGCGCGGCTGGTTCCGGAAGATCCACCACGACCCCTTTCAGGGAGTCGCAGCAGAATATCTCGTCTAGCGCGTCGCTCATTAAGCAGCTGTGAGCTTCTTGGCCTTTTCGACCGCTTCTTCCATCGATCCGACCATATAGAAGGCAGATTCCGGCAGGTGATCATATTCGCCGTTAACGAGGCCCTTGAAGCCCTTGATCGTATCTTCGAGAGCAACGAGCTTGCCCGGCGAGCCGGTGAAGACTTCGGCGACGAAGAACGGCTGCGACAGGAAACGCTCGATCTTGCGGGCCCGGGCAACCGCGATCTTGTCCTCTTCGGACAGTTCGTCCATGCCAAGGATCGCGATGATGTCCTGCAGGGCCTTGTAACGCTGCAGCGTCGACTGGACCTTGCGGGCGACTTCGTAATGCTCTTCGCCGACGACCAGCGGGTCGAGCATGCGCGAGGTGGAGTCGAGCGGATCGACGGCCGGATAGATGCCCTTTTCGGCGATCGAGCGCGACAGAACCGTCGTTGCGTCAAGGTGCGCGAACGAGGTTGCCGGAGCCGGGTCGGTCAAGTCGTCGGCCGGGACGTAAATGGCCTGGACCGAGGTAATCGAGCCGGTCGTCGTCGTGGTGATGCGCTCCTGCATCTGGCCCATGTCGGTTGCGAGCGTCGGCTGATAGCCGACGGCCGACGGAATGCGGCCGAGCAGAGCCGACACTTCGGAACCTGCCTGCGTGAAGCGGAAGATGTTGTCGACGAAGAACAGAACGTCCTGGCCCTGGTCGCGGAAATGTTCAGCGACCGTCAGGCCGGTCAGGGCGACACGGGCGCGGGCGCCCGGCGGTTCGTTCATCTGGCCGTAAACCAGCGCGGCCTTCGAACCTTCACCGCCGCCATGCTTGTTGACGTTCGATTCGATCATTTCGTGGTAGAGGTCGTTGCCTTCGCGGGTACGTTCACCGACGCCCGCAAAAACCGAATAACCACCATGCGCCTTGGCGACGTTGTTGATCAGTTCCATGATCAAAACGGTCTTGCCGACGCCAGCGCCGCCGAACAGGCCGATCTTGCCGCCGCGTGCATAGGGAGCGAGAAGGTCAACGACCTTGATGCCGGTGACGAGAATCTGCGATTCCGTCGACTGCTCGACATAGGACGGCGCATC
Organism: Rhizobium anhuiense bv. trifolii; assembly: GCF_024346605.1. Taxonomy (NCBI): domain Bacteria; kingdom Pseudomonadati; phylum Pseudomonadota; class Alphaproteobacteria; order Hyphomicrobiales; family Rhizobiaceae; genus Rhizobium; species Rhizobium anhuiense. Next base: position 4,647,516 of record NZ_CP098803.1, read on the forward strand.
CTGGTGGATGGCGCGCTTGTGAGCGGTGACCAGCGGACCGGCTTCGTCGACCGGCTCGCCGATGACGTTCATGATGCGGCCGAGCGTCTCGTTGCCAACCGGAACCATGATCGGAGCACCGGTATCGGCGACTTCCTGGCCGCGCACGAGACCGTCGCTCGAATCCATCGCGATGGTACGGACGACGTTTTCGCCAAGGTGCTGCGCAACTTCGAGAACCAGGCGGTTGCCGTTGTTGCTGGTTTCCAGCGCATTCAGGATCTTCGGCAGTTCGCCTTCGAAAGCAACGTCGACGACGGCGCCGATAACCTGGGTGACTCTGCCGACAGAGCCGATCTTGGGGGTAGCTGCCTCAGCCATTTTCTGACCCTCTTTTCCTAGCCTCAGAGCGCTTCCGCGCCCGAAATGATTTCAATGAGTTCCTTGGTGATCTGCGCCTGACGCTGGCGGTTGTAGCTCAGCGTCAGCTTATTGATCATCTCACCGGCATTACGCGTCGCATTGTCCATCGCGCTCATCTTGGCGCCCATTTCACCCGCGACGTTCTCAAGAAGCGCGCGGAAGACCTGGACGGAGATGTTGCGCGGGATCAGATCTTCAAGGATCGATGCCGGATCCGGCTCGTATTCGTAGACAGCGCCTGCATGGGCGGCATCTTCGGCCTGCACAGCTCCCGTTGAAGCCGGGATGAGCTGCTGCGCTGTCGGAATCTGGCTGATCACCGATTTGAACTCGGAATAAAACAGCGTGCAGACGTCGAATTCGCCGGCAGCATACATCTCGATAAGGCGTTTACCGATCTGATCCGCATTCTCGAAGCCGACCCGCTTGACGTCCCGCAATTCCTTGCGCTCGATGATCAGCGAAGCGAATTCGCGGCGAAGGATGTCGTAACCCTTCTTGCCGACGGTGAAGATTTTCACCGTCTTGCCCTCGGCAACCAGCTTGCGCACATGTTCGCGCGCGAAGCGCGCAATCTGCGAGTTGAAACCGCCGCAAAGACCGCGTTCGGCCGTGCACACCACCAGCAGATGAACCTGGTCCTTGCCGGTGCCGGTCATCAGCGCCGGCGCGCCATCGGCGTCGGTGACAGCCTTGGCGATATTCGCCAGAACTGCACCCATGCGCTCCGAATATGGCCGAGCGGCCTCGGCCGCCTCCTGCGCGCGCCGAAGCTTCGCCGCGGCGACCATTTTCATCGCCTTGGTGATCTTCTGCGTCGCCTTGACGGAGGCGATCCGGTTTTTCAGATCCTTAAGTGAAGGCATCCGTTATCCGTCCTAACTTAGGGCCCGATTACGAGAAAGACTTTGCGAAGCTATCGAGAGCAGCGGTAAGCTTGCCCCTGGTATCGTCGCTGATTGCCTTTTCCGTGCGGATCGCGTCGAGGATGGCGGAGCCTTCCGAACGCAGATATGAGAGGAAGCCCTGCTCGAACTTGCCGACCGAAGCGACCGGCAGCTTGTCGAGATAGCCGTTGACGCCTGCAAAGATCACGGCGACCTGCTCTTCCGTCTTCAGCGGCGAGAACTGCGGCTGCTTCAGGAGTTCGGTCAGGCGTGCGCCGCGGTTCAGCAGGCGCTGCGTCGCAGCGTCGAGGTCCGAACCGAACTGGGCGAAGGCGGCCATTTCGCGATACTGGGCGAGTTCGCCCTTGATCGAGCCGGCAACCTGCTTCATCGCCTTGATCTGTGCCGCAGAGCCGACGCGGGAAACCGACAGACCGACGTTCACGGCCGGGCGGATACCCTGGTAGAACAGGTCGGTTTCAAGGAAGATCTGACCGTCGGTGATCGAGATCACGTTGGTCGGAATGAAGGCCGATACGTCGTTGCCCTGCGTTTCGATAACCGGCAGAGCGGTCAGCGAACCGGCGCCCTTGTCGTCGTTCATCTTCGCAGCGCGCTCGAGCAGGCGCGAGTGCAGGTAGAAAACGTCGCCCGGATAGGCTTCGCGGCCCGGCGGGCGGCGCAGCAGCAGCGACATCTGGCGGTAGGACACGGCCTGCTTGGACAGGTCGTCGTAACCGATCAGCGCATGCATGCCGTTGTCACGGAAATATTCGCCCATGGCGCAACCGGCAAACGGAGCCAGGAACTGCATCGGCGCCGGATCGGACGCGGTGGCGGCGACGATGATCGAGTACTTGAGCGCGCCGCGCTCTTCGAGCACCTTGACGAACTGCGCGACGGTCGAACGCTTCTGGCCGACAGCGACGTAGACGCAATAAAGCTTCTCGCCTTCCGGACCGTTGTCGTGAATAGCCTTCTGGTTGAGGAAGGCATCGAGAAGGATCGCGGTCTTGCCGGTCTGGCGGTCGCCGATAACAAGCTCGCGCTGGCCGCGGCCGACCGGGATCAGCGCGTCGATGGCCTTGAGGCCGGTCGACATCGGCTCGTGAACCGACTTGCGCGGAATGATGCCGGGAGCCTTGATGTCGACGCGCGAACGGCGCGTCGCGTTGATCGGGCCCTTGCCATCGATCGGATTACCGAGCGCGTCGACCACGCGGCCGAGCAGCTCAGGGCCGATCGGAACGTCGACGATGGCGCCAGTCCGCTTGACGGTGTCACCTTCCTTGATGTCGCGGTCGGCGCCGAAGATGACGACACCGACATTGTCGGCTTCAAGGTTCAGCGCCATGCCGCGGATGCCGCCCGGGAACTCGACCATTTCACCGGCCTGGACATTGTCCAGACCATAGACACGAGCGATACCGTCACCGACGGAGAGAACCTGGCCGACTTCCGAGACTTCTGCCTCTTTGCCGAAATTTTTAATCTGGTCTTTGAGAATTGCGGAAATTTCCGCGGCGCGGATATCCATCAGCCAACCTCTTTCAATGCGAGCTTAAGGGTAGAGAGTTTGGTACGAAGAGACGTATCAATCTGACGGGACCCGACCTTCACGATCAGACCACCAAGAATTGACGGATCAACCGTGACGGCAATCGTCACGTCTTTGCCGGTAACGCTCTTGAGTGCCACCTTCAATTCGGTTTCCTGCGCTTGTGAAAGCGCATGCGCCGAGGTGACCTCGGCGGAGATTTCACCGCGATGGTTCGCGGCGATGATGCGGAAGGCCTTGATCATGCCCGGCAGGGCGAACAGGCGGCGATTGCGCGCCACGACCTTCAGGAAATTGGCGAAGAAACCGCTGATGCCAGCCTTCTCGCTGATGGCGACGATCGCCTTCAGCTGGTCGTCGGCGGAGAAAACCGGGCTTACGACGAAGCGCTTAAGATCGGCGCTCTCATCCAGCATCGCCTGGAAACGGTCAAGATCTGCGGTTACGCTGTCCACGGCGCCCTGCTCGAGCGCCAGTTCGAAAAGCGACGAGGCATAGCGCTCGGCAACGCCAGAAGTAAGCTGGGACGTGTCTGCCACTGGCACAAATTTCCCTGATTTCAACCCAAAATCCGGCTCTCGGCGGGCGCCGAACCTATGATCTTGAATTCGTTTTGATTTCCCCCAGAAATCACAAGAGAAGCCTCTTGCTTCTTCCGAAATTCGGGGTCCGTCTAACATAGGATGTTCGGACTCGCAACACGCGTAATGCCCGAATACGCCTTTCACATGAATTTCTGTCCGCAAAATTGCGCAATGGCCTGAAAGCAGGCCACGGAAGCCGTCTGCCGGCAGCAAGAGTTACGTCTGGGTGAAGCCGAAAACGTAGAGCAGTGGTAACGCGGCCAAAGCGATCTGCACAACCAGGAGTAAATAGTTGACGATATTACTCCCCTTATCGGACAGGATCGAGATGATCCGGGCAAAGGCAGCCATGGCGAAGGAGGCACCGAGCGCCATGTAGATCCAGTCCTGGGCGAGCATGATCGCCGACAGGCCGAAGCCGAGATAAAAGCCGCCCATCGAGCGTCCCTCGCCGAAGCCTTCCGGCCGCCCCTCCTGTGCCTGCAGACCGAGGAGACGGAAAGTTTGGCCCGGGGCGAACATCATGATGAAGCCGGCGAGCGCCGTGAAAGCGGCGGAGCAAAAGGCAAGCTGCTCGCCAAGCTCGGTCGGAAAATAAAACTCCATGCGTCAGCCCCAAATCACCCGGATGAATCAGTGTTTTATGGCATGCGCCGAAAAAGGAGGAAATGGCGACGTTCTGTTTTAGAGAAAACTCTGCGGATCGATATCCAGCTGCACCTGCACCGATCCGCGCTCCTTGGGCGATTGCGACAGCATCACCCGCAAGAACCCCTGCATGTCGGAGTTCCGCCGCCCGTGCACCAGCAGGCGGAAACGGTGGCGGCCGCGCACCAGCGCGAGCGGCGCTTCGGCCGGGCCGAGGACCGAGATGCCCGACACCTGAGGTGCGGCGTTGCGCATGCCGCGCGCATGGTTTTCGGCGTCGTGGCGGGTTTCGGCCGAAACGATAATCGAGGCGAGCCGGCCGAAGGGCGGCAATACGGCGCGTTCGCGTTCGGTGATCTCGCGCTCATAGAAGGCGTCGGAATCGCCTGACACGATCGCCTGCATGACCGGATGCTGCGGCTGGTAGGTCTGCAGCAGCCCATGGCTCTTGAGGCCGGTGCGCCCGGCACGGCCGGTCACCTGCGACAAAAGCTGGAAGGTGCGCTCGGCCGCGCGCGGGTCGCCATTGGCAAGGCCGAGATCGGCATCGACGATGCCGACCAGTGTCATCAGTGGAAAATTATGCCCCTTGGCGACGAGCTGGGTGCCGATGACGATATCGGCCTCGCCCTTGGCGATCGCGTCCAGCTCCAGCCGCAGCCGCTTCACCCCGCCCATGATATCCGAGGAAAGAACGATCGTTCGCGCCTCCGGGAAATGCCGCTCCACCTCCTCGGCGATGCGCTCGACTCCCGGCCCGCAGGCGACGAGATGGTCGAGCGTACCGCATTCCGGGCACGCTTCCGGCGTGCGCTCGGCATGGCCGCATTGATGGCATTGCAGCTGCTTGCGGAAGCGATGCTCCACCAGCCAGCTCGAACATTGCGGGCACTGGAATCGGTGACCGCAGACCCGGCAGAGCGTCAGCGGCGCATAACCGCGCCGGTTGAGAAAGAGCAGTGCCTGTTCGCGCTTCTCCACCGTCTTGCCGATCGCCCGGATCAGCACCGGCGACAGGAAGCCGCCTCGCTCCGGCGCATGCCGGCGCATATCGATGAGATGCAGGTCCGGCAGCGCCGCATCGCCGAAACGCGTCGGCAGGTGAACGGTGCTGTAGCGGCCGCTCTGCCCGTTGACCTGGCTTTCGACCGACGGCGTCGCCGACACCAGAATGACGGGAAAATCGCCGATGCGGCCGCGCACGACGGCCATGTCGCGGGCATTGTAGAAGACGCGATCCTCCTGCTTGTAGGCGGGATCGTGTTCCTCGTCGACGATGATCAGACCGAGATCCTCGAAGGGCAGGAAGAGCGCCGAGCGGGCGCCCGCCACCACGCGCACTTCGCCGGTCACCGCCTGGCGCCAGACCTTTTCGCGCATGCGCGGCGCCAGATCGGAATGCCATTCGGCCGGCTTTGCCCCGAAACGATCCTGGAAGCGCTCCATGAAACTTGCCGTCAGCGCGATCTCCGGCAGCAGGATCAGCACCTGCTTGCCGCGCTTCAGCGTCTCGGCAATCGCCTCGAAATAGACCTCCGTCTTGCCGGAGCCGGTCACCCCGTCGATCAGCGACACCGAAAACTCGCCCTTGCGGACGTCGGAAACGATCTCCTCGGCCGCCTGCTTCTGGGGTCCTTCGAGACGGGCTGCGGCAAAATCCGGATCCGGCATCGCCACCACCGGCGGCGGCGGCAAAAATATCGTCTCGAAGATGCCGAGCGTGATCAGCCCATCGACGACACTCGTCGAAACGCCCGCCGCATGCGCCAGGCCGCTGCGCGTCCAGGAAAAGCCGTCGGAGGCCGTGTCGAGCACCCGGGCGCGCGCCGGCGTCATCCGCTCCGGGTCGCCGCCGACGAACTTCAACCCCTCCACCATCGGTTCCGGCTCGAAGGCGTTCGGCGCCCGCAGCGCCATGCGCGCGACGAGGCCGGGCGGCGAGAGCGTATAGGTGGCCACCCAATCGATGAAATCCCGCATCTCTTTGGAAAGCGGCGGGCAATCGAAGACATGGCTGATCGGCCGGAGCTTCTTCGGATCGACGCCGTCCTCGCCGCCGTCCCAGACGACGCCGATCACCTGCCGCGGGCCGAGCGGCACCTGCACGACCGAGCCGGGCTCGACCGCCATGCCATCCGGCACCGAATAGGAATAGGGCTTTGGCGCCGGCATCGGCACCAGCACCGGAACCGTTCGGTTCGCGGGCGGTGCCTCGAAAAGCGCGCCAAAGAGATCGGACGAATCTGTGCTCATCGGGCGAGACCATGCCCGCAAATCGATGGAATTGGAACCGCAAAGACAGAGCGATGGGTTCCGGGGCGTCGCGACGATTTGACGACCGAAGCTCAGAGCGCCAGCTTCATCTGGCCAAGCGGTCGCCATCGCCGGAATAGGCTTCATTTGTCTCGCCGTTGCGCTGCCGCAGGCGGATGATCGCCGACGCGTCGCGAGGATTGGGCGGTAGCACCGCGTTCTTCAAGGCGATCGAATAGGCGTGTTTCGGATGTTCCAGCACGTCCCTGGCATCTCCGCTCTCCACCACCACACCCTTGCGCATGATCACCACGCGATCGGAAATGTAATAGGCGGTCGCAAGATCATGGGTGATGTAGACGATCGAGACGTTGAGAGAGTCGCGCAGATCGCGGAAGAGATTGACGATCGACATGCGAAGCGATGCGTCCACCATCGAGACGGGCTCATCGGCGACGATCAGCTTCGGCTCCGGTATCAGGGCGCGGGCGACGGCAATGCGCTGCAACTGACCGCCTGAAAGCTCATGCGAGAAACGACCTTTTATCTCCGCCATCGAAAGGCCGACGCGCTGAAGGGCAACGTCGGCAAGCGCCTCTTTCTCGGCGCGGCTCTTCGCGCCCTTGAAGCGATGGGCGGTGGCCAGCAGATACTCGTCGATCCGGGTCAGCGGATTGAAGGCCTCGAACGGATTTTGGAAGACCGGCTGGACCTTTGCCATGAAAGCCTCGCGGTCCCTGCGGGAATGCACCGACTTCACATCAGCGCCGTCGAAGCGGATGCTGCCCCGATCGGCCTTTTCATTACCGAGGATCATCTTTGCCAGCGTCGATTTGCCGGAACCGGATTCACCGACGATCGTGAATATCTCGGGCTTGTCGGCGGCAAGGGCGAAGCTGACATCGTTCACCGCCTTCATCTTTTCGCGCGAGAAGAAACCGCCGATCGGAAAGAGCTTGGTCACATGGTCGAGTTCGAGGAGGAAATGGCTGCTCATTGGATCTGGTACTCCCCGGCGCGGAAGCATGCGACCCGCCCGCCTGTGGCGCTCGGCAGCATGGCCGGCACTTCACGGGCGCATTTGTCGATCGCAATCGGACAGCGTGGATGGAACCGGCATCCTGAAGGCGGATCCGAAAGCGCCGGCGGCTTGCCTTTAAGGCTCTTTCGCGTCGAGACGTCGCCGATGCGCGGCAGGCTGCCGATCAGATGGACGGTATAGGGATGCTGGGGATTGTCGAAGATCGCCTGCGTCGGCCCCTCCTCCGCCAGCCGGCCCGCATACATGATGGCCAACCGGTCGGTGATGGCGGCATGCACGGACATATCGTGCGTCACGAAGATGACCGAGGACTGCATGCGCATCTGCACTTCCTTGATCAGCGCCAGCACGTCCTGCTGGACGAGCACGTCGAGCGCCGTCGTCGGCTCGTCGGCGATGATGAATTCCGGCTCGCAGACAGTTGCAAGGGCGATCGTCAGACGCTGGCGCATGCCGCCCGAAAGCTGGTGCGGAAAGGCATCGAGCACATGGGGATCGAGATGCAGCCGGGCAAGATGTGCTTCGACACGGGCGTGGAAGGCAGCGGGATCGAGGTTCATATGGCGGGAGGCGAAATCGGTGAAGGCGTGTTTGACCCTTCTGACCGGGTTCAGCACGTTCATCGAGCCCTGCATGATGTAGGAAAGGTGGCGCCAGCGTGCCGCCTTCATCTTGTCCGGTTCGGCATAGACATCGATGGGCCCGTCGGCAAAATTGAATTTCACCGTTCCGCCGACGACGCGCATCGGCGGGCGGATGGCGCCGGCCAAAGTCTTGATCAGCGATGTCTTGCCGCTCGAGGATTCGCCGGCAATGCCGTAGATCTCGTTTTTGCGGATGGTCAGGCTGATATCGTCGACGGCGCGGATCTCCCGCCGCACGCCGAAATAATCATTGACGTAGTAGCATTTCAGCCCATCGATCGTCAGGGCGTCCATGGCGTTTTCGGCAAGGGTCAACGGCCGCCTTCTCATCAGATTCTGCATCTCCTTAAGCTCCCATCCGGGCCAGGCGCGAACGCGGGTCGATATATTCGTTCACCGACATGGCGAGCATGAACAGGCCGAGGAACAGGATGACGACGAAGAGCATCGGGAAGGCGACCCACCACCATATGCCCGATACCATTGCGGAATGCGCATTGGCCCAGTAGATCATGCCGCCGATCGTCGGCCGGTTGATGTCGGAAAACCCAAGCACCGAGAGCGTCACCTCGAGGCCGATCGCCCAGATCAGGTTGTTCATCGTCGTGAAGAAGACGATCGGCATCACATAGGGCAGATGCTCGCGGATGAGGATCTGCCGTGTGCGCATGCCCGAGAAGACCGCGTGCCGGGTGAATTCCCGGTGGCGGAGAGACAGGGCGACGGAGCGGATCAGACGACTGTCATGCGTCCATCCAAGCAGCGCTGCGGTGATCGCCAGCATGAACCACGTCATCTGGTCGCGAAGCACGAAAACCAGAAGCAGCAGGATCGGAATATTCGGCAGGGCGCCGAGCGTATCGTTGACCGCCATGATGATCTGGTCTGTCCGGCCGCCGATATAGCCCGAGATCAGCCCCACGGCGATGGCGATGATGCGGCTGACGAAAGCGACGATGATGCCGAAGAACAGCGTGTTGCGCATCGAGGCGGCGATCTGCCAGAAAACCTCCTGGCCGCGCGAGGTGGTGCCGAGCCAGAATTCGGCCGAAGGCGGCATGTCGGGCGCGACGACATAGATGGCGTTCTCGTCATAGGGCGAGAAGAACGATGCCACGATCAACGCCAGGATGAGGCAGATCAGGACGGTTCCGAGCAGGAACTCCTTGTTGTAGCGCAGCAGGTCTCTGAGGACTTTGAACATCACGGATTATCCCAGTTTCACGCGCGGATCGATCAGCGGATAGATGATGTCGATCACGAAAACCGCGGCGGCGACGGCGATGATGGCGATGGTGGTGACGCCGAGCACGAGGCTATAATCGCCGGAATAAATGCCGGAGATCAAAAGCTTGCCGATCCCGGGATAATTGAAGACGAACTCGACGATGACGGCGCCGCCGAAGACGTTGCCGAGACTGAGCGCCAGGCCGGTGACCTGCGGCAGCATGGCGTTGCGCGCGACATATTGTGAAAAGATGCTGCGCGAGCGCACGCCGCCGAGTTCAGCGTAAACGACATGATCGTCGGTGACGATGTTGGATACGAGCGAGCGCATCGAGATGAACCAGCCGCCGACGCCGACGAGCACGAGGGTCAGGGCCGGCAAGATGCCATGCTCGATCACCGAGCTGATGAAGGCCCAGTTGAAGCCGGGCGGGAGATTGACCTGTGCGCCATCGCTGATCGGCAGGATAGGCCAGATGAAACCGAAGAGGATCACCAGGCTGAGGCCGATGATGTAGGTCGGGATCGGCTGTAGCGCCATGATGACGACACCGGCGACCTTCAGCAACTTACTGCTGTGGAAATAACCGGCAAGCGCGCCGAGGAAATTGCCGATGATCCAGGAAATGATCGTTGCGAGCGTCAGAAGCCCGACCGTCCAGGGAAGAGCCCGGCCGATCACGGTCATGACGGGGGTCGGGAAGGAAGAGAGCGATGGACCGAAATCGCCGGTCAGGACGCGGCCCCAGAAGGTGACGTACTGGTCCAGCAACGGCCCGCCGGTGCCGTAGAGTTCACGCAGCGATTCGCGAAGGATCTCGACGGCCTGCGGATCGGTGGAGCCGAAGCTCGTCAGCAGCGACACGGTCTGCTCGATCGGATCGACCGGCGAAAAATGCGCAATCAGGAAGGCCAGCGTGATGCCGGTGAAGACCACGAAGAGAAATTGCAGAAAACGTTTTGCCGCATAGATCAGAAAGCCATTCATGACATCGACCCTTCAATAGCAGAACGGAAACAGCCGGCGGCCGGCTGTCTCCTTTATGGTGCCCCGATCAAGGCTTCGGCGTATCCGGGTTGGCCTTCAGCCCGACCACCATGTAGCGGATGTTCGACCAGTTCGGACCCGAGGCCGAATAGGGATTGTCCGCGCTTGGATAATTGGTCCAATAGGTCGTATCGAGCGGCGCGAACTTGTTGTAGGCCATCAGCGGGATCATCGGCATTTCCTCGACGGCGAGCTTCAGGAAGTCCTGACCGAGCTTGGCGACATCCGGCGAATCGAAGGCGATCGATCGGTTCTTCTCGATGAGCAGGTCGAGACGCGGATCCTGCCAGCGCTGCAGATTGCGCGGCGGCTGGATCTGCCCGAGCGGCTTGATGAACTCCGAATGATAGCTGTCGAGGAAGAAGGAGAGATCGGGATGACCGCCCCAGGTCTCGATGCTCCAGTAGATCGCCGTCTCGAAATCGCCTGTGCTGAGGCGTTGACCGTTGGTTGGGCCGGCGACATCGACCTTGGTCGCGATGCCCGCCTGCGTCCATTGCTGGGCAATCACCGTGCCGGCGCGGGCCAGTGTCGGAATGGCATCGCCTTCCACCTGCAGACGGATCGTAAAGGGCGTTCCGTCAGGCTTTACCCACTGGCGACCGCTCTTCTTGAAGCCTGCCTTCTGCAGCAGTTCGGTGGCGGCCTGAACGTCCTTCTTCCACCAGCCGAAGCCGAATGTACGCTGTAGTTTGGCCGGATCCGTCGGGATCTGATCGGCCCATTGGCTGCGCACCATATTGGCGATCTGCGCCGAGATGTTCGGATCGTAAGGCTTGATCTTGCGGGAACCGGTGTCGAGCTCGAAATTCGTCAGCCAGTCTTGCATCGGTGCGTAATAGTCGTCAGGGGCAGAACCCGTCGGTGGCGTGGCTAGGGCTGCGATATTGGCCGCACCGCGATAGGAGCCAAGCGCCACTTCGCGGATATCGATCAGCAGCGCGAGAGCCCAGCGAACATCCTTATTGTCGAAGGGCGCCTTCTTCGTATTGAAGAGAACGGAAGGCAGCGTCGGATCCGGATGCGCGAAAGGGAAACCCTTCAGCCACGAGGCCGTACTCTTGCTGTCACGCATGATCGAGAACATGCCCTCGGGCGCCATGTCGTTGATGACGTCGAGATTGTGGTTGCGCTGTTCGATAACGCGGGCTTCCGGATTGCCGGCGGCGCGATAGACGACGTATTTGACCTCGGGCGGCTGTTTCGCAGCCAGGCCGATCGACGTGCGCTGCCAGTCGTCGCGCAGCCTCCAGATCGTCCAGTTGCCGCCCTTGTCATAGCTTTGCAGCTGATAGGGCCCGAGCGAGACCGGCGGGTTGTTGTTGAACGACAGCGGATCTGCAGCCTTCTCGAAGACATGCTTCGGCATGATCCAGGCGGCATTCCAGCGAACGGTGAAAAGCGTGTGGAAGCGCGAGTTCGGTTTCTTCAGATGGAAGACGACCGTTTGCGGATCCGGATTTTCCATGCTCGCGACATTGACGGTGAAGGGCGCGCTCCAGGCCATGCCGGGATGATCGATCTGCGTCTGCACGGTATAGACCACATCGTCACTGGTGAATTCGACACCGTCGCTCCAGAAGATGCCCTTGCGCAGCTTCACCGTCATCTCGGTGAAATCGGCGTTGTAGCTCGGGGGCTCGCTGGCAAGGGCGTTCTGCCAGGCGTCCTTGCCGCCTTCGGGATTGATGAACCATAGCGTATCGGTGGTCAGCTGCTGCAGGCCGTTGAGGTTTGCCGCCGCCCCGCCCCCAGGAGCCCAGAGGTTGAACCAGTCGGCATTCTGCTGCGGCGTGCCTTGGATAATCAGCGTTTCGTTGCGCGGTATGCCGGCAATGAAATCCTGCGCAAATGCCGGAAGGGCCATAAGAGACATTAGCGCGATGGCTGCATATCTACGGAACTTCATCGGATGTTCCTCCTCCTCAACTCGCCACGGCGAGCGCTTCCCGTAATCAATTGACGATGCGTCCAGCAAACCCCTGCCTGCGCGTGCCGCAGGGACACATGCACTCCTCGACGGCGGGCGAGCTCACGCCACAGTTATCGACAATTTTTCAAGAAACGGCAACCGATAATTTTGGTGACTATAAAAAATAGCGCATTTTCAGGCATTTTTGACGCTCAATGATAAAGCATATTTTTATATTATTGACAAAGTGAGCATTTGGCTTAGCTTTTGCGGCGAGCGCGGCACCCTCCCAAGAGGCCGTACTTCATCACCAGACAGGTCGGCCGCTTTCGGGAGGGGCTTTGGCATGATCGTTCAAGAGGACACCACGATGAGCAGCCCTTATGACGTGACGATCTCCGTTCACGCCAACCGGCCGACCGGCAAATACGAACCCTTGTGGAACTGGTTCGGCTACGACGAGCCGAATTACACTTACTCCCCACACGGCAGGAAGCTGCTCAAGGAACTCACAGAACTCAGCCCCGAGCCGCCCCGCATCCGCGCGCACAATCTTCTGACCAGCGGCGACGGCCTGCCTGCCCTCAAATGGGGTTCGACCAATGCCTATACCGAGGATGCTGACGGCAATCCGGTCTACGACTGGACGATCATCGACAAGATCTTCGACACCTATGTCGAAGCCGGCAACATTCCGCTGATCCAGATCGGCTTCACACCGGAAGCTCTCTCCGATTTCGACGGTCCTTACCGTCACGAATGGGAGCCGGCCGATAAATACGCGACGATCACCACCGGCTGGACGGCTCCACCGAAGGACCTGAAGAAATGGAGCGACCTGATCGAAGCATGGGCGCGCCATCTCGCCGAAAGATATGGCGAGGCCGTCGTTTCAAGCTGGCCGTGGGAAGTCTGGAACGAGCCGGACGGTCACTACTGGATCGGCACCATCCCGCAATTCTGCGAAATGTATGATGTCAGCGCCAAGGCTCTGAAGCGTGCCTTGCCGAATGCCCGTGTCGGCGGACCGCATACCTGTGGCGCCTTTGCCAACGAAAAGGCCCAGACCTTCCTGCGTGCCTTCCTCAAGCATGTCGTCGAAAACAAGTCGCCAATCGATTTCCTCGCTTTCCACGCCAAGGGCAATCCGGTGATCTATGAGGGTCACGTTCGGATGGGCCTGCACAAACAGCTCCGTGACATCGAGACAAACCTTGCCATCATCAATGAATTTCCGGAACTCCGGCACCTGCCCGTGGTAATCGGCGAATCCGATCCGGAAGGCTGCGCGGCCTGTTCCGCACGCGTCCATCCCCAGAACGGCTATCGCAATGGTCCGCTCTACGGCGTCTATATCGTCGAGAGTATGATCCGCACCTATGAGCTTGCAAGACGCGCCAACATCCATATCGAAGGGGCGGTCACCTGGGCCTTCCTCTTCGACGACCAGCCCTATTTCGACGGTTTCCGCGATCTTGCGACCAACGGCGTCGACAAGGCCGTTCTCAATGGCTTCCGCATGCTCGGCAAACTCGGCGGCGAGTGGCTGGAATCGGAAAGCGATTATCGCCGCGACATCGAGGACATCATGAACCACGGCGTGCGCGGCAAGCCCGATGTCAATGTCGTGGCGACCCGCGACGATAAGGGCGTTTCCATTCTGCTCTGGCATTATCACGACGATGATGAAGCCGGGCCGTCCGCAGACATTTCGGTCAATCTCGACGGCTGGGGCGACAAGTCCGCGTCACTCAGGCATTTCAGAATGGACGAGGAACATTCCAACGCCTTCGGCGTCTGGACGGCGATGGGCAAGCCGCAGAATCCGACCGGCGAAGGTTATGCCAGGCTGGAAGCGTCGGGAAAGCTCGCCGAGATCGACGAGGCATCGGTCAAGGTTGATGGCGGCAAGATCGTCCTCAAGGTCTCCCTACCGCGTCAAGGCGTGTCTCTGCTGCGCCTCGATTGGTGAGCCGGTAGGCGAAGGGAGCGCAATCGAACGATGCGCTCCCCTTCAAACGGCTAGCCGCGTCAATGATCGCTGACATAGGCGAGATAACGTTTCTTGCTGGGCTGCAGATGGTCGACACAGAGCTGGGCGAGAACCCAGTTGTCAGTGCCGCGCAGCATCTCGATCATCAGCCGGTGATGCTCATGCGAGATGCGTAGCGACTCCTTGCTCGACATCGAATTGGCGCGCACGGGCAGGCTGAGACGCATATAAAGCTCGATCGATTGCACGAGATGCGCATTGCCGCAGGCGCCGAAAAGCGTCAGGTGGAATTTGTCGTTGGCCTCGTGCACGCCTCTGAGATAACCGGATTCGACGTGACGGCCATGCTCCTCGTGCAGCGCCAGCAGTTCCTCGATCAACGCTTCAGGTGCCGGCAGCTTTATCCACAGCGCAGCCTGCCGTTGCAGCAACTCACGGACATCGTAGATTTCCTGAACCTGGCGAGCAGTCAGCGAGCGGACGGTCGCCCCTTTGTTGCGCTCCCGAACCACGATACCCATCGTCTCGAGCTGCACGATCGCCTGGCGGGCGAAATGGCGCGTGACGTGAAAGCGGGCTAGAAGCGCGTCTTCGGTCAGACGGGTCCCGGGCGCAAGCCGGCCGAAAATAATGTCCTCCTCCAGCGCGCGGGCAATGCTTAGATCATCATGCTCGATGCCGTCTTCGCGGCTTTCGTTGAGCGTCTGCAATGTCATCTCCTCTGACGGGCGCGCCATGTTACCGTGGATTGCGTTCCGGGTCGAACCGGCTCAAGCGATAGATATCCTCGACAAGAGCAAGCGTCTTCATGTTATCGCCCGGCGATGTTTCCATCGCGACCTTTCCATCGAGACTGTCGAGGAAATGCGCAATGGTCGCGTCATAAGCGCCTTGGTAGGTCTCGTCGAGATCGAAGCTCTCCCGGCGCTGCTCCGCACCCTGCGCTAAGAGCAGATTGCCTTGGAGTTCGAGCGTGCCGCGCGTTCCGAAGATGCGTAAGTGATCACGCGGCACCGGCGGAGCACCATGCGCGGCGAGATTGGCGTTGACGGTGACAAGAACGCCGTCGCCCAGCCGGCGCAGGACGACGCATGCCACATCCTCCGCGACGATATCGCGATTGCTCCTCTCAAGCCGCGCACCGACCACCTCCATCTCGCCCAGAAGATATCTCAGCGTATCGAGATGATGAATCATGACCTCCATGACCAGCAGCCGCTCCTGCGTCCGGAAGAAGGGTTGGCGCACCAGCGCCGGCCTTCGCCCCTCTGCATCCGCTAGCATGCCGCTGGACAGGAATTCGAACTGCGCCTGACGGACATCGCCTGCAAGTCCTTCGTCGAGCCATGCCTTCAGCCGCCGATAATAGGCGCGGAACCGCCAGTTCTCGTGGATCATCAGCCTGCCCTTGCCGGAAAGCTCTGCCAACAGGTGAACAGCCTCGTCGTAGGAAGAGGCGAGCGGCTTCTGGCAGATAATATCGAGCCCCCTTGCCGCCGCCAGCCGGACCAGTTCGGCGTGAAACTCCCGCGGCGCGCAGATATCGACGGCATCGAGCTGCTCGGCTTCCAGCATCGCCTCAGCGCCCGCATAGTTGCGCGCGACCTCGAAGGCGGCCAGCCGGGCCTCGATCGTGCTCCGCGACGGGTCGGCGATCGCCACGACCTCGGCGCGATGCAATTGCCGCCTCCATGCCGATAGATGGTAGGCGCTGACCCAGCCGGCGCCGACCATTCCGATACGCCGTCGTCTCGTCCCCGTCATGGCGCTTCCCTCTGATTCAAGTTCATTTTATCAATAATCTATCCGGCTTCTTCATGAAAGCCAATCATCGACTCATCAAAATGAGGCGACGATCGATCGATATTTCCTTGGAAACTTATGGGTATCGCTGAAGATATCCAAAAATACGATATGGTGACGCCATCTTATTTATTGACAATCCTCCATATCCCACTACGCTGACAGCACATTGGCCATGGTCAAGTTGGCGAGGGAGGAACAGGTTTGTCGAACGGTCTTCGTCGCAAGCTGACGAGTTATGGCGATCAGGGATTCTCCCTTTTCCTGCGCAAGGCATTCATCAAGGCCATGGGCTATTCTGACGATGCACTCGACCGTCCCATCGTCGGCATCGCCAATACTTACAGCGATTTCAATCCCTGTCACGGCAATGTGCCGCAACTCATCGAGGCCACCAAACGCGGCGTTATGCTGGCGGGCGCGATGCCCATGGTGTTTCCGACCATCTCGATCCACGAGAGCTTTGCCTCGCCGACCTCGATGTATCTGCGCAATCTGATGGCGATGGAAACGGAAGAGATGATCCGCGCCCAGCCGATGGATGCCGTCGTGCTGATTGGTGGCTGCGACAAGACCTTGCCGGCCCAGATCATGGCGGCTGCCAGCAGCGAGATACCGGCGATCTTCCTGCCGACCGGTCCGATGGCCGTCGGCCACCACAGGGGCGAACGGCTTGGTGCCTGCACGGATTGCCGCCGTTTCTGGGGGCGCTTCCGCGCCGGAGAGATCGACGAGGCCGAGATCACCGAGGTCAATAACAAGCTGGCCAGCTCGATCGGCACCTGCACGGTGATGGGCACGGCGAGCACCATGGCGAACCTGACCGAAGTCATGGGTCTCTGCCTTCCCCGCGCCGGTTCGGCACCCGCCGTCGAATCCGAACGCGTCCGCCTTGCCGAGGAGACCGGCCGTGTCGCCGCACGGCTCGCCGTGGATGAGGCCGCCCCGACGGTGCGCGAGATCCTGACGCCACAGGCGATCCGCAACGGCCTCGTGGCGTTGCAGGCGATGGGCGGCTCGACCAATGCCGTCGTGCATCTTGCCGCAATCACCGGCCGCCTCGGCCGTCGCCTCGACATGGCCGAACTCGACCGGCTGGGCCGGAGCATACCCCTGCTCGTCGACTTGCAGCCGTCCGGCCAGCATTATATGGAGCAGTTTCACGAGGCGGGCGGCGTCCCGGCGCTGTTGAAGGCGGTGCGTCATGAAATCGATGGCAGCGCCCCGACGGTCTACGGCAGGACGATCGGCGAGATTATCGACAACGTCGTCGACGAACCGGGCCAGACGATCATCCGCACCGTCGAGAAACCGTTAAAGCCGATCGGCACGATCGCCGTCCTGCACGGCAATCTTGCGCCGCGCGGCGCCGTCATCAAACAATCCGCCGCCTCCAAGGATCTTCTCCAACATATTGGCCGCGCCGTCGTTTTTGATTCCGTCGAGGATATGACGCTGCGCATCGACAGCGACGATCTCGACGTCAAGGCCGACGATGTTCTGGTCCTGCGCAATGCCGGGCCGAAAGGCGCGCCCGGCATGCCGGAAGCCGGCTATCTACCCATTCCCCGCAAACTCGCCCGGCAGGGCGTGAAGGACATGGTGCGGATTTCCGATGCCCGGATGAGCGGCACGGCTTTCGGTACGATCATCCTCCACATCGCGCCTGAAGCCGCCGATGGCGGCCCGCTGGCGATCGTCCGTACCGGCGATCGCATTCGCCTCGATGTCGAGGGCCGGCGCATCGACATCGATATCGACCAGGCGGAATTCGATCGCCGCATGCTGGAGATCATCGACCGACCCTCCCCTGCCCCGTTGCGCGGCTATGCAAAACTTTATCAGGAACGCGTGCTCCAGGCTGACGAAGGCGCCGATTTCGATTTCCTGCAAAGCGACGAGCTCGACGCATGATGAGTACCGCTGATATAGAGGCCCCGCTTTGCCTGCCCCGCCGGCAACTGGCGCGCTTGCCGCGGCCGGCACTGCCGCAAGGCACGGTCGATACGCATTTCCACGTCTTTCGCGCCGACGCTCCGCTCAACACCCCGCGCAGCTATACGCCTGACATCGCGACGATTGCCGACTGGATCGAATTCTCAGAAAGCCTTGGCATCGCCAAGGGCGTATTGGTACAGCCAAGCGTCTATGGCCTCGACAATAGCGTGCTGCTGGAAGCGCTCGCCGCCTTTCCGGGCCGTTTGCGCGGCATCGTCGTCATTGATCCCGAAACTGGAGAGACCGAGATCGAGCGGCTCCACCGGCACGGCGTGCGCGGAGTGCGGATCAACACACGCAACAAGGGCGGCCTTCCCTTGGCTACCGCCAGGACACTGGCGGAAAGGATTGCGCCTTTCGGCTGGTCGCTGCAACTGCAGATCAATCCCGAACAGCTTCCCGATCTTCCGGCAACATTATCCGGCATCCGCCTGCCCATCGTTGTCGATCATCTCGGCTTCATTCCGCTTGCCACAGAGACGAGACCACAGCATGTCGATGCGCTGAAAAGGCTGATGGACGCGGCTGATGCCTATGTCAAAGTGACCGCGCCCTATCGGTTGACGAAGGAGACGAACGACCAAGGCTTCGCCGAGGTCACCCGCACGCTTGCCGCGAGCCATGGGGAGAGGCTGCTCTGGGGCAGCGATTGGCCGCACACCGAATTATGGGATGGCATGCCCGATGACGCCGAGTTGATCGAGGCCATGCAGGCCGCCATCGACGATCCCACGGCTGCCGAAAAGATTTTTGTTCGAAATGCCGAAGTGCTGTTCTTCGGCCGCTGAATGGGAGACCACGAATGGCCAGACTGACCGAAGATGCCAAGGGCGTCTATGTGATCGCCGTAACCCCCTTCACCGATGATGGCTCTCTCGATCTCGCCAGCATCGACAGCATGGTCGATTTCTACGAAGGCGCCGGCGTCACCGGGCTGACGGTGCTTGGTCAGCTCGGCGAGGCCCCGAAATTGACCGCCGAGGAATCGAGGGCCGTGGTCGAACGGGTGCTGAAGCGCCTTGACGGGCGCCTTCCCGTCGTTGTCGGCGTCTCGGCGCCGGGACTTGCGCCGATGCGCGAACTCGCCGAAGCCGTCATGGGGGCGGGTGCTGCCGGCGTCATGGTCGCGCCGCCCTGGACCGTCAAGACTGACGATCAGGCTTTCGCCTTCTACCAGTCGGTCGGCGAAGCCCTTGGTGATACGCCCTTCGTGCTGCAGGATTATCCGCTCACCACCAATGTGACGATCGCGCCCAAGGTCATCGAGCGCATCGTCAACGAGGTGCCGAATTGCGTCATGCTCAAGCACGAGGATTGGCCGGGTCTTTCGAAGATATCAGCGCTTCGCGCTGCCAGTGACAAGGGCGCCATGCGGCGCATCTCCATCCTTTGCGGCAATGGCGGACTTTTCCTGCCCGAAGAGATGGGCCGCGGCGCCGACGGCGCCATGACCGGCTTTTGTTATCCGGAGATGATGGTCGGCGTCGTCGAGGCCTATGCGGCCGGAAATCCCGATCGCGCCCATGCGATCTTCGATACCTATCTGCCGCTCGCCCGCTATGAACAGCAGCAGGGCATCGGCCTTGCCTCGCGCAAATACGTGCTTGCCAAGCGCGGCGTGATCAGGTCCGCCGCCCTGCGCAAGCCGGGCGCCGGGCTGTCGGCGCTCGATATTGCCGATGTCGAGCGGCTGCTGGCGCGCCAGGCGATCCGCCTCAACGAGATCGGGGCGTGAAGCTCGACACATGCAGATCGAAACGATGTGTGTGTCCGCACTGTCCGTTGGCCTGAAATCCGAGCGACTCCCAGAATTTCGCAGCACCATCGTTTCCCGCATGAACGGTGACGATGCTGCAGCACGACCGCGCATGGTCGAGCAGCGCCAGGGCAAGCATCCGGCCGATGCCGCGCCCGCGCATTGCCGGACTGATGTAGAAACGCCGCATCCGCAACGCCCCTGACATGGCGACTTCGACGGTCATGCCCCCGACGCCGGCAAGCACCGCATCGACATAAGCGCCAAGCAGCCTTTCGCCGTCCCGCTCGAACCTGATATCGCCGGCCGACCATTCGTCGATAAGGCGCGTGATATGGCGATATCCTTCCCGCCGGGCTGCGCTTTCGAGATCTGCGATCTCCTGCGGCAATCGATCGCGGATCATACGGATATCGATTGCCATGGTGGTGCGCGAATCTAGGCTGCAGGAACCGGAATCTCACGGCGCACCGCCGCATCCGGCAGGCCGACCGGAACGAAGGTCGCATCGCCATCGACCGCCATGTCCCGCACCGTATGTTTCTCCAGCGCCTTCGTCACCTCGGTGAGGTCGCCGTCCAGATGTTCGGCCGGGATGAGATTGCCGATCACGAAATCGAAGCGATCGCCGCGTTTGTTCAGCAGTTCGTGAAACACCGTCATGTCGCGAAGCTCGGTCGACCATTTCGCCAGCCAGTAGAACAGGCCGGAATTGCGTGCCGTCATATGGACGGGAAGGATCGGCAGATTGTATTTGCGCGCCAGCCCGACGGCCGAGGTCTTCCATGGGCGTTCGTTCAGCCGGCCGTTCGCCCAATAGGCGATGCGGCCTGAAGGAAAGAGCACGGTCGCCTTGCCTTCCCTAACCGCATGGTTCGTCAGCTGCAGCGTCTCGCGCGCCTTCAGCTTGCTCTTGTACTCCTCCCGCCATTCGACGGGAATGATCATCTCGGCAAAGCGCGGATTGACGCGGATGGCATCGCGATTGGCAAAGAACATCATATCAGGCCGGCGTGCTTTCAGGAGATCGAACACGGCAACACCATCGGCGATGCCGGTCGGATGGTTGCTGACGAGGATGAAGCCGCCGGTTTCCGGAATGCGTTCGCCATTGACGATGCCGATGTCGAGTTTCAGCACGTCACTCAGATATTCGAACGACTGGAAGCCCGGCATTTTCGCAACCGCATTGGCGAATTCGAGCGCCTTGTTGTAGCGCAGCAGCGTGTAGAGGAACGGTCGCATGACCGGCCAGAGCGGATTTTTGACGATCCTCTGGCCGCGTTCGGCAATCAGCGTATCGACGATATGACCGGGCTTTCCCTGTGAAACGAGAGCGATCGCTTCCGCGAGCTGTCCGAAAGCCGTCATGGAATCGCGCCGTGCCATGAAAGATCCTGTCTATGGGGTATAAGCTATCGCAGTACAATATGATCGAAGGATGACAAAGGCTTGGCCGGCATTAGCAATTCCATAACCGTTCCTGCTTCAAATTGGCGGACTTGAAGGCAAATTCAAGGCTCGCGACGTGAACGAACTGCTTGTTATCGCCGATCCGCGCCTGATGGCGGAGCGGGCCGCATGGCTCGAAAATCTCGCCCGCGAACGCCGTCTTTCCGAGCACACGCTCGACGCTTACGAACGCGACACCCGCCAGTTTCTGACCTTTCTGACCGGCCACCTCGCCGGACCGGCCACACTTGGCGATATCAGGGAATTGCGCCCCGCCGATTTTCGCGCCTTCCTGGCCGCCCGGCGCAAGCAGGGTTCCGGCGCCCGATCGCTCGGCCGCAATCTTGCCGGTCTTCGTTCGCTGCTGCGCCATCTTGAAAAGAAGGGCCTGGTCAATGCCGCCGGTGCTGCCGCGATACGCTCGCCGAAACAGCCGAAATCATTGCCCAAACCGCTCTCGGATACCCAAGCGATTACCGTCGTCAGCGACGAAGCCCAGCTGCATGACGAACCCTGGATCGCCGCGCGCGATGCGGCCGTGATGACGCTGCTCTACGGCTGCGGCCTGCGCATCTCCGAAGCGCTGGATCTCGTTCCCGCCGACCTGCAGAAAGGTGCGACGACACTGCGCATCACCGGCAAGGGCAACAAGACACGGCTGGTGCCGCTGCTGTCCGTGGTCTTCGACGCGGTCGAGAAATATCGCGCGCTCTGCCCATATCACCTCGAAAGTAGCGAGCCGCTGTTTCGCGGCGCCCGCGGCGGCAGGCTGCAGCCGGCGATTATTCAGCGGACCATGCAGAAGATGCGCAGCGCCTTCGGCCTGCCGGAGACGGCGACACCGCATGCATTGCGCCACTCCTTTGCCACCCACCTGCTTGCCGGCGGTGGCGATCTGCGCACCATCCAGGAATTGCTCGGCCATGCCAGCCTTTCCACAACGCAGGTCTATACCGGCGTCGATGCATCGCGGCTGCTGGAGGTGTATGATCGGGCGCATCCGCGCGCGTAACTTTTCGTTCGTAACTTTTCGTTAACGCATCCTCTTAAAGGAATATGCGCAAGCCGGGCGTAGAGCATGAAGCCTATAGAGCATGTGATCGGAACACCCATCATGACGACATCAATCGGCCGCCGGACGTCCTACCTCGCAGTGCCGGCCCATCTGTTGCTCTGGCTGATTGCAGCCTTTCATATGCTGCTGCTTGCCGCGCTGTTTGTCGCCTTCCTTACCGCAAGGCCGGCCGCGGCCGAAGAGGCGGCCTGCACCGGCCGCAACCTGATGGTCGATCTGCAGCAGAACGACCCTGCCCGCTATGCCGAGGCGCTGAAGGAAGCCGATGCCACGCCGAACGGCAAGGGCATCTTCTGGAAGATCGAGAAACCCGGACTTGCCCCCTCGTGGCTGCTCGGCAGCATGCATGTCACCGATCCGCGCGTGCTGGCCCTGCCGCCGCGCGCCCAGGCCGCCCACGACGCCGCCGGCACGATCATCATCGAATCCGACGAGATCCTCGACGAACGAAAGGCGACCGCGGCCCTGCTTGCAAAGCCTGAATTGACGATGTTTACCGATGGCACGACGATCGACAAGCTGCTTTCTCCCGAAGATTACAAGCGCCTTGAAGCCGGGCTGAAGCAGCGCGGCATTCCGCTCGGTGCCGTTTCCCGCATGCGGCCCTGGATGATTTCGAGCGCCGTCGCCCTGCCGGCCTGCGAAATCGCCCGCAAGGCGAAAGGCGTGCAGTTCCTCGACCAGAAGATCGCCACCGACGCCGTTGCTCAGGGCAAACAGGTCAAGGGGCTGGAAACCCTTGCCGAGCAGATCCAGGCCATGGCCGATCTGCCGATCGAATTCCATCTGAAGTCGCTGATCGAGACGTTGGAACTCGGCGACAAGATGAGCGATGTCGTCGAGACGATGACCGACCTCTACCTCTCCGGCGACATCGGCCTGACGATGCCGATGTTGAAAACCATAACACCGGAAGACAAAGGCGAAACCAACGATTATGCGGCCTTCGAGCAGCGCGTCATCCTCGACCGCAACAAGGTGATGGCCGAGCGCGCCACTCCCATCCTCGACGGCGGCAACGTCTTCATGGCCGTCGGCGCCCTGCACCTGCCCGGCAAGGACGGCGTCATCGAACTGCTGCGCCAGCAAGGCTTTACCGTCACCGCGATAAACTGAACCCGCCGACGGTCAGCCGAGCGTCATGCGGCGCAGCACGTTGCTTTTCCAATAGAACTGATGGACGAGGGCGCCGGCGACATGCGCCACGATCAGCGCCCAGAGAATAACCTTCATGATATCCGCGTGGAACGAACCGGCGGGAACGATGCCGAAGTAGTAGGCGGCGATGCCCGAAAGCGGCATCGCGAAGATCAGGATGTAGAGGCCGGCATGGGCAAGCCTGGCGGCAAGACGGAAGATCGCCGGCTCCTGCGCGACCTCGGCCGGCACGCCCTTGCTAAAACGCAGTCCCAGCCTGAGAACGGCAAGCAGCAGGATGGCGATGCCGACATAGGCGTGGATATTCGCCGACGAAATCTGTTCCGGCGTCGGCACCTCGCCTCTGCGTATCAGCCGACGCCAGGTATTCATGCCATCGGGAAACAGCAGGTTGAAGAAAATCAGCAGCGCGATCGCCCAGTGAAGAAAACGCTGGCTCAGGCTGTAACCCGCAATGGACGGCTGCTCCATTTTTCCTCACCTTCGTCCGATATTTGAATTCTGCAATGCGCAACAATTAAAACAGCCGCCTGCCTCACGGCAAGCGGCTGCATGCTTTGTTACGAATATGTAAGATTACATATGGATCGGCTTGAAGAAGGTCGCGAGCGCAGCCTCCTTGACCGCTTCCGACATCGTGGGATGCGCATGGCAGGTCCGGCCGAGATCTTCCGACGAACCGCCGAACTCCATCAGCACGGCAATCTCGTGGATCATCTCGCCGGCGCCGAAGCCGACGATATGGCCGCCGAGCACCCGGTCGGTTTCCTTGTCGGCAAGGATCTTGACGAAGCCGTCGGTTGCCAGCATCGCGCGGGCGCGGCCGTTCGCAGTGAAGGGGAACTTGCCGACCTTATAGGCGACGCCTGCCGCTTTCAGCTCTTCCTCGGTCTTGCCGACGGAAGCGATTTCCGGCTGGGTGTAGACGACGCTCGGAATGACCTCGTAGTTCACATGGCCATGTTGCCCGGCGAGGATTTCGGCAAGCGCCACGCCCTCGTCTTCCGCCTTGTGCGCGAGCATCGGACCCTTGACCACATCGCCGATCGCATAGATGCCGTCGATATTGGTCTTGAAGTGACCGTCGATCTCGACGCGGCCGCGATTGTCGAGCACGACACCGGCCTCTTCCAGCCCGAGACCCGCCGTATAGGGCTTGCGGCCGGTGGCGATCAGCACGACTTCGGCGTCGAGTGTCACCTTGTCGCCGCCCTTGACCGGCTCGAACGTGACCTTGGCGCCCTTGTCGCCCTTTTCGACGCCGGTGACCTTGGCGCTGAGATTGAAATCGATGCCCTGCTTGGCGAGCATGCGCTGGAACTGCTTGGAGACTTCGCCGTCCATGCCGCCGAGGATGGTGTCGAGATATTCGACCACCGTCACCTTGGCGCCGAGGCGCGACCAGACCGAACCGAGCTCGAGGCCGATGACGCCGCCGCCGACGACGATCAGCGTTTCCGGCACCTTCTCCAGCGCGATGCCGCCGGTGGACGAGATGATGGTCTTTTCATCGATCTCGACCTGCACACCGGGAATGCCGGCGACGTCCGAGCCAGTGGCGATGACGATGTTCTTACCCTCGATCTCCTGCACCTTGCCGTCGTCGGCGGTGACGGAAACCTTGCCGGCCGAAACGACCTTGCCGGTGCCCTGGAAGGCATCGATCTTGTTCTTCTTGAAGAGGAAGGCGACGCCGTCGACATTCGCCTTCACCGTCGCATCCTTGTGGGCCATCATATTGCCGAGGTTGAGCGTCGGCGCCGAGACGTCGATGCCGAGAGCGCCCATCCCGTGGCCGGCTTGATGGAACATTTCGGAGGCATGCAGCAGCGCCTTCGACGGAATGCAGCCGACGTTCAGGCAGGTGCCGCCATAGGTCGCCCGCTTTTCGACGACGGCGACCTTGAGGCCGAGCTGGGCTGCCTTCACAGCGCAGACATAGCCGCCCGGGCCGGTTCCGATAATGATCACATCGTAGGACATTGTTTCTTTCCCTTTGGATTTTTCGTTTAATCGGCCGCGCGCGACGTCAGGCCGAGGAATTCGAGAATATGCTGCATGCTGTTTTCACCCTGTCGCTCTAACGGCCGCCGCTCACATTGAGGATCGCGCCGGTGATATAGGAAGCCGAAGGTGACAGAAGATAGAGGATCGCATCGGCCACCTCCTCGGGCGTGCCCGCCCGCTGCATCGGGATCGACGGCGCCAGCTCGCGCGGGCGATCCGGCAAACCGCCGGAAGCATGGAGGTCGGTTTCGATGACACCCGGCCTTATGGCATTCACGCGGACGCCCTCGGCGGCAACCTCGCGCGCCAGCCCGACGGTGAACGTGTCGATCGCCGCTTTCGAGGCGGCATAATCGACATACTGCGTCGCCGAACCGAGCACCGCCGCCATCGACGAGATATTGACGATCGCGCCGCCCTGGCCGCCATGCCGGCTCGACATGCGGCGTATCGCTTCTGCGGCGCAGAGGATGGAGCCGGTCACATTGACGCGCAGCATGCGCTCGATCCGCTCCACCGACATCTCGTCGATCCGCTGGGGATAGTCGACGATGCCGGCATTGTTGACGAGCCCGTCGAGGCGGCCGAAATGCCGGTCGACCGCCGCAAATATCGAGACGATATCCGCGGCCTTGCCGACGTCACCCTGGATCGCCACGGCCTCGCCGCCGGCCCCCGTGATCGAAGCCACGACGGCATCCGCGGCTTGACGGTTGGCGGCGTAATTCACCGCGACACGCCAGCGCTGGCGCGCGGCGAGCCGTGCGGCGGCAGCACCGATACCCCGACTTCCGCCGGTAATGAGAACAACAGGGGCATCGCTCATGTCGCACACTCCTTGAAAATCAGCACGTCCCAGGGGGCCACCATAGCCTTGCCCTCGCCCCAGGCGCTGGATTCGCGAATGGCGGGACCAAGGCCGGGGAGAACGACCTTTTCGGCCGCCGCGGCGCCCTCGGGCTGCAGATTGTCCATCTCGCCCTCGGCATCCATGCCATAGACGGCGCCCTGCCAGACCGTGCAGGCATTAAGATCGGCGCCGGTCGCATCACCCTCTGGGCAGTTGAACATCAGGATGCCGATGGCCCGCACCGGATCCTCCGATGGCATGACATAACCTTCCATCACGACTGACGTCTTGAGCGCGCTGATCTTGAATTGGTTGCTGGCGGCAGCCGACGGAGAATTCAGCGGCGCAAAGCGCAATTCATAGGCGCCGTCGCGATCGACGTAGACGGCTCGTTCCTGCTTGCAGGCGGCAGCAAAGGCGGACACCGGAGCGGCGAAAAACGCTGCGGCTGCGATTGCAGCCACGCCTTTCCCCGCCGTGATCCCGACCTTTCCGCTCATTGCAGCTTCGGCTCCTTCCGCCCGTCGGCATTCTCGACAACGCTGAAATCCGTCAGCAGCACCAGCGCGCGGCCGTCCTTGTCGAGGCCCCAAAAGACCGGATAAAAACCGTCGCCCCAGCCGCTCCAGAACACCGCGACATTGCCCTTCTTGCCGGCAACCGGCCGATGCAGCGCATAGGCGCCCTTGTTGGCATCGAGGTCCGAGGCCAGCACGTCGTCGTAATAATTGACGTCGGCATCGGTTTTTTGCGCCTGCGCCTGCGCTTCGCGCTCTCCGATCAGATCAAGCGTATCGGCATCCATGTAGCAGCCGAGGCCGGCATCGACGGGATAGCCGAAAATCTCTCCGTCCTTCAGCGTCGCCGGATCCTGCCCGGCCAGGACCGCAAGCTCCCAATGATCCGGCTTGCCCTCGGCAAACCGCATGCTGGCGGCAGCGATGCGCCCGAACGCCTGGTAGAGCGTCACCGGATATTCGCCCGGTGCAACCGTTCTGGCGAGCGCCGGACGATCGGGCTGGGCGAGCGGATCGGCCGCGACGATGCGCCCCGACGTCAATTCGACATTGCCCATATGGATCACGCCAATCGATCGGCCGGAGAGTTCGGCATCGGTGAGCGCCACCAGGTCGAAATTGCTGCTTGCCTTGCTGATGTCCCAGCCGGCGGCCGATGCGGAGACCGGGACATGCGCGGCGGCAGCGCAAAGAAGAAGGCGCGCCGCTCGCATGATCCGGTTCCGCATCGAAAGCGCTCCCTTAGAGATCGAGAACCAGACGTTCCGGATCTTCCAGGCTTTCCTTGACGCGCACGAGGAAGGTGACCGCTTCCTTGCCGTCGACGATGCGGTGATCGTAGGACAGCGCCAGATACATCATCGGACGGATGACCACCTGGCCGCCGATCGCGACCGGCCGCTCCTGGATCTTGTGCATGCCGAGAATGCCGGACTGCGGCGCGTTGAGGATCGGCGAAGACATGAGCGAACCGTAGACGCCGCCATTGGTGATGGTGAAGGTGCCGCCCTGCATGTCGGCCATGGAGAGCGAGCCATCACGGGCTGCCTTGGCAAGACGGCCGAGTTCCTTCTCGATTTCGGCGATCGACATCTGGTCGGCGTCGCGGATGACAGGAACGACGAGGCCCTTGTCCGTGCCGACGGCCATGCCGACATGGCAATAGTTCTTGTAGATGACGTCGGTGCCGTCGATCTCGGCATTAACAGCCGGCAGTTCCTTCAGCGCATGCGTCACCGCTTTGGTGAAGAAGCCCATGAAGCCGAGCTTGACGCCGTGCTTCTTCTCGAAAATGTCCTTGTACTTGTTGCGCAGATCCATGACCGCCTTCATGTCCACCTCATTGTAGGTGGTGAGCATGGCGGCAGTGTTCTGCGCGTCCTTGAGGCGCTTGGCGATCGTCTGGCGCAGGCGCGTCATCTTCACGCGTTCTTCGCGCGAGGCATCCTCGACCGTCGACGGGCCGCGTGCAGCAGCAGGGGCGGCGGGTGCGGCCGCCGGAGCGGAAATGCCCTTGGCGACGGCGGCGATGACATCGCCCTTCAGCACCTGGCCGCGCTTGCCGCTGCCGTCGACCTGGTCGGCGGAAAGATTGTTTTCAGCCAGCATCTTCGAAGCCGCCGGGGCCGGCGGCATGGTGGAGACGGAGGCGCTTGCCGACGATGCCGCCGCAGCGGCAACCGGTGCCGGCTGAGCGGGAGCAGCCGGGGCCGGCTGAGCAGGCGCGGCGGCCGGTGCAGCAGCAGCCGGCGCGGCAGCAGCGGCAGCGCCTTCGGCGATCTGGCCGAGCAGTGCGCCGAGACCGACGGTTTCGCCGGCGGCGGCGACGATTTCCGAAAGCGTGCCGGAGGCGGGTGCCGGAACTTCGATGGTCACCTTGTCGGTTTCAAGCTCGAGAATCGGCTCGTCGGCCTTGATGGCGTCGCCGACCTTCTTGAACCAGGTGCCGACGGTTGCCTCGCTGACGGATTCACCGAGAGTTGGAACGCGGATTTCTGTGGCCATTGTTCAAATCCTGATTTCGTGTGTTTTCGTTTATGCGTTTCAGACGGCGGGTGGCCGCGAGATGATCGAGGGCATCGGCAGGATATCGAAACGGAAACCGAAACCGGAAGCGATGATCGGATCGCCGTCGGCGAGGGCCTGTGCCGCCGCCTGATCCTCGACTTCGACGATTGCCATGCCCCAGGCGCCTTCACCCTCGAAGACGGGGCCGACTATAACAGCCGATCCCGCAAGGGCGTGCCGATGCCAGTATTCGACATGGCGTTTCATCGCCGCCATTTCCTCCCCGGTCCCGTCATGCGGGAAAGTGGGGCGCGGCGGCAGCAGTCTCAGAAAGAAATAAGCCATTGCGCCCCCCTAATTTTAGCCGCCCAATGCATCCTCGAGGAATGCGGCGAGCTGCGACAGATGCTTGGACATCAGGCCCGTCGCCGGCGAGGCGGCGGCCGGACGGCCGGTATAACGAACGCGCTGATACTTCGCGTCGATATGGGCGAGCACCCATTCGAGGAAGGGGTCGATGAACGACCATGCGCCCATGTTTTTCGGCTCTTCCTGGCACCAGACCATCTCGGCATTGCGGAAGCGCGACAGCTCGTTGATCAGCGCCTTTGCCGGGAACGGATAGAGCTGCTCGACACGCAGGAGATAGATGTCGTCGATGCCACGCTTCTCACGCTCTTCCAGAAGATCGTAATAGACCTTGCCGGAGCACATGACGACACGACGGATCTTGTTGTCCTTCTGCAGCTTGATCGGGCCGTCTTTGATCACCTCGGCATCATCCCAGAGCAGGCGATGGAAGGCGGATTCGCCGGCCATTTCGGCAAGGGTGGAGACTGCCCGCTTGTGGCGCAGTAGCGACTTCGGCGTCATCAGGATCAGCGGCTTGCGGAAGTCGCGCTTCAGCTGCCGGCGCAGGATGTGGAAGTAGTTCGCCGGCGTCGTGACGTTGGCGACCTGCATGTTGTCTTCGGCGCAAAGCTGTAGGAAACGCTCGAGGCGGGCCGAGGAGTGTTCCGGACCCTGGCCCTCATAGCCGTGCGGCAGCAGGCAGACGAGGCCCGACATGCGCAGCCACTTGCGTTCGCCCGACGAGATGAACTGGTCGAAGACCACCTGCGCGCCGTTGGCGAAATCGCCGAACTGCGCTTCCCAGAGCGTCAGCGCATTCGGGCGGGCGAGCGAATAGCCGTATTCGAAACCGAGCACGGCCTCTTCCGAAAGCATCGAATTGATGACTTCGTAGCGCCCCTGCGTCGGCGAAAGATTGGCGAGCGGGATGTAGCGCTCTTCGGTTTCCTGATCGTAGAGAACCGAGTGGCGCTGCGAGAAGGTGCCGCGTTCGCAATCCTGGCCGGACAGACGGATCTTGCTGCCTTCGACGCAGAGCGCGCCGAAAGACAGCGCTTCGGCCATCGCCCAGTCGATGCCCTCGCCGGTGGCGATCATGTTGGCGCGGTTTTCCATGAAGCGCTGGATCGTCCGGTGCACATTGAAGCCGGCCGGGATCTCGGACAGCTTGCGGCCAATCTCCTTCAGAGTCTTCATCGGCACGGCGGTCTTGCCGCGGCGCTGCTCGTCGGCATTGTCGGCCGTGCGCAGGCCCGACCACTCGCCGTCCAGCCAGTCGGCCTTGTTAGGCTTATACTGCTGGCCAGCCTCGAACTCCTGCTCGAGGTGGAGGCGCCAATCAGCCTTCATCTTCTCGACTTCGCCTTCAGTGAGCAGGCCCTCGGCGACGAGGCGGGCTGCATAGAGCTGCAGCACGGTCTTGTGGGCGCGGATCACCTTGTACATCTTCGGCTGCGTGAAGGACGGTTCGTCGCCTTCATTGTGGCCGTAGCGGCGATAGCAGAACATGTCGAGCACCACAGGCTTGTGGAACTTCATGCGGAATTCGGTGGCGATCTTCGCGGCATAGACCACCGCTTCCGGATCGTCGCCGTTGACGTGCAGGATCGGCGCCTCGATCATCTTGGCGACATCGGACGGATAGGGCGACGAGCGCGAGAAGGCCGGGTTCGTGGTAAAGCCGATCTGGTTGTTGATGATCACATGCATGGTGCCGGCGACGCGGTGGCCGCGCAGACCGGAAAGGCCGAGGATTTCGGCAATGACACCCTGACCGGCAAAAGCCGCGTCGCCGTGGATCAGCAGCGGCAGAACCTTGGCGCGTTCGGAAAGCGGGATGATGTCACCGTCCCAGACCGCGGCATTCATGTCCTGCTTGGCGCGGGCTTTGCCCATGACGACGGGATCGACGATTTCGAGATGCGACGGGTTCGCCGTCAGCGAAACGTGGATCTTGTTGCCGTCGAATTCGCGGTCTGAGGAGGCACCGAGATGGTACTTGACGTCGCCCGAGCCCTCGACCTCGTCGGGAGCGGCCGAGCCGCCCTTGAATTCGTGGAAGATCGCCCGGTGCGGCTTGCCCATGACCTGGGAGAGCACGTTCAGGCGGCCGCGATGGGCCATGCCGAACACGGCTTCCTTGAGGCCGAGATGGCCGCCGCGCTTGAGGATCTGTTCCAGCGCCGGGATCAGCGATTCGCCGCCATCGAGGCCGAAACGCTTCGTGCCCTTGAACTTGACGTCGAGGAACTGCTCGTAGCCTTCGGCTTCGACAAGTTTGGCAAGGATCGCCTTCTTGCCTTCCGGCGTGAAGGCCACGCCCTTGTCCGGTCCTTCGATGCGCTCCTGGATCCAGGCCTTTTCTTCAGGATTGGAGATATGCATGAATTCGACGCCGAGCGTCGAGCAATAGGTGCGCTCGAGGATTTCGATCATCTCACGGATGGTCGCGTATTCCAGGCCGAGCACGTTGTCGATGAAGATCTTGCGGTCGTAATCGGCGGCCGTGAAGCCGTAATTCTCCGCCGACAGCTCGCGATAATCGTCAACCGGAGCGGCGATGCCGAGCGGGTCGAGCTTGGCATGCAGGTGGCCACGCATGCGGTAGGCGCGGATCATCATGATGGCGCGCACGGAATCGCGCGTCGCCTGCAGCACCTCGGTGCTGTCGGCAGGCTTGCCTGCAGCTTCGGCCTTGGCCTTGACCTTGGTCTCGATCACCTTCTCGACGATGCCCCAGTCGCCATCGAGCGCCGAGACGAGATCGCCGCTTGCCTGCAGCGGCCAGTTCTTCTTGCGCCAGGAAGCGCCCTTGGCCGCCTTCTTCACATCGTTCGGATCGTCTTCCAGCGCCTTGAAGAAGGACCGCCACTGATCGTCGACCAAGTTGGGATCGTCTTCATAACGGGCGTAGAGCTGCTCGATATAGGCAGCATTGGCGCCATCCAGAAACGAGGTGATCTGAAATTGCTCGTTGGCTTCTTGCCGTGCCATGGTGATATGCGGACGCTTCCGTCCGCCTCCTGACTTTGATGAATTTGCCGGCTCGATCGCCGGCTGCCGCATTCCGATTGCCGCCTGTCCGCGGCGCATCTGCTGGTCTCGTACCGTCAAGGCCGGGCGGAAGGCGCAGATGCCGTTCCTCCGCCCGGGTCTTTAAGTGGTTTTAGCCCTTGAGGACTTCAACCAGCGTCTTGCCGAGGCGGGCCGGAGACGGCGACACTTTGATGCCTGCCGATTCCATCGCCGCGATCTTCGATTCCGCATCGCCCTTGCCGCCGGAAACCACAGCACCGGCATGGCCCATGGTGCGGCCCTTCGGCGCCGTACGGCCAGCAATGAAGCCAGCCATCGGCTTTTTACGGCCCTTCTTGGCTTCGTCCTTGAGGAACTGTGCAGCATCCTCTTCAGCCGAGCCGCCGATTTCGCCGATCATGATGATCGACTGGGTGGCTGCGTCGGCCAGGAACATTTCCAGGACGTCGATGAACTCGGTGCCCTTGACCGGGTCGCCGCCGATGCCGACGGCCGTCGTCTGGCCAAGGCCTTCGTTCGACGTCTGGAACACGGCTTCATAGGTCAGCGTGCCCGAGCGGGAAACGATACCGACCGAACCCTTGCGGAAGATCGAGCCCGGCATGATGCCGATCTTGCACTCTTCCGGCGTCAGGATACCCGGGCAGTTCGGGCCGAGCAGGCGCGACTTGGAGCGGTCGAGGCGCGCCTTGACGCGCACCATGTCCATGACCGGGATGCCTTCGGTGATGCAGGTGATGAACGGGATCTCGGCGTCGATCGCCTCGATGATCGCATCGGCGGCACCTGCCGGCGGAACATAGATGACCGTCGCGTCGGCGCCGGTCTTTTCCTTGCCTTCGGCAACGGTTGCGAAGATCGGCAGGCTTTCGCCCTTCGCGCCGGTCCAGGTTTCGCCGCCCTTCTTCGGATGGATGCCGCCGACCATCTGGGTGCCGTAGTAAGCGAGCGCCTGTTCGGTGTGGAACGTGCCGGTCTTGCCGGTTAGGCCCTGAACGAGAACCTTGGTGTCTTTGTTGACGAGAATGGACATGCGAGGCCTTTGTTTAGGAGAGGTTGGAAGACGTGGAGGACGCGCGACGATAGACGCCGCTGACGACCTCCTGCCAAGTATCGCTGCCTGCAGGCGAAAAGCTGACGCCCATCCGGTAGCAGTCTTCATTTTCAAACGTGAATACGGTGCGCTGGCTGCCGCGCGGCGAAGTCTTCATCAGCACAAGCTCACTGCCGTTCCACTCGCCGGACGCCGGTACGGGCGGCGCAAAACCTGCGGAGTCGAACTGGTAGAGTTTGTAGGTCTGGTCCGAAGCATCGAAGCCGAAAATATTTCGCGCCTCGAACGAAACAGCACCATCCCGCGTCTGGCGATAGCGCTGCTCGAGGAAGAATCCGCCGAACAACGCCTCGCCGGAAAACTCAGCACTGGCCTTGCCTTCGCTCGTCCACGCCGACGCCGCGACGCGCTCGTCCCCTACCCACACGCCGGCGAAGGCGTTGAGGCGGAAATGAGCAGCGGAGGGCGTGGACTGGAAGGCCATGATCGTTCTCAGCCGTTGATCGCCGCGACGATCTTCTTGGCCGCATCGTCCAAGTCGTCAGCCGCCGTGATCGCGAGACCCGACTCGTTCAGGATCTTCTTGCCGAGCTCGACATTGGTGCCCTCAAGGCGCACGACGAGCGGAACCTTGAGACCGACTTCCTTGACCGCGGCTATCACGCCCTCGGCGATGACATCGCACTTCATGATGCCGCCGAAGATGTTGACGAGAATACCTTCGACCTTGGGGTCCGCGGTGATGATCTTGAAGGCCGCTGCCACCTTCTCCTTGCCAGCGCCGCCGCCGACGTCGCAGAAGTTGGCCGGCTCCTTGCCGTAGAGCTTGATGATATCCATGGTCGCCATGGCAAGGCCGGCGCCATTGACCATGCAGCCGATATTGCCGTCGAGCGCGACATAGGCGAGGTCCCACTTCGAGGCCTCGATTTCCTTGGCATCTTCTTCGGTCTCGTCGCGCAGCGTCTTGACGTCGTCGTGACGGAAAAGCGCGTTGCCATCGAAAGACATCTTGGCATCGAGGACGCGCAGATGGCCATCCTTCATGACGATCAGCGGATTGACTTCCAGGAGAGCCATGTCCTTTTCGCCGAAAGCCTTGTAGAGCGCCGGGAAGAGCGACTTCGCATCTTCGGCGGCAGCGCCGTCAAGCTGAAGCGCCTTGGAGATCGCGGCAACGTCGGCAGCCGTCACGCCGGCTTCCGGATCGATGGCGATCGTCTGGATCTTTTCGGGTGTGTCGTGGGCGACAGCCTCGATGTCCATGCCGCCTTCGGTCGATACGACGAAGGCAACCCGGCCAACCGAGCGGTCGACCAGCAGCGAGCAATAGAGCTCGCGGGCGATGTCGGCGCCGTCTTCGATGTAAAGGCGGTTGACCTGCTTGCCGGCTTCGCCGGTCTGCGCGGTCACCAGCGTGTTTCCGAGCATTTCCTTGGCGTGGGAAATGACTTCCTCGATCGACTTGGCGAGGCGAACGCCGCCCTTGGCATCCGGACCGAGTTCCTTGAACTTGCCCTTGCCGCGGCCGCCGGCATGGATCTGGCTCTTGACCACGTAAAGCGGACCGGGAAGCGACTTGGCGGCAGCCTCGGCTTCTTCAACCTTGAGAATGGCCACACCCTCGGCAACCGGCGCGCCATAGCCCTTCAGCAGAGCCTTGGCCTGATATTCATGAATGTTCATGGGTCTATCCCTGTTTCGATTACTTCAGCGCCGATTACTTGAGGGCAGGCGCGATGTTGATGCAGGCCTCGCAGAGACCGGCGACGGCGCCGACGGACTTGTCGAAGGCTTCCTTCTCGGTCTTGTTGAGATCGATCTCGATGATGCGCTCGACGCCGCCGGCGCCGATGACGGTGGGAACGCCGACATACATGTCCTTGACGCCGTACTGGCCGGTGAGATGGGCCGCGCAGGGCAGAACGCGCTTCTTGTCCTTGAGGTAGGATTCGGCCATCTCGATCGCCGAGGCGGCCGGCGCATAATAGGCCGAGCCGGTCTTCAGCAGGCCGACGATTTCGGCGCCGCCGTCACGGGTACGCTGGATGATTTCTTCGAGGCGTTCCTTGGTGACCCAGCCCATGGTGACGAGATCGGTGAGCGGAATGCCGCCGACCGTCGAGTAGCGGGCGAGCGGCACCATCGTGTCGCCATGACCACCGAGCACGAAGGCCGTGACATCCTGGACGGAGACGTTGAATTCCTTGGCGAGGAAAAGACGGAAACGCGAGGAGTCGAGAACGCCGGCCATGCCGACGACCTTGTTGGCCGGAAGGCCGGAGAATTTCTGCAGCGCCCAGACCATGGCGTCGAGCGGGTTGGTGATGCAGATCACGAAGGCGTTCGGCGCATACTTCTTGATGCCGGCACCGACCTGCTCCATGACCTTGAGGTTGATGCCGAGAAGGTCGTCGCGGCTCATGCCAGGCTTGCGCGGAACACCGGCAGTGACGATGCAGACGTCAGCGCCCTCAATCGCCGAATAGTCGCTGGCGCCGGTCAGATTGGCATCGAAGCCTTCGACCGGAGAGGACTGTGCGATGTCGAGACCCTTGCCCTGGGGAATACCGTCCGCGATGTCGAACAGGACGATGTCGCCCAGTTCCTTCAGGCCGGCGAGGTGCGCCAGCGTGCCACCAATCATGCCAGAACCAATGAGTGCGATCTTGTTACGCGCCATTTCGCTGTTTCCTTTGCGATCAAATTCGTCGGACGGACGCAACAAGGCACCGCCCAATGACGCAATCGCATAGACCCAAAGCCAAAAAATGGCAATCCATTAATTTTGATGCAGCGTTTTCAATCGTTTAGATACAAAAATTCTTACGTAAACGTAAAATATTCTGTCACCGGATTGTTACTCGGCGGCGCGTTTCTCATGGTGCAGCGCAAGATATTCTGCACTGCGCATCTCGAAAAGCCGCGACGTCGTGCGGTCGAATTCGAAACCTTCGGTACCCTTGCGGTGCACCAATAGTTCCTCCGGCATCGCCGCCGCGGAGATGTAAAGCCGCACGGCATGATCGTAGAGCGTATCGACCAGAATGATGAACCGTTTGATCTGGTTCCGCTTTTCCGGCCCGAGCAACGGAATGTGATCGACGAAGACCATATCGAAGCGTTCGGCGATTGCCAGAAAGTCGGCTGCTCCGAGCGGCTTGTCACAAAGATCGGCGAAGGAAAACCGCGCCATCCGGTCGACGGCGAGCGGCACATGGATGTGGCGCCCCTTCATCGGGATATCCAGCGGCTGCGCCTTGCGCCCATGCAGCGCCTGCGTCCAGGACGCATCCATCGCCATGTCATTATGCTCGTTGATCGGCACCAGATAGACCGGCTGGCTGTTCAGCTTCTCCATCCGGTAATCGGTGGGCGAATCCAGCGTTACGACATCGACATGCTGCTTGAGTAAGGTGACGAAAGGCAGGAAGAGGCCGCGATTGAGGCCATCCTTATAGAGATTGTCGGGCTCGACGTTCGAGGTCGCGACCAGCACGCATCCGCGTGCGAAAAGCTCGGAGAACAGCCGCGACAGGATCATCGCATCGGCGATATCGGTGACCGTGAACTCGTCGAAGCAGAGAAGCTCGGCTTCCTCGTAAAGCGCGGCAGCGACGGGCGGCATCGGATCGGCCTGCTTCGTCTCGCCGTTCTTGAGCTTCAGCCGGTGCGCGGCGATGCGGTTATGCACATCCGCCATGAATTCGTGGAAATGCGCCCGGCGCTTCTTCCTGCACGGCGCCATCGAGAAGAACATGTCCATCAGCATGGTCTTGCCGCGCCCGACGCTGCCGTGGATGTAAAGCCCCTTGTGGCCATCGACGGATTTCTTCTTGGCGGCAAACAGCCAGCCAAGCGCGCTCGATTTTGCCGCCGGGCGCCGTTGCTTGAGCCCGGCAAGCACCCGGTCGAGGCTCTTTGCCACGTCCATCTGTGCGGAATCGACCTGAAGTGCCCCCGATGCGGTCAGCGCTTTAAGCTGTTCGCAGACGCTGAGCGCATAATCCGGCATTGGTTGCATGAGGGCATATCCGCCTGTCAGTCGTCGCAGCAGAGCTGCCGGAACATTTACCGGCTGAGGCTGATCGGCTGACCCGTGTTCGTCTGTCCGTCAAAGCGGTTGTCGGCCGTCTTGTAGACGCTGCCGATCTGGTTGCCCGAACGGTCCTTGAGCAGCACCTGCTTGCCGGAAACTTCCCAGGACCCCATTGCCGTCAGCTCGCCGACACAGCCGCGGGTACCGCCGCGCGAACCGCTGCCGAGATTGGTCAGCGTCAGGAACATGTCGCAGCCGCCGTTGACGCGCCAGCTTCCGACCATCGATTCCTTGGTGACATCAAGCGCATTCGCCGCCATTGCGCCAGGCTGAGCGCCCGGCATCGATGCCGTCGTCGCCGTCGGCGCCGCCGGAAACTGCGAGCTGCCGGTCGGCGGCGGAAGCTGCCCGCCCTGCACCGAGGGAACCGGCTGCGCCGTCAACGGCGCCGGCCCGGCATTCGGGCTGGAGCTGTAATCATATGCCGTACGCTGACAACCGGCTAGCGCGAGAGCCACCACCAGACCTGTCATCGCATATCGCAACTGCATCATCATACTCCTGAATTCGGCTATCGCCGTAGAGAAACGGGCGTGAGACAAGTCCGATTATCGTAATTCGCTTTGGTTAATCAAGTCGGGCTGAACAAATTGCCCGTGACAACAACTAACCGAAAAACGATACAGTTCAACTGTCCCGCTGCAAAACTTCCTGCACATAGAATTTGTCAGCAAGGTGTTGCGCGCGTTCATCTCTGTCAGGATGCCTGTCGAACTCGCGCAATGTCTCGGAAGAGCGCTCCAGCGAACTCAAGAGAATTGCACCATCACCATGATGCGAATGCCCTCTTCGTGCACAGATGCTAAGCCGCGACCTGATCTCTGTGACGGCTTCGGGATCGAAGCCGTCTATTCCGTCGTGGCATGCACGCTGATCAAACCCGGCGCTCGACCATCATCTTCTTGATTTCGGCGATCGCCTTGGCCGGGTTGAGGCCCTTCGGGCAGGTCTGCGCACAGTTCATGATCGTGTGGCAGCGATAGAGACGGAACGGATCCTCGAGATTGTCGAGGCGTTCGCCGGTCGCCTCGTCTCTGGAATCGATCAGCCAGCGATAGGCCTGCAGCAGAACGGCCGGACCGAGATAACGGTCGCCATTCCACCAGTAGCTCGGACAGGAGGTCGAGCAGCAGGCGCAGAGGATGCATTCATACAGGCCGTCGAGCTTCTGCCGGTCCTCATGGCTCTGCTTCCATTCCTTGGCCGGTGCCGGCGACACCGTCTTCAGCCACGGCTCGATCGAACGATGCTGGGCATAGAAGTTGGTGAGGTCGGGAACCAGATCCTTGACGACGGGCAGATGCGGCAGCGGATAAATCTTCACCGCGCCCTTGATATCGTCGAGGCCCTTGGTGCAGGCGAGCGTGTTGGTGCCGTCGATATTCATCGCGCAGGATCCGCAGATGCCCTCGCGACAGGAACGGCGCAGCGTCAGCGTCGGGTCGATCTTGTTCTTGATGTACAGCAGACCGTCGAGCACCATCGGCCCACAATCGTCGACATCGATGTAGAACGTATCGATCGACGGGTTCTGGCCGTCATCCGGGCTCCAGCGATAGACGCGAAACTCGCGGGTGTTCTTGGCACCCGCCGGCTTCGGCCAGACCTTGCCTTCGCGCATCTGAGAATTCTTGGGGAGAGCGAGTTCAACCATAGCAGGTTCCTCTTGAGATCAGTACACGCGAGCCTTCGGCGCGATCTTCTGCGGATCGATGCCTTCGGCGATGAGCTCGGTGTGAACCGGCCGGTAGTCGAGTTTCACGTCGCCTGCCTCGTTGACCCAGGCGAGCGTGTGCTTGCGCCAGTTGACGTCGTCGCGGCCGGCGAATGCACCCTCGGTATAGTCCTCGCGCGCATGCGAACCACGGCTCTCCTTGCGGGCCTCGGCGCCGTAGATCGTCGTGATGGCGTTGGCCATCAGGTTCTGCAGCTCGAGTGTCTCCACGAGATCGGAGTTCCAGATCATCGAACGGTCGGTGACCTTCAGATCGCCCATTTCCTGCCAGATCGCCGAAATGCGCCGGCAACCGGATTCCAACGATTCCTGCGTGCGGAAGACGGCGGCGTCTTCCTGCATGGCGCGCTGCATCTTCTCGCGCAGTTCCGCCGTCGGCGTGCCGCCGCTGGCGTAGCGCAGACCGTCGAAGCGGTCCATGATCCTGTCGCAGGCTGCGACGTTGAGATGCGGGACCGGCGCCGCGCGGTCGATCACCTCGCCGGCGCGGATCGCAGCGGCGCGGCCGAAGACCACGAGGTCGATCAGCGAGTTGGAGCCGAGGCGGTTGGCGCCGTGCACCGAAGCGCAGCCGGCTTCACCCACGGCCATCAGGCCGGGGATGATCCGTTCCGGATTGGCGCTGTCGGCGTTCAGCACTTCGCCCCAATAATTCGTGGGAATGCCGCCCATATTGTAATGAACGGTCGGCAGAACCGGGATCGGCTCGCGCGTGACGTCGACGCCAGCGAATATCTTGGCGCTCTCGGAAATCCCCGGCAGGCGTTCATGCAGAACGGCCGGATCGAGATGGTCGAGATGCAGGAAGATGTGGTCCTTGTTCTTGCCGACGCCCCGGCCCTCGCGGATCTCAAGCGTCATGCAGCGCGAAACGACGTCGCGCGAGGCAAGGTCCTTGGCCGAAGGCGCGTAACGCTCCATGAAGCGCTCGCCCTCGGAGTTGACGAGGTAACCGCCTTCGCCGCGAGCGCCTTCGGTGATCAGACAGCCCGAACCATAGATGCCGGTCGGGTGGAACTGCACGAATTCCATATCCTGCAGCGGCAGGCCGGCACGCGCCACCATGCCGCCGCCGTCGCCGGTGCAGGTGTGGGCCGAGGTTGCCGAGAAATAGGCGCGACCGTAACCGCCGGTCGCCAGCACCACCATCTTGGCGGCGAAGCGATGGATCGTGCCGTCGTCGAGGCACCAGGCGACGACGCCGGTGCAGCGGCTGCCGTCTTCCGACATGATCAGGTCGAGCGCGAAATACTCGATGAAGAATTCGGCATTGTTGCGCAGCGACTGGCCGTAGAGCGTATGCAGGATGGCGTGGCCGGTACGGTCGGCAACGGCGCAGGTGCGCTGGACCGGCGGGCCTTCGCCGTAATTCTGCATGTGGCCGCCGAACGGGCGCTGGTAGATCTTGCCTTCCTCGTTGCGCGAGAACGGCACGCCGTAATGCTCGAGCTCATAGACCGCCTTCGGCGCTTCCATGGTGAGATACTGCATGGCGTCGACGTCGCCGAGCCAGTCGGAACCCTTGACGGTGTCGTAGAGGTGCCATTGCCAGCTGTCCGGCGTCATGTTGCGCAGCGAGGCGGCGATGCCGCCCTGGGCCGCGACCGTGTGCGAGCGGGTCGGGAATACCTTGGTGATGCAAGCGGTGCGGAAACCCTGCTCGGCCATGCCGAGCGTGGCGCGCAAGCCGGCGCCGCCGGCGCCGACGACGATCACGTCGTAGGAGTGATCGACATACTTGTAGGCCTTGCCATTCTGGGCGGGTGAAGTCGGTGCCATATCAAGCTTATCCTACGAATGCGATTTTCAGAATGGCGAAGAGACAGAGGCCGGCGATCAGGATTGCAAAGAACGTGTTCAGCATCAGCAGCGCGATCTTGCCGAACTCGCCATGCACGTAATCCTCGATGATGACCTGCATGCCGAGTTTCATGTGGATGACGCCGGAGATCACCATCAGCCCCATGACAACAGCGACGAAGGGGTTCGACAGCGCGCGAACCACATCCGCATAAGGCGCGCCGGCATAGACGAGCATGAAGATGAGAAAGAAGAGGATGAGCGGAACATTGGCGACGGCCGTCAGCCGCTGGCGCCAGAAATGGTCCGTGCCGTCCTTGGCGGAGCCGAGCCCGCGAACCTTGCCGAGGGGGGTGCGCATATCCATGAGAGGACCTTCAGAAGCGAATGAGGAAGCCGATCACCCAGACCAGCACGGTCAGACAGAGCGACCCGATGATGTTGGCGATGGCGAGCTTGGTCGAGAATTCCTTCCCGAAACCGTAACCGAGATCCCACATGAAGTGGCGAAAGCCGCCGAGCATGTGGTGCAGCAGCGCCCAGGTGTAACCGAGAAGCACGAGCTTGCCGAGAAGGCTGCCGAGCACCCAGTTGGCCCAGTCATAGGAGCCCTGGCCGCTTGCCGCCGCGATCAGCCACCAGGCGACGAGCAGCGTGCCGACGTAGAGCGCGCCACCGGTAATGCGGTGGACGATGGACATGATCATGGTGGGAATAGGTTTGTAAATCTGCAGATGCGGCGATAGGGGCCGGTTATTTGTCACGTTCGCCATCAGAACCTCGCGGCGGCTTCTCTGCGCTCCCGGATTTCGGAGCATGCTCAGTCAACCACACGAATGACAAAATTCTCTGTGTGCGTTGCATCAATTGCGACGTTTAATCACCGGAAACGCCGACGACAAGCACAATCGCTGTCTGCTTTTAATTTAATCGATTCGCGTTACCGGGAAGTTTGCAGGCTAAAG
This sequence comes from Rhizobium anhuiense bv. trifolii, assembly GCF_024346605.1. Lineage (NCBI taxonomy): Bacteria > Pseudomonadati > Pseudomonadota > Alphaproteobacteria > Hyphomicrobiales > Rhizobiaceae > Rhizobium > Rhizobium anhuiense. The sequence goes on from NZ_CP098803.1 coordinate 4,689,378, forward strand.
AAACTGGTCTCTTCCGCTCAAATTTGATGCCGATGCTCGGACCTGAATGGACAAGCTTCGGCTTTTGGCGCAATCTGGCGTTAACGATTTGTTAAGGATCGGAATTCCGGAGGCCGGCCACCCATGTTTCGCAGTCTGTCCGCAGTCACCCTGCTTGCCCTGTCCGCACTTGCCGCCTTGCCCGCCGAAGCCGGCGACCGCCGCAGCGATCATCGCTTTCCCGGCCATCGCCACGCTGTCCACGGCGGATTGTTCCTCGGCGAACGTGCCGGCTGGCGCGATCGCGGCATCCGTTTCGACAATGCCTATCGGTATCGCAACCGCAAAGAGCGAATGCCGTTCCTGAAACAGTTTTCATCGCCGGCGACAAATCGCATCGCCCGCAGCAATCTCATCTTCGTCCTGCCCCAAGGACAGGGTGGCGACAGCGGCGGCACCTATGCCGGTTCTTCCTATGCCTATCAGGTCGATGGCGGAACCTATGTCGGCGGCGACGGCTATGGTTTCTATCCGGCCCCGCGGCCTGAACAGCTGGCGCCGAAGGCGAAGGTCATCGACGTCGCCGTGCAGGACGATCCCTGTGCCTACGAGGCCAATGTCTGCATCATCCGGCCTTAGGCCGTAATGCATGTCGCACAAAAGTGTGCAGCGGTTTTGGGACAACGACATGCATAAAACAAAGACTTAAAGCGCGTCGCATGATTCCGATTTGACGCGACGTGCTTTAGAGCCTTTCGTGGTCAGCTTTGCTGACAAGGATATGAAGATGACGAACGCCGGCGGCTCAAATTTGCCCGGCCCCACTCTTTCGCGACGCGGCTACGTCAATACGGATGGCGCACATCGGCGGGAGATTCTTGTCCTCAAACGTCGCCCGCCGTGGCGTTCCGCTTTCCGGCATCCAGGCATCCCAGGCTCTGTTCATTTCCTCGAATGAGGCAAGGTCGCTGAGCCAAATGTTGGCGAGAATGATCTCCGCCTTATCGGTCCCTTCGCGCAGCAGCATGTCATCGATGCGCTCCAGTATTTCGTTGGTTTGCGCCGTCACGCTCGCTCCTCTCGTCAGGTTTGCGACCTGACCGGGCAGATAGGCGGCATCTGCGAGGAGAGTTTCGTCAACTTTGGCTTGCCCCATCATCGTATTCGCGACTTCCATGAATGCTTGAGATTGGGCCGTTCGACCCTTCATTGGAATCACTGTGGGGCTTGGCTGGCTATTCCGGTAGAGGGAATTAAGTTGAGCCGATATAATAGAAGCTGAACGCTCCTAAAGCCTTCCTGGTCAGATTGAAGCATTCTGTTGGCTCAAGGCTTTAGCTGGACAAAATGGCCGTATGCCGCGAAATGAAGTCCACAAGGTAGCGCGCGCCCTCGGCCGTCTCGGACTGAGCATAGAGACCGATCTCGATGCGCACCGGCCCGGGCAGATCCGCCGATTTGTCAAGCGTCCGGCAGCCCTCCGGTTTCGTGTTGAGCATCATCGGTGCGATACCGATACCGACGCGAACCGCGGTCGCCATGGCCACCAGCGTCGATGCGACGCACGCCGTCTTCCACTTGATGTTCCGCTGAGACAGAGCGGCAATCGTCGGGAGCGTCCAGGGACACTCCTCCTCGAACATAATGATGGGAAGCGGTTTTTCCGCATCCGCCACAAAGTCGGATCTGACCGTCCACATCAAATATTCGGTCCAGATCAGGGTCGGTTTTCGCGAGAGGCAGGTGATGTCGCAAACCACGAGATCCAGCTTCCTGTCTTCAAACAGGCTGGCGAGGCGGCGATTCGGCTCGACGATGATATCGATCTCGACCTTCGGGTTCTGGGCTCTGAAGTCGCTAAGAATGTCGATCAGGTGGCCGGCTGCGAAGTCCTCAACGACGCCGAGGCGGATGCGGTCCTCGATCATCTTGCCTGTCAGCCTTTTCTCGACCTCGTCGCTGAGGGCGACCATTTCGCGGGCATAAGCCAGCATGATCTGCCCATGGCTCGTGAGCTCGAGGCCTTTTGACGAACGCGAAAACAGCGTAACGCCGACAAGCTCCTCCAGCTTGCGGATCTGCATGCTCACCGCCGCCTGCGTTCTGTTCAGCTTGGCGGCTGCTCCATTGACGGTGCCGATCTCCGCGACGGTCAGAAATGCACGAAGCAGATAGGAATCAAGATCAAGCATCAGGAGCCGCATTCCATACTTTGTGGCGCTCGAGAGCCGAGGGCTTCTCTGCCGATAAGCGGATATTGGACGAACCATGTTCTTCCGGCAACCGGCGATCCTTTGCCCGGGGCTGCGTCCCGTCAATGCCAGCTTATCGCGCGAAGAGGACGCATGCCTCCGGCGGAATGGAAACGCTGATCTCCTGCCCGCGAGCGAAGGCTATGTCTGGACGGTTAGGGCAAGCCGAGATTATGCGGTCACCGCTGACGAGGTCCAGAACGATATGCCTGAACGCACCTAGTGTCACAACGTCGGCAACGCGTCCGGGCATGGCCCCGGCTCCCGGAGCGCCGGACGATATCTCGACGCTTTCCGGCCTCACGCAAATCTCGGCGGCACCGGAAAGGCTTCCCGTGGACGCGACCGGAAACTCCCAGCCGGATTCGGAGCGAAATTTGCGCGCCGATCCGCCCGCTGCCAAAATCGAGCCGTGAATCCAATTCGTCCGTCCCATGAAATCCGCGACGAAACGCGAGTCTGGACGCCAATACACATCATCCGGCCTGCCGGATTGCATGATTGCTCCACGGTTCATCACGAATATGCGCTCTCCCAGGCTCATCGCCTCTTCCTGGTCGTGGGTTACCACGATTGCGGTCGAGCCGACCGCGGCGAGCACATCCTTCAATTCGGTGCGCAACTCATGCCGAAGCTTGGCGTCGAGGGCCGACAAGGGCTCATCCAGAAGAACAAGGCTCGGATGGGTGGCAAGCGCCCGCGCCAGCGCAACACGCTGCTGCTGGCCGCCGCTCAACTGGTGCGGCCGCCGCTGTCCGAAACCGACGAGCCGGACGAGCTCAAGCATCTCGGCAATGCGGCGAGGTATTTGCTCCGGCGGATGGTTGCGATGGCGAAGTCCGTAGCCGATGTTCTGTTCGACGGTCATATGCGGGAAAAGAGCGTAATGCTGGAACAGCAGCCCGACATTGCGCTCATAGGGTTTCAATCCGGCCATCGGCTCGCCGTCGATCAAGATCGAGCCTTTGTCGGGCCGCTCGAATCCGGCAATGAGCCGAAGAATGGTGGTCTTGCCGCAGCCGCTTGGTCCGAGCAGTGCGATTGTTTCACCTGGATTCACCGAGAAGGAGATATTACCGAGGGCGACGGTTTCGCCGAAGCGCTTGCTGACCCCTTGAAATTCCACGGCAGAAATCATCGTATTGTCCTCAAGAACGAAACAAACCCTGGCCGACGACAGTGTCGAAGCCGACGACCCGGTCCAGCACGACGATCAGCAACGCGGTGACGGCAATCAGGACCACGGCCGCCGCAGCGATCGTCAGGTCGAAAGCCGCCCGCATGTTGCTGACCAGCGTAACAGGCAAGGTCGTTGCGGACGGATCGCTCAGAAAGAGACTGATCGATACGTCATCTATTGAAATGGCGAAGGCGAAGATCGCCCCGGTGACGACGCCCGTCCGCATGAGCGGCAGGGTAATGGTCCAGAAGGCCTGGCGCTCGGTGGCGCCGAGAACCATTGCGGCTTCCGTCAATCGTTGATCGCTGCCGAGAAGGCTGGCGAGACTGGTCCTTATGCAATAGGGCAACGTCACGATCACGTGGCCGAGGAGCAGGCGCGCCATACCATTCGTGATGCCGGCCTTGGAAAGAAAAAGCAGCAGGCCGAATCCAATGACGACGGGCGGGACGATGAGTGGCGAGAGAAAGGCCGAAGTCAGGGCCGCCTTTCCTGGAAAATTGCCACGGGCAAGGCCAACAGCCGCCGCAGTTCCAATCGTGACGGACAGAACCGTCGTGAGCACCGCCAAGATGAGGCTGGTGCGTAGGCTGGTAAGGATATCCGCCTGGGAAACCAGCCGTTCGAACCAGTGAAGCGACAAGGCAGGTGGCGGCATTGGACCAAGGTAGGTCCTGGCGTCAAAAGCCATGATGCATGTTATCACCAACGGGATGGCGAGGAACGCCAATCCAAGGCCGATGACACCGTAGGCAAGGGAAACGGCGATCCGGTCTCCGGTTCGCGCTGCAAGAGACTGTCTGCTCATCGGGAAACCTTCCAGGCCTGCGCAAACGTTATGACAGCGACCACCGCCAACGCCGCCGCAAGCATGACGAGCGAGATCGCCGCGCCGCTCGGATAGTTGGCGATATCGCTGAACCGGGTGTAGATGACGTTCGATATGAAAAGCACCCGGCCCCTCCCGAGCACCATGGGAATGACGAAGGCGCTGATCGCGAAAGTCAGCGAGACAAGCGTGCTTGAGATCAGAGCCGGGAAGCTCAGGGGAAGCGTGATCGACAGATGGGCTTTCCATCCCGGCGCGCCGAGCGACTGGGCTGCATCGAGCAGACGCGGATCGATCGATTGCATCGCGCCAATCAGCGTCAGCGTTGCGACCGGTATGATCGAGTGAACCAGACCCGCAGTCACGACGATATTGATATATTCGCGGCTGTTTGGCGAAAGGCCAAGTGTCAAGAGGAAGGGGCGGAAGATGCCGACCGACCCGAAGGTCAGTTCGATCGCATAGGTCTTGATCAGGACGCTGGAGAGAACAAGCGTAATCAAAAAGCCGAGAGTGAGCGCCCGCATCCGCGGGGGAATGCGCCGTACGATGAAGTAGGCCAGCGGGAATGCCACGAGCTGGCCGATGATCGCGGCAGCTCCACCGATCCAGAAAGTCGTCAGCAGGACGCTCGCAAACGCCTGGTTTGCAAGCTCGTAGTAGTTTTGAACTGTCGCCGCGGCATTTTCAACGGAACCGACGCGCCCCGGCGTAAACTCCTTGAAGCTTTCGATTGCCAGATTGACCAATGGCGACAGAAAACCGAAGGCGAATACCAGGAGGGCTGGTCCGAGCGTCAGGGCGACATCTCGGCGATCAGGAATAGAAATGGCAACGGGTTGCCGCATTGCTTTGGTCATGGTGGAACAGCCTTTTCCTCGCCCTTGCGGGGCATGAGAAAGGGAGGTTATCGAAGCCCGCGCCGCGCCTTCGATAACCTGCCCGGAGGTGCTTTAGAGCAACGGGGCGATGTCCTGTTCCCAGCGTTTGGACCAGGCATCCTGCTGTTCGAGAACGACATTGTAGTCCGGCACATAGACGAAGCTCGAAAACTCGTCCGACGTGAAGGACAGATGCTTGAGATTGTCGGGCGTGACAGCTTTGCTGTTCAACGGCGCTTCGCCCGCCACCTTGGCGTAGAGCGAGTTCATGTCCGGGCTGATCGCGAAGTTGACGAAATCGAGCGTTGCCTTGGTGTTCGGCCTATTCTTCAGCACGCCGAAACCGCTCTGGTAGAGGAAGGCCTTGAAGTTGCTGTCCTTGGTGAAACGCGTAACCGGGAAGTTCTTCGCCACGGCCGCCCAGCCGGGCTCAGCGAAGAAGCCGACGGAGGTCTCGCCCGACGTCAACGAATTGGTGAAATCGATATCGGTGATGGCGACGCGGCCGATATTGCCGGATTTCGCCAGTTCCGTCATGAGCTTCCACCCGGGTTCCATATTCGTTTCACTGCCGCCGGCGTGAAGGGCGAGCGCGACGATCTGGAGCATCATGCTCTGTGTCGGGCCTGGCCAGCAGATCGCCCCCTTAAGATCGGGGCTCAGCAGATCATCGATGGTCTTCACAGCGATCGGAGCCGTGTCGGTTCGGGCGCCGAAATACATGCCGCCAACGGCGCGTGGGACCGCTTTGATATTCCCCTTGCCGTCCCGAATGATGATTTTCTCGGGAATATTCGCAAGGTTGGGAACATCGGCAGGATTGATGGTCTCGAGCCAATCCTCCTTCACCATGCTGTTGAATGAGCCCTCCCAGCCGGCGACGTAGTCGTAGTCGACATTCGGCCAGACGGCCTTGATCTTTGGCAGGATCGCGCCCGCGCCGCCCTGATGGAGAACCCAGTTGAACGTCGCCGCATTCTGGTCGGCGGCAATCTGCTTCATGGCCTCGACGACATCGCCGCCCCATTCAACGGCGGTCAGATTGCCGCTGCCGGCTGCGGCGGATCTCGCAAACCCGGTCATCGTGCCGGCAATCCCCGCGGCAGCGGCGGATCCGAGGAAGCGGCGGCGTGTCATATCGTGCAACATGGTAGGTTCCCTTTGTTGTCGGCCCTCTGCCGGACCGTTCGTATCGGAGACTGCTGGGAGGTTGCCGACCGCGGTAGTGGGAAAATTCTCGCCGGGTTATAAAGTTTTCTGAACATACCGATGAATGCACAACCCGCATCGCGGCGCCTCGGCGGATCCGAGCTATCAGCAATCGTTATATCCCCTCTCGAATTTTCGCGGTTCCAAGAGAAGCGTGCGGCGCTGATGATGACGGCTGCATCAATACGTGGGAGCCTGCCTTGACCATTGATCGGGATTTTCTGGAAAACTTGAGAAAGCGCTTCGGCAGCGCCGCAGGCGGGGAGATGGAAGATCCGCACTTCCGCGCCGTGGCGGCGAGCGTGTTCAAGGACGGCGACAGCCGCAAATGGCCCTTTGCCGATCCTGCGACCTTTCTGGACGCCCGTTTCATCGAGAACGGCTTGCGGCCCGAGGTGCTTGAGGCGCTTGACGTGGCTCTGATCGGCGTGCCGATGGACCTCGGCGTCACCAATCGCGCCGGCGCGCGGCTGGGGCCGCGGGCCGTCCGGGCGATCGAGCGTGTCGGCCCCTACGAGCATGTTCTGCGTGTCGCGCCGATGGGAGGGTTGAAAGTCGCCGATGTCGGCGACGTGCCGATGCGCAGCCGGTTCGGCCTGGCCGAATGCCATGCCGATATCGAGGCCTGCTACCGGATGATCGCGGCAACCGGGGTTATTCCGCTGTCGGTCGGCGGCGACCATTCGATCTCCGGCGCCATTCTCAAGGGCCTGGCGGCCAGCCGGCCGGTAGGCATGATCCACATCGACGCTCATTGCGACACCGCAGGTCCCTATGAGGGCTCCAAGTTCCATCACGGCGCGCCGTTCCGCGAGGCGGTTCTGGCGGGCGTGCTCGATCCGAAGCGGACGATCCAGATCGGCATCCGCGGCGGCGGCGAATATCTCTGGGAGTTCTCCTTTGCCTCCGGCATGACCGTCATCCACGCAGAAGAGGTGGCGGAGATGGGTCTCAAGGCCGTGATCGCAAAGGCTCTGGAGGTTGTCGGCGCCGGTCCGACCTATCTCAGTTTCGACGTGGACAGCCTTGATCCGGCCTTCGCTCCGGGAACCGGCACGCCAGAAGTGGGCGGGCTTCAGCCGAGGGAGGCCTTGACCCTGCTGCGCGGCTTCAAAGGCATCAACCTCATCGGCGGCGACGTCGTGGAAATCGCGCCGCAATACGACAACACCACCAACACCGCGCAGATCGCCGCGCAGGTCCTGTTCGAACTCCTGTGCCTCGCGATGTTCAGTCCCGCGGCCAGGACAAACGTGACCTGAGAACCAGCTTCACACCGGCAGCGTGCCTCGTGTCCGCTGCCATCCATCACCTGTCGCACAAGACGTCTCAAAAAGGGGAACGACATGACTGCTCTTATGAAATTGCGCTACGCCGCCACCGCAGCAATTGCCGTGTTCGGCATCCTGGCAGGGGCCGCACAGGCCGACGAACTTGCCGATATCAAAGCTGCAGGCGAGATCAACATCGGCATCTTCTCCGATTTCCCGCCCTTCTCTTCGGCAAGCGCCGATATGAGCATCAAAGGCTATGACGTCGACGTCGCCCAGAAGATCGCCGACGGGCTCGGCGTGAAACTCAATCTCGTGAGCGTGACTGGTCAGAACAGGATCGCCTACCTGAACGACGACCGCGTCGATCTGCTGATGAGCGTCGGCTATTCGAAGGAGCGTGCCGAGGTTATCGATTTTGCCGCCCCGTACGCCCCCTACTATATCGCCGTCATCGGTCCGGCTGCGCTGAAGGTGAGCGGCAAGGAAGACCTTGCCGACAAGACCGTCGCCGTCAATCGCGGGACGCTCGAAGACACCTCGCTGACCGCCGCCGCCCCCGGCTCGGCTGCGATCCAGCGTTTCGAGAACTACAATTCGGTCATCCAGGCCTTCATATCCGGCCAGACCCAGTTGATGGTCGTTGGCAACGATGTCGGTGCGCAGGTTCTGGCACGACAGGACGAACTGAAGCCGGAGCAGAAATTCCAGCTCCTCAGCTCTCCCTCGCACATCGCGCTCCGCAAGGGCGAGGAGGGCCTGAAGAAGGCCGTCAATGATAGCGTCGCCGCAATGATTGCCGATGGTTCACTCGACGCAAGCTCGAAGAGCTGGCTGAAAGCACCGCTCAACCCTGAAAACCTGAAGGACTGAGGTCGGCCTCCCCTCACCAGAGCATGATGTCGAAAACCGCAAGCGATTCCGGTGGCATCATGCTCCAATTCTTTGGTTGAGAGGCGGATCGAGATTTCGGGCCGACCCAGCCCAGGTCATCCGGCTCCAAAGGACAAGCGATGAGATACAGCCTGGATTTCAATTGGCTTTGGGACGGAATGGGCGCTCTGGCTTATGGCGCAGGCACGACGCTTGCACTGACGGCCTCCACATCGGTCCTCGGCATCGTTCTCAGCGTTCTCGGCGCGGCGGCGCGCCGGGGACCTTATCCATGGTTGCGCAAGGCCGTCGGCCTGTATGTGGAAGTCATGCGCAATACGCCATTCCTGGTGCAGCTGTTCTTCATCTTCTTCGGCTTGCCCAGCCTCGGCATTCGCCTTGATCCGATCTCTGCCGCAGTTCTTGCCATGACACTCAACATGGCGGCCTACACGATCGAGGTGGTCGGGGCCGGGCTCGATGCCATACCGAGAGGCCAGAAAGAGGCGGCGCAGGCACTCGGCCTCAGGCCTCGGCTGGTGTTCTTCAAGATCATCCTGCCGCAAGCGCTCGCCATCATTTTTCCGGCGCTGACGAGCCAGATCATCATCATGATGCTGGAATCGGCGGTGGTTTCGCAAATATCCGTCCGCGAGCTGGCGCAGGAGGCCGATCTGCTTCAGTCGCGCACCTTCCGCTCCTTCGAGACCTATCTGGTGGCGACGTTGATCTACCTTTTGATGTCCGCCGCTCTTCGCCGGCTCCTTTTCGCCGGGAAACGCCGTTTTCTGGGAGCCGGTCTGGCATGATTGAGTTCACCTTCTGGGACATTCTGCGCAATCTTGTCTTCGCAACACGCTGGACCCTGTTGCTTTCGCTCGCAGCCTTTGCCGGCGGCGCCATCGTTGGCCTGGCGATCCTCTCTGCACGAATATCGAAAACGCGCTGGCCGCGCAGCTTCGCGTCCGGCTACATTGCCCTGTTTCAGGGAACACCGCTCCTCATGCAGCTCTTTTTGATGTTCTTCGGCCTGCCGATGCTCGGTTTCCGCATCGAGTCATGGACTGCCGCCGTCTGCGGCCTGACGTTCTATGCCAGCGCCTATCTGGCCGAAATCTGGCGGAGCGGCGTCGAGGCGGTGCCGCGCGGGCAATGGGACGCCGCAGCCAGCCTGGGTTTGCACCGTCTCCTCGAACTTCGCCTTGTCATCCTGCCGCAGGCTTTCCGGATCACGCGCGCGCCGACCGTCGGGTTCTTGGTTCAGTTGATCAAGAGCACCGCACTGGCCTCGATCCTCGGCTTCGAAGAACTGCTGAAGACCGCAAACGCCATCAACAACGCGACCTTCGAACCGTTCAAGGTCTACGGTCTCGTCGCCGTGATCTTCTTCGCCCTGTGCTATCCGCTGACGCAATACGCCAGAATTCTGGAGAAGAAGGCGGCGTTTGGCTGAGCGGTGCCGCGTTGCCCCGCATTCCGATCGCAACGGAATGTCCAAAGGGCCGATGCCGGTTGAAAAGCTGGTGCGCCGCGCAGCGGCGACGCGGCCTCGTTCAATCACACAGAACTCGCTTTATCCAGCAGTCAGAACTCACTGAGAGATCGCTTCAATGACCGACTCACAAATCCGTATTCTCGATGCCCGGACAACGGGCGAGCTTCTCCCTTTCGACGCGCTGGTTGCGACTTTGCGGCAAGCATTTGCCGAAGGCTGTGTTGTGCCGGTACGGCATCACCACACGATAGCCAATAGCGGCGAGCCGGATGCGACCCTGCTTCTCATGCCGGCCTGGCACGAAACGCACCGGTCGGAGCGCTACCTTGGCATCAAGATCGTTACTGTCTTTCCCGGCAACACGGCGCGCGGCATTCCCGGTTTGACCTCGACCTATATGCTCTATGATGGCCGGACCGGGATGCAGCTTGCGCTCCTTGACGGTAACACGATCACGGCGCGCCGTACGGTGGCGGCATCGGCCCTTGCCGCGGACTATCTCGCTCGAAAGGACGCGCACCGTCTGCTGGTGATCGGCGCAGGCCGCGTCGCGAGCCTCATACCCGATGCCTACCGCCCCGTCCGGCCGATCGCGCATGTCGATATCTGGGATATCGATCCCGCCAGCGCGGAACGGCTGGCGCAGAGCCTCCGGCAACGCGGCCTCCAGGCCACCGCCGTCACGGATCTGGAAGCCGCGACGCGGCAAGCCGATATCGTCAGCGCAGCGACGCTGGCGACCGCACCGCTTATCCGAGGCGAATGGCTGAAGCCGGGCACCCATGTCGATCTGATCGGCGGCTTCACGCCGGCGATGCGCGAGGCCGATGACGAAGCGCTTCGGCGCTCCTCGGTCTATATCGACACGCACGAAGCCCTTCACGAAGCAGGCGATCTGGTTCAGCCGATCAGGGCTGGCGTCATGTCTACAGATGCAGTGCGTGCGACACTTGATGAGCTGTGCCGCCGGGATATTCCGGTGCGGACGTCCAACGACGAGATCACTCTCTACAAGGCAGTCGGAACGGCGTTGGCTGATCTTGCCGCCGCGACGATGGTGTATGAAGCCGCCTTGATCGCCGGCTGACGTCTTTTGGTCCGGGCGATGCCCAGCGAAAAGAAGATGGCTGATCGAGGCATCGAGGACTTTGACTCGAACAAAAGCCTCTGATTGAGGCTCCATCATCGTTTCACCGGGCTTGCTCCTACGGTCCACTCGATCGCTAGAGGTCAGCGACGTGTAGATGCATCCGGGTAAATGCGATTAAGCTTTCGATGTGGTGGGCGACAGCTCGGCGAGTTTCCTCGACGTCGCCCCGGTCGATCGCCTCGATGATAACGAGGTGTTCCGTGGAGTCCGGCTTCAGGCGATCTTTCAGGCGGTCGATTTCGAAGAGACGCGTGGTCGCCCGAAGCTCCCGCAATACCTTGGCCATTACCGCGTTGCCGCAATGATCGATGATCATATTATGGAGATTGTCGTCCGAGAACCAGTGCGCGTCTGTGTGATACGCCGTGGCGTCCAGAAGGTCGTGGATTTCCTGCCGGACGCTCATCAAAAGTCGTCGCGGAATAGCGTTTATCGACAGTACTGCTGCTTCAGGTTCGATCAACAACCTCAGTTTCAAGCTTTGAAGATACTCGCCGACATCCACCTGTCGCACGACGTAGTTTCGGCCGTCGCCCTTGCGAACCAGGCCTTCGCCCTCCAACCTCTGCAGCGCTTCCCGCAGCGGCGTCCTCGAAATCCCAAGTGTCTCGGCAAGCCTTGCCTCAACGATGACATGCCCGCCTTTCAGCCGGCGATGCCGGATCATGTCGGACACGGCCTTGTAGGTCAGCGATGCAAGATTATGCTGCCCTTTCTCCGCAATTTTCCGACCCGAGGCCTCTAAGGCGTCTGTCACCGTTTGCCATTTCCTTGTTCTTTAGGTCGTTGGCCGCTCGACGCGGCATCGTGCTTTCCTTACGCGATCACTTGTTACATATGATAGCCGATTTGGAAAAGGACTGGAACGAGTGCAGATGGACGATGGTCTGAATGAAGTTGGCGACTCCAGCCTTGCTGACGAAACCTACCGTTCCCTGCTGGCCGATATTCTATCAGCCAGGCTCGCGGGGGGATCGGTCGTCCAGCAACGTCGCCTGGCGACCAAACATGCTGTTTCGCGTTCTCCTATGCGTCACGCGCTGGGACGTCTCGAAGGGGAAGGACTTCTTGTCAGAAACGAAAAAGGCGTTCTCTCGGTCAGGGTCATCAGTCTCAAGGACTACCTTGACAGCCTCACCATGAGGATGCTGCTCGAACCAACTGCGGCCGCGCTCGCCAGTCCCCACGTTTCGCGACTTGAACTGGACGCTTTGACAAGGATGCTTGACGAGATCGAGGACGACCCCGAACCTGACCCTGAGGCAGTCTGGGCGTTTGACGATGCGCTTCACAACTATATCGCAAGCGAGAGCCGCAACCCCTTTATGGCAACCACGATCGCGGAGATGCGGCGCTACACAACGATCTTCGAGCGACAGCTGCCTGTCGTACGCGCGAAGCCGGGCGTGCGAGAACATCGAGCGATCCTGCTTGCCTTGGCCTCCAGCGATGCCGAGGCGGCTCGCCAAGCCATGACCGATCATCTCGAAGTCGTACGTCAGGGCGTCCTAGCAAACTACTGAATCGATGAATTGAGAATGCACTTGCATCAACGGTGAACTTTTGTATAAAAGTGGGATCCCACTTGAATGCAAGGTTGGGATCCAACGATAAAGAACCGAACTCCAGAGGCTCTCCATGCTCCGTTCACACTTCTCTCGCAGCATTCTTTCCGCGTCCTTCCTGTCGATCACAGCGTCTTTTGCCTTCGCTCAATCCTGCGAACCAAAAGTGGCGGCAGGCGAGTTGATCAAGCCCGGCACGCTCGTCATGTCGACCAATCCAACGCTTCCGCCGCTCCAATTCATCGACTCCACGGGTGATCTGAAGGGCATGCGCATCGACCTCGGCAAAGAGATCGCCAAGCGCCTTTGCCTTGAGCCCGAATATGTCCGCATCGAATTCTCCGCGATGGTTCCGGGCCTGCAGGCTCGCCGCTGGGACATGATCAATACGGGCATTTTCTTCACCGAAGAACGCGCCAAGATCATGCAGATGATCCCCTATGAAGATCAGGCCATCAGCATCTCCGTGGCACCAGATTCGAAGAAAAACGTCGCCGCAAAAGATGATCTGGCCGGCATGACGATCGGTGTCGAAATTGGTGGTTTCGAGGAAACAAAGACACGCCTTCTCGACAAGGAACTGCGTGACGCTGGCAAAGAAGGCTTGACCATCCAGACGTTCGATAATTTCGCCCTGGCCTACCAGGCTCTGCGGGCGGGCCAGGTGCAGGGTGTCGTGTCGATCGACGCCGTCGCCAAGGAGTACGATTCTCGCGGGGACTTCAAACGGGCAATCAGTGGCCTCTACCCCGCTCCGGTTTCTGTCGCATTCAAAAGCCCGGCTTTGGCTGATGCCGTGTCTGCGACTTTGAAAGACATGAAGGCGGATGGATCTCTGAAGGCGCTCTTTGACAAATACGGTCTGCCGATGGTCGCGGGTGACTATTCGGTCAAAGGCCCCGGTCGCTGAACTGATTTCAAAGATCGTTTAGAGATGAGGCGGGACGCGACCACGTCGCGCCAAACCTCTCGCAGAAAGTCGTCTTCATGTCGCTTTGGAACTGGTCTGGTTTTTTCGGGTATCTGTTCAACCCCTTTATACTTGGCGGGGTGTTCACGACCGTTTGGCTCACCATCGTCTCGTTGGTTGCGGGGCTTATTCTGGGCTTTGCTCTTGCATTGATGCGGCGATCGTCGCGGCGGGTGCCATACTACATTGCCAAGGCGTATATCTGGCTTTTTCGCGGCACGCCGCTTCTCGTACAGTTGATTGCGATCTATACGGCGCTTCCGCTGTTCGGCATCAAGTTCACCGTCATAGAAGCGGCGTTGCTCGGATTGGCTCTCAACGAGGCAGCTTATCTCGCGGAGATCATTCGCGCCGGTATCGAAGCCGTGCCGGAAGGCCAGACCAGGGCAGCGCGCGCGCTCGGCATGACGGAGCGTCAGATCATGCGCTACATCGTGATGCCGCAAGCCTTCAAAGTGATTGTTCCGCCTCTCGGCAATTCGGTGAACGGTCTCTTGAAAACGACTTCTGTCACCTCCGTCATCTCGGTCGAAGAACTCCTTCGCCGGACTCAGGTTCTCATCCAGGAGCGGTTCATGGTGCTCGAACTGTTTGCTGTCGCGGCGATTTATTACCTCCTCCTCACAACACTCTGGGACTTCTTCCAGAGCCACATCGAAAAGCGTCTCGGTCAAGCCGGATCTCGGCTTTCCATTAACGAGAAGCGCTAGAACCAGGATTTTCAAATGCAGAAGACGTTCCGCGGTGTCTACACCGTGATGATTACGCCCTTGGATCCCAGCGGCGCGGTAGATCTGAAGGGGCTGGCTGCCTTTACCGACTGGCAGGTCAAGGAAGGTATCCATGGCCTGATCCCTCTTGGATCGACGGGTGAGTTTCTATCGCTCAGCGAGGATGAGCGCGATAGTGTGGCGAGGATCGTCATAGAAACTGTCGCGGGACGAGTGCCTGTTCTGATCGGCACGGGAGCGGAAGATACGCGGGAGTCCATTCGCCTTAGCGTCAAGGCCGAGGCAATGGGAGCTGACGGTGTCATGATTATTCCGCCGTTCTATTCCACCCCAACGGATGACGAACTCGTTCATCACTACAAGAGCATTGCGTCTGCCGTGGCCATCCCGATTATGGTCTACAACAATCCCGCGACCGCAAACGTCGACCTGACGCCGGAGTTGGTCAAGCGCATCGCCGAAATCGACGGCTGCGACTATATCAAGGAGTCCACCCTCGAAGTGACACGCGTGCGCGATATCATCCGGCTGGCTGGCGACGATATGACTGTGTTTGGCGGTATTCTCGGGTTTGAGTCTTTCGTTATGGGTGCGCAGGGCTGGGTGGCAGTGGCTTCAAATGTTGCGCCAGGACCGATGGCGCGGATCTTCGAACTTGTTGCAAATGAGAAAAAGTTCGATGAGGCAAGAGAGCTTTACCTCAAATGGTTGCCCGTCATTCAGGCGGTCGGCGGCCAGGCCTATGTCGCAGGAACGAAGTCACTGCTGACCCACATGGGATTTGGCGCAGGCCTGCCGCGGCCGCCGCGCCTACCGTTGCCGCCCGCGCAGGACGCCGCCATGAAGACGCTGGTGGCCGATTTCGGTCTGACGTTCGGCGCCTGAGGAATTCCATGATGCCCGTCGCTTCCATAAACCAGAGCTTGAGACCCGACGATGCGCGGGTCAGGCTCTCGGTCGACGGTCTGCAGATATTTGCCGAAAAGGGCATGTCTGTTGCCGCTGCCATCGAGGCGACGGGGCGGCATGAATTTTCCCGAGGCATCAAAGGCGAAGGCCGTGGCCTCTTCTGCGGAATGGGTGTCTGTCACGATTGCCTCGTGACGATCGACGGGAAAGTCAGCCAGCGGGCCTGCATGACCATCGTCGGCGAGGACATGCAGGTCCTGCGTCCTGCTGCGCGGCCCGACCTTGCCACTGGTCAGATTGCCGATCTCTGCAGTGTGCCGCATTCCTTAGCGACAAGGACGATGGACGTTCTCATTGTCGGAGCGGGGCCTGCGGGACTGGCCGCAGCTAAGGTCCTTGCTGCGGCCGGCGCCAAGGTGACTGTCATTGATGAACGGCCGTCTGCCGGCGGGCAGTATTTCAAGCAACCCTCGACACGCAGCGCCGCCGAGCGATTGAGTGGCGACGAGCAGGCTTTATCCGGCGCAGCACTTATAGGGGAAGTGCGCGACCATGGCGTGACATTTCTAACCGCTACAGTGGTGTGGGGTGCCGCACGTGACGACGACGGTTCGCCTATTATCGCCTGCTATGGGTCCGGCCATGCGTTTTACTGCAAGCCGAAAATACTCATCATCGCGACGGGGGCCTACGAACGCCCAACGCCAGTGAGGGGTTGGACACTTCCTGGTGCGATGACAACAGGGGCCGCCCAGACGTTGCTGAGGAGCTATGGAACCGTTCCCGGCCGAAGGATCATCATCGCCGGAAACGGTCCTTTGAATATGCAGGTCGCAAACGAACTTCGAAAGGCGGGAGCCTCCATAGTCGCTTTGCTGGAAGCAGCACCGCCACCGTGGTCTCGGCCTGTCGCAGCCCTCGGCCTTCTGACAACGGATCCCGCTCTCGCCCGTCACGGATTGCGCCAGATATCAACGCTCAGGTCCGCGGGCGTCAAGATAGGCTGGAATAGCGTGCTTGCCTCGATCAACGGTTCTCAGTGTGTGGAGAGCGTCACCTTCGCCGGACCAAGCGGTGAGACCAATCTCGAAGCTGACACGGTCCTTATCGGCGGCAATTTCGCATCCTCCAATGAGCTGTCCCGGCTGCTCGGCTGCGGCCATGAGGTCGTCGGCGGCGATCTGCGGGCAGTGCGAGATCTCGACGGTCAGACAACGCTTGCAAACGTGCATGTTGTCGGTGAAGCGGCGCATTTCGGCGGCGCGCATGTTGCGATGGCAGAAGGGCAGATCGCCGCCGCGGCGATTGCGCGAAAACTGGGCCTCCTTGTCCAAACTGACGAAAGCGTGGTGAAAAGGCTTGCCCGCCATCGACGGTTTCAAGAAGCCCTTTGGCAGGTCTTTGCGCCGAAGGACGATGCAGGGACAAAGACGGCAATTCTGCCAGACGATGCATTGATCTGCCGTTGCGAAGGGGTGACTTACGGTGTCTTGAGGACGCTCAGCGCAAATAGTGCGCAGGACATTTCGACATTAAAGCGCCTGTCGCGTGCGGGCATGGGGCGATGTCAGAGCCGCTACTGCGGCAAAGCGATCGCTGACGTCACGAAAGAACGGCACCTCACTGGCGAAACAGGCGGTTTTCTGGCTCCGCAAATGCCACTTCGACCTATTCCGCTGGCGGCGCTTGCGATCGAAAAGCCGGAATGGGGCGGCCACAAGCGCGCACTTTTGCCGGAAAAACCCCCAGTGGCGAATTCTCAAGCTTTGCCGGTGACGGAAACGTCCACGCTGGTAATCGGCGCAGGCATTGCGGGCCTTTCGACGGCGCTCTTCCTTGCCAGGGAAGGCGAGGACGTTGTGGTGGTGGAGCGCGCTTTTGCGAACTCGCTGGCATCTGGAGGTAATGCAGGAAGCCTTCATGCCCAGTTGCTTTCCTTCGACCACGGTGCCCGTGCCGAAGGTGGCGGCGGAGCGGCCGCTCAAACACTTCCCCTCCAGCGTGATTCAATCGCTCTTTGGGCCGCGCTGCAAAGCGAGCTCGGACAGGATTTCGAGATGAAGGTTACAGGCGGCCTCATGGTGGCCGAAACCAATGACCACATGCGTTTTCTGGCGGAAAAGGTCAGGGTGGAGTGCGCGGCCGGGATCGATTGCCGCTTGATCGGGCAAGAGGAACTGCGCTGCCTGGAGCCTGCTCTGTCTTCTCATTTCGTCGGCGCTGCCTACTGCTCCCAGGAGGGCAAGATCAATCCTCTCGTCGCTACGCAATATATATTGGAGGCGGCACGGCGAGACGGCGCGCAAGTCTTCGAAAATTGCGAGGTCACCGGAATAAGAACCTCGGACGACGGGTTCGAGGTCAAGACATCGAGGGGCATCTTGCGGACAAGACGCATCGTCAATGCAGCCGGAGCCTTCGCTTCAAGGATCGGCGCGATGCTCGGTGTCGACGTGCCGGTCTTTGGTGCTCCGCTGCAGATGGTGGTTACCGAGGCCGCAGCACCTTTGATCTCGTGTCTCGTCGCCCATGCCGACCGCCATTTGACCCTGAAGCAGGCGGCAAACGGGAACTTCATCATCGGCGGTGGCTGGACCGCAGGCCTCGATCCCGTCCATCAACATCCACGCCCGCTGCTGTCGAGCCTTGAGGGGAACCTTTGGGTTGCCCAGCACGTCGTTCCTGCTCTGCGCAAACTTCACGTCATCCGAAGCTGGGCGGCGATGAACATCAACATCGACGGTGCGCCGATCCTCGGCGAACATCCGTCAATGCCGGGGTTCTTCAACGCCGTCACTTCAAACGGCTATACGCTCGGCCCGATCGTCGGCCAGTTAACATCTCGGCTCGTTCTCGGTCGCGAGACCGATAGAGCCTTGCAACCCTTTTCCATCGCGCGTTTCCAGAAAGGCCGGGCATGATTGAGATCACTGGCGTTACCAAATATTATGGACAGTTCGCTGTCCTTAAGAACTGCTCGGTGAACGTCGAACGCGGTGAGGTCGTGGTTGTCTGCGGTCCCTCGGGGTCGGGCAAATCGACATTGATCAAATGCGTCAATGGGCTCGAGCAGTTTCAGGAAGGTTCGATCCGGGTGCATGGTATCGAAGTCGGCGACCCGAAGACCGACCTGCCGAACCTTCGCACGCGGGTAGGTATGGTCTTCCAGAACTTCGAGTTGTTTCCTCATCTGACGATCATCGACAATATCATGCTGGCGCAGAAGATTGTCATTGGCCGCAGCGAAACGGCAGCTCACACCAAGGCCATGGCGCTTCTTGATCGCGTCGGGCTGACGGACCACGCGAAAAAATATCCAAGTCAACTCTCCGGCGGGCAGCAGCAGCGCGTGGCGATCGCGCGGGCGCTCGCGATGGATCCGCTCGCCATGCTCTTCGACGAGCCGACCTCCGCGCTTGATCCAGAGATGATTTCCGAAGTGCTCGACGTCATGACCGGACTGGCAAAGGACGGCATGACGATGATGGTCGTCACCCATGAGATGGGATTTGCCCGCCGGGTGGCGACACGCGTGATTTTCATCGATCAGGGCGAGATCGTCGAGGATCGTCCGAGCGAGGAGTTTTTCGCGGGAAAACACAACCCACGAACCGAAGCCTTCCTTGGCAAAATCCTGCAACACTGAAGGTCAGGCTTGTGAGCAACTACGATCTCATCATTCAGAACGGCACGGTGGCGACTGCTGCGGATGTTTTCCAGGCGGATATCGGCATTAAAGACGGCAAGATTGTCCAGATCGGGCAAAGCCTGTCGGGTGCTGCGCACACGATCGACGCCTCGGGCAAATATGTCCTTCCAGGCGGCATCGACAGCCATGTCCATATCTCCCAGCCTTCGGGCGACGGGATCGAGATGGCGGACGACTTCGAGAGCGGAACGCTGTCGGCGGTGTTCGGCGGCAATACGACCGTCATGCCGTTCTGCCTTCAGGAAAAGGGCAAGTCGCTGCGAGAGGTGCTAACGGCCTATCATGCGCTCGCAGAGGGCCAGTGTTATACCGACGTCAGTTTTCATCTGATCATATCCGACCCGAGCGACGCCGTGCTGGGGCAGGAGCTGCCAGCGCTTGTGGCCGACGGCTATCCGTCGCTGAAGGTTTTCATGACCTATGAGAGCCTGCGCCTTGATGACGCACAGATCCTGAAGACGCTCGATGTCGCGCGACGGACGGGCGCCACCGTCATGGTCCATTGTGAAAACGAGGACGCAATCAGGTTCCTGATCGAAAAACACGAGCTGGCGGGCGACGTTGCCCCACGCGCTCATGCCTCCACCCGTCCGGTCGCCGTCGAACGCGAAGCTACGCACCGCGCCCTGACGCTGGCCGAAATCGTGGACGTTCCCGTTGTCATTGTGCATGTCTCGAACGGCGAGGCCATGGAAGAGATCGCTCGCGCAAGGATGAGAGGCGTCAAAGTCGTCGGGGAAACCTGCCCGCAATATCTGACGCTCACCGCCAAGGACCTCGACGGCATGGATTGGGAGGGCGCCAAACTTGTCTGCTCTCCGCCGCCGCGCGATGAAGATGCTCAGAAGGAATGCTGGCGCGGGATCGAGACCGGGGCATTCGAACTCTTTTCATCCGATCATTGTCCATTCCGTTACGACGACCAGCACGGGAAGCTTAATCCCAAAGGTCGCATGAATTTCAGGCACATCCCCAATGGCATTCCAGGCGTCGAAACCCGCCTTCCCATCCTATTTTCGCAAGGGTTCATGGCCGGGCGCATCGATCTGCAGCGCTTTGTCGCCCTGACATCAACGAACCATGCAAAGACCTATGGCCTCTATCCACAAAAGGGAACGATTGCCGTAGGGGCGGATGCAGACATCGCGATCTGGGATCCAACCATCGAGCGGACCATCCGTCATGCGGAACTGCATGATGGCGCAGACTATTCGCCCTACGAGGGGATCGAGATCACCGGCTGGCCGATAACGACAATTGTCGCCGGAAAGCCTGTCGTCGAAAACGGCGTCCTAGTGGGTACTAAGGGCCACGGGCAATATCGGAAAGCCGCGGCGAGACAAATCAACAAACGGTCAAATCTAACAAGAGCGACATCATGAAACTGAAAATTACAGCAGGGCCATTCATCTTCGACGCTGTCCTGGAAACTGCCAGAGCGCCCAAAACCTGTGACGCATTCATCAAGCAGATGCCGTTCGATGGTAAAATCGTGCACGTTCGCTGGTCTGGCGAGGGCGTTTGGATTCCGCTTGGCGACCATGATTTCGGCGTCGGTTATGAGAACCATACGAGCCATCCGGCCCCCGGTCATATCATCCTTTACCCAGGAGGCATTAGCGAAACGGAAATCCTGCTTGCCTATGGAGGTGTCGATTTTTCATCGAAAATGGGCCAACTGGCTGGCAATCATTTCATCACAATCACATCCAATCTCGACCAACTCGCCGAAATAGGGCGCCTCACGCTGTGGGAAGGCGCGCAATCCATTCGATTTGAGGCCGTATCCTAGAGCATGATGCCGAAAAGTGTGGGCGGTTTTCGGATGACATCATGCTCTAACTATCTAATTTAGAACAGGATTCAGATTTTAGGCCGACGCGGCCTAAAATCATCCTGTTCTAGGCGCAATAGCGCGAGACGACAGGGTTGACGCCGGCGTGCCAGCACCGCCTAACGTAGCGGTTGGCACGTTTCCTGCATTCTAGTCTTCGAGATTTCCAAATGGTGGACGAGGCCCGAAATGTCTTTTGATTTTGACTTCGAACTTGCGAAAAGAGCGGCGCAAGAACTGCCTCCGCCGCAGAAGCAGCCAAAACCGCGTAAGATGTCTCTTCTACAGAGACTCATGGCTTCGCCGCCAAGTCCTCCTCGTCCGTCTCTCAGTATTCCGCGCCCATATAGAGGTGGTGATGCGCGATGACGCTGTGATACCCCTGTTGAGCAGATAAGGCGGTGCTGTGCACACGGTTCTATTCCCGTCAAGGCGGTGTCCTTTCCACAGATGTGGTGCGTGCAACACTTGACGAGCTGTGTCGCCGGGATGTTCCAGCGCGGACGTCCAACGACGAGATCACTCTCTACAAGGCAGTCGGAACGGCGTTGGCTGATCTTGCCGCCGCGACGATGGTCTATGAAGCCGCCTTGATCGCAGACTGACGCCTTCTGGCCCGGGCGATCGCGCATGATCGGAACGCGGCTGTTGCCCGGTTCCAGCAGCCAGGGACCCGCGCCAGAAGCAAGAACTATTCGTGCTTCCCTCCCCCGACGGCGTTCCCTACACTCTGGCCTGTCCTCCCCGAGTCCTGGAAATGAGGTTTTCATGAGCACGCTTACCCGCTTCTCCGTTCAGCCGCTCTCGACCATGACCCGCCGTCTTGCGGATGTCGCCTCAGCTCGTCGCGAACCCGACCTGGTCATCCAGGGCGCGCGCGTCCTGTCTACCTATTCGGAGCGCTTTCTCGACGGACGCGAAATCTGGATTTCGGGGGGCCGCATTGCAGCCGTCAAGCCGGCCGGCAGCTACAGAGGCGGGAGCGCCAAGCTCTACGACGCCAGAGGCGGCATCATCGCCCCCGGCCTGGTCGATCCGCATATCCATATCGAATCCTCGATGGTCACGGCCTGCGCCTATGCGGAAGCGGCACTCCTCAACGGCACGACGACGATCTTCTGCGACAGCCACGAGATCGGCAACGTCATGGACGTCGCCGGCGTCGAGGCCATGCTCGAGGATGCGCGGCAGGCGCCGCTGTCGATCTTCCTGACCGTGCCGAGCACCGTGCCGGCGACGACGCCGGACCTGGAAACAGCCGGCGGCGACCTGACGCCGGACAAGATCGCCGCCCTGTTCGACAAATGGCCGGAAGCCGTGGCTCTCGGTGAGAAGATGGATTTCGTCCCCGTTGCGATGGGCGACGAGCGCAGCCATGCGATCCTGGCTGCAGCACTCGAGCGCGGCAGGCCGGTGTCGGGCCATGTCTACGGACGAGAGTTCGTTGCCGCCTATGCCGCATCCGGCGTTACCGACACGCATGAAGCCATCGACCGCGATATTGCCGACGACCTGCTGGAAGCCGGCGTGTGGATCTTCCTGCGCGGCGGCCCGCCGACGACTCCCTGGCATTCGCTGCCGCAGGCGATCAAGACGATCACCGAGCTCGGCGCCTCCCACAAGCGCGTCGCCGTCTGCACCGACGACCGTGATGCGGAAGATCTGCTCGCCTTCGGCCTGGACTGGGTAACGCGCGAAGCCGTGAAATACGGCATGAGGCCGGAAGAGGCCTGGGCGATGGGTTCGCTGCACGGCGCGACGCGGTTCGGCATGGAAGGCGAAATCGGCGGTCTGGGCGGCGGGCGCCGGGCCGATCTGGTGCTTCTCAGCGACGACCTTACGCCGGTCAGCACCTGGTATGGTGGCGAACTCGTCGTCGACGGCAAGAAGATCACGCCGATCCTCGACGAAGCTCTGTCGAAACCGTACCGCTATCCGGATGCCGCCTACCACACGGTCAAGCTGCCCAAAAATCTCAAGCTGACACCGGACCTGCCGACGGAGACGGTCGTCGCTCATACGATCAAGACGGAGCTGCCCGGCATTACCCTCGGCCACGTCACCGTCACGCTGGAGCCGGCCAATGACTGGCAGGCGCATTTCGACAGGCACGACCTCTGCTTCGTGACGGTGGTGGAGCGCCACGGCAAGTCAGCCGGCAATGTCGCCCACGGACTGCTCAACGGCTTCGGGCTCAGACAAGGCGCGGTCGCATCCTCGGTCGGCCACGACAGCCACAACATCATCGTCGCCGGCACCAATGCCGCCGACATGCAGGTGGCGCTGGACGCGATCGAAGAAAGGCAGGGTGGCGTCTGTGTCGTCATGGACGGCAAGGTGACGGCCATGGTGCCGCTGCCGATCGCCGGGCTCTTGTCCGACCAGCGCGTGCACCAGGTCGCGGACGAAGTAAAGGCCTTGAAGCTCGAATGGGAAAAGGCAGGCTGCACCATCGCCTATATGGGCTTCAACCTCATCCCGTTGTCGGTCATCCCGGAAATCCGGATAACCGACAAGGGCCTGGTGCTGGTGCCGGACATGGTGATCTCGCCGCTCTTCGAAAAGGCTTGACCGGCAAAAACCAGCCGGCGAGTGCTTGCTGGAATGCCAACATAGAATAGCCCGCGTGATCGAAACCTGAATGTCGGCCCGACCTAGGGAGCGAAACGCCACACCGTCGTCCTCTTGATTTCGCTGTCCTCTAGCGCCCGCGTCACCGGCACCTCGTAAACCGCGCAAAATTCCAGCCGATCCCGCGGCAGGTAACTGCGTCCGGGATCGCCGACCAGCACCGCCTTGCCCTCGGCCGCCAGCATCGCGAACCAGGGAACGAGCGCATCGGCGAAAGCGCGGTCGTAGAAGACGTCGCCGGCAAGCACGATATCCGCATCGACGGCCTGGCCGATCAGATCGGCGCCGGTAAATCCGAGCAAAACGCGATTGGCCTCGGCATTCATCCGGACTGCGGCTTGCGCCCAGGGATCGATATCGCAGGCGGTGACCTTGCGGGCACCGGCCATCACAGCCGCAATGCCGACAAGGCCGGAACCGCTGGCGAAATCGAGCACGCGCTTGCTGCGCACCGTTTCCGGTTGGTCGAGGATGTAGCGCGCCAGTCCCTGACCGCCCGCCCAGGCAAAAGCCCAGAAGGGTGGCGGCAGACCGATCGCCTCCAGCTCCTCCTCCGTCTTCAGCCAGAGTTCATGCGCCTCGCTCGCCAGATAGAGCGAAATCTCCGGCACATGCGGCGGCGGCATCAGGCTGGTATTGGCGCGGATGAAGGCTTCGGGATCGGTCTTCAATGCGGCGGATTGTCCAGCCCGCCCATGCGGCAGACTTCGAGATATTCTTCTTCCGTCACCGGCTGCACCGACAGCCGCATCGAGGTGACGAGCGCCATCTTGGCAAGCTTCTCGCTCGCCTTGACATCCTTCAGCGTCACCGGCTTCGGCATGTCCATGACGGCGCGGATATCGACGCAATCCCACTTCGGATCGCCCTTGGCGGAAGAATCGGGATGGGAGAGGGCGCAGACTTCGACGATGCCGACAATCTCCAGCCCGTCATTGGAATGATAGAAGAAGCCTTTGTCGCCGATCTGCATCGCTCGCATATTGTTGCGCGCCAGATAGTTGCGGACGCCGGTCCATTCCGTGCCCTTTTCGCCGGCAGCCTTCTGCTGCTCCCAGGACCAGGAGGCGGGTTCGGATTTATAGAGCCAGTGCGCCATGCTCACGCCTCCGGTTTGTTGAAGACCCAGTTGTAGGCCTGGACCTCGACGCTTTCGAACAGTCCGGCCTTGGCGTAAGGGTCGGCATCGGCAAGCGCCCGCGCCGCCTCTTTCGATTCCGCCTCGACGATGATCAGGCTGCCGCAGGGCTTGCCGTCATCGTCGAGAAACGGGCCGGCGATCTTCAGCGTGCCCTCGGCATTCAGCTTGTTCAGATGCTCGACATGCGTCGGACGCGTATCCATGCGCACGTTCAGATGTCCCGGTTTGTCCTTGCAGAGAAGGGCGAAAAGCATGTCTGTCTCCTATTCGGTGGTGATCGGACGCGTCATCAGCTGCTCGATCGCCTCTGATATATCGAGCCTGCCGTCGATGATGGCGGAAACGGCATCGGTGATCGGCATGCTGACCTTCAATTCCGCCGCAAGCCGCGAGGCGACGGAGGCGGCAAACGCGCCTTCCACCAGCGCACCATGCAGGGGATCGGTTTTGTCGCCGCGCCCGAGTGCGATGCCGAAGCGCAGGTTGCGCGATTGATGGCTGGTCGCCGTCAGCACCAGATCGCCGAGGCCGGAAAGCCCGCGCACCGTATCCGCCTGCCCGCCCTTGGCGACGACGAAACGCGACATTTCCGCAAGCCCGCGCGCAATCAGCGCCGCACGCGCGGAATCGCCGATGCCGCGGCCTTCGACGATGCCGCAGGCGATCGCCAGCACGTTCTTGAGCGCGCCGCCGAGCTGCACGCCGATCCGGTCGCTGGAGGCATAGAGCCGGAAGGTCCGGCCTGATATCGCCTGCGCCAGCCGCTCCGCCGTCTCCATGTCGGCTGCCGCAATCGCCATCGCCGTCGGCAGGCCCTTGGCGATATCGGCGGCAAAACCCGGGCCTGAGAGCACGGCGACGGAATGGTCCGGCAGTTCCCGTTCCAGCATGTCGGTCAGAAGATTGCCCGTCGCCCGCTCGATGCCCTTGGCGCAGGTGACGACGACGGCATCTTTGGCAAGATAGGGGCCATATTGCCGCGCCGCATCGGCCTGCGCCTGCGATGGCATCGCAAAAAGCACAATGGAGGCGCCGGTGATTGCATCCGCCTCGGCGGAAAATTCCAGCGTGTCAGGCAGAGAAATGCCGGGCAGCACCGCATCATGCAGCCGCTCGCTCTTCAGATCTTCCATCAGCGCCGGATTGCGCCCGACAAGCGTCACCGCACTGCGCCCGGCAAGGGCGATGACGGCGGCAAGCGCCGTGCCGAAAGCCCCCGATCCAACGACGGCGATGGTCTCGCTCATGCCTTGGCTCCTCTTTTTCCGAAACCGACCAGCCTTTCCGCGTTGGAATCGAGCGGCCAGCGCGACCGCGGCTGTACGTCGAGCGCATCCGGCGCGGCACCCGCTGCCATCCGCTCCAGTCCCGCCCAGGCGATCATCACGGCATTGTCGGTGCAGAGGTGCAGCGGCGGTGCAATAAAACGGAAGCCATTCTTGTCGCACAGCGCCTGCAGCGTGCCGCGCAGTTCGAGATTGGCGGCGACGCCGCCGGCAACGACGAGCGCCGGCTTTTCGCTTGCAGCAGGGAATTCCGTCTTGAACCGCTGCAGGCCGCGGCCGATGCGATCCTTCAGCGTCCGCGAAATCGCCTTCTGGAACGAGGCGCAGATATCCGCCACGTCCTGATCGCTGAGCGGCGCGATATCCTGTGCCGCCTGCCGCACGGCCGTCTTCAAACCGGAGAAGGAGAAATCGAGCCTTGCCTCACCGACCAGCGGCCGCGGAAAATTGAAACGATCGGGATTGCCGTCCCGCGCCATGCGCTCCACCGCCGGTCCGCCGGGATAGGACAGGCCGAGCAGCTTTGCCGTCTTGTCGAAGGCTTCGCCGAGCGCATCGTCGATCGTCGTGCCCCAGCGCTCGTATTGCCCGACGCCGCGCACCAGGATGAGCTGGGTATGGCCGCCGGAGACGAGCAGCATCAGATAGGGAAAGGTGAGCCCGTCCGTCAGCCGCGCCGTCAGCGCATGGCCTTCGAGATGGTTGACCGCATAGAGCGGCTTGCCGGCGGCTCTGGCGATCGCCTTGCCGGTCATCAGCCCCACAAGCAGCCCGCCGATCAGCCCCGGCCCCGAGGTGGCGGCAATGGCGTCGACATCGCCCAGCGACACATTGGCGCGCTTCAGCGCCTCTTCGATCAGCTCGTCCAGCGCCTCGACATGGGCGCGCGCGGCGATCTCCGGCACCACGCCGCCATAGGCGCTGTGCTCGTCGAGCTGCGACAGCACCACGTCCGACAGCACGTTGGAATGCCCCTCCGCATCGCGCTCGACGACGGCGGCGGCGGTCTCGTCGCAGCTTGTTTCGATGCCAAGGATGCGTAGAAAGGGAACCATGAAGCCTGTTCGTTGATTGCGATGGGATGGAAACCCGTTTACGAGAACTCCGGTAACAACGGAATTGAGCGGATGCAAACAAAACCTTTCCGGATCGGCACGCGGGGTAGCCCGCTGGCGCTTGCCCAAGCGCATGAGGCCCGCGACAGGCTGATGGCGGCGCATCATCTGCCCGAAGAAATGTTCGAGATCGTCGTGCTGACGACCAAGGGCGACCGCATCACCGACCGGTCGCTTTCCGAGATTGGCGGCAAGGGCCTCTTCACCGAAGAGCTCGAACAGAAGCTTGCCGCTGGCGAGCTGGATTTCGCCGTGCACTCCGCCAAGGACATGCCGACGCACCTGCCCGAGGGCCTTCATCTTTCCGCCTATCTGCCGCGCGAGGATATCCGCGACGCCGTCATCGGTCGCACCGCGCGCAAACTGATCGACCTGCCGCATGGCGCCACCGTTGGTTCCTCGTCGCTGCGCCGCCAGGCGCTGATCCGCCGCATGCGGCCTGATATCAACGTCATCACCTTCCGCGGCTTGGTGGAAACGCGCCTGCGCAAGCTCGAGGAGGGCCAGGTGGACGCGACCCTGCTGGCGCTGGCCGGCCTGAAGCGTCTCGGCAAGGTCGATGTGGTGACCGATATCCTCGATCCCGACACCTTCCCGCCGGCGCCGGCGCAGGGGGCGATCTGCATCGAAAGCCGCATCGGCGATGCCAGGGTCGACGATCTGCTGGCACCGGTCAACGATATCACGACTTTCGACACTGTCTCCTGCGAACGCGCCTTCCTCGCCGCACTCGACGGCTCCTGCCGCACGCCGATCGGCGGTTATGCCGTCTGCGAAGGCGACCTGATCCGCTTCTCCGGCCTCATCATCACCCCCGACGGCCGCAGCCAGCATGCCGTGACGACCGACGGCCACCGCCGCGACGCGGCAGCACTCGGCACCCGCGCCGGCCAGGACGTGCGCGCAAGGGCAGGCAGCGCCTTTTTCGACGATTGGCACTGAGGCGGCTGATGCGCGTGCTCGTCACCCGCCCCGCCCATTCGGCGACGAGAACCGCACAACGTTTGCGCGATATGGGCCACGAGCCCTTGCTGCTGCCGCTGCGTCAGCCGCTGCACGACAGCGCCGCCGCCGCAGCGGCCCTGGCGACCACCAGCGGCGCAATCGCGGTGACCAGCGCCGAAGCGATCAGGGTCGTTTCCGCCCTCGGTGAGCAGCTTCGTGCGCATCTTACCCGCCCGTTTTTCGCGGTCGGAGAGACGACGGCGGGAGAGGCGCGCAGCCTTGGCTTCCGATATGTCGCCGCATCCGCGGGCAACGGCCGCGATCTTGCCGATCTCATCGCGGCGCAGGGAGCCGACGGGTTGCTCTATCTTGCCGGCACCCCGCGTGCCGAAACTTTCGAAGGAAGATTGCGCGAACTTGGCATCCAATTTTCCGTCGCCGAATGTTATCGCATGCAATCGGCCGTCCCCGATTCTGCCGAGGTCGACGCGATCTTCGCTGACGGTGGCCCGGACGTCATCCTCTTCTATTCCCGCCAGACGGCTGAGGATTTCTTTCGTCTGCCGGAGCCGCGGTCCGCCCTACCGAAGCGCAGCACAATTCGCCTCCTTTGCCTGAGCGAGGCGGTGGCGGGGGCCGTTCCGGCAGTACTCCGAAAAAACGTGACGATTGCGCCAATGCCGGATGAGAGAAGCCTTTTGTCGCTGCTTTGAAGGCTCTAACTGCCCAAATTTGATCTAACCTCTTCCCTTAACTGGGATCACTGTCTAGTTTCGTTGCAATGCAGGATAAAGAGGACCTCATGGTATCGGGAAACCCGCCACGCCATTCGAAGAGCGCCGACGAGCCGGTCACGATCGACCTCGATGCACAGGAATTCGCCTCCGCAGCCGATACCGAAAAGCCGGTAGAGAGCCCAGCCGGTGATGCCGACACTACCGCCGCCACGGACGACGGCCTGACGCCCGAAACCGAAGCTGCCTCGCATGCCGAATATGAAGAAAAGCCTGCGGCGGAGGCGCTTGAGGAGGAACCGGTAGCTTCGGAACCGTCCTACACCCCTCCTCCCGAACAGCCCGCGCCGAAGAGCGCCGGCACCTCCGGTCTCATTGCCGCCGGCATCTTCGGCGGCCTCGTGGCGCTGCTCGGCGCCGGCGCCATCCAGTATGCCGGTTACCTCCCGAGCTCGTCTGCGCCACAGGCGACCTCGCCGGAGACCGCCGAGCTTTCCGCCGAGCTTTCCGGCGAGATCGACGGCCTGAAACAGGCCGTCGCCAACCTTGCCGCCAACCCGGCGAGCACGGATGACGGCGCGCTCGAGAAGCGCGTCGCTGCGCTGGAATCGGCGGCGAAGGCTCCCGCAGCCGGTGCACCGGCCGATTCGGCAAATGTCGAGGCGCTCAACCAGAAGATTGCGGAACTGACCGGCCAGGTCGATCAGCTGCGCGCCACACTTGCCCAGTCTTCCGAACAGCAGACGACGAACGGCGCCGATATATCCAAGCGCCTCGAAGAGGCCGAAAAGAAGCTGAACGAGCCGCGCGAGGACGTCGCCGTCGCCCGGGCGATCGCGGCCGCCGCCCTTAAGGCGGCGATCGATCGCGGCGGTCCGTTTGTGGCCGAACTCGACACTTTCGCCGGCGTCGCGCCCGACGATCCTGCTGTCGCCGACCTCCGCGCCTTTGCCGAGACCGGCATTCCCTCACGCGCCGAACTGGTGGCAGCGGTTCCCGATGTCGCCACCGCGATCGTCGAAGCCGTCAACCAGCCGGATCCGAACCAGAGCTGGTCGGACCGGCTGATGTCGAGCGCCAAGTCGCTGGTGAGCGTTCGCCCCGTCGGCAATATAGAGGGTGAAAGCGTCGAAGCCATTGCTGCCCGCATGGAGGACAAAGTGAAGAGCGGTGACCTGCCCGGCGCTTCCGCCGAATGGAACAATCTGCCCGCCCTCGGCAAGCAGGCGTCGACCGCCTTCAAGCAATCACTCGAAGCGCGCATCCGCGTCGAGGAACTGGTCGGGGGCGCGCTGTCGAAAGCCGTTTCCGGCACCGGCAAGGAAGGATAAGGCCATGCTGATCCGCCTTGTCGCCTTCGCCCTCTTCGTGCTGCTTCTCGCCTATGGCTTCTCCTGGCTTGCCGATCGCCCCGGCGATCTCTCGCTGATCTGGGAGGGCCAGATCTACCAGACGAAGCTGATCGTTGCCGCCAGCGCCATCATCGCTCTCATCGCCGCCGTGATGATCGCATGGTGGTTCGTCCGCCTGGTCTGGACTTCGCCGCATTCGGTGACGCGATATTTCCGCGCCCGCAAGCGCGACCGCGGTTATCAGGCGCTGTCCACCGGCCTGATCGCCGCCGGCGCCGGCAATGCCCTGCTTGCCCGCAAGATGGCCGCCCGCTCGCGCGGCCTCATCCGCGCCGATCAGGAACCGCTGATCAACCTGCTCGAAGCTCAGGCCGCCCTGATCGAGGGCCGCCATGACGAGGCGCGCGCCAAGTTCGAGGCCATGGCCAACGATCCCGAGACGCGCGAACTCGGCCTGCGCGGCCTTTATCTCGAAGCCCGCCGTCTCGGGGCCAACGAGGCGGCCCGCCAATATGCTGAAAAGGCGGCCGACAACGCGCCCTATCTGCCTTGGGCCGCCCAGGCGACGCTCGAATATCGCAGCCAGGCCGGCCGCTGGGACGATGCGATCCGCCTGCTCGAACAGCAGAAGGCTGCCCGCGTCGTCGAAAAGGCCGAAGCCAACCGTTTGCACGCCGTCCTGCTGACGGCGCGCGCCGGCGAGAAGCTGGAAAGCAACCCGGCCGGTGCCCGCGACGACGCCCAGCAGGCGCTGAAGCTCGCCGCCGATTTCATTCCGGCAGCTCTCGTCGCTGCAAAGGCGCTGTTCCGCGAAGGCGGCGTGCGCAAAGCCGCCTCGATCCTCGAACAGGCATGGAAATCGGCACCGCATCCGGAGATCGGCCAGGCCTATGTCAGGGCTCGCAGCGGCGATTCCACGCTCGACCGGCTGAAGCGTGCCGAACGGCTGGAAGGGCTGCGCCCGAACAATGTCGAATCCCTTCTCGTCGTCGCGCAGGCGGCACTCGACGCGCAGGAATTCGCCAAGGCGCGCGCCAAGGCGGAAGCGGCGGCACGCATGCAGCCGCGTGAAGCCGCCTTCCTGCTCTTGGCCGACATCGAAGAGGCCGAGACCGGCGACCAGGGCCGCGTGCGCCACTGGCTGGCCCAGGCGCTCAAGGCGCCGCGCGATCCGGCCTGGGTGGCGGATGGTTTCGTCTCCGACAAATGGCTGCCGATATCGCCGGTGACCGGCCGTCTCGACGCCTTCGAATGGAAGGCGCCTTTCGGCCAGATCGAAGGTTCGCTCGAAGACGGTTCGACGCCGGCCTCGATCGAAACAGCTCTGAAGACGCTGCCGCCGCTGCGTGACGTCAGGCCGGAAAGCCCCGTCAACGACCATCGCATCATCGAGCTGGAACGCGCTGCGACGATTGCCGAGGCTGTGCGCCCCACGCCGGCACCAGCGCCGGCAAAATCGAAACCCGTCGAACCGGCCGTGAGCGATAAAGCGCCGGCGCCGAATGAGGCAAAACCTTTCTTTGGCGGGTTGCCGGATGATCCCGGCGTTCGCGATCCCAGGGTGGAACCGGAACCCAAGACACGGCTCCGCCTTTTCTGAAATGGAACGAAAACCGCATGTTCGAACGCTTTCAGGCATTCTTCCAAAAGCTCACCGCCGACCACCCGAAGAAAGGATTTGCCCCTGATGATCCGCGCATCGCAGTGGCAGCGCTCTGCATGCAGGTCATGGAGGCCGACGGTCAGATCAAAGCCAGCGAGAAAAAGCGGCTGCGCAAGCTCCTGAAGGAGCAGTATGCCCTCGACGGCAAGCAGCTCGATGCTCTGATGGCCGCTGGTCTGGAGGCGGAAAGCACCGCCGTCGACTATTATCGCTTCACCGCCGACCTGAAACGCCATCTCAATACCGAGCAACGGCTGGAGCTGATCGGCATCCTCTGGGACATCGTCTATGCCGATGGCGAACGCAGCGAGATGGAAGACCATGTGATCTGGCGTATCGCCGATCTGCTCGGCGTCTCCTCGCGCGAGCGCATCCAGAAGCGGCAAGAGGCCGCCGCCAGGGTGACCGATGTCCAGGTTGCGCAAGATGATGCCGACTGAGCAGAGTCCGAACCGCGACGGGCGCCCGATCTTGATCGTCCTGCATCAGGAACGATCGAGCCCCGGCCGCGTCGGCCAATTGCTCGTCGAAAAGGGCTACCGTCTCGATATCCGTCGCCCGGTTCTCGGCGAGGCGCTTCCGACGACGCTCGAAGACCATGCCGGCGCCGTCGTCTTCGGCGGACCGATGAGCGCCAACGATCCCGATGACTTCGTCAAGAAGGAGATCGACTGGATCGACATTCCCCTGCGGGAGAAGCGCCCTTACCTCGGCATCTGCCTGGGGGCGCAGATGCTGGTGCGTCATCTCGGCGGCAAGGTGCAGCCGAATGCCGACGGCTCGACGGAGATCGGCTGGTATCCGCTGCACCCGACCGAGAAGGGCCGCCTGCTGATGCACTGGCCGAAGATGGTCTATCATTTCCATCGCGAGGGTTTCGAGCTGCCGCGCGGCGCCGAGCTACTGGCCGAAGGCGATGCCTATCCGAACCAGGCCTTCCGCTATGGCGGCAACGCCTGGGGCCTGCAGTACCATGCCGAACTCACCCGGGTGATGATGCATCGCTGGGTCGTGCATGGCGCCCATCGCTTCATCCTGCCGAACGCTCAGCAGGGCCGCGAACATCTCGAGGGACGCATGCTGTTCGACGCGCCGCTGAAAGCCTGGCTGACCGAGTTCCTCGACATCGTCTTCGAGGGAAAGACGGCGAAAGCCGCTTCCCCGATCACGCTTCCCGCATAAAGCGTCGTTCGGCAGGACCGCTCTGTCGCGGTTATGTGCTGGGCGCGTCGAGCGTATCGATCTGCCGCAATTTCGGGAAACGCGAAGCCCAGATCGCTGCCACGGCAAGCGTTCCGATCCCGCCGATAACAACCGCCGGCACCGCGCCGAAGATCGACGCCATGGTGCCTGCCCTGAATTCCCCGAGTTCGTTCGAAGCGCCGACGAAGACCATGTTGACCGCATTGACCCGGCCGCGCAGATGATCCGGCGTCCAGAGCGCAATCAGGCTCTCGCGCACATAGACCGACACCATGTCGGCCGCCCCCATCAGCGCCAGCGCCGCGATCGAGACCTCGGTGTTGGTCGAGATGCCGAAGATGATCGTTCCGACGCCGAACAGGGCGACGCCGATGAACATGTAGATGCCGGCGCGGTGTTTGAGCGGATAGGCGGCAAGGAAGATCGCCATGACGATGGCGCCAAGGCCGGGTGCGGCGCGCAGCAGTCCGAGCCCCCAGGGACCGAGTGTCAGGATATCGCGCGCGAAGATCGGCATCAGCGCCGTCGCGCCGCCGAGCAATACGGCGAAGAGATCGAGTGAGATCGCCCCGAGCACCACCCTTTCGGCGCGGATGAAGCTGAAGCCGCCGAGGATCATCGCCCAGCTCTTGGTCTCGCCCGTCGTCTTCTGCTCCGGCTTCGGGATCATGTAGAGAAGGGCCGCACCGAGCACGGAAAAAATGACCGCCACACTATAGGCGGTCGTCGCGCTGACGCCGTAGAGCAGGCCGCCGAGCACCGGCCCGGTGATCGCCGCGAGCTGCCAGGACGACGAATTCCAGGCGATCGCATTGGAAAGAGCGTGCTCCGGCACGAGATTGGGCGCCAGCGATTGCACCGCCGGCGACATGAAGGCGCGTTCGATGCCGAAGATCAAAAGGACGGCGAAAACAGGCAGGGGCGTGAAGGTGCCCATCACAGTCATGACCAGCAGCGCCAGCGTGCAGAGCGCGCTCACCAGCGAGCAGAGAGCCGCGATCGCCCGGCGATTGTACCGGTCGGCCACCGAACCGGTGACGAGCATGAGCAGCAGCGACGGCAGGAACTGCACGAGACCGATCAGGCCGAGATAGATCGCCTTGCCCGTCTGGTCGTACATCTGCCAGCCGACGGCAACGCTGACGATCTGCTGCGAGAAGGAAAGCAGGAAGCGCGCGAAGAAGAACCGCGTGTAGGACGAATGCCGAAACGCGGCAAAACGGTCTCCGGTGGGCGCAAACGACATGGATGTTTTCCGAGGAGACGGGCGCCGCAATAGCTGCAGAGCCGCCCGTTAAACATGATTCACCGCGCGTCTCCACACGGCACTTGCTCGTTTAGTCGCCAATGTCTACATGTCTGTCAACAACGAATTTGGAGATGACGATGTTTGCGCTGTTTCAAACCATTGATTTGGCTTTGAATATTTACACCTGGATCCTGATTGGCAGTGCCATTTTTTCCTGGCTCTATGCCTTTAACGTCATCAACTCCAGCAATCAGTTCGTCAATTCGGTCGGCACTTTTCTCTATAACGTCACCGAACCGGCGCTGAAGCCGATCCGCCGCTTTCTGCCGAACCTTGGCGGCATCGACATTTCGCCGATCATCCTGCTGCTGATCATCTTCTTCCTGCGCACCTTGCTGTGGACCACGCTGTACCCGCTGGTCGCTTGAGCCGTCCCTGGCGCCTTTTCGATGACCATCTGCGCCTCGCCGTCCGGCTGACGCCGAATGGCGGGCGTGACGCAATCGATGGCATCGAGGCCGACGGCGAGGGTGAAGCCCTCCTGAAGGCGCGCGTCACATCGGTCCCGGAAAAGGGCAAGGCAAACAAGGCCCTCATCCTGCTGATCGCGCAATCGCTGCGCATTCCCAAATCCAGCGTCAGCTTTGTCTCCGGCGAGACCGCACGCAAAAAAATCCTCCGGATCGACGGCGACCCGGAGGATTTGGCAAGAAAGCTCGAAGCGTTTCTTCGCTGAACGATCAGCCCTTCGTCGTCTTGGCGCGCTCGACGGCTTCGAGGATCAGTTCGCCGGCTTCCTTGGAGTCGCCCCAGCCGAAGATTTTCACCCACTTGCCGGGCTCCAGATCCTTGTAGTGCTCGAAGAAGTGCTCGATCTGCTTCAGCGTGATCTCGGGAAGATCGGTGTAGTCCTTCACCTTCTCGTAGCGCAGCGTCAGCTTCGGCGACGGCACGGCGATGATCTTCTCGTCCTTGCCGGAATTGTCTTCCATCTTCAGGACGCCGATCGGGCGGACATTGATGACGCAGCCGGGAACCAGCGGGCGGGTGCTGGCGATCAGCACATCGATCGGGTCGCCGTCTTCCGACAGTGTGTGCGGCACGAAACCATAATTGCCGGGATAGGTCATCGGCGTATAGAGGAAACGATCGACCACCAGCGTGCCGGCTTCCTTGTCCATCTCATACTTGATGGGATGACCGCCGACCGGAACCTCGACGATAACGTTGACGTCCTCAGGTGGATTATTACCGATGGAAATAGCGTCGATGCGCATAGGAAACTCCCGCGAGGTTGAATTTGTTCGCAGCCAGATAATCAGTTTCATGTGGCAACGCAACATCGCACAGCGCCAATGCTTGACTGCAGCGGCGCACATTCACATCAAAAACTTCCGGTAGGAGATAGGCGAAGGCCGACTCTAGCGCCGTGCGTCTTTTCAGACACGCTAGGGATCGATCAGCTCCAGATGAAGCCGATCTTCTTCAATTGCCTGTGGTCGAAACTTTCCATGCCTTCGCAGAAATCGACACCGCCGTGATGGCGGTAGAAGCGGCTGGCAGTCTCGTTTTCCTCGAGGCACCAGACCACCAGCCCGTTGCAGCCCAGCGACTTTAACAGCCGGCGCGCCTCGCCGAACAGCATCCTGCCGAGGCCGATGCCCTGATATTCGGGCCGAAGGTAAAGCTCGTAGATTTCGCCTTCCTGCGGTAAAGCGCGGGCGCGGTTCAGGCCAAGCGTCGCATAGCCGGCGACGGTGCCGGCAACATCGAGAACCAGCAGCGTTGCCGGCCCGCGCGTCGCCTTGCGCCACCAGCTTTCGCCGCGCCGCTCGATCATCTGCGTCAGCGCACGATGCGGAATGATACCCGCATAGGTATGCTGCCAGGCGAGCCTGTGTGTTTCCGATATAGCGCGGGCATCATGCGGCTCGGCCCGCCGGACATCGATCGACAACGTCTTCATAACGTTTACTCTGGTCCCGCCAGAGGCAATTAACCATATGCGATACCGCATTCCGGTCCATTGCCCACAGACTTAACATGTGGACGATGGTCAAAAGTTAACGCTTTTTTAACGATTGTCACAAGATGGAATCGACGCGGCGCACAACAAAAACCCCGGCGCGAGGGCCGGGGTTTTAAGGACTTCTCTAAACTGCGCCAGGCTCTCAGAGGGCCGCCTTCGACTTTTCGAAACGCTTGCGATCGTTTGCGTCGAGATACATCTTGCGCAGACGAATATTCTTCGGCGTCACTTCCATCAGCTCGTCGTCCTGGATCCAGGAGAGTGCGCGATCAAGCGTCATGCGGATCGGCGGCGTCAGCTTCACCGCTTCGTCCTTGCCGGCGGCGCGGATGTTGGTGAGCTGCTTGCCCTTCAGGACGTTGACTTCAAGGTCGTTGTCGCGCGAATGGATGCCGATGATCATGCCGGCATAGACCTTTTCGCCCGGCTCGATGATCATCGGGCCGCGATCTTCCAGGTTGAACATCGCATAGGCGACGGCTTCGCCGGGAGCGTTGGCGAGCAGCACGCCGTTGACGCGGCCACCGATCACACCCTTGTAGGGCTGGTAGTCGTGGAACAGGCGGTTCATGATCGCCGTGCCGCGCGTATCCGTCAGCAGCTCCGACTGGTAGCCGATCAGGCCGCGGGTCGGTGCGTAGAAACGCAGGCGGAGACGGTTGCCGCCCGACGGACGCAACTCGACCATTTCGGCCTTGCGCTCGGACATCTTCTGCACGACGACGCCGGAATGTTCTTCGTCGACGTCGATGACGACCTCTTCGACCGGCTCCAGAAGCTGGCCGCTTTCATCCTTGTGCATCACGACACGCGGACGCGACACGGCAAGCTCGAAGCCTTCGCGACGCATGGTTTCGATGAGGACGGCGAGCTGAAGTTCGCCGCGGCCGGACACGTAGAACGAATCCTTGCCTTCGGCTTCTTCGATCTTCAGGGCGACGTTGCCCTCTGCTTCCTTGAAGAGGCGGTCGCGGATGACGCGGCTCGTGACCTTGTCGCCTTCGGTGCCCGCCAGCGGGCTATCGTTGACGATGAAGGACATGGTGACGGTCGGCGGATCGATCGGCTGCGCCGGCAGCGGTGCTGTGATCGAAGGATCGCAGAAGGTGTCGGCGACCGTGCCCTTGGAAAGGCCGGCGATCGCAATGATGTCACCTTGATGCGCTTCTTCGATCGGCTGGCGTTCGATGCCGCGGAAGGCGAGGATCTTGGAAATGCGGCCGGTTTCAATCGTCTTGCCGTCGGCGTGGAGAACCTTCACCGCCTGGTTCGGCTTTATGGAACCGGAATTGATGCGGCCGGTGATGATGCGACCGAGGAAGGGGTTGGCTTCGAGGATCGTGCCGATCATCGTAAACGGACCTTCGTGGACGGTCGGCTCCGGAACATGCTTGAGCACCAGGTCGAGAAGCGGGGTAAGACCCTGATCCTTCGGACCTTCTGGATTGACGTTCATCCAGCCGTCGCGGCCCGAACCGTAGAGGATCGGAAAGTCGAGCTGCTCGTCGGTCGCGTCGAGGTTTGCAAAGAGGTCGAAGACTTCGTTGATGACTTCTTCGTGGCGACCGTCCGGACGGTCGATCTTGTTGATCGCGACGATCGGGCGAAGGCCAACCTTCAGCGCCTTGCCGACGACGAATTTCGTCTGCGGCATCGGGCCTTCCGAGGCATCAACGAGAACGATCGCGCCATCCACCATCGAGAGAATGCGCTCGACTTCACCGCCGAAGTCGGCGTGGCCGGGGGTGTCGACGATGTTGATGCGGACACCCTTCCATTCCACCGAGGTCGCCTTGGCGAGAATGGTGATGCCGCGTTCTTTTTCGAGATCGTTCGAGTCCATCACGCGTTCAGCGACACGCTGATTTTCGCGGAACGAGCCGGACTGCTTGAGAAGCTCATCCACCAGGGTCGTTTTGCCATGGTCAACGTGCGCGATGATCGCGATATTGCGAAGTGCCATATGTGAAATCTCTGAGGCTGGGGCGCACGCTCTAGAGGACGCGCCTATTAGTTTGGGGCGTCCATACAGTTTTTTTTGCGTTTGCGAAAGGGGGGAACGCGCAAAAGCTGCGGCAAGGCTTTCGCCCCGCCGCATCACAGCGTGTCATCAAATTGTCTTAGGCGTCGCTGCCTGTCAATTCCTCGAAGGTCGAAAGTCCTTTTTTGACGAGCATCGCATCCGGGCTCGGCAGCTTGCCGCGGAAGGCCTTATAGGCGTCCTCCGGATCGATCGAGCCGCCGATGGAATAGATATTCTCCTTGAGCTTGCGCGCCATCTCGCCATTGAAGGCGTCGCCCGTCTCCTCGAAGGCGGCGAAGGCGTCGGCGTCGAGCACCTCCGACCACATGTAGGAGTAATAGCCGGCCGAATACCCGCCGGAGAAGATGTGCTGGAAGTGCGGCGTCGCGTGGCGCATGACGATAGACTTCGGCATGCCGATCTCGGCCAGCACCTCCGCCTGCACCGCCATCGGGTCCTCGACGGTCGTTCTCGTGTGAAACGCCATATCGACCAACGCCGACGAGGTGAATTCCACGGTATTGAAACCGGCATTGAAGGTTCGCGCGGCCAGCACCTTGTCGAGCAAGGCCTGCGGCATCGGCTCGGCGGTCTCGAAATGCACGGCGTAGCGCTTCAGGATAGCGGGCACCGTCAGCCAGTGCTCATAAAGCTGCGACGGCAGCTCGACGAAATCGCGCGAAACACTGGTGCCGGAAACGGAAGGGTAGGTAACATTCGACAGCATGCCGTGCAGCGCGTGGCCGAATTCGTGGAACAGTGTGCGCGCGTCGTCGAGCGACAACAGCGCCGGCTTGCCTTCCGCCGGCTTGGCGAAGTTGCAGACATTATAGATGATTGGCAATTCGCCGTGGCGGCCGTTCTTCAGCTCAAGCCGGTGCTGCGATTGCAATGAGCTCATCCAGGCGCCGGAACGTTTCGAGCTGCGGGCGAAATAATCGCCGAGGAACAGGGCGACCAGCCGGTCCTCGCGGTCCCTGATTTCGAACACCCTGACGTCAGGATGATAGGCGGCCACACCCTTCTTCTCGACGGCGCGGATGCCGAACAGCCGCCCGGCCACATCGAAGCAGGCCTCGATGATCTTCTCGAGCTGCAGATAGGGCTTGAGTTCGGCCTCGGAGAAATCGAACTTTTGCGTCCGGATCTTTTCGGCATAGTGGCGCCAGTCCCAGGGCATCACCTCATGGTTCCGGCCCTCGTCTGATATCAGCGCCGCGATATCGGCCTCCTCCTCGCCGGCGCGTTTCACCGCCCGCGCCCAGACGGCTTTGAGCAGGCCGTTCACCGCCTCCGCCGTCTTCGCCATCGTGTTGTCGAGCTTCAGCTCGGCGAAATTGCCGTAGCCGAGCAGCGTCGCTACCTGATGGCGCAGCGCCAGCGTTTCCTTGATGACGGCGCGGTTGTCCGTCTCCCCGTCATTTTCGCCGCGCGCCACCCACGCCTTGAAAGCCTGCTCGCGCAGATCGCGGCGCTCCGAAAAGGTGAGGAACGGCTCGATGATCGAGCGTGACAGCGTCACCGCATATTTGCCCTCTTCGCCGCGTTCGCGCGCGGCCGCCGCCATCGCGTCGCGAAGGAATTCCGGCAGCCCGGCGAGCTCGGCGCCGTCGGAAAGCAGCAGTGCCCAGGCCTTCTCGTCGGCCAGCACGTTCTGGCCGAATTGCGTCCCGAGGCCGGCAAGCTTTTCGTTGATCGCGGCGAGCTTCTCCTGCTCGGCCTTGTCAAGCTTGGCGCCCGACTTGACGAAGCCTTTCCAATGGCGTTCCAGCACGCGCGTCTGTTCGAGCGTCAGGCCAAGGCTCTCGCGTCTCTCCCAGAGCGTATCGATGCGGGCAAAAAGCGCAGCATTCATCCCGATCTTGGAATAGTGGCGCGACATTTTCGGCGAGATCTCCCGCTCCAGCGCCTGGATCACATCATTGGTATGGGCGCCCGCCTTGTTCCAGAACAGCGCCGAAACGCGCGACAGTGCGTCGCCGGCAATCTCCAGCGCCACGACTGTATTGTCGAATGTCGGCGCATCGCCGTTTCCGGCGATCTCGTCGATCTCCCTTTCATGCGCAGCAAGGGCGGCTTCGAAGGCGGCGGCAAAGTCGCCGTCATCAACGGCATCGAAGCGCGGCAGGCCGTGAAGACCGTCCCAGCTTACCAGCGCCGGATTGAAATCATGTGGAGAAGGCATTGGAAAATTCCTTTTTGGCATGCAGGTGGATCGTCAATATAGGAGAGCAACCATGGAATTGGTATGTTGGCGGGGAAGACCTTTTGCCTCGTCCACCAAATCTGGCGAACGCCTGCCAAATCCGGTGGACAAAAGTTGACGCGTGACAATTAACCAATCGTTAACGATTGACGCGAATCACGCGCAAGCGCTAGTTTTCAGGTGTTCTTCTTGTAAGGGGACATGCGCCATGGAAATTTTTTCTGTGCGGTCTTCTCAGAGTTTGCTATTTAACAACAATCCTAATAACGCAAAAAGTTCGAAGACCT
Source organism: Rhizobium anhuiense bv. trifolii (assembly GCF_024346605.1). NCBI lineage: Bacteria > Pseudomonadati > Pseudomonadota > Alphaproteobacteria > Hyphomicrobiales > Rhizobiaceae > Rhizobium > Rhizobium anhuiense. The sequence continues at coordinate 4,730,079 of NZ_CP098803.1, forward strand.
CTGATATTCAAATCGAGACCAAAGCTCCGGCCCCGGCCTCGTTCCAGATCGAAGACAATGTTGACGAAGGGCCTGATTTTACCGCGGTCAGCCCTGGAGAGCTGCGCAATTACGCGCGCCAGAGTTTCGACAGCGGCCTGATCGATCAGAACACCTATGCCGCGATCTCCGAGCCGCTGCCGATGCATGCGATCGATCCGCATGGCAACGTCATCGACCTCTCCAGCGTCACCGACGGCACCAGCTTCAATTTCCTCGATTATTACAAGAACCAGCTCCAGGTCGCCATGTCGATCGGTGACCCCGACGAGGTCCAGACACTGAAATCGATCGTCAACTTCCTGGACGGCTGATCAGAACAGGATGCGCCCTCTTCTGATCAAGCCTTGCGCCAGCCGAGCAGGCCGGGTGTGGCATGCCAGAGCGCCTGGGCGGCAAACCCCATGAAGAGTACGCCGGAGCAGCGCACGATCAGCCGCTCATGGGCGCGGTAGAAGCGGCGGACCGCGCCCGCGCCGATGACGCCGATCAGGATGATATCGGCAGTGACGAAACCGACGAACGACACGCCGAGAAGCACCGGCAACGCCTCGAAATCGAGCGCGCCGGCCGAGCCCGCGACCAGCGCCGTGAAGGTCGCGAGCGCCACCGGATAACCCTTCGGATTGGTGACGCCGAAAATCAGGCCGCGACGAAACGGCCGCTCGACCACGACAAGCGCCTGCCCTTCCGCTTTCGGCTTGGCATTGACGGCACTCCAGCCGATCCAGGCGAGATAGAAACCGCAGGCAAGGCCGAGCAGATCGAAGACGAAGGTTCCGATCGTCTTCGCGCCGACGATCGCGATCAGCGCTAGCGACGACCAGATGATATCTCCGACCAGATGCCCCATCATGAAGAAGGCGCCGGCCTTGCGGCCCTGCCCGGCGCCGATGCCGAGCAGTTGCAGGAAGGCGGGGCCTGGAATGAGCACATAGAAGAGCGCCGCCAGAAAGGCGCCGAAGAGCAAGGACTGCGTCATGGAAATGCTCCGGAGGATGATGACGGCAGACTAAGCGATCACAGCCATCCGTCAAGGGTGGTGCACCGCCATGAAAAATGGATCAGGTAGCAAAGGCGACCAGAGGCAGACTTCGCGGCTGCGGACCCACCCAACACTCTCTGCGAGCTTCGGCTACCGCTTAACCGGCGGTTGAAGCGGAAGTTATGGGCTGACGGCAGAGGGGCTTGATCGGGGCCATTCTTCTGGGCCGGCAAACCACGCCCACTGGCACCAGAATTGAACCCGCCGCTTGGGAGGCTGGACGATCAAAAGACGAAAACCTAAAAGAGATTAAGCCCAAACCCCGCCTCTTGAAGGACGAGAAAAAATGAAACGCATCGAGATGGAAGTGAGCGGCGGCTGCCAGTGCGGTGCCGTGCGCTACCACGCAACCGCTATGCTGGACAATTCACATCTCTGCCATTGCCGCATGTGCCAGAAAGCCTCGGGCAACATCTTTGCCGCGCTCGTCGCCGCGCCTGACGATGCGCTCAACTGGACACGCAGCAAGCCGAGCATCTGGAAGAGCTCGGAGCTCGTCGAGCGCGGCTTCTGCGCCAATTGCGGCACGCCATTGTTCTTCCATCACCTCGAAAACGGTCGCACCAACCTGATGATCGGTTCGCTTGACGATCCGCACGCCTTCTCGCCGCTGGCCAATACCTGCACAGAGAACATGGTGACATGGTTCGATACGATCACGGGCATCGAAAATACCGGTGCGACCGAAAACAACGGCGCCGACTGGGCCGCGGCGATCAGGGAGAGCAACAACCAGCATCCCGATCACGATACCACCTCATGGGCGGTGAGGAGGCGTGATGGCTGAGTCCGATCCGGCGGTTGCCAGTGCCGCGATGTCCGTTGCCGCTATTCCGAAAAGCCGAGAATGCAGCAGGGTGCCGCAAGATGAGTGGCAATGTCCGCTGTCGGCGCAATCCGACCATCCAGAACATTCCAAGGGTGTTGGTGGCGCCTTGCTACCTCACTCCACGAAAAAGCCCGCGCGACAAGGCCGGCGGGCTCGTATCCGGCTCGAAAATGAACCTCGATCACTTCATGAGATTGCGCTTGCCGAGCGTGCGCAGGCGCAGCGCATTGAGCTTGATGAAACCGGCCGCATCCTTCTGGTCGTAGGCACCCTGATCGTCCTCGAACGTGACAAGCTTGTCGGAATAGAGCGACTTCGGGCTCTCGCGGCCGATGACCATGACATTGCCCTTGTAGAGCTTCAGCGTCACTTCGCCTTCGACATGCTCCTGGCTCTTGTCGATCAGCGCCTGCAGCATTTCGCGCTCCGGCGAGAACCAGAAGCCGTAATAGATCAGCTCGGCGTAGCGCGGCATGATCTCGTCCTTGAGATGGGCAGCACCCCGGTCGAGCGTGATCGATTCGATGGCGCGATGCGCCGAGAGCAGGATCGTGCCACCTGGCGTTTCGTAGACGCCGCGCGACTTCATGCCGACGAAGCGGTTCTCGACGAGGTCGAGACGGCCGATGCCGTTGTCGCGGCCGTAATTGTTGAGCGTCGCGAGCAGCGTTGCCGGCGACATCTCGACACCGTTGATCGAGACCGCATCGCCCTTGCGGAATCCGACCTTGATGGTGGTCGCCTTGTCGGGCGCAGCCTCAGGCGAGATCGTGCGCATATGCACATATTCCGGCGCCTCCTGGGCGGGGTCCTCGAGAACCTTGCCCTCGGAAGAGGAATGCAGAAGGTTGGCGTCGACGGAGAACGGCGCTTCGCCCTTCTTGTCCTTGGCAACCGGGATCTGATGCTGTTCGGCAAAGGCCAGCAGGTCGGTGCGGCTCTTGAAGGCCCAGTCGCGCCACGGCGCGATGATCTTGATGTCGGGGTTCAGGGCATAGGCGGACAGTTCGAAACGAACCTGGTCGTTGCCCTTGCCGGTGGCGCCGTGGGCGATCGCATCCGCGCCCGTCTTGCGGGCGATGTCGATCAGATGCTTGGAAATCAAAGGACGGGCGATCGAGGTGCCGAGCAGATAGACGCCCTCATAGACGGCATTGGCGCGGAACATCGGGAAGACGAAATCGCGCACGAATTCCTCGCGCACGTCCTCGATGTAGATCTCCTTGATGCCGAGCATCTCGGCCTTCTTGCGCGCCGGCTCCAGCTCTTCGCCCTGGCCGAGATCGGCGGTGAAGGTGACGACTTCGGCGCCGAGTTCCGTCTGCAGCCACTTCAGGATGATCGAGGTGTCGAGGCCGCCGGAATAGGCGAGCACGACTTTCTTCACGTCTTTGTATGATGCCATGATGATGAGGTCCGTTGCATAATAGGCCGGCGAAAACCCGGTGTCGCGGCACTTTTAGCGAGATTGGCGCGTGACGCAAGGCCAAGTGCGACAGCGACCGTGCCGATACCGTTTGACAGCGCGAAAGCGGAGCCCATATTCGCCAGCGTCCGCAAATGCTCGAGGAGAGGCTGCCCCGTGACGAATATTCAAGACATTTTCAAGAAGTCCAATGTTGCCGTCATCACCGGCGGCGCTTCCGGCATCGGCCTTGCCGCGGCGAAATATTTCGCCGCACGCGGCATGAGCGTCGCCATCGCCGATCTCGGCGGCGACCGGCTGGCCGCGGCCGCCGACGAACTCAAGGCCATTGCCGGCGAGGAAAATGTGATGGCGGTCGAGACCGACGTCGCCGTCAAGGAATCCCTGGAAGCGCTCGAACGCGCCGTGCTCCAGCGTTTCGGCCGTGTGCACGTGCTGATGAACAATGCCGGCATCGGCCCGGAAACCTCAATCTTCAGCCCGCAGGCGAACTGGGACCATATCTTCGCCGTCAACCTGATGGGCGTGATCAACGGTACGCGCACCTTCGGCCCGAAGATGCTGTCGCATGGCGAGCCCGGCCTCATCATCAACACCGGCTCCAAGCAGGGCATCACCACGCCGCCCGGCAACCCCGCCTACAATATCTCCAAGGCGGGTGTGAAGGTCTTCACCGAAGCCTTGCAGCATGAGCTTCGCAATACCGAAGGCGGAAAGATCTCCGCCCATCTTCTGATCCCCGGCTTCGTCTTCACCGGCCTCACCAAGGGCGACCGCGCGGAAAAACCGGCCGCCGCCTGGACACCAGAGCAGACGGTCGATTTCATGGTCGAAAGCCTCGAACGCGGTGATTTCTATATTCTCTGCCCCGACAATGACGTGGCGCGTCCGGTCGACGAACGCCGGATGGCCTGGGCCGCCGGCGACATCATCGAGAACCGTCCGCCGCTGTCGCGCTGGCACAAGGACTACGCCGACAAATTCAAAGCCTTCCTCGAACAGAAGTGATCGGCGCCATCATCAGGTTTGATTGGTAATTTTCCGAAAGCCGGGTAAGAGATCGTCAGGTCTTTCCCGGCTTTCAGAGAGTGCCATGGATTTCCTGCCCAGCCTACCGACCCTTCTCGCCTTTGCCGCCGCGACGCTGCTGCTCGCGGCGACCCCAGGCCCCGACATGACGCTGTCGATCAGCCGTGCGCTCGCCCAGGGCAAGAAGGCAGCCCTCTTCGTCGTCGTCGGCACCAGCCTCGGCATCGTCGTCCACACCATGCTGGTCGCTTTCGGCATTTCGGCGCTGATCACCGCCTCGCCGACCGCTTTCCTGATCCTGAAGACCGGCGGCGCCGCCTATCTGTTCTGGCTGGCGGTGCAGGCGATCCGCTTCGGCTCCAAGCTTACGGTCGCCAAGGTCGAGGAGCAGAAGGGCACGGCACTTTCCAACATCTCGTCGGGCTTCTGGGTCAATCTCCTGAACCCCAAGGTCATCATCTTCTTCATGACCTTCCTGCCGCAATTCGTCAGCGCCGGCGATCCGGCCGTCACGCACAAGCTGCTTTTCCTCGGGCTTTGCTTCATCCTGATCGGCATGCCGGTCAATGCCAGCGTGGTCTTTGCCGCCGACTGGCTGGCCTCATGGCTGCAGAGCAACAAGAAAGTGCTGCGTGGCATGGACTATACCTTCGCGGGCGTCTTCTCGATCTTCGCCGCGAAGATCCTGCTCACCCAGGCGAAATAATCAGCGGTCGGGTACCGAACCGCCGCTGTCGCCTCAGCCGATCAGCAGCGCATCGTCATCCAACGTCTGGCCGCGCATCTTGCGGAACATGGCGATCAGGTCCTCGACCTGCAGGTTCTTCCTGTTGTCGCCCGCGACATCGAGAACGATCTCGCCGCCATGCAGCATGATCGTGCGGTGGCCGTAATCCAGCGCCTGGCGCATGGAATGCGTCACCATCATCGTCGTCAGCTTGCGTTCGGCGACGATCTTCTGCGTGAGGTTCATCACGAACTCAGCCATGCCGGGGTCGAGTGCCGCCGTATGTTCGTCGAGCAGCAGCACTTCCGATCCCGCAAGCGTCGCCATGACGAGCGAAACGGCCTGCCGTTGGCCACCGGAGAGAAGATCCATGCGGTCCTTCAGCCGGTTCTCCAGCCCAAGATTGAGCTCGGCGATCCGTTCCTTGAAATAGTCGCGCCTGTTTCCGCCGAGCGCCGATGCCAGCCCGCGCTTCTCGCCGCGCCGGGCAGCCAGAGCAAGGTTCTCCTCGATCGACAATGCGCCGCAGCTTCCCGTCAGCGGATCCTGGAAGACACGCGCCACAAGGCCGGCGCGCGCCGCCGTCGACTTGCGCGTCACGTCGCTCTTGCCGATCAGCACCTGCCCTTCCCTCGGAATGACGTCGCCGGCGAGCACGCCGAGCAGCGTCGATTTGCCGGCGCCGTTCGAACCGATGACGGTGACGAAGGAGCCTTGCTCGATGGTCAGGCTGACGCCGTTCAGCGCCTGTTTCTGCAGCGGCGTGCCGCGTCCGAAAACGACTTTGATGTCCTTGACGCTGATCACGATGCGGTACCTCCGCGAAGACGGGGAAGGATGAGCGCCACGGTCACCAGCACGGCGGTCACGAAATTGAGGTCGGACGCCTGCAGACCGATGACGTCACTGGAAAGCGCCAGCTGGATCGCGATGCGATAGAGGATCGAACCGAGCACGCAGCCGACGAGCGCGATCAGCAACCCGCGCCGCCCAAGCAGCGTCTCGCCGATGATGACCGCGGCAAGCCCGACGACGATCGTGCCGACGCCCGAGGTGACGTCGGCAAAGCCGTTCGTCTGGGCAAACAGCGCGCCGCCGAGCGCCACCAGCGCATTGGAGATCGCCATGCCGAGATAGATCTGTCGGCTGGTATCGACGCCCTGGGCGCGGGCCATCCGCGCATTGGCGCCGGTCGCCCGCATGGCAAGCCCGGCATCGCTTTCCAGGAAACGCCAGACCAGGATAAGAGCGACGACGACCAAAACCCCGACAAAGAGCGGCCGCACGTAGAAATCGCGAAGGCCATGGCCGAAGAACGGGCTGATCATCGTATCGGCATTGATGAGCGCGACATTGGGTTTGCCCATCACCCTCAGATTGACGGAAAACAGCGCGATCATCGTCAGGATCGAGGCCAGCAGGTTGAGGATCTTGAAGCGCACATTGAGCAGCGCCGTCACCATGCCCGCCGCGGCCCCGGCCGCCATGGCGATCAGCGCCGCAAGCCAGGCATTGACGCCGGCAATGATCAGCACGGCCGTGACCGCCGCGCCAAGCGGAAAGGAGCCATCGACCGTCAGGTCGGGAAAGTCGAGAACGCGAAAGGCGAGATAGACGCCGAGAGCGACGAAAGAATAGACCAGGCCGAGCTCGACGGCCCCCCAGAATGCGATTTGGCTCAAGGCTTTCAGCCCCTTTTGATTTCTGTTTCGCCCGTCGCGAAACCGCAGCTTTTAATACGAAGAGCCGCCCCCGTGCAAACAGGAGCGGCTGTATCCAACTAAACGTTGAAGGGACGGCCGATTATTCAATGACCTTGTTGGCGCGGGAAAGCACGCTCTCAGGCAGGGTGACGCCCATCTTCTGAGCCGCGGCCTTGTTGACGACGAGATCACTGCCGGCAGCCGTCTTGACGGCGATATCGCCAGGGTTTTCGCCCTTCAGCACGCGCACGACGATCTCGCCGGTCTGCTTGCCGACATCGTAATAGTTGAAGCCGAGAGCAGCGATCGAGCCGCGCGAAACCGAATCCGTATCGGCGGTGAAGAGCGGCAGCTTACTCTCTTCGGCCACCGCGACGGCGCCTTCTAGCGCGGAGATGATAGTGTTGTCGGTCGGAATATAGATCGCATCGGCGCGGCCGACGAGGGCGCGCGCCGCACCCTGAACCTCGGCCGACTTGGTGGCGGCTGATTCCACCACCTTCAGGCCGGCCTTTTCGGCCTCGGCCTGCAGGACGGCGAGCAGCGAAACGGAATTCGCCTCGCCGGAATTGTAGAGATAGCCGATGGTTTTCACATCAGGCAGGATTTCCTTGATCAGCGCCAGATGCTCGGCGACCGGCGACATGTCGGAAAGACCGGTGACATTGCCGCCGGGCTTGTCCATGTTCTTGACGAGTTGGGCGCCAAGCGGATCGGAGACAGCCGTGAAGACGACGGGAATGTCACGCGTCGAAGAGACGACCGCCTGGGCCGAGGGCGTCGAAATCGGAACGATGACATTGGGCTCGTCGCCGGCAAACTGGCGGGCGATCTGGGCTGCCGTCGCCGGATTGCCCTGCGCCGATTCGAACACGAATTTCAGGTTCTCGCCCTCTTTATAGCCCGCGGCCGTCAGCGCATCGAGAACGCCCTTGCGCGCTGCATCCAGCGCCGGATGTTCGACGATCGCCGTCACGGCGACGGTCACGTCATCAGCCTTTGCGGGCAGGGAAAGCGCCAAACTGGCGGCGAGAGCGAGCAGAACCGAACGCATGGGTATCCTCCTGAATGATTTTGGCGGCACTATTAGGAAAAGCGCATGCTTAAATCAATGCAGGAGAATTGTAGCGAGGATCAAACTTGCTGATCAGTCGTCGGCGCCGTGGTTGGCGATCATCATCGCTTCGAAGGCTAGGCGTTCGGTCTTGCGCATGCGTTCGGATTCCGATTTCAGCTGGCCGCAGGCGGCAAGAATGTCGCGGCCGCGCGGCGTGCGGATCGGCGAAGCATAACCTGCCGAGTTGATGAAATCGGCGAATTTCTCGATCTGCTCCCAGTCCGAACACTGGTAATTGGTGCCGGGCCAGGGATTGAACGGGATGAGGTTGATCTTTGCCGGCACGCCTTTCAAGAGCTTGATCAGCCCCTTGGCGTCTTCCAGGCTATCGTTGACGTCCTTCAGCATCACATATTCGAAGGTGATGCGCCGTGCGTTCGAAAGACCGGGATAGGCCCGGCAGGCTTCGATCAGTTCCTTCAGCGGGTACTTCTTGTTGATCGGCACCAGAATGTCGCGCAGGTCGTCGCGCACCGCATGCAGCGAGATTGCCAGCATGACGCCAATTTCTTCGCCGGTGCGGAAGATCTCCGGCACGACGCCGGAGGTGGACAAGGTCACGCGGCGCCTGGACAGCGACAGGCCGTCGCCATCCGTGGCGATCAGCAATGCCTGCTTGACGGCATCGAAGTTATAGAGCGGCTCGCCCATGCCCATCATGACGATGTTGCTGACCTTGCGGCCCTCGGCAGGCATGATCGTACCCTGCGGCGCTTCACGATCCGGGAAGTCTCCAAGCCGGTCGCGGGCAAGCAGCAGCTGGGAAAGAATTTCCTCCGCCGTCAGGTTGCGCACCAGACGCTGCGTGCCGGTATGACAGAAGGAACAGGTGAGCGTGCAGCCGACCTGGCTGGAGATACAGAGCGTGCCGCGGCCCTCTTCCGGAATGTAGACGGCCTCGATCTCGACGGGACGTCCGGCGCCGCGGGCGGGAAAGCGCAGCAGCCATTTGCGCGTGCCGTCGTTGGAGACCTGCTCCTCGACGATCTCGGGACGTGCGATGGTGAAATGCTGCTTCAGCATCTCGCGCATGTCCTTGGCGACATTGGTCATATGGTCGAAATCGGAGACGCCGCGCACATAGATCCAGTTCCAGAGCTGCGAGACGCGCATCTTGATCTGCTTCTCGGCCACCCCTTTTTCCCGCAGTGCCGCCGCCATCTCTTCGCGCGACAGCCCGATCAAGGACGGCTTCTCGAGGCTGGCGGAGGTGCGCGCCTGCGGCTTGGTCACATCTATCGCATCCATGACGGACATAGGCATTCATCCCGAATTCGAACACGTAACCGCCCCGCAAGCCCTGCGAACTTCAGGGCAAAGCCGGAAGACTGGCGGGTGCATGACGGCACATTGGCAGAAATTGAATGGCGGAACGGCGACTGAAATCGCGATCTGTCCGCTGTTGCGCGGCCTTTAGCATCATTTTGCCCGCGCGTCACTATCAAGCATGTCGCGCAAAACTGTGCAGCGGTTTTGCGACGACGACATGCTGAAATCAAAGACCTAAAGCGCGGCAGGCAGATCTGAAAGATCGCCGCGCTTTGGATGGAAACGACGAAGGCCGGCGCAAGGCCGGCCCTGGAAGCTCTGCGAACAAAAAAACGCTTATTTGCAGGTTTCGATCTGCTTCAGCGCAGCCGAGATACCCGAGAGCGAATAGCTGTAGGAGGTGCCGGTGCCCTTGCGCGAAACGGCATTCACCGTCATCGAATGACCCGTTTTCATCGCCGCGACGAGGGCTGGCTCCTGGGCAGCATTCTCGACCCAGCCGGCCTTGTCCTTGGTGAACATCACGAAGGTCTTGTTGTCGATGACCACGTTGATCTTTGAATTTTCCTTCACCGTATAGCCCATCATGGCCTGCGGCTCATAGGAGATGTTCTGGCCGGGGCGCTGCGAGACGATGAAGAAATTGTCACCGTGATCGACGCTTGCCGGCTGCTTTGCCGTCGGAACGGACAACACGTAGCACACGGTGCTCTTGCCCGACTTGTAGGAATAGGCGCCCCATGCCTGGAACTGCTGGATGCGGTTCGGCGCGGCCTGCTGCGCTTCCGCAACTCCGGCCATGGTCAGGGTGAGTGCGAGAGCGGATACGATACTTTTTACAAACATGGATTCCTGCCGGTTCTTGCGATTCAAGGCCCGAAGCGATCATAGCGGGCGCCGCATAATCACGATCTGCTTTATTTTGACTTAATTCAGGTTACCAAATGGTCAACAATAGCTGCGATTTGTATCTGCCTGTGTCATTTCAGCTCGAGTGTCAATTTTCGCACCTTTGACGGTATAGGCCGCGACATCGTGCCCCGATGGCACTGGCCGTCCGTTCGGGTGAATTTAAGACACAAAGATTCAGGCAAGAGTTTGACCTTTCCCAAATCCGTTGTACCTCATTAAGACTTGGAAATCCGGGACGAAATTATTGCCGCAGGGGGCTTGTGAGGAGACATGGATGCCGAGGAAAGACAGCGTTTCGCTGCCCTCGCCAAGGCCGTCGCGGACAATCGCGACCAGCAGGCCTTTTCCATCCTGTTCGACTATTTCGCACCCCGCCTGAAGGCCTGGCTGATGCGCCAGAAGATGACACCAGGCGAGGCCGAGGAACTGGTCCAGGAGATCATGATCGTGCTCTGGCACAAGGCGGATCTCTATGATGCCACGCGATCTTCGCTCTCAACCTGGCTTTTCCGCATTGCCCGCAACCGCCGCATCGACATGCAACGCCGCGCCAATACCCGCATCTTCGACGAGACCGACCCGGCCCTGCAGCCGCCCGCCGATATCGGCGCGGAGGAAATTATCGCCAATGACGATCGCGACGCCAGGATACGCGCCGCCGTCGGGCAGTTGCCGGAGGAACAGCGCGACATGCTGCGCGCCGCCTTCTTCCTCGGCCAATCGCATTCGGAGATCGCCGAATCAACCGGGCTGCCGCTCGGTACGGTGAAGTCGCGCATCCGGCTTGCCTTTGGCAAGCTCCGCAAGGTGCTGGAACGCGAAATCGCCTGACTCTTTAATTTAGAACGGGATTCAGATCGTCTTCATCGCTTCTTCCGGCCGGTCGGCAAGAACGCGGTCGGCCGCTTCGTAATGGCCCGGCCTTATATGGCCACGCACCATAGCGAAGGCGGCCGAAAGCACGGCGATGTCGTCGGAAAAGCCGATGACGGCGAAAACATCCGGGATCATGTCGATCGGCATGACAAAATACGCGAGCGCCGCGAGCAGCACGCCGCGCACCTTCGTCGGCGTCTGCGGATCGAGCGCGCAATAGAAACCGGCAACCACATCGCGCGAGAACGGGATCTGCCGCACGGCCCGCCGGAAGGTCGGCCAGAATTTCTGCCTTACGGTCTTCTCGCGCCGGCTCTGGGTGTCCTCGTCGCCCGGCAACAGGATTTCCCCGAATTTAACCTCGTCCATCCCTGCATCCCTTTCGTCCAAGCGAACATATGGTGATGGCGGACCGGCTTTCAATCGGCCCCGCTGTCAAACGATACGGCGCGCCGCAGCCTTCTCCATGGCTTTGGCGAGCTTGAAATCCAGCTCCGTCAGTCCGCCGGCATCATGTGTGTTCAGCGTCACCTCCACCCTAGAATAGACGTTGAACCATTCGGGATGATGATTGAGCTTCTCGGCCGCAAGTGCTGCCTCCGTCATGAACCCGAAAGCCTCGATGAAATTTGCGAACTTGTACGTCTTCGAGATCGAAGAACCTGCATCATTGAGCGCCCAGCCTGCAAGTCCGGCCAGTTGCGCCTCGGCCGCCGTCCGTTCCAGTCTTTCCATTTTCATGCCATGGTCCTCTTCTCTGTCCGACAGGTTTACCGATGAAACGCATCAGCATCCTCTTCGTTTGCATGGGCAATATATGCCGTTCTCCGCTCGCGGAAGGAATTTTTGGCCATCTCGTCGCCGAAGCGGGTTTGACCGGCGATTTTACCATCGATTCCGCCGGCACCGGCGGCTGGCATGAAGGCGAGCCACCCGACCGGCGTTCGATCGCCGCTGCGAAAAACCACGGCATCGACATATCGGGGCAACGCGCCCGCCGCATCCAATCGAGGGATTTCAGGGATTTCGATCTGATCCTCGCCATGGACCGCGACAATGTGGCGGCGCTCGAAAAAAGCGCGCCGCATGGGGCGAATATCCGCCTTTTCGGGGATGCCGCGCTCGGAACCGGAGAGGATATCCCCGATCCCTATTATGGCGGCCCGGGCGGCTTCGAGCTGGTCTACACCAGGCTCTTGGCCGGCTGCAGCAGCCTGCTCGATACGCTGGGCGTCGAGCGGGCCTCGTGCAGCGGGAACACTTCCTCGGTGAGGTAGGGCCCGCCGCCGACCGATTCGCGCGACGAAAGCAGCACGAAGCGCGGCGCGGTGAAGGTTGCGGTGTGGAAGTTGCCGCGTCCCGCCAGATATTGCACGACATCGTCGAGCCGCGAGGATTTGAGCCGCGCCAGCGTCACATGCGGCATGAACTTGCGGGGATCGGGCGGCAGGCCGATGCGCTGGCAGATGCGCTCGATCTCGCCCTGCAGGGCATACATTTCAGGCGATTGCGAAACGCCGGCCCAGACCGAATGCGGTTTCTTCGAGCCGAAGGAACCGATTCCTTCGAGCCGGAACTGGAATTCCGGCCGATCGATCCGGTCGAGGCGTTCAACGATTTCATCGGCCGTGCGGCCGTCGACATCACCGATGAAACGCAGGGTGATGTGGTAATTCTCCACATCGATCCATCGTGCTCCGGGGAGGCCACCGCGCAGCAATGAAAGGCTCATCGCCGCATTGCGCGGAATTTCGAGGGCGGTAAACAGTCTCGGCATCACGAGCACTCCCCGAATCTTTTGCAGGTGCTCACACGGAATCACGCAATCAACAACCGCGCAAGCCCCTATTTCTTCACAGAAGAAATCGTTTCGACGAAATTTGTGACAGCAGGCGCCATCTTTTCGACCATGACGTCGATGCCTTTCGCATTTGGATGCATGCCGTCTTCAAGCTTCAACCCGGGCTCCAGCGCGACGCCGTCGAGAAAGAAGGCATAGAGCGGAAGCCCATGTTTTTCCGAAAGTTTCTGATAGATCGGGTTGAATCGTGCGGCATAGTCCGCCCCCATGTTCGGCGGCGCCATCATGCCGGCGAGCAGCACGGCAATCCCGCGCTCCTTTAGCCGGATAATCATCTGATCGAGATTCTTCTCGCTCTCCTCGGGCGGGATGCCGCGCAGCGCATCATTGGCGCCGAGCTCCAGAATGACGCCGTCGGTGCCGTCGGGCACCGACCAGTCGATGCGCGCAAGGCCCGCTGCCGTCGTATCGCCGGAGACCCCGGCATTGGCGACGGTGACGTCGAGCCCCTTCGCCTTCAGGGCTGCCTGCAGCTTTTCCGGAAAGCCGTTGCCGGCCGGCAACTGATAGCCCGCCATCAAACTGTCCCCAAAACCGACCAGATTGATCGTCCGGGCATTGGCCGCAGCGGCAAAGATCAGCGAGACGGCAATGACGGTGAATTGAAGGGCGGCAACTTTAAATCTCATTCTGGCTTCCCTAGATTGGCGAAGTGCCGTTATGCGGCCATTCTGTTGGGGATTTATATAGGGCGATTTCTGTTGGCAAAAACCATTATCGAGTTGAAGAGCGCCGATCTGACCCTTGGCAGCGCAGCCGCCTCCGTCCACGTGCTGAAGGGCATCGATCTCGATGTCGCGGCCGGCGAATCCGTCGGCATCGTCGGCCCTTCCGGCTCCGGCAAATCCACCCTGCTGATGGTGCTTGCCGGGCTGGAGAAACTCGACAGCGGCGAGATCAATATCAACGACACGCCGCTCCATAGCCTCAGCGAGGATGAGGTCGCCGATTTCCGCGGCCGCAACATCGGCATCGTCTTCCAGTCCTTCCACCTGATCGCCAACATGACGGCGCTGGAAAACGTCGCCGTGCCGCTCGAGCTCGCCAATGTCCGCAACGCCTTCGAGATCGCCCATCGCGAGCTGAAATCGGTCGGCCTCGGTGAACGGCTGAACCACTATCCCGGCCAGCTTTCCGGCGGCGAGCAGCAGCGCGTGGCGATCGCCAGGGCGCTCGCCCCCTCGCCCGCCCTGCTGATCGCCGACGAACCCACAGGCAATCTCGACACCGAGACCGGCCGCCAGATCGCCGACCTTCTGTTCTCCAAGCAGGCCGAACGCGGCATGACCCTGCTTCTCGTCACCCACGACGTCGCCCTGGCAAACCGCTGCTCACGCCAGATCCGCGTCCGCTCCGGCAGGATCGAGGGCGACAGCGCCGCCCGCCACAGCGAGGCGGCGATCGCATGAGAATGATCACCCCGCGCGTCTCGCTTGCTTTTCGCCTGGCGCTCCGCGAGTTGCGCGGCGGCATCCGCGGCTTCTACATTTTTCTTGCCTGCATTGCGCTCGGCACCGGCGCAATTGCAGCCGTCAATTCCGTCTCGCAGTCGATCACCGACACGATCGCCTCGCAGGGGCAGGAACTGCTGGCCGGCGACGTCCGCTTCGAACTCAACAACCGCGAAGCCACGCCTCAGGAGTTGGGCTTCCTCGAAAGCCTCGGCACGGTTTCGGTTTCAACGGGCCTGCGCTCGATGGCCCGCAAGCCTGACGGCTCCGATCAGGCGCTGGTCGAGGTCAAGGCCGTCGACGACGGCTACCCGCTCTACGGCAGATTCGTGGCCGAACCGGACTATCCGCTTGCAGCGCTGCTTTCGGGCCAAGGCGGCACCTATGGTGCGGTGGCAGCGCCCCTGCTTCTCGATCGTCTCGAGCTTGCCGTCGGCGACGAACTGCTGCTCGGCAACGTCAAGCTCAGCATCACCGGCACGGTGAAAACCGAGCCGGATGCGCTGTCGGAAGGCTTCGGTTTCGCGCCGCGCCTGCTGGTCAGCCGCCAGGCGCTCCAGGCCTCCGGGCTGATCCAGACGGGAAGCCTGGTCGAACATGCCTACAAGATCCGGCTGGAAGACAAGGGCGCGATGTCGGGCATCCAGGCGCGCGCCTCCAAGGAATTCCCTTCCGCCGGCTGGGCGGTCCGCACCAGCGATCGCGCAGCGCCCTCGCTCACCGAAAACATTACCCGCTTCTCGCAGTTCCTGACGCTGGTCGGTCTCACCGCGCTGATCGTCGGCGGCGTCGGCGTGGCCAATGCCGTGCGCGCCTTCCTCGATGCCAAGCGCACGACCATCGCCACCTTCAAATGTCTCGGCGCCCCGGCCCAGGTCGTCGTCCTGATCTATCTTTTCCAGATCGCCATTATCGCCCTCGGCGGCATCCTCATCGGCCTCGTCATCGGCGCGTTGTCGCCGATCTTCGCCGCGCAGTTCCTGGCGCAATTCCTGCCGGTCTCCACGACGCCGACCCTCTATCCCGGCGCCCTGCTGCTCGCCACGCTCTTCGGTATCCTGACGACGCTGGCCTTCGCCATCCTGCCGCTCGGCCATGCCCGCGAAGTGCCGGCGACCGCCCTCTTCCGCGAGCAGGGCTTCGAGGCCCGCCGCCTGCCCTCCTGGCCCTATATCCTGCTTGCCACGCTCTTCATGGCCGCCCTTGCCGGCCTTGCCATCCTGACCGCCTATGACCGTTTCATCGCCGTCGTCTTCGTCGGTGCGATCGTCTTCGCCTTCGTCGTCCTGCGCCTCGTCGCAGCAGCGATCGCCTGGCTCGCGCGCCGCAGCCCCCGCGTCAATTCACCGGCCTTGCGGCTGGCGATCGGCAATATCCACCGCCCCGGCGCACTGACGCCCTCGGTCGTGCTGTCGCTCGGCCTCGGACTGGCATTGCTGGTGACGCTGACCCTGATCGACGGCAACCTGCGCCAGCAGCTGACCGGCCGCATGAACGAGGGCGCACCGAACTTTTTCTTCGTCGATATCCAGAGCGCCGAGGTCGGCGCATTCCGCGATCTCGTCCAGGCGCAGGCGCCTCAGGGAAAGCTCGTCGAAGTGCCGATGTTGCGCGGCCGGATCGTCGCCTTCAACGGCGAGGACGTCAGCAAACTGACCGTGCCGGCGGCCGGTCGCTGGGTGCTGAACGGCGATCGCGGCATCACCTATGCCGAGACCCTGCCGGAGAACGCCGCCCTCACCGAAGGCAGCTGGTGGGACAAGGATTACGGCGGCCAGCCGCTCGTTTCCTTCTCCTCGGAAGAGGCGCATGAGCTCGGCCTGAAGATCGGCGATACCGTCACCGTCAACGTGCTCGGCCGCAACATCACGGCGAAGATCGCCAATCTGCGCCGCGTCGAGTGGGAATCGCTGTCGATCAATTTCGTCATGGTCTTCTCGCCGAA